>WFPC01000049.1 GCA_015487785.1 Gammaproteobacteria bacterium | reverse complement strand
CCCATGGCAGCCCCCTCACATCCCTGTATCCCCGTTCAAGCGACCTTCTCCGGATCACTCCCCCTTGGGTATAGATCAGGGCTGTGGGCAATTCAAGCCATCATGGAAACAGCGGCCGCAACAGCAACACCGCGGCCACGATCAGCAAGGGCATGGTGAGATTGAGCACGATGCCATTGCGCACCATCTGCTGCATGGGAATGCGCTGGGAACCGAACACGATGGCGTTGGGCGGCGTGGCCACCGGCAGCATGAAAGCACAAGAGGCGCAGAAGGTGGCCACCATGAGCAAAACGGTGAGATCCATGTTTCCCCCCAGGGCCACCGAGGCCAGGATGGGCAGCATGACCTGGGTAATGGCGGTATTGCTGGTGACCTCGGTGAGAAACACCATCAGCAAGGCCACCAGGATCAGCAACAGTGGCAAGGGTATGCCGGCAAGCGTGTTCAATTGCTCCCCCAACCAGCTCGACAAACCCGATTGCTGCATGCCGGTGGCCAGGGCGAAGCCGCCACCGAGCAGGATCAGGATGCCCCAGGGAAGCCGCATGAAAGCCTCCTGTCCCAAGATGGGCTGGCCCTGCCGGTCGCGCAGCAAAAACAGACTCAATGCCCCGGCAATGGCCACGCTGCCATCGTCTATGCCCGAATGGGGCAACAGGCTGCTCCAGCCCGGCAGGGTGAAACTGTCGAAACTGATGCCCTTGCGCGTCAGCCAGGCCAGCGCTGTCAGACCCAAAACCCAGGCCACATAGCGCTCTTCCCGGCGCATGGGGCCCAGAGCCTGCCCCTCTTGACGCAGGCTGTCCCCAGCCTCCACGCTCGGCCAGTGCATTCCTCGCAAGCGCCGCCCCAGCAACCAACCCACCAGCAGCAAGCCCAGCAGTACCACGGGGATGCCCATCAGCATCCATTGCAGAAACGTCGGCCGGAGCTGGGGTGCATAACTCTCCAGGGTTTCCAGCAAAACCAGGTTGGGGACCGTGCCCACCGGGGTACCCATACCGCCGATGTTGGCGGCATAGGCGATCATCAGAAGCAATGCAGCGGCAAAGGGCGTCCCGCTGCCGGCATCACTTTCCTGATCCAGCCGGGCCAGTACCGCCAGGGCCACGGTGAGCATGAGCATGGCGGTGGCGGTATTGGAGATCCACAACGACAAAAAGGCAGTGGCAACAGCGAAACCCGTCAACATCTGCAAGGGGCTGGCATGCCAACGGCCGAGAATGGCCAGAGCCATGCGCCGGTGTAAACCGGTGCGCTCCAGCGCCTGGGCGATCAGAAATCCACCGATGAACAGAAACATGATGCTGGTCATGTAGCGCGGGGCAATCTCCTTGGCCGTGCCAATACCGGTGAGCGGCAGGGCCAACAGGGGAATCAGAGCGGTGACCGCCAGTGGCACGCATTCGCTGATCCACCACAGCGCCATCCAGGCGGCGATACCGGCCATCACCGGTGCCTGGGGATGTTCCGGAACATCGAGCAGGAGAGGAAATATCAACGCCAGGACGGGACCGGCCAACAGGGCGAATGACTTGATCCGGGCATTCATGTTCCAGTACTACTTTGCGGTCGTCAGCCACGGAAGAACATGGCGCCTATGCCCAGCAGGGTGACGCCGATGCCCACGGCCAGCAGCATCCAGTCATCGGCGGCGCCTGGCTCCAGGGTGGCCCGCTGGGGGCATTGTGGATCGTAATACACCGTCACCTCGTGGCCCAGGGGATATTTCTCCACCTGGTGACGGGCGAAGCCCGGCATGGGCGCGGTACCGGCGGGAAATTGCAGCCGGCCTTCATAGTCACGCCCGTCGACACGGTAGCAAAAACGGATATCGGGCAACAGATCGTCTTCCGCCGAGGTCTCCTCGGCGCGCACGATGCGCCCCTGCACCGATGGCCACCGGCGGGCCTGGCGTCCCTTTTGGAACACGCGCCAGCCATAGGCAGTAAGAACGAGTCCGGTCACCAGAAAGGCGCCGACGATGATGGCATAGTAACTCAAGGATTCCTGCCCCCTGCATTGAACCGAGGGCAGTATACCGCAAACACAGCGAGTGGGAATCAGCCCATGCGCACCAGCTCTTCACTGGCGCGGTCGATCTCGTCGGCGGTCTTCATGATCTTGACCTGCATCTCGAAGCCCCGCGCCAGGGTGATCATCTTGGCCATCACCTCCACCGGGTTCACATTACTACGCTCGAGCATGCCGGTCTCCAGCCGTACACTGGCATCGGGGTTGACCGGCTCCGGCTCACGCAGGCGCAACAGACCATCTTCGCCCTTGATCAGCTTGAGAGGATCCGGCTTGACCAGCTTGATGCGATCCACCTCGACCAAGGTGGAGGCGGCCTGCCCCAAGGGAACGATGGTGATGGTGCCATCGACACCGACGCTGACCGTTTTGGCCGGCGGCAGGGAAATCGGCCCGCCATTGCCCATCACCTGGTGACCGGCGCCATTGACCAGAAAGCCTTGGGGAGTAACACGCAGATTGCCATCGCGGGTGAAAGCCTCGCTACCATCGGGGGCCTGCACTGCGATCCAGCCCTCACCCTTGACCGCCACATTCATAGGGTCGCCGGTGATGTCCAGGGTACCTGGTGAAAAATCGATCCCGGGTCGCTCGGTCATGGCAAACGCCCGGCTGGGCAGTCCCGGCCCAAACACCGGCATGCTGCGGGCCTGTTCCAGGTCGGCGCGAAAACCCACCGTGCTGACATTGGCCAGGTTGTTGTTGTTCACCGCCTGGGCCAGCATGCGTTCCTTGGCCCCCGACATCCCGATGTAAAGCATCCGATCCACGCTCAGCTCACCCTATCAGCGGATGTTCAGCAAGGTCTGGGTCAACTGGTCGGCCGTGCTGATGACCTGGGCATTGGCCTGGTAGTTACGCTGCGCCACGATCATATTCACCAGCTCATCGGCGATCTCCACCGTGGATGCCTCCAGGGCACCGGACTGGATCAGGCCCAGGCTGGCGGTGCCCGGCTGGCCCAGCACCAAGTCTCCCCCCTCGAAAGTCTCCACCCACAGAGAGTCCCCTTTCTGGCGCAGGCCCTGGGGGTTGGCGAGATTGCCCAGAGCCACCATGCCCAGTACTTGTGCATTGCCATTGGTATAACGGGCATAGATGGTACCGTCGTCGGAGACATCGAAGCCCGACAGGCGACCGGTGGTGAACCCGTTCTGACTCAGGGTGTTGACCGCAAAGTCGCTACCATACTGAGTGGTATCCTTGTAGTTGATATCGATATCGATATCCTCTGAGCCGGTCACGGTGGAAAAAGGTGTATAGGAAATCGTCAATGGCCCCGTGGCCGACGCTGCAGGCGTCACGCTGGCGAGGGTACCATCGGGGTTAAACGTCATCAAGGCTGGCGTACCCGCTCCCAGGGAAGTGCTTGTGGCGTTGTCAAAGGGCGGCACTTCCACCCCATCGATATAGGTGAACACCTGCCAGACATTGTCCACCGAGCCAGGCGTGGCGATATCATCCACCTTGCGATAATAGAAGGTCGCGGTATGTGGCGCTCCCAAGGAGTCATAGACGGTGTTGGCGGTCACGTGATTATAGGTATTGGGGTCGGTGGGATCGAACGCGGTACCCGTGGTACCCTGGTTGTCCGCCAGGCCCGCGGCAGTAGTGGTGTCGATGCCTATGGGGGTGACGTCGGCATCCAGATTGACATTGATCTCCACCTCGGAAGTAGCCACCGGCGCACCGATGTCGTTCTCCAGGCGCAGATCGGTCAGGGTACCGGTGTTGAAAGTTACCTCGTTGGCTCCCACCTCCACTGGCGGAAATACCTGCAAACGCTGGCCGGTGTTATTGGTGAGATAACCGTCACGATCCAGACCAAAGGCGCCGTTACGCGTGAGATAACGCCCCTTCTCATCTTCCACCACGAAAAAACCCTGCCCGGTGATGGCCAGATCGGTGTTGTTGTCGGTGTATTCAATGTTACCCTGGCTGAACAACTGGCGGATATTGGGCGTGCGCACGCCGCTACCGTTGGTGATGGTGGAAATGGCACCATAGGCGGCAACATAGACATCGACGAACTCCGCCCGCGAACGCTTGTAACCATAGGTGGCCGAGTTGGCAATATTGTTGCCGGTCACTTTCAGGTCCGTGGATGCGGCCTTGAGGCCACTCAGAGCGATACGAAAAGGCATAACGCAACTCCTCCTAAACAGGAAACTTAAAGGATCTCTCTCACCGAATCGATGTCCATGGCGCCGAAGCCGGCCACATTGAGCATCATCTTGCCGCCGTTGCGTCCCAGGGTGACGCTGTCTACGGGTGCCACGATATTGGTCTCCAGGGCCTGCAGCTCACCGCCCACATAACCCGAGGCGGTTACCTGATAATCACCGGCTGGCAGGGGGTTGCCCTGCTCATCGGTACCATCCCAACTGAAACGGCTCATACCCTCGTTCTGGGTCCCCAGGGTAATGGTCTTGACCAGCTCGCCGCTGGCCGAGGTCACCTCCACCTTGATACCGGTGGTGGTGGAGGGCACATCGATGGCACCGAAGAAACGATCCCCCTCGCCCTCGGGCAGGTAACCCTTGTTACCTGGCACCAGCACCAGCCTCCCCACCAGGCTGGAGGCCTGCAGGGCCTGGCTGGACATCAGATTGGCATTGAGCTGATCGATGGACTTCTGCATTTGCTGCAGCCCCGAAACGGTGCTGAACTGGGCCATCTGGCCGAGAAACTCGCCGTTGTCCTGCGGCTTGAGCGGATTCTGGTTCTCGATCTGGGCCACCAGCAATTCCAGGAACTGTTCCTGGGCCAGGGTGTTGCCATCTTTTTTCTGCTCGCTCTGCTTGGGCAGGCCGAGCTGATCGATGAAGGGGTTGTTGCTTATATCCTTGGGCATCTCACTATCTCCAGCAATCGCCGTTCAGAGGCTCATTGACCCAGGCGCAGGGTGGCCTGCAACATTTGCTTGGAGGTATTCATCACCGCCACATTGTTCTGGTAGGAGCGCGAAGCCGAAATCATGTTGGCCATTTCCTCTATGGGATTCACATTGGGCAGGAAGATATAACCGTCCTCGTTGGCCATGGGATGATCCGGCTGATAGCGCATGGGCAACTCGGCCTGGCTTTCCACGATCCCCTTGACCTGCACCCCAACCATGCCCGGGTTGTCGGAGAAACGATCCACCAGTGCGGCAAACACCGGCTGGCGGGCGCGATAGGTCTTGTCGATACTGCTGCTCACCGTCTCGGCATTGGCCAGATTGCTCGAAGTCACATTCAGGCGCACGATCTGGGCACTGAGCGCCGAGCCGGAAACCTCAAAGACTCCCATCAACGACATGACTATTCTCCTTTGATGGCCTTCATCAGGCCCTTGATCTTGCCGCCCAGAAACTGCAGGGTCGCCTGGTAACGCAAGGCATTCTGGGTGAACTCAGACTTCTCCAACTGGCTGTCGACGGTATTGCCGTCGATCGAAGGCTGATAGGGGTAACGATAGAGCAACTCGGCGTCGTCCACACTGCTGCCTGCAGGCTGGATATGGCCAGGCTGGGTGTTGAGCATGCGCCCAGGCCCCGTATCACCAGCCAGGTTCTTCAAAACCGTCTTGAAATCGATGTCACGGGCCTTGTAATTGGGGGTATCGGCATTGGCCAGATTGGAGGCGATGACACTGCTGCGCCGTGCGCGCACATAGAGCGCCTGTTCGTGAATACCCATGGCCTTGTCCAGATCGAATCGCATGCTTACCCCTCGTCCGTCGATTTTGCTTTCGGCAGTAAAGAGGCAAAGCCTGTGCCAGCCACCGGAGGCTCTGGAAAAGCCTGACAGGAGAATACCAACAGACTGTTTCTAAACGGAAAATATCGCCCCAAACACAACCGCTCTCAAGCCAGTGGCAAAAACGGCTGTCCGGCCCGGCCAAACCGGCAAAGAGCTACCGCCAAGGCGGCAAACACGGCAGTGGGCTAGCGCTGATTCACCCGCATCGCCTCGGGCTCGGGTTTGCACTGATAGATCACACCCTGGGGCATGCGCACCATCACATAGCGATCGGTATAGCGAGTAGGTGCCTCGGAACTGCCCAGCATCAAATAACCTCCGGGATTGAGCTGGGCTGCCTGACGCTCGAGAATATCGCGTTTGAACTCCGAGGAAAAATAGATCAACACGTTGCGGCAAAAGATCAAATCGAACTTGGACAGACTGACGAAAGACTGCTGCAGATTCAACTGGCGAAACAACACCCGTGACTTGATCTCGGGCACGACCTCCCAGTATCTCCCATCCTGGCGGAAGAAACGCTGACGTCGCTCAGGGCTGACGCCGCGGTCGATGGCGCTCTGGTCGTAACGTCCAGCCTTGGCCACTTCCAGCACCGAGGGTGAAATATCGGTGGCCACGATCTGCACACCGCGGGGAAAACTGCCGGGATTGGCCTTGAGGAATTCTTCCACCACGATACTGATGGAATAAGGCTCCTGGCCGGTGGAACAGGCCGCCGACCAAATCCGCAGGGGGCCGGTTTTGATGCGTTCGGCGAACTCCGGCAGCAGACTCTGCTGCAACATCTCGTAGGGATAGCGGTCGCGAAACCACATGGTTTCATTGGTGGTCATAGCATCCACCACCTGTTCGCGCAGGCCTGGCTTGCGATTTTGCTTGAGGCAGGTGATCAACTCGGCGATGCTGCCAATACCGTTTTCCTGTAACAATTTCGACAAGCGGCTGCTGACCAGGTAGTGCTTTCCCTCGCTCAGCACGATACCCGAGGCCTGCTCGAGAAACTTGCGAAATTCGTCGAATTCCTGTTTGCTAATCATCCCCTGCCATCCCTCGTCAACCCAACATTGTCATTGTGATGCCGCCTGCTGGCTGGCGACGAATTCCTCTATCGCCTGGCGCACGAATCCCGCCAGATCGGCACCCTCGAATTTCGACAGAAAACCATCGGCCTTGATATCCTCCAGCAAGGAGGAATCGAACACCCCACTCAGGGACGTGTGCAGCAGAATCTTCAACCCGCGCAGGGCCGGATCCTTGCGAATCTCAGCGGTCAAGGTGTAACCGTCCATCTCGGGCATTTCCACATCGGAGATCACCAAGGCCAGCTTGGCCAGTTTCCCTGGCTCCTCATCACGCCAGTGCTGCAATTGCGCCAAGGCCTGGGCACCGTTGACCACCAGGGTATACTCCACCCCCAGGGTCTCCAACGCCCGTTTGATCTGATTGCGTGCCACCATGGAGTCGTCCGCCGCCAGCACGTGGATACCCTCGGGTACCTGCAGGCCCTCCACGATGTCCTCAGGAATATCCTCCTCCGGACCCTCGCCATTGATGGTGTAGAGCACTTTTTCCACATCGAGTATCTCCACCAACTCGCCGTCATCGTACTGAGTCACGGCGGTGAGATAGTGATCACGGCCGGTGGCCCTGGGCGGCAATTGCATCTCTTCCCAGTGCTTATTGATGATATGCAGGATCTGCGGCACCAGAAAACCCTGCATCTTGCGGTTGTACTCAGTGACGATAACCGAACACTGGCTGGGATCCTCCACCGGCGGCTTGCCCAGGGCAAATTGCAGATCGATTACCGAAATGGTCTGCCCACGCAGATTGGTGATACCCCGCACCGCCGGATGACTATTGGGCACCGCGGTGAGTGGCGGGCACTGAATGACTTCTCTCACCTTGAAGACATTGATCCCGTAACGCTGCTTGCCATCCAGACGAAACAGTAACAATTCCATACGGTTATGACCAACCAGACGGGTTCTTTCATCAACCCCTGCCAATACGTTCGACATAAGAACTCCCATTGCCTCGTTCCGCTACTTACCCCCTTATCGGCAATTGCGCCAAACTCTGAAATATTCCACGGAAATCCATCTTCACAGACCGAGGGCATGTTTTATGCTTGTGTCAGTCAGAAAACCGTAGCCGTTATACCAACCATGAGCCTCAGACTGTTCTACTTGCTGCTGGGCCTGCTGGCCACGCCTACACTAGCCGTGGCCTCGGGTCACCCCCTGGAGAGCCTGCGCGAGGCAGTGCGGGACTTCGCCCTGGCGGAAATCCAGCGCACCAGCCAGCCGGGAGAGGAAATTCAGCTCCGCGTGGACAAACTCGACCCCCGTCTGCACCTGGAGCGTTGTGCCCAACCGCCCGAGCTGTTCCTGCCCGAAGGCAGCCAGACCCGCAACCGTCTCACCGTGGGCGTGCGCTGCCACGCACCCAAACCGTGGAAACTCTACATCCCCGTACGTATCGAACGGTATGCACAGGTGGTCATGGCCAGCCGCCACATACCCCGAGGCAAAACCATCGCCACCGAGGATCTGTATGTCAGCCGGCAAAACGTCAGCCGCTTCAGCTATGGCTTCATCGGCGACCCCCAAGCCATCGTCGGCCGGGTGGCCAAGCGCGCCATCCAGCGGGGGGAAACCCTGCGTCCGAATCAACTCGAGGCTGCCAAGCTCATCGGCAAGGACGACAAGGTCAGCATCATCGCTCGTGGCAAACAATTCAGCATTCGCATGAGCGGTATTGCCTTGCGAGACGGCGCCCTGGGGGAACGCATTCCGGTACGCAACAGTTCCTCGGGACGTACCATCGAGGCCAAGGTGATCGGCGAAGCCGTGGTGGAAGTCTCACTTCACTGAATGAAGACTTGAAGTTGCCTGGAATTCGACTATGCTTGGATAAAACAGCTTTAGTTACATGAAGTTAATTATTTTTTCAAAGAACGGGATTTTTTTCTAAAGTTTTGCCGCCTGTGGTCGATAAGGTCTGCGGGCGAATCTCTGGAGATACAGTAATGGCAGTAAACAGCATCAATGGCAGCAACAACGCCACTCCCACCCTGGTTTCCGACAGCCGCAACACCAAATCCACCGCGGCCGTATCCAGTGGCGGGCAAAACGGTACCGGAGCCAGCACGGCACCGGCCAGCGATTCGGTGACCCTCACCGATACCGCCGCCCAGTTGCGCAGCCTGGAGCAACAACTGGCCTCGGTACCCGTGGTCGATACTCAACGGGTCAATGCGGTACGCAGCGAAATCGCCTCCGGCACCTTCGTCATCGACCCGCCGCGGGTGGCCGGCAAGATCATCCAGCTCGAAGGCATGATCGCCTCGCGAGGCTGACATGGATCAGAACTTCGCCAATGCCGCCCGTCCCCTGCTGGAACAGCAGCTTCGCATCACCACCGATCTGCTCACCACCTTGCAGACCGAGTATAAGGTGCTCAAGCAAATGGACAGCGGCGACCTGACGAACATCAGCCAGAAGAAACAGGCGCTTATCGACCAATTGGAAGGCCTCAGCCAAGCCTGGCTGAGGCTGTTGCTCGATGCCCAGGCCGAAATCACCACCGAGGGTATTCGTGCCCATCTGCAGGATGCCGACCCGGGAGAAAACCTGCAACTGCTACCCCTGTGGCAACAACTGGGTGAACAGGCCAGGGAATGCCAGCGCCAGAACCAAGTCAACGGTGCCATTCTGGTGGTACGGCAACAAGCCACCCAGCAGGCCCTCGACATCCTGCGCGGCATGCCCGAAGGCCAACCCACCTATGGCCCCAAGGGCACCACCGGCAGCGGCGCACCGGGACTTAGCATCGGCAAAGCCTGAACCCCCCTCCACCCGGCGGCAACAATTGCGCCACCGGCGAACCAAAGGGGTCAGAGTAACTTGTTCTTGCTTCTTGCCAAGCTCCCGATATCTCGCAGATCTCCGGTCCCCTCCCCGCTGCAGGGGAGAAACCCGACGCCCGGCCCGTCTTTCTATCCATCGCTTGAACCCCTCCTCACCAAGAACCCACCCTTTATTGACCGCATCCCGAATCTCCTTGACTCTCTGCTCGGCCATCGCCTCATCAAACAAGGCCCGGTAGGCAACTCGCCTCTGTAACGCCGTCTTCCCCAATGCCAAATAGCAGGCATGGGGTGTTATCAACTCGATGGGCTTTCCCAAAGCATTTCTCTGGTAGCTCGACCAGGGATAATCCCCAGGACTTGCCACCATCCCGGCACGGACAGGATTGAGTTCGATATAACGGCTAACCGCCAAAAAATAGTTCTCACTATCTATCACGCAGGACTTGAAACGCCCCTCCCATAAGGTACCACTACGGCCATAACGTTGGTTCACATAGCGAACATAATAGCGACCAAGGGATTGAACCAACCGGCTCATCCCGTCCGCTTCCTTCGGCGTCAGCAGCAGATGCACATGGTTGCTCATCAGAACATAGGCATGGATCTCTACCTCATATTTCCGACTATATTCCTTGAGCTTGTCCAGGTAGACCGGATAATCATCTTCCGTGAAAAAACAGGCCTGGCGGTTATTGCCGCGCTGGATGACGTGGTGCGCAATACCGGGCAGGCTCAAGCGAGGACGTCGCGCCACCGGTGATCCCTCCAAATGACTTTCCTCCCACCCTACCGCTGGCGGGAAAACAAATCAATTACTCTGACCCCTTTGATGGTATCGACCACTGAGCCCGGAGCGACACCGAACCTGCGAGAGGAAATTTACAGCAGAATTAGGACTTGAGCGCAACCCCACGCGCTGGACAATATTGCCGAATTGCAGGCCTCAGCACAAATCGAGCAAGCGCGAGTGGTGAAACTGTTTCTTTAGGAATTCCATTTGATCGGCAAGGATACGCCGGTTCTTCAGGGCCAGGTATTCTGCCGGATTGGGCACGAAAGGCACCGCCAGCAAAGACAAGCCGGCCTGTTCAGGCGTACGCCCCCCTTTGAGCAGATTGCAGCGGCGGCAGGCCGCCACCACATTGTTCCATTGATCCTGCCCGCCCAGGGCCCGAGGGATCACATGATCCCGGGTCAGTTCACGCTCCGTGCAGGGCTTGCCACAATACATGCACAGATAGCCATCCCGGCGAAACAGTTCGCGATTGTTCAAGCGCGGCGCCTGATGCCACAAACGTCGCGCCGAGGCCGAGCCACGCACGGCAATGATGGAATTGATCACCACCCCGGAACGCTGGCCCGACAGCCGTGAATTGCCTCCGCGCACGTGGAATGCCATCTCCCCCAGTTCCCAGGCCACGCGCTGTCTGACATAGAGACACACGGCATCCTGCCAGGAAATCCAGGCCACCGGTTGCCCCGATACGTCGAGGCGCAGTATGGAAAGCGAAGTGTTCGGCTGCATGCTCACGTACCTGCATCAGAAGCTGCGATATCCATTAGATATCGCGTTCGGCCACAGGATGCAAACAGGCTCGTGTTTCGTTAGGAATCGGAAGGCGTCAGAAAGACATGCCCGCCAATTCTGGCGGTCACCTGCTTGTGACGGGCCCAGTAGGGTTGAGCCAGCTTGGGCGCATAGTAATACAAGGCGCCATTGGTGATATCCACCGCCCGACGCACCTTCTCGGGCAACTTGGTGTACTTGTTGTAGACGAAGTCGGCAATCTGCAGAGCCTGGCGCCAGGCGGCCTTGTCGCGGGGACGATCGCTCTTGCCATCGTGGGTCCAGCTGAATTGGCGGCGCTGCCACACCACTCGACAGACATCGTTGGGATAACGGGGGCTGCGCACCCGGTTCATGGTCACCAGCGCCACCGCCAGTTGACCGTGGATGCTTTCGCCGCGGGCCTCGAAATAGATGTTCTGTGCCAGACAACGCAGACTCTTGCCCACGGAAGCCGCCAGGGCGTCCATGGACAACAACAGCATCAGCACGGCCACAACAGGCTTGAGCCGGAACAGAAAAGAAAACGATCGATCGTAAGACGTGAGCATGGGGTCATACCATGAGCAATCATCGGAAGTACAACCCAGCCCTGCAAGAAACCTACCAAAATAATATAGTATTGTTTTTCAACAAGATATCATCTCCCCTTGGTATAGGAAGGTATTTTTTGTAAAAAAAACCGACAAACGCCCGATAAGCTCCCGGGAAACGGCCGGCGTTCAAGCAGCCTGCACGCTATGGGCTATCAGCTCCTCCAGGGCCTGGCGCGCAAGCTGGAACTTGGGCCCGGCATTGTTGGCGGCATTTTCCCTGGCACCATTGAAGTCTTCCCTGGCCGATCGCTCCAGGGTGATGGCTCGTGCCTGCTTGAACTCCGTCCAGGCCTGCCAGAAGGCCTGTGCCTGGGTGGAATCACCCTCACGGGCGAGGAACTGGTCCCATAAACCGGCTATTTTCTGGTCGAGCCGCTGGATTTCATCGATGGCTACTTTTGCTTCGGCGGCATTGGCGGCATTGGTGGCCAGTACTGCATTCATGCGCACCTCGGTGATGGCACGCAGTAATTCATTGAGGGCGCTACGCCCTATGTCGCTGTATTCACGGGCCGCCAGAGCCAAGGCCTTGGCCTGCTGCAAAAGATGTCGAATGGCGCTGTTGGCACGATGGATACAGTCATTGCTGCGGCCTGTCATCTCGGTCACCGTTTGCACCATTTCCTCGATCTCACGTGTGGTGCAACTCTGTTGCTCGGTGGCCGCCGCGATTTCATCGGTGCGGGCGGTCACTTCCACTGCATTGCCGCTCATGGCCACCAGAGCCTGGGAGGTCTGCTCCACCTTTTCCACACAAGCCCTCACCTCCCGGCCACCTTGTTCGATCTTTTCCACTGCCAGACCGGTTTCCTTGCGTATTCCCTCCACCATGCGAGTGACCTCGGCGGTGGCCTCGTGGGTACGCGAGGCCAGACTGCGCACTTCGTCGGCCACCACTGCAAAGCCCCGGCCCTGTTCACCAGCCCGGGCCGCCTCGATGGCCGCATTGAGCGCCAGCAAATTGGTCTGTTCGGCGATATTGGTGATCATTTCGATGATGGTGACGATTTCATCGGACCGACCCGCCAGCGCGCGAATGGCCTGCTCGGTTTCCTGGAACAGGTCGCTGACCAGCATCGCTTTTTGGGCCACCTCGCTCACGTGCGCCTCGCCTTGCTGGCTCAAGGTCTTCACTTCGCCGGCCATGCCACGTACCTCGTCGGCACTACGGGCAACATGATCCACAGCGCTGCTCAAGGCGGTGATGGAATCGGCCACACTGCCCACACTCTGGTTCTGCACATCGGAGGAAACCATTACGTCGGCGGAAGCCGAAGCGATCTGGGCCACGGACTCGAACACCCTCTCGGTATTGCTATTGACCTGGGCAACCACCTTGCCAAATTCCTCCAGCAGGGCGTTCACTGCCCGGCCCACTTCGGCCACTTCCCGTGGATGCCTCACATCCACTCGGCGGGTCAGATCCCTGGCATCACGCACTTGGTCTATGGCATCGACCAGCCCGGCGAGTGCATGCCGGAACTGCCAGGCCAACCACAGACAACTCGACAGCATCAGCAGCGCGAAAGCCGCGGCGGTGATCAACAAGGCCTTGGTATCCGGCACCCGCAGGGCCACCACCACCGTGACCCCCAGGGCCACCACACTCAACCCACCCAATAGCATCAAACGGGATGCAAACCTCATAGAAACCTCCTGTTCCTGGCTTGTGTTATTCTTACGCGGTGCCCCCTGCCCCGTCTGGCAAGGAGTGACACCGAGGTTTCCTTCGTAGTCGGCAATACCTTGGAATTATTTAGCTTCGTGTGGGAATTATTAACCCACATCCCGAGACCCGGCAGAATGTGGCACCGATTTGGAATGGCAGCCATAGCCATTCTATGACTTGAATGGAACCCCGCCACGGCGAGTGAGAAATCGCCGGAAGCGGGATAAAATGAACACCAACAAAGCCTGAAAATTTCTGGATGACCGTTTAAACAAGCGGCTCACCCCGCCTGCATCATGCAGAGACGCTGCTCGTCTTCCTCGTCGTGGAATTCATTGCGAATGCGGATGAACTCGTCTTCACTCTCCAGGAAGGCAGCCACGATGGCCGGGTCGAAATGGGAACCGGCACCTTCCACGATCAATCGCCGGCTGTCTTCGTGAGAAAAGGCCTTTTTGTAGCAGCGACGCGAGGTCAGGGCATCGTAGACATCACCCAGCGCCAGGATGCGCGCCGCCAAGGGAATACGCTCACCGCTCAGGCCATGGGGATAACCACTGCCGTCCCATTTCTCGTGATGATACTCGGCTATCTCGATGCCCATTTCCAGAAAGGCATTGCCCGGATGCTGTTTCACCACTTGGCGCAGTGTCTCGGCACCGATCACCGGATGCTGGCACATGATACGCCATTCCTGACCATCCAGCTTGGCTGGCTTGAGCAAAATGCTGTCGGGAATACCCACCTTGCCGATGTCGTGCAAGGGACTGGCGGCATAGATATTTTCAATGAAATTGTCATCGATGCGCTGGCGGAAACGGGGCACGTTCATCAGCTTGTAACTGATCACCCGGCAGTATTCGCGCATGCGCTCCAGATGGGCGCCGGTTTCCGAGTCTTTGGACTCGGCCAGCTTGGACATGGCCAGGATGGAGGCGTGATGGGCCGAGATGATCTCCATCAATTGCTCGCGCACCTGCTCCTTGAGCTGGAAATTGTAACGCTCCATCAATTCACGCCGCAGGTTTTCCTGGTCTTGATAGAATTTGCGCGCCAAGCTGGCCTTGATGCGGGCCTTCAGTAACAGGCGATCGAAGGGGCGCAGCAAATAGTCGTCGGCACCCATTTCGATGCAACGCACGGCATGCTCCATGTCGTCGCGGGAGGAAACCACGATCACCGGTAAATGGCGCTGACTGGCATCGTTCTTCAATTGCTCCAGCAGAGCCATGGCATCGATGCGAGGGGGGTGATTGGCCAGCAGCATGAGATCACAACCACCTCGCCGCAATGCTTCCAGCGCCGCGCGATTGTCGCATACGGTTTTGATGGTGAACGTCTGGCGATCCAGGCAGTGTGACAAGGATTCCTCCCCGAGCCGATTGTCTTCGACGACCAAAATGCGCGCCATCACGGAATCTCCCTCCATCACACCACTCACCTCTACTGCTCCACCGAGTGAAAACGCTCGCATGCTCCAGGAGCACAGAACGAGCGCTGCCAAAACCTGCATTGGCGTATCTTCGGTTGTCGGCTTCGAATCGGCAAACTTGAGTCTTTCGCCATACCGAGACCTACACCGTATAATGCTCGGTTGTCCACCAAGAGAAAGCATGTCTCATGCCGTCACTACTACGTCACTCCACCGCACTCAAGCTTGCATTGCTCGGCGGCCTTCTGCTGCTCGTTCTGTTGCTTTCTCTGCCGTTGATCGTCCAGCGCCTGGCTGTGGACTGGTTCCAGCAACAAGGCCTGGAGGCTCGCATCGACAACATCGACATCAATCCCTTCACCGGTGAGATAATGCTGGAGGGACTCACGCTGAGCGATGGCACAACACAGCCACTCTTGCAACTTGGACGCCTGCAGATCGACCTGGCCATGATGGAACTGGTGCGCCAGCGCGTGCAAGTGGACATGTTGTTACTGGCCAATACCCGCCTGCGGGTGAATCGCAACGAGACCGGGCTGCGTATTGCCGGGCTGGAAACCAGGGGTGAGGCCACCGGACCCGATACAACCGCAGGCGACGAGGAGACATCCGGCTGGCAGTTTGGCATCCGACAGCTCAGTTTCTACGACAATCGCATAGACTATCGAATCGACGGTCTTTCCGGCCGGCTCCATATCCAGCAGGCCAGCCTGCGTGATCTCCAGCCCTGGCAGCCGAACGACACCAGCCACGTCGCACTCCAACTGCGCCTCGACGACACTCCGGTCGAGCTGCGTGGGCAGATTTGGGCGTTTACCGCCCGGCCACGTGCCGAGCTGCAATTGCAAGTGAGCGAGCTGCCCCTGCAGGACTTCGCCTCCGCCCTGCCCACCCCCCTGAAGCTCACGGGCCGAGTTTCCGCCAACCAGCGCATCGTGGCCGAAACAACGGCACAGACAACCGAAATCAGCCTGCGAGGCTCACTCCAGCTGAGCGAGCCCCGGGCCGAACAGGAGGCCAGGCGCTTCTCTGCCGAACACCTGCACTGGCAGGGCCTGCTCGGCCTCACGACGCAACGCGACGCCCGCCCGCAAATTCACCTCGACGGCCGCCTGGCAGGCGGGAAACTGTCTGTCGTCACACCCAGCTACACGGTAAAGTTACAAGATCTGCAACTGGACGCCCTGCTCAACCACGATGGCCAGGACAACGTGTCCGGCAACATCGAACTGCAGCTTGACCGCGGCCTGCTAGAGGAGCATCGCCTCGTGCTCGCGCGTTGGCGCGAGCTGCGCCTGCAAGGAGGACAGATCGAACGCCCGGGCGCTTACCGCATCCAGCACCTGGGCATCACCGGACTGACACTGTTGGAAAGCGCCCCGGAACCAGTGGCGCGTCTGCGCGAACTCGACGCAGCGGACATCGGCATCGACGGTTTCGACGACATCCGCATTGGCCGCATGGAGATGGCCGCGTTACAAGCCCATATCGTTCGCCGGCAGGATGGCCGGCTGGTGCTGGCGGACATTCCGGGCACAGAAGACGCCGCAGGGCCACCATCCTCAAGGCAGGGCGACACGGCGTCCAGCCGCCGCATTCGCATCGGCCGGATCGAGATCGACGACACCAGTCAGCTACGTTTCACCGATCACAGCGTGGTGCCCAGTTTCGACACTCGGCTACACCAGATTGCCCTGAGCATTCGTCAGCTCGATACCCAGGGTCCGCCCTTCCCTTTGAGCCTGCAAGCCCGCCTCGACGACTACGGCAGCCTGCGCCTGCAGGGACGGCTGCAGCCCTTCGGCCCACGGCTGAATGCCGAGCTGGAAGCCGAGCTGAAACAGGTTTCACTGGCCCCCTTGTCCTCCTATACTGCGCGTCACCTGGGCTATGTTCTCAAACGCGGGCAAATGGACGCCCGGCTCGACGTACGTATCGACGACAGCCAACTCGACATCCAGACCCGCCTGCTGTTGCGCAAGCTGCGCCTGGCCGCTCGCGACACCGCCGAAGGAAGGGAATTCAAGGATCAACTGGCCATGCCGCTGGACAAGACCCTGGATCTGCTGCGCGACAAGGACGACAATATCGAGCTGCGCCTGCCCATCACGGGTCGGCTGGACGATCCCCAGTTCCATTTCGCCAAGATCATCAACAAGGCCAGCGCCAAGGCCCTGAAGCTGGCCACCATCCAGTATCTCAAGATGACCCTGCAGCCCTGGGGCACGCTCTATAGCGTGGCCCAACTGGCGGGCAAGGCCGCCGCCCTGCGCCTCGACCCCCTGCCCTTCGCACCCGGCAGCAGTGCGCTTGCGCCACAGCAACAGGACTATCTCGCCAAGCTGGCCGAGCTGTTGCGCCAACGCCCCCGGCTCACTCTCGCCCTGTGCGGCCTGGCCACCCGGCAAGACGAAATGGCGCAAGCCGGCTCGGCCCCGGCGCCGAACGACGCACAAGCAGACGCCGCCCCTCCTCAGGCCGACATCGACCGCCTCAAGGCCCTGGCAAGGGAGCGGGCACTGGCGGTCAAACGTATCCTCGTCGAACGCCATGGCATCGCGGCCGAGCGACTGCTGATCTGTCACCCGGAATTCCTCGCCGAGGACTCGCCTCCACGCCTGGATATAACCTTATGAACAATATTGTTATGTTGCGCCTGGCGACAACCGATAGGATAGCCATCAGCCAAGATTAAGACTGTTATACTACGTTGGATTTATTTTTCGCTTCACGGACACAGCCTTCGATTCCCGACATGCAGTCATGCCGCTTTTCCGTCGCCGGCCTGCCGGCATCGCAAGCCCTGGCGCGCCGGTTGGGCATGGCCTTGTTGATGACCGTGGCGCTGGTGCAACCGGCCTTGGCAGCCTTCCTACCCGAGGAAGACGAAGCCTGGTGGCAAGAAACCGGCGTGCCCGCAAAGCCGGCCAAGACATCCCCGGGCAACGAGGCCACAGAACACGCTGAAAAAGCCGTCGCCGAAAGCACGGCAGACAACCCCAAGGCGGCCGAAAAAAAACCGTCGGCCGGGCCTCGGCAGGCCCCCGAGCTGCCCACCTTCACCCTCGACGGCGAAAGCTTCTTCTACCGCCCCATGGACTACGAGACCTTCAAAAGCATTCCCAGGCTGCCGTCACGTGAGGAGGATATCCTGCCATGGGACCGGGAAATCTATCCCGTGCAATGGTCGGGCTATCTGAAAAACGAAACCGCCTTTCGTTTTCAGGAACCGCGCTCCTATACCAAGATTCGCAACATTGCCTATCTCAAGGGTTTTGCGCCCACCAGCGACCGACTAAGCTTCACCGCCGTGGGTCGCTATTATTACGACCTGGTGTACGACCTGTTCGACTACGACACCATAGCCGCCCGCTCCGAGCGTGACATCGACCAACCCCTGGCCTTCGTCGAGGGCCTGCCACAGGAAAAAGATTCCAATATTCTGGAACTGCGGGAATTCTACGTGGACATCACTACCGACAATGCCGACATCCGCATCGGCAAGCAATTCGTCATCTGGGGCGTGCTCACCGGCATCCGTATTATCGACGAAATCAACCCCATGGATTTTCGCGAGCTGATCCTGCCAGAACTGCTGGACTACCGGGTGCCCCTGTGGACCCTGAAGGTGGATTATTACACCGCCTCCAACACCCAGTACGAATTTCTCTGGATACCCGATATCCAGTTCCACAAACCTGCTCCACGTGGCTCGGAATGGGAACTGTTCCAGGAGGTGCCCGGCACCGTCTACCCCGAAACCTTCACGCTCGAGAACTCCGAGGTGGGTCTGAAGGTCTCCAATACCTGGTGGAACACTGAATTGCAATTCAGTTATTTCTATACTTGGGACGACTTCCCTGTGATCTTTCGCAAGGTGCTGGTGGATCAGGACCGGGTCAACATACCGCCGGAATTCTATCCCCGTTTCAAGCGCATGCACATGTTGGGGATGAGCTTCACCCGCGATGTCTTCGGCCAGATCCTCAAAGGTGAGATCGCCTATGTGAAAAACAAATACTTCGGCCTGGAACCGGTGGATCGCGATGGTGACGGCTATATCGACAATCTCGGCGTGCTGCCGCGCGACCACATCCGCTTCGGCTACGGGCTGGACTTCAACCTGTGGAAAACCGACTTCTCGCCGGCCTTCAGCCACTGGTATATCATCAACTACGACCCGGCCATCATCCAGGACGAGCTGGACTCTTCGTTCAACATCTTCATTCGCAAGGAAATGCCGGAAGACCAGGCGGTGTTCGAGTTTCTCGGTATCTACCTCATCAACCTCAACGAACTCTATCTGAAACCCAAACTCTCCTTCAATGCCACCAACCGCCTGATCATCACCCTGGGCCTGGACCTGTTCTACGGTCGCAAGGGCAGTGTCGGCATCGAGGCGGTGGGCGGCAGCCCCACCAACCTGCGCGAGGTCACCCAGAGCACCCAGTTCATCGGCAATTTCCGCCGCAACGACCGCGCCTTCATCGAGTTCAAGTACAGTTTCTAGCCCATGCACAGCCATCTGACCAAGCCGCATTCCATACGACACCCGCTCTGGCGAGGGCGAGAAATATTGGCTGTCCTGCTCCTATTGTGCATGGGCGGGGCAGAAGCGGCGCAAGACGATGGCAAATGGAATATTTCCCTGCTGATGGGCATGCACAGCCCGGTGATGCCCGCGCTCAACAAGGGCCTGTTGCAATCTCCCCTGATCGGCAATGGCCAGGTGATCTACGACGAGGAAACCGGCGATACCGAGCGCTACGACTTCCGCTACGACTCGCGCCTGCCGGACAAACCCACCGGCCCCAAGTCCGGCTTCCAACTGGAATGGCGAGCCAACGAGTATCATTCCTTTCTCATCGGCATCGGCTCGTGGGAAAAAACCGCCCTGGGCGTGCTCAACGTGGAATTCCCCACCCAAGGCCGGCTCAACAACGTCAACTACGAGCGCCGCAACAAGGTATCCTATACCGAGTACAACCTGGGCTGGCGCTACCGCTTCCTGCATTTTGGGGACTTCAATATCTACTCCCTGCTGTCCATCAACGAGATTTTCGATTTCGACTATCGCGAGGATCTGATCTTTCTCTACCTGCGCGGCTCGGATCAGCAGGGTTTTCGCCGTATAATGGTCACCCAGGCACAAACCGCGGCCCTGCTGGCCGGCATGGCCGCGCTGGGCGCGGAATGGCGTTTCAGCAAGATCGTCAGCCTCAGCCTGGAAGGCGGCTACCTCTGGGGCCAGCAAAAGCTGCGGCCCAAGGCAATACAAACCCTGTCGGACTTTTCCAATACCGACCAAGTGTCGTTCGACGGGCTGCCCTTTCGCGAACTGAGCGACGGCACCCTGGGCTATCTGCCCAATACCGTCGCCAGCGATCGCATCGATGGCAGCGAGGCTCCCTACGTACCTTTGAAACTGGACATGAGCGGCTGGCAATTCTCCCTGCGAATCAATATCTTCTACTGAATCGCCAGAGACTCTGAACGAGAGCATGAAAAAGGGATCTCAACAGGTTGGAAGCACACACAAACGGCCGGGAAAACGCTTCTTTAACCGCCTGTTAATAACCCGCGAGAATACTGGAGCCCCAGCCAGAAACGAAAAACCACCGGAATGATCAATCATTTCCGGCAACTGCCGAAAAAAACCGGGAGTGTTTTGGAGAATCACTTATGCGCATAACAAGCCTTGCCGTACTCATCGCCGCCTCGCTGGCCCTGGCCTCACCTGGCCTGCGGGCCCAGCCCGCCGGCCTGCAGCCCGCGGCCGACCAGTTCCTGTTCCCGGCCTCGCTGGCCGAAAAACGCCTGATCCGCCAGGGCCGCGCACTGATCGAACAGGGCAAGCTGCAACAGGCCATCGAGACCTTCCGCCAGTTGCAGGAAAAAAACCCCCAGAATGCCGAGGCACCCTTCTGGCTCAGCGTGATCTACAGCAAGACCGGTGACTACAAGAAAGCCCTGCAACTGATCGAGCAGAGCATCGATCTGGCACCCGAGAGCATCCAGCTCCAGCTGCAACGCGCCAGCATCCTGGCGCAATCCGGCCGTCCCGGCCAGGCCGAGATCGTGCTCACCACCCTGCTCAAGCAGAGCAAGAGCAAGGCCGAACTGCAAAGCATCAAACGCGCCCTGGCCATCACCAAGGGCAACCGCCTGGTACAGAACAACAACCTGGAAGAAGCCGTCCAGCATTACCGCAAGGCCATCGAGGACTTCCCCAAGGATCTCGTGCTGCTGGAAGCCCTGGGCCAGGTCCTCACCCGCCTGGAGCGTTGGGACGAAGCCGAACGGGTGTTCCACCAGAGCCTCAAGATCGCACCGCGCAACCCGGCCACCTATCTGCACCTGGCCCGGCTCTACCAGGCCCGCGGCGACGACAAGGCCCGCCTGAGCAGCCTGCGCCAGGTGCTGGAACTGGACGGTGATGGCCGCTACGCCCGCCAGGCCATCGCCATGCTGCTGGCCAGGGGACGTGAATACCTCAAGCGCAACGAACTGCCCGAAGCCCTGGTGGAACTCAATACCGTCGTTGCCTACTATCCCAACCATATCGCCGCCAACCTCACCCTGGCCCAGGCCTACCAGCAGCAGCGGCGCTTCAAACTGGCGGAAGCCAGTTACCGGCGCATTCTGGCCTACCAACCCAACCACCAGGAAACCCGCCTGCGCCTGGGCCGGCTCTATTACAAGAGCAATCGCCTCGACGAGGCCATAGACACCTATAAGCAAGTCATCGCCATGGCGCCCGGCAGCGATGCCGCGCGCGAGGCCGACAACCGCCTCAACCTGCTCTATGTCCACAAGGCCGAGCAGATGAGCGAGGCCCTGGACAACCCCGAAGCCGTGGAGCAGGCACTCAAGACCGCCCAGTTCTGGATGGAGGAAAAACGCCTGGAACCGGCCCAGTGGCTGCTGGCCAGCGTGGTCGACCAGTATCCTGACAACGCCCAGGGCTTCTATCTGCTGGGGCTGGTGCTGGAACGCCGTGGCCAGATCGACCAGGCGGTGAAAGCCCTCGCCCGTGGCGCCTGGCTGGCCCCCAAGAACATCGACATGCTGCTCAGCTACGCCCGGGTACTGGACAGGGCCGGCGACCTCAGCTCCGCCGAGGCGGTCTATCGCGATGCCCTGGCCCTGGTCAACGGCACCCCCCAGCAAGCCGCCATCGAGAAACTCATGGGGCTTACCGTGGGCTCGCGCCTGGTCCAGCAAGGCCAGCTCAAGGCCGCCGCCAGGCACTACGAAAAACTGCTGCAGAAAATGCCCGACGACGTGGAATTGCTGTCGCGCCTGGCCAATACCTATCTCAGCCTGGGCAAGGAGAAAAAGGCCGAAACCCTGTTCGACAAGATCGCCAGGATCGAGCAACGGGCGCAACAGGAAAAAGACACCATCGCCCAGGGCCGCCAACTGCTGCAACAGGGCAAGCTCAAACAAGCCGAGGAAATACTCAGCAAAGTCATCAAGCACAACCCCAACAACGCCGAGGCACTCTACTGGCTGGCCATCGTCTACGCCCGCCAGGGGCACTTCGACCATGCCGAGAACAGCATGCGCCGCAGTGTGGAACTGGCCCCCAACAACTACCGCCTGCTGGAGAACTACGCCGGCATCCTGCTCCAGGCCGGACAACTGGACAAGGCGGAAAAGACCTACAAGACCCTGCTGGCGCAGACCCGTTCCAAGGCCGAGCGGCGTAAATTCAAGCGCCTGCTGTGGTTCGTGGAAGGCCAGCGCCTGCTGCGCGCGGGCAAGCTGCAACAGGCCATGGACCACTACGTGACCATGACCCTGATGTTTCCCCGCGACGTGGAGGTGCTGGAACGCCTGGCCGCGGTCTATACCGACCTGGGTTTCTGGGACGAGGCGGAGACCACCTACCGGCAGATTCTCGCCATCGACGCTCGCCGCGCCATCACCCATTTGCGTTTCGCCCACATGTACGGCAAACAGGGTAACCAGGCCGAGCGGCGCAAGCACCTGGCGCGGGTGATCCAGCTCAACCCCAATAGCGCGCTGGCCCAGACGGCTCTCAAGGAACTCATGGGGCGCGGGCGCCAGCTCATCCAGCAGCGCAAGCTCGACGAGGCACTGGCCGAGTACCAGACCATTCTCTCGGTACTGCCGGCCCATGTGGGCGCCAGTCTGGCCATTGCCAAGATCTACCAGCGCCAACAGGCCTACGACCAGGCCGAGGCCATGTACCTGCAGGTACTGGCCATTCGCCCGGCCGATCTCAACACCCGCGCCCTGCTGGCCGCACTCTATTTCAAGGCCAACCGGCTGGACGATTCCATCAAGGAATACCAAAAGATTCTGGCCATGGCCCCCAACAGCGACATCGGTGACGAGGCCGATGCCAAGCTCAATATTCTCTACAGCCGCCGCGCCGAGGAACTCAGCACCCAGCTGGTGGACGATGCCGCACGCCGCAAGGCCGTGGAACGGGCTGCGCAATGGATCAAGGCCGACCGCCTGGATCCCGCCCAGTGGTTGCTCAACGCCGTGGTCGAAATCGACCCGGACAACGCCGCGGCCCATTTCTGGCTGGGCAAGATCTTCCAGCGCCGTGGGCAGTATGAACAGGCCATCGAACACATCGGCCGCAGCGTGCGCCTGGCCCCGGACGATCTCAACCGCGCCGCCGCCTACGGCGAGGTGCTGACCCTGGCCAACAAGCTCAAGGCCGCCGAAGCGGTGTACAACAACCTGCTCGACCGCAGCAAGGATCCGGCCATGCGCCGTAGCATCCGGCAAAAACTGGGCTTCGTGGTGGGCCAGCGCCTGGTGCAGGCACGCAAGTACAAGCAGGCCCTGCGTCACTATGGCAAGATGCAGAAACGCACCCCCAATGACCTGGACCTTCTCGCGCACATCGCCGATGTCTACCTGGAGCTGAAGAAATACACCAATGCCGAGACTCTGTATCAGAAAATCCTGAAACAACAGCCCAATCATCAGCGCGCCTTGTTGCAGATGGCCAAGCTGCGTCGCAGCCAGGGCAAGAACAAGGCCTACATGAACTACCTGCGGCGGCTCTGGCTGGTGGCTCCGGGCGAAGGGCTGGACGACCGCAGCATCGACAAACTGGGACTGCGCGACGCCATCACCAGGCTACGTGAAAACCGCTGGAAGGAGGCCATCGTCGATCTCCAGCGCATCATCGACACCGACCCCAACAATCTCTATGCCTGGCTGGGCCTGGCCACCGCCTATGCCCAGGGTGAGCGCACCAAGCAGGCCGACGAGGCCTTTGCCAAGATCGTCAAGCTCGACGACAACAAGCTCAAGGCCCGTCTGCGCTTCCTGGAACTGCGCAGCCGCATCGGCGGTGAATAACCGATTGCCGGTGTGGCGGTGCTCCGATACCTGCTTGGGCCCTGTCTCCTGCTCGCGCTGGCCGGTCCCTTGTGGGCCGCCGGGCAGGAGACATCGCCCCTGCGCCAGGTCCAGAGCCTGATCCGCCAGGACAAGCTGGAGCAGGCCGAAAACCTGCTGGAAAAATTGCTGGCAGACGATGCCGACAACAGCGAGGCCTTGTTCTGGATGAGCGAAGTCTATCGCCGCCAGCACGACTACCCCAGCGCCGGCGAATGGTTGCAACGCGCCATCGAGCAGGCCCCGGACAACATGCAGCTACGCCTGCGCCAGGCCGAACTGCTGAGCGAGTCCGGGCAACTGGAGCAAGCCGAGGCTGCCTACCGCTCCATGCTGGAACTCACCCGCAATACCGCCGAAATCCAGGTCATCAACCACCACCTGCTGCTCACCCAGGGCAAACGCCTGGCGCAGACGAAGCAATGGGAACAAGCCGTAGCCCTGTACCAGTCCGCGCTGGAAGACGACCCCCGCGACATCGAGGTCCTGGAAGCCCTGGGGGATACCTATACCGCCATGGGCGCCTGGAGCGAGGCCGAGGAAACCTACCGCCGCATTCTCAGCATCGACCCCATGCACACCGAAACCTACCTGCGCCTCGGCCGCATGTATGCAAAAAAAGGCGATCATCTGGGACGCTGGAACATGTTGCAGAAAGTCATCAGCCTCGATCCCGAGAGTGAAAGCGCCAAGGCCGCCATCGACGACATCCTCAGCCGCGCCAGCCTGTTGCTGGTACAACAGGAGCTGGAAGCCGCCGAGGCCGAGGTGGAGACCATCCTGGAGATCCTGCCCAACCACGTCGAGGCCAACCTGACCATTGCCCAGGTCTATCAGCAACAGGAACAATACGATGCCGCCGAGCTGGCCTACCAGCGGGTATTACAACAAAACCCCAAGGATTGGCGCACCCGCTCCCACCTGGCCGCGCTGTACTTCAAGGCCAGCCGCCTGGAGCAGGCCATCGCCGAATACCGCAAGATACTCAAGGCCGTTCCCGACAGCGACCTTGGCCGGCAGGCCGACGCGCGGCTCAATGTCATCTACGGGGTCAAGGCCCAGCGCCTGGCCGAATCCCTGTTCTCGGAGCAGGACCGCGATCAGGCCCTGGAAACCGCCAGAGCCTGGATAGAAGACCAGCGCTACGACGCCGCCCAGTGGTTGCTGGAGGCCGTCATCGAGCACTATCCTCGGCACGCGCCGGCCCACTACTGGCTGGGTATTCTCTACGAAAAGAAAAAACTCTATCGCAAGGCCAGCCAGGCCCTGCGCCGTGCCCTGCTGCTGGATCGCAGTGCCTACCAGGCCCAACTGGCCTATGGCCGGATCCTGTTCCGCCTCGGCGACCTGCTCAATGCCGAAACCGTGCTGCTGGATCTGCAGAGCCGGGCCATCGATTCCGACATGCGCCAGCAGGTCCGCCAGTGGCTGGATCTCACCCGCGGCGAGCGCCTGTTGCGCGCGGGCAAACCCCGTGCCGCGCTGGAGCACTACCTGCGCATGCAGACCCGCACGCCCGAGGACCTGGAATTGATGGCCCGGCTGATCAATGTGCACACCATCCTGGGCAACGAGGCCAAGGCAGAAGAACTCTACCAGCGCATGCTCAAGATCGAGCTGGCCAGCCTGAATGAAAAGCAATTGTTGCAAAATGGCCGCAAGCTGCTGGAACAAAACCAGCTCAAGAAGGCCGAGGCGGTATTCAAGAATCTGCTGCGCATCAATCCCGAGCACGTGCAGGCCCATTACTGGCTGGGTATCGTCTACATGAAGCGCAAGGAATACGATGCCGGCATCGAACACATCCGTCGCAGCGTGGAACTGGCGCCGGACAACGTCAAGCTGCGCAAGGCCTATGCCCAGAACCTGATCCAGGCCGGCCGCCTCGGGGAGGCCTACCAGATCTACGACGACATGCTGCTCTCGGCCATGGACAATATCGAATACCGCGAGATCCGCCGCCTGCAGGGGCTGCTCAAGGCCGAAGTCTACCGCCAGGCCAACGACCTGTTCGGCGCCATCAACCAGCTCCACGCCCTGTCGCTGATGTATCCCGCCGATGCCGACATCCTGGAAAAACTTGCCACGCTATACACCCGGCTCGAATTCTGGGAAGAAGCCGCCAATGCCTACCAGCTGGCACTCAGGCTGCAACCCCGGCGGGCACAGATCCATCTGCGCCTGGCCCGCATGTATGAATTGCAGCAGAAACCCCTTCGGCGCCTGGAACACCTCCGCCGGGCCATCGAACTCGACCCCACCGGCAAGGCCGGCATCGTGGCGGCCAACACCCTGCTCAAGGACGGCGAGCGGTTCCTCAGGCAAGGTCGCCTGCAAGCCGCCTTGATCACCCTCAACAGCGTGCTGCTGGCCCAGCCCCGTCACCTTGCCGCCAACCTGGCCATTGCCGAGATCTACCGGCGCATGGGGCGCCTGGACGAGGCCGAAACCGCGTACATGAAAGTGCTACTGCAGCGGCCCGTGGACATCGATGTGCGCGGCAAGCTGGCCGCGCTCTACGTGCAGGCCAAGCGCTACGACGACGCCATCACCGAATTTCATCGCATCATCGCCCTGGCCCCGGCTTCACCCCAGAGCCGCGATGCCCGGGTCAACCTGGGCATCGTGCACGAACGCAAGACCGATGTACTGATCGAGAACCTGGCAACCGCCGAGGACAAGGACAAGGCCGTGGAATACGCCAAGTCTCTGATCGACGAAAACCGCCTGCGCCCGGCCTTCCGCCTGCTCAGCAAGGTGGTGGAAAAATTTCCCGACGACGCCAAGGGCCAATACTGGCTGGCCACTCTCTACGAGCGCCGCAACCAGTTCGATCTGGCCGTGGCCCACGCCGCCAGGAGCGTGGCTCTCATGCCCGACAACTACAAGTTGCGCATGGCCTATGCGCGCATCCTGGCACGGGCCGGCAAGCTGGATGATGCCGAGGCAACCTACCGGCAGGTGGTGGATCAAAGCGGTGATCCGGAACTGGTCGCCAAGAGCCGGAAACTGCTGGATTTTCTCGACGCCCAACGCCTGTTGCTGGCAGGCAGGACGGCGGCCGCCCTGGCCTATTACCAGAACATGCTGACGCGCTATCCCGGTGATGCCAGCATACTTTCCCAGATCGCCGGGCTGGAACTCGCCCTGGGCCGCCCCGAAAAGGCACGCAGTATCTATGAAGACCTACTGCGCAAGGATCCCGCCAACGCCGCCATCCATATGCGCCTGGCCCAACTGGCCCAGGCGCGCGGCGACCAGCAAGCCAGCATCGAACACCTCAAGCAGGTGCTGAAGCTCGACCCTCGTGGGCCGCTGGGGCGCCAGGCGGTCAACGCCCTGGGCCTGGGCGAGGGCAACAAGTATCTGCTCGCCAAACAATGGGACAAGGCGCTGACCCAATACGCACGGGTACTCGACGTCGATCCGGAAAACGTATTGGCCCACCTGGGCCTGGCCGAGGCCTATTTCAACATGGGCCAGCTCAAGAAGAGCGAACAGGCCGTGGACACCGTGCTGGAAATCGACCCCGCCCAGGTGGATGCTCGCCTGCACAAGGCCAAGATCCTGGTGCAGACCAACCGTGTGCAAAAGGCCATCATCGAGCTGGAGCGCATCCTGGCCATGGCCAAGGGCAGCCGGCAGGCCAAGAAGGCGATCATCAACCTGGGCAATATCTATCGCACCCAGGGCGCCAGCCTGAGCCGCCGGGGCAAGTGGGCCAGTGCCATCAGGCAATACAAGCGGGCGATCGAGAAAAACCCCGACGACCTGCGCGCCCACATGGAACTGGGCCGCATCTATCAGCGCGATCCCCGTTACCAGGAAGAAGCCATGCAGGAATACCAGGAGGTCATTCGCATAGATCCCACTCACACGCGGGCCTACCTGAACATCGGCACCCTGTATGAAAACAAGCGCGAATACGACAAGGCCCTGGAAGCCTTCGTCACCGCGTTGTCCCATCTCAAGGAGCCGCGTCTGATGAACCGGGTGATCAACCTGGTGCGCCTGCAGGTGGTACGGCAGCAATTCATGGCCAAGAACTACGACTGGGCCATTGCCGAATTACAGGATATGCTCAAGCTGGAGCCCAACAAGGCCAGCCTGTACCTGTTCCTCAGCACCATCCAGCGCCGCAAGGGCGATTTCGACGCCGCCATCGCCAGCCTGCGCCAGGCCATCGCCCTGGACCCCAAGAACATCGTCGCCCGCTTTCGCCTCGGCCTGCTCTACGAGCAGATCAGCGAAGACAAGCTGGCCCTGGCCCAATACCGGCAGATCACCAGCAGCGGCCGGCGCGGCACGGTGGTGGAATCGGCACGCAACCGCATTCCCATTCTCGAGGAACGCCTGAAGGTGTTCAACTTTGTGGTCAACTACAACATCAACGGCAGCGAGACCGAGATTCCCGGCGCGCCCACCACTTCCTCGTTCACCTCCACCCTGCGCTTCGACCTGGCGGCGCGCCTGAAGCCCACCAAGAACTTCGACCTGTCGCTGCGCGCCAGCCCAGCCTATTCCGCCTATCACGACAGCCAGAACGATGCCATCATCCCCACCTATGGCATCAATGGCCGACTGAACTTCCGCGACACCTTCCTCATTCTGGACGTATTGCAACAAAAGACCGAGGGCCTGCTGCTGGAGGACTTCCGCGGAGAAACCGTCAATGGCTCGCTGACCGTGGCCCGACGCCTGCGCATTCCGCTGTTTTTGGGCGAGGAAGAAACCACCATTCCACAGACCCTCAGCCTGCGCCTGGGTTTTCGTGATTTCTGGTCACCGGGAGTGACCCAACTGGCGACCCGGGCCTATTCCGCCACCACCAGTTTCACCTACCCCTTCCGCCGCGGTGGCTCGTGGGGCGTGGACTACACCTTCACCGACGTACAGAACAGCAAGATCGCCGCCCGTGACTACGCCTACCGGGGTCATCGCCTGGGGCTCTCCTACAGCAAGATCCTGGGCCCCAAATTCACCGCCTATCTCAATGCCGGTTTCGAGCTGAAACTGCACTCGTTCCCCGACTCGCGCACCCGTGTCGAGGCCCGCCGGGAACAAAAACGTATCGCCGGGACCAGCAACGTCTCTGTGCGGCTGAACTATCTGTTGCACCGCAAGCTGACCCTGTTCGCCAGCCTGTCCAGCAACGAGAACCGCACCAACCTGCCTCGGGGTTTTATCTACAACGATCAGGGCCGACCCATCGGTGTGCAAGGTTCCTCGCTGGGCATCTATCAGACCGCCAGCGCCACCCTGGGCATGCAATTCCGTTTCTAGTCGTCGCCCAGGGACTTGCTCACGATCTCGTAGACATCCTTGCTCAGGCCCGGTGCCGCAGCGATCTTCTCCAGTTGAGCCTGCATCGATTCGCGCTGAGGTGAGCGGAAGCGGCGCCACAGGCCAAACGCGGACAGCAGCCGTGCGGCCATCTGCGGATTGATGTCGTTCAGGCGCAAGACCTGCTCGGTAAGGAAGCGGTGACCCTCGCCCGAGGGGTGATGGAAGCGAGCCGGGTTGTGCATGCAGAAGCCACCGATCAGGGCCCGCACCTTGTTGGGGTTCTTGATGTCGAAGGCGGGGTGTTGCATCAGGGCATGCACCTGTTCCAGAACATCGTCGCGATCGGCACGGGCCTGCAACCCGAACCACTTGTCCAGCACCAGCGGGTCGTGACGCCAGCGTTCATGGAAGATCTCCAACGCCTGGCGACACTGTTTGCTTCCGCCATCGACCAGGGCCGCCAGTGCCGCCAGGCTGTCGGTCATATTGTTGGCCTGCTGAAATTGTTCCATGGCCAGATCGCGCGAGGCTTCGTCGTCCAGCCGGGTGAGATAGTACAGGCACAGGTTCTTCAGACTGCGCCGCCCCATGGCCTGGCCGCTGTAGCGATAAGCCCCGGTGTCTCGCAACTCCCGGTAACGATCCTCGAAGTCCTCTCGAAGATGCAGCGCCAGTTGCCGCAACACGAAATTGCGCGCCGTATGAATCGCCTCGGGATCGATGACACCCTGCTGCTCGGCCAGGTAACGCTCGTTGGGCAGCGTCAGGGTCTGGGCCAGCAGGGCCGGGTCCAGCCGCCGGTTGTGCAGCACGGCGCGAAAGGCCGCCACGAAGTCTTCCTTCAGCTTCGGCTCGCGCTCCTGGACCAGGTCCTCCATCAAGGCCTCGAGCAGACGCTGGGCCAGGCGCTGACCAGCCTCCCAGCGATTGAAATCATCGCTGTCGTGCTGCATCAGGAACAGCAACTCCTGCTCACTGTAGTCCAGTTCCAATTTCACCGGCGCGGAGAAGCCGCGCAGCAGCGAAGGCACCGGCTCGTGCTCGATCCCCGTGAATTCGAACACCTGGCGCGTCTCGGTCAGCTCCAGCATCACCGTGGTCTCCCCATCCGGTCGTCGACACAGGGTGGCTGCATCCAGGGGGATGTCTCGCCCCTGGCTATCCAGAAGACCCAGGGCCACGGGGATATGAAACGGTTTCTTTTCCGTTTGTCCCGGCGTCGGCGGGCACGACTGGACGAGAATGAGCCGATAACATCGATGGGCCACATCGTATTCCCGCGTCACCTCGACCCGGGGCGTGCCGGCCTGGCTGTACCAGCGCATGAATTGTCCCAGATCCACGCCACCGGCGTCTTCCATGGCGCACACGAAGTCTTCTATGGTCACCGCCTGGCCGTCGTGACGCTCGAAATAGAGGTCACATCCCTTGCGAAACCGCTCGGGGCCCAGCAGGTTGTGGATCATGCGCACCACTTCGGCGCCCTTGTTGTACACTGTTACGGTGTAGAAATTGCTGATATCGATGTAGGACTCGGGCCGCACCGGGTGCGCCATGGGGCCGGCGTCCTCGCTGAACTGCGCGCTGCGCAACACATTGACATCGGCGATGCGCTTGACCGCCCGACTGCCCATGTCGGCACTGAATTGCTGGTCGCGGAATACGGTGAACCCTTCCTTCAGACTCAACTGGAACCAGTCGCGACAGGTCACCCGGTTACCCGACCAGTTGTGGAAATATTCGTGCCCGATGATACCCTCGATATTCTCGTAGTCGGCATCGGTGGCAGTATCGGGCCGGGCCAGCACACAGGCGGCGTTGAAGATATTCAGGCCCTTGTTCTCCATGGCACCCATGTTGAAATCGTTGACCGCCACGATCATGTAGATATCGAGATCGTATTCACGACCATAGTGTTCCTCGTCCCAGCGCATGGCCTTTTTCAGCGCAGTCAGGGCGTGCTCGCACTTGTCGATATTGGCCGGCTCCACGTACAGACGCAGATCCACCGTCTTGCCCGAGGCCGTGGTGAAACGGTCACGCTGCAATTTCAAGTCGCCCGCCACCAGGGCGAATAGGTAACTGGGCTTGGGAAAGGGATCCTGCCAGCGCACCCAGTGGCGGCCGTCCCCTGCCTCGCCCCGGGCCACCGGATTGCCATTGGACAACAACACCGGATAACGCGTGCGATCGGCCTCGATGGTGGTGGTGTAGCGCGCCATCACATCGGGACGATCGAGAAAATAGGTGATACGGCGAAAGCCTTCCGCCTCGCACTGGGTACAGAACATCCCGGCCGAGGTATAGAGCCCCTCCAGCGCGGTGTTGTCCTGGGGATGAATACGGCAGACGCTGTGCAGGGTGAAACGCTCCGGTACTCCAGGGATCACCAGTCCTTCGTCGTCCAACAGATAGTCGTCGGTAGACAGACGGCGATCGTCCAGGACCAACTCGATCAATTCCAGTTGCTGGCCATGCAGGCGCAGGGGCTCGCCGGGCAACTCGGGGTTGCGCCGGATCTGCAGCTCCGAACGTACCGTGCAATGAGTCTCGTGCAAATCGAAATACAACGATACCTCGTCTATCCAGTAGGCCGGGGGCCGATAATCACGCAGGTAAATGGGCTCGGGTTGCGGCTTGGCGGTCATGATGTCTCCTGATCTTCGGTGTCACGCAGGGCCTGGTCGATGAGGCGAAACAATTCCCTCGCCGATTTCGGCGGAGCTTCCCGCTGGCGTTCCCGTCGGGCATTGCGAATCACCTGGCGCAGATGCTGGCGATCCTGGCGGGGATGACGGGCGAGAAACTCGCCCAGAGCCGCGTCTCCCTCCTCCAGCAGACGCTCTCGCCAGCGCTCACAGGCATGCAAATGCGCACGGGCATGGCGCTCGGGCTGCAGCAGGCGATCCAGCTCGGCGGCTATGGCCTGCCAGTCGTGTCGACGCATGAGCTTGCCGATGAGTTGCAACTGGCGCTTGCGGGCACTGCGGCTGTGCATCCGGCGGGCTTCGTCCACCGCCTCGCGCAAGGCCGCGGGCAAGGCCAGTTCGGCCAGCCTGGCCGGACTCAGCGCCACCAACCGCTCACCCACGGCCTGCGCCGCATGGGCTTCTCGCTTGCGTTGGGATTTGCTTGTAACCGGCCGCTCGCCGTTGGCGCTCGTCTCGTCGTGCATGGATGCCTCACGGATGACAAAAGGCTTATTATGGAACAAAGCCCGCACTACGGATATACTGGGTTTTCTTCGCCGGCAAGCTGCCGGCCGCATCATCAAGGAGAGCTATCCCAATGAGCGAGGAACTCGACCTGAGCAATATCCGCTGCAGGCAATGCCAATACGAGGGCAAGGTCCATGCCTCGGGCGCCAAGCAGTTCGCCATTTTTTTCGCCATGCTGTTGTTGTCGGCCTTTTTCCTGCCCCTGATCATCGCCGCCTTGGCCTATATGGTGTGGATTCTGGCACAGTCACCCAAGCGCCTGTGCCCCCAGTGCAAGTCAACCGACATAGAAACCCTCCCCCGTAAGGTGGAAAGCCACTAAAAAACAGCCAGGAGGTTGACGAAGCTGGGGCAGTGCGGTTGAATAGACGCCCTGGGAAATAAGCCAAAAACAGCTTATTACTGAATAAGAAAGGTCTAATAAAACTAGCTGCCCGGAATCCAAATTCAGGTGGCGCTCCAGGAGCACCACGACAACAAACCGGGCCCATAATACGGCAGGGGGTAAACGTGATTCGAAAAACACTGACAACGCTCGTTCTGACATCGGCACTGCTGCTCATCGGCACCGGCCAGGCCATGGCCGCCACCGTCAACATCAATTCGGCCGAATGGCTGGGCAGTCTGAAACTGAGCAAGGAGGAGCTGCAAAAAATCAGGGATGCGGTGGAAAAGGCTCTGACGGCGCCCATCGACGAGACGTTCCAGTGTGGCAAGGTCCGTCAGGACTGCGAGGTACGCGCGGCACGCGAATGGACCGTGGACGGCGATACCTACCGTGAAATCGTGGTGTATCTGCACACCCGCGGGCACAGCTCGCGTACCGTGGGACAAACCAAGGGTAAATGGCCCAAGATCGTGGTCAAATAGAACAACAAGGGGTTTCGCTCAGCCATACTTGCCTCCGGCAGGTTCTTTGCCTGTTGTCTAACAGAATCCACGGGCGATCGCTGCGTCGATCCGGACGCGCGACAGTGAGGGAGGGGCGCCACGTTGGACAGACAGCAGGCACAGGGCATGATTCTCGACGAGTCATGTATGGCTGGGCGACATTTACCCTGCGCCACAACATTCCCTTGGCGGGAACCCCGTAGCCAACTTTAAGGTCGAATTCATCGACTCGTGCCACACTGGCCCTTTCTCCGCCCACACCGTGTGCCCATGGCCCATCCTCCCCGCCACATCCTCATCACCCTGTTCCTGTGTCTGGCAGGACTCCTGCTGACGGGCTGCCTTCACTCGCGCGGCAAGGACGAGAACGGGCAGCAAGCCAGCGAACAAAATCCCGCCCCCCTGATCACCCTGCGCCTGCTGGACCCCGCTGGCAATCCACTGACGCCAGCCGGACGCGATGAACAAGGCAATGAAATCTACCGCTTCGGCGAAGACATCCGCCGCATCGTGCTGGAAGCCAAGGTGGTAAACGACAGTCCCACGCGCGATACCCAGCTCAGTTTCGACTACCAGTTGATCGCCGGCACGGCCACCGCCACCGGCGCCAACCCCGACTACCGCATAGGCCGCGCCATCAACAGCGACGGTGACATCGGCCGGGTGGTCTTCCCCGGCGCCACCCGTTTCAGCCCGGCCCAGGACACGAACACCGCTTCGGTGGTCATCGTCATGGACAATATGGACGAGGAGGCCCTAGAAAATTTCTACATGGTTTTCGGCAACGAACGTGGCGTGCGCCTGTCGCAACGGGGCTATATCTTCGAAATCGAGGACATCGATCCCCGTCCCAGCCTCAGCCTGGCGGTTCTCAAGGACGGCTTGGCACAGCGCCAGGTCAGTCTCAGCGAGAGCCAGGCCGCCATCGAGCTGGAACTGAGCCTCAGCCCGTCCAGCAGCGCCCGGGAAATCAACGTGCCCCTACGCTTCGCCGGCACCGCTCAAGCCGGCGTGGACTATGTGGCGGTGGACAAGTTCACCATCGAAGCAGGCCAACAGGTTTCCAGCCACCGCCTGCTGCTCAGCGACGACGCCATCGGTGATGGCGATAAAACCTTGCTCATCACCCTGCTCACTCCCGACAATGCCGGGCTGGACGACGACATCAGCGTGGAGATAACCCTGCGCGACGACGAGGCCCAGGGACAACTCAATGTCACCGGCATCACCCAATGTGTCAAGAATGCCGAGAGCGAAGTCCTGCCCTGTGACGACATCGCCCGGGCCAAGTTCCCCGGCCAGGATGCCATCGTGCGCGCTGGAGCCGCCTTCCGCTTCAGCGAAATCGAGGCTGGCAATTGCGTGCTGGACGAAAATACCGGTCTGATGTGGGAACTCAAGACTGACAGCGGGCTGCGCAACACCAATGACTATTACACTTGGTATCAACCCTACGACAACCGCAATGGCGGCCTGGCCGGCACCCTGGGGGGAGCGGAAGACTGTGCCGGCCTGGAGAGCTGCGATACCGACAGCTATGTGCGGCGCATCAACCAGACCAGGCTCTGTGGCTACGACGACTGGCGCCTGCCCCGGGTCGCCGAACTGTTGTCGCTGGTGGACTATGCCATGGCACACAGCCTGGCCAATGAGCCACAGATCGACCTCGCCAGCTTTCCCTTCACCGCCAACGACAACTACTGGACCGCCACCCCGGTGGCGGGTTTCCCCGAGCTGGTCTGGGTGGTGGATTTCCGCACCGGCCAGCTACGCAAGATCAGCAAGCTGGCCAACCAGGCCGGCGGTGCCAGCCTGGCGCGCATCCGCCTGGTACGCAGGAGCACAAGTCCGTGAGCCGCCGTCTGTTTCATCTGCTGCTGACGGGGATGCTGATCCCGGGCCAGGTCATGGCCCAGGTCTGCGAAACCGACACCAGCCTGCAAACCGCGCCCACGGCCAATTTCGTCAGCGAGAATCCCGACCCGGCGCGCTATCCCGTCAGCCTGGCCCAGGACGGCTCCGAGGTCCTGGACCTGGCCACCGGGCTGGTCTGGCAACGCTGTTCCCTGGGCCAGGCATGGGATGAACAAAACCGGCGCTGCCTGGGGGTTCCACTCAAGCTCACCTGGCAAGAGGCCCTACAGCAGGCCAAGGACCTCGCTAACAACAGCGGCAAGGCTTGGCGGCTGCCCAATCTCAAGGAACTGATTTCCATCGTGGAATTCCAGTGTCAGGCTCCTCCCTTCAATCTGGAGGTATTCCCCGATACACCGGCCTCGGTGCCCGCACCCGACGACCCCACCCTCAACGATGGCTTCGGCAGCGGCTACTGGAGCGCCAGTCCCCTGGTTTCCATCGATGTCTACAATACCCGCTCGTTTCGCTACGCCTGGTATCTGGATGCCCACCTGGGAGAAACCCGCTGGAAACCGGTGGCCAGCGGCGAAGCCGGCGTGGCTTATTACAAAAACTTCGTGCGTCTGGTTCGCTGAGAAAAACCAGCAAATTCACCTAGATACCGGAAAAACCGGAATCCGGTCACAGATTTTGCCCACGCCACGCAAGCCCCGATCTGCGCGGACGATGATAAAGGTGAGTTGAATGATCGACCTGTCATCTCCCAACTCGACCTACCACCACCTGGGCCGCCTCTTCGGGCGGCCTTTTTTTGTGCCGCGCCCAAGCCGGGGCGCGGCACAAAAAAACCGGGCCTGAGGCCCGGTTGTTGCGAAACCCGAGAGAGGTATATTCAAACGCGGAACTGCCCCACCAGTGATTGCAGCTGATCGGACAGGCGCGCCAGATCCTTGCTGGAATCCGCCGTCTGCTCGGCCCCCTGGTGGGCCTGCTCACTCAAGCGGCGAATATTGACCACGTTCTGGTTGATTTCCTCGGATACCGCACTCTGTTCTTCCGCCGCCGTCGCGATCTGGGTATTCATGTCGCTGATGGCGGATACCGCCTGGGTGATCGCGGCCAGGGATTCGCCGGCCCGCTTGGCCTGATCCACGCTGGCATGGGCACCTTCACGGCCCTGTTCCATGACCTCCACCGCACGGCCGGCACCGGACTGCAGTTTCTCGATCATGGCCTGGATCTCCTGGGTGGATTCCTGCGTGCGGCTGGCCAGGGTGCGCACCTCGTCGGCCACCACCGCGAAACCCCGGCCCTGCTCACCGGCCCGGGCCGCCTCGATGGCCGCATTGAGCGCCAGCAGGTTGGTCTGCTCGGAAATGCCCCGGATCACATCCAGTACCAGACCGATGTTTTCACTGTCCTTTTCCAGGGTCTGAATCACATTGGCCGCATTCTCCACCTCGCTGGCCAGGGTGTTGATGGAGGCAATAGTCTGCTCCACCACCTGACGACCCGAGGATGCCTCGTCTCGCGCCTGCTGGGCCGATTCGGCGGCATGGGTGGCATTGTTGGCCACCTCGTGCACGGTGGCGGTCATTTCCTCGATGGCGGTAGCCACCTGTTCGGTCTCGTTCTGTTGCTGGTTGATGTTGGCGCTGCTCTCCTCGGACACCTGCAACATGGTTCGTGAAGCGGTGGCCAGCTCTTCGGTGGCCACCACGATCTGCTTGATGATGCCCTGCAGCTTGGCGATGAAGTCATTGAAGGCCTGGGCCAGCTCACCCACCTCGTCCTGGCTCTTGATCTCCAGGCGGCGGGTGAGATCACCGTTGCCGGCGGCCATTTCACGCAGCGAGGCGGCCACGCCAAGGATGTTGCGCGACACGCCGTTGCTGACGAGCCAGCCCACCACGGCAATGAAAACCACGGTAACCAGGGCCACCACGACACCCAATTGCAACAGCATGGCGGCCGCCTCGTTGGCCCCGCTCAGGTCGGCGATGAATTTCTGGTGCACCCGGTCGCGAAACGCATTCAGCGAGAGAGTGACCTTCTCCAGCAGTTGCTTCATCTCCGCGGCACCGCTCTGGAGTTGCTCCATGGAAAGGGTATCGTCCACCATTCCCTGGGTCATGGCCCGGGCTTTCTGGTAATAGGCGTTGAACTCACCCGTGATACGTTCCAGCTCCTGCTCGTCCACCGGGCTCAGCTCGGCGACCTCGAGCAGCATGGCACGCACCCGCTCGGCCGCCGCGGCAGCCTTGGCGATCATATCCTCCTCACCCTGGGTGGCAGCATTCTCCAGTTGGCTGGCGACCATGCCCAACTGCACCCGGGCGATATCGATGCGTTCCAGGGAAGGAAAACCCACCGTCTCCACGGCACTCAGACGCTCGGCATTGTGGTTGGTGACCACATAGCTGAAACCCAGATTGACCGCAAACCCCAGGATGGCAACCCCAACCCCCAATACGATCTTGAGCTTGATGGACAGAGATTTCTTCATGGATATCCCCCGGTAGTAACCATATGGAACGCTAAACCGTTCCTCTTATTCCTTTGCTTCGGTCGATACCGGGGAATCTTGAGCCTTTTCTCTTTACAACTATAAGGTATTTGTAACCCACAAGCTCCCCCTGTCCGCAGGTCACACGCCACCCCGATTCAGCGCACACGCAATACCACCCTGATGCTGTCGTCCACATGGCGGGCATCGATGAAACCGATGGCATTGGGGTTCTCCGCCACGAAGGCCTTCACCGCCGCATCGTTGCCCAGCTCCTTGGGCGCCTGTGCCTTGCCGGAGAAAATCTTCTTGGACCAGTAAGCCTTGATCTGGCGTTCGTTCTTTTTCAAAACCTTGCTGTTGAACTCCTCGCGCACCGGGCTGCCTTCTTCCTGGTTCACCGGCAACGCGCGCTGACCATTGGGCAGACGCCGGGACTTGCCCAGAAACAAGCGCTTGACCTGGGACGTGGACAGTTTGCTGATGCCGCTGTCGAGGTTGACGATGACCGCGATCTCGGCCTGGGCGAGGCCTGCCATACCCAACATCAGGCCAAGCAGCAAGCAGCCGCGCAGATAGAACATTTTCATCTTGCCGCCCTCCCTAGAACACCACGTCGATGGCCAAGCCACCGCGATAGACCTGGTCGGCTGGCGCGTCCACGAACAGGCCCGTACCCTTTTCGGTGCGTACCTGGCCCAGCTCCAGCTTGATGGCCGTATTGCGCTTGACATCGTAGCGCAGCCCCAGGGTCAGAAACTGCTGCCGTTCCTTGCCATAACCCCGGTCGAAGTCCTCGAAGGTCACATGAGGCAACCACTTGCCCAAGCGATAACCGAGAGTGGTATACCAGGTACGCACCTTCATGTTGCTCAAGTCGCCCATTTTCACATCGGCGATCTCCGCATAGACCACCACGTCGTTCCAGTCGGCCTTGAAGCCCAGCAACAGGCCACGGTGCGGTTCGTCGTTCATCACCGTCATGTCTGGCCCATTGGGGCTCAGATCCACCCCATTGGCCATGGTGCCCTGGTAGGCCGAGGCCTGGAACTGCACCAGCTCGTTCCAGTCCACTCGCCCGGTGAACCCCACCAGCTGGCGTACATCGGCCACCTCCATCTTCACCTCGCCGGCGAACAGATCGACTTCCAGGGTGAAGTCGTCCAGATAATAGTCCCACAGCAGACTGGCGCCCGAATAGGCATTGCGGGTGGCCTGGGGACCGATGGGAACCTGGGTGGAATAGAGACTGTTGGGCGCCGTGATCCAGGGATAGGCATAGCGCACATCGGCATATTCGTTGACCAGTCCCACCGGAAACTTGATCTTGCCTGCCCGCAGGAACAGGTCGTCGACGATCTCGAAACGCACGAAGGCCCAGTCGATGTGCAGGTTGTAGTCGTCCTCGTTGTATTCGGCCAGCAGCTGGGTGAACAGGGTCACATCATAATTGATGCGCGAGGTCAGGTTGATACCCAGGGTCGAGCCATAGAAACTGCCCTTGTCGTCTATACCACCATCGCTGGCAGGACCATAGAGAAACGTGGACTCGTTGGTGCGCTGATAGACCGCGCTGGCAAAACCGGTGATCACCATGTCATCGGTCCAGTCACCCGCGCGGGCGGTTCCAGCCAGCAACAGGCCCGCGCCCAGCAAACAAGCCGTGATACGTGTTGTCACTCTCATCCTCTCCTCCCTCACTGCAGCAACGGCCAGGCACTACCAAACCTGGCCTGCACGCAAAGATACCCCATGAACACGACAATTGCGATTCCTGCGCAGGACGGTTTTGCTTGCCACGCCGCGATTCAATGGTAAGATTCCGGGAAACTTTCGCCCGCAAACGGGTCAAATTCTCTCGAGACGAGGGATTCGAGTGATCAACCACAACAGAGGGAAAGCCACATGAATACCAATGTTTTTTCGACACCTGCTGTTGCCACGGCGACGAAAAACAAGGTCATCCGCAACACCTACGCCCTACTTTCCATGACGCTGCTGTTCAGCGCCGCCACCGCGGGGGCCTCGGTGATGCTCAACCTGCCCCATCCCGGCCTCATCATCACCCTGCTGGGCTATTTCGGCCTGCTGTTTCTCACCCAGAAGTTACGCAACAGCGTATGGGGCATTGTCAGCGTATTCGCTCTCACCGGCTTCATGGGCCTGACCCTGGGCCCCCTCATCAGTGCTTACCTGGGCCTGCCCAATGGCGGCCAGATCGTGATGACCGCCCTGGGGGGGACCGGCGCCATTTTCATTGGCCTGTCAGCCTATGCCCTGACCACCCGCAAGGACTTCAGCTTCATGGGTGGTTTCTTGATGGTGGGCATCCTGGTGGCCTTCCTGGCCGGGCTGGGCGCCTTCATCTTCGAAATTCCCGGCCTGGCCCTGGCGGTCTCGGCCATGTTCGTGCTGCTGATGTCGGGCCTGATCCTGTACGAAACCAGCAACATCATCAATGGCGGTGAAACCAACTACATCATGGCCACGGTGTCACTCTACGTCGCCATCTACAACCTGTTCACCAGCCTGCTGCACCTGCTGGGCGCCTTCGGCGGCGACGACTGAGCCCAACACACGACCATGAAACCGTGCCTTCGGGCACGGCCGAACAGCCACAAAAATCCCCGCTGCGGCGGGGATTTTTATTGTCGGAAACTTTTACACAAACCCTGCTGCAAGCGCCGACTGTTTGCAAGGAGAAATGAAAGCATCTTCCAGAACAATTTGTTCGATTTGTCGATATTCGCGTCACCGACAGCACCGGCCGGTTCGACAGGCAAGTGTTTCTCGTTACGGTCGATCGCGGCGCCAGCGATGCGCCACCGGTCATCAGCCCGATTGCCGACCAGGCCCTGGTGGCCGGCGCCACACTTTCGCTTCAGGCCAGCGCAAGCGACCCGGCCGGTGATGCCGTCCGTTTTGGTCTTGCGGCAGCACCGGCCGGCATGACCATCAACCCCACGACGGGCGCCATTCACTGGATACCCGGTGCCGGCCAGGCCGGACAAACGACCGTGACCGTCAGCGCGGCCGACCCGGGCGGCCAGTCCGCGGAAACAGGATTCACTGTGACCGTACGCGCGGAAGCGGCCAACAATCTGCCAACCATCGCGCCGGTCGATGACCAGAGCGTGAACATCGGCGAAGCCGTGCGCATTACGCTGAGCGCCAGTGACGGCGATATCAACGAGATCCTGATCTTTGCACTGGCCGGTGCGCCGGCCGGGCTGCAGTTCGATGCCGCCACTGGCGAGATCCGCTGGACGCCGACATCCAGTGACATTGGCAGCCACGCGCTGGTCGCAAGCGTGACCGACTCGGCCGGGGCGACCGCCACCACCGGCTTTGTGATCGACGTACTGGCGCCCGCACAAGCGCCAGTCGCCGTCGATGACCGTTTCACGCTGGCACAAAGCGGCTCTCTGTTCATTAGCGCCCCCGGCGTGCTGGCCAATGACCGGGATGCCAATGGTGATCTACTCAGCGCTAGCGTTACCAACTACCCGACACTCGGCTCGCTGGATATGTTCCCGGGCGACGGCTCATTCACCTACACGCCGCCTGCAATACCACCGATCCAGGTGGGCCTGAACCTGCAGTGCAGCCTCGACAACACTGGCATGTTAAGTCACGGGATCGCCACAGGCGATATCGATGGCGATGGCGATATCGAACTGGTCTATGCCACCAGGCCTATCGGCGCGCCTGAGATCGTCATCATCGATGGCGCCACCTGTGCTGCCGAACGATTTCCGTTGGGAGGTGGCGAAAATATTGGTGTGCCACCTTTCACCACAACGGCTACCCTGGTGAACCTGGACGATGACCCTGACCTGGAGATCGTTCTTACTTATCTTGCATACAACCCCATGCTGCCGCCTGGCCTCAATGTTGGCGGCGGCGACAACACGTTTCTGATGGCGCTGAACCGCGATGGTACGCCCGTATGGAACACCGCGACGCGTTTTTCAGAGGCGGTCAGTTTCAAAGGCACGTCCGGAGTGCCTGGTCGCTATTCCGGGCCGGTGCCGGTGGATCTCGATGGCGACGGCGATGCGGAATTGGTGAAGGCCTGGTATGTCGAAGGAGGATCACGGCATGCGGTGGTCGCCTACGACGGCCGCACCGGCGGTGTTCTTTGGGAATATGTTGGCCCGCGGCAGCAATATCCCGGCTCCGGAGCCGCGCTGCGCAATCCCATCGTGGCCGACCTCGACCTGGATGGCAACATAGAGATCATCTGGGGTATCAGTGTGCTCAATGCGGACGGCACGCTGAAATTTCTCCTGCCTACGGACAAGGACACGCCCAATAATCCCTACTGGCTGGTCACGGCGGTTGCGAACTTCGACAACGACCCCTACGCCGAAATCATCGCCTACGACAGTTACAACCACTATCTGTTCGAGCATACCGGTGCATTGAAGTGGAAGATTCCACGCACAGGCGCCGGGCATTCACGCGCCTACTCGCTGATTACCGTGGCGGAACTCGACGGCGACAGCCTGCCGGAATATGTCGTCATGCGTCAGGGAGGCGCAGCATATGGTTACCAGTGGGCACTGTATGCCTACGACACCGACGGCAGCGAGCTGTGGAATCAGTTCGACGTGGGGCTTACGATGAAGAACCCGTATGCTGCCCCGGTCGCATTCGATTTCGATCGCGACGGCATCGATGAACTGCTCACCATGCATCCGGGCGGCTCCACGGGCACGTCCCCCTCATCATCCGGACTGTTTATCTTCTCGGGAACGGATGGCTCGATCATTGCGCAGGACAGTATCGGCTTGAGAGTGCATCATACCCCGGCACCGCTTACCATTGCCGATGTGGACGGTGACGGTGCAGCCAAAATTGTCCTCAATGCCTATGTTCCCATCAGTGGCCCTACTTCTCTGTACGTGTTCGAAGGTCTGCCGGGCAATCCCTTCCCTGCCGCCCGGCCGATTCGCAACCACACCAGCTACCAGCCGGCCCACGTCAACGCGGACGGCTCCCTCCCGACCTACATCCAGCCGCACTGGTTGACCCCGGGTATGAACAAGTTCTTCGCCGCCCCGGTCGTCCCGGGTGAGGAGGAGACCACCTTCGACAGCTTCGAGTACGTGGCCAACGACGGCGCACTGGACTCCAACGTGGCGAGTGTCGACATCACCCTGTCCATCGTCAATGCGCCGCAGATCGCATCCGCGCCGCTCACCGGCGCCTCGCCCGGCTTCGCCTATCAATACGGTGCGCTGGCGACCGATGCCGATTTTGGCGATACCTTCACCTGGACGCTGGTCGATGCGCCGGCCGGGATGACAGTCGATGCACTGGGCATCGTCAGTTGGCTGCCGCAGGCATCCGACCTGGGAACGCAGCGTGTAAACCTGATCGTGACCGACAGTGACGGCAACACGGACAACCAGAGCTTCACCATCAACGTGGCTCCGCCGGTCATTGTGCCGGACCTCGCCGGCAACGACGCAGCGGGGGCGGCTGCCACGCTGGAGACCGCGGGACTGGTGAGTGGCAACATGACCGAATCGTTCAGCCTGACGGTGCCCACGGGCGAGGTGCTCTCGCAGAGCGTCGCCGCCGGCAGCAGCAGTGCCGCGGGCGCGTTTGTCGATTACGTCATATCGCTCGGACCGCCGCCGATCTTCGTGCCGGCGCTCGCCAACCTGAGCGTTTCGGTTGCCGAAGCGGCCCTGCTGGATCTTGGGCTTGCACTGGGCAATGTCACCTACGTCAATGACGTGAATGTGCCGCGCAACCTGGTTGTGACCCAGAGCATCGGCGAGGGTACCAACGTGGCTGCGGGCACCAGCGTCGATATTGTAGTGTCCGGCGGCCCCGCCTTGTCGCTCAGGCTCGCGCAGACGCTGATCGGCAACGGTGAAGGCATCGAGATCGACATCCAGGCATTCGATGTCACGGGCAATCCGCTTGCCCTGCCCGCCGACCTTGCGGTCAGCGTCGTCGCCGGTGGCGATGCCAGCGGCACACTGCCGACCGTCAGCGGCAATCAGCTTCAGACAGGCGCCGATACGCAGGGCGGCTACACGCTCAGTGTGGCATCGGACACGCTGGGCCTGGATGTCAGCGAGGCGTTTCTCGTCTCGTCGTTCTTCAACGGCGGCGAGCTGCAAGGCGCCTACGGCCCTTCTCCAGCCAACTGCAGCAGGCCAACGCCCTGATCAATGCCATCGTCGATGCGCTTGGCAGCGGTGACCTTCCCGCGGTTCAGGCCCTGGGTGTCGAGCTGCGCACACTGCGCGAACAGCTGGACCTCGAGGCGCTGCGCATGACCCCGGCGGTTGCGTTTGAATCCGGTTTCCTGCCGGACACCGCGCCTGATTTTCCGACATCCGCAGACTCGGCCTTCGCGACAACGCTGTCGCCGGTTGTCGCTGCGGTCCGCGACAGTCGTTTGTTCCTCGAACAACTCAATGCCGGAGCGGCGCGTAACGATGATGTTCGTGCGCGTTTCCTGAACACGCAGTTGGAGTCTACGGTCAACTGGCTGGATCCGGATACCCTCACCCGGCGCGGTACCGTAGTGCATGCCGCGACCCTGCATCGGTTGCTGTCGGTGGAAATTCCACGATTGCTGGCGGCAGACCTGGATCGAACATTGTCGATATTGGTTGGCGAAGGCCTGTTGACCTCCGTTTCCGAGGATCCCTCGACGTTCTATGCGCAGCAGATCATGCCAGTGCATCCCGATATGGAGACAGCCCAACCGGCTTTCTTTACCGCGATTGGCATGATGAGCGCGACGAGCATTCGCTCGACGATCATCAAGACCCTTTACAGACCGATTCTTGAGGCCATTCTGAAAAACGCCCAGAACCTGGTCATCGAGGGGCTGGTCAAGGCAACCTCGGAGGTCAGGGATATCCCGGGGATTGTCACGGGTGCATCACAGTCCTTCCACAGCTTCAAGCTGGGTTACTCGATCGTCGAGGCCTATAGCTACTATGGCTATCCGGAGGGATATATCGTTCAGCTGGTTGGGCCGACCCTGCTCAGTGATATGGTCAGCGCACTGTCGAACCTCAAGGGTGTCAAGTTCAGTTCGATGAAGGACACCTTGCGGTCGGTTGCCAGGATAAAAAGGACCGCGAAGGAGACCACGAAGTTGTTGCAGGAGCAATTTGTGCAAACAAAACCTGTCTGGGTGGAAAACGGCTGCGTGTTCGACAGTGAACCCGAGTGCCAGCAGCTATCGTTCGACGACGGCCTGCCGGTTGTATACAAGGGCTCGAAATTCCCCGCGCCTGTGCTGATCATCGTATACGATGTCGTCGCGGGTACGGTCGCGCTGGACAATTTCCTGTTCTTCCCCAAGAACTAACGGGGGAGTGCCGCGAATCCGAACGCCCCGGCACTACTATGGACGGGGCGTTCGGTGATGACATCGAGCCTGACACTAACCGGAAACCGACCTGTGAAGACGTATTTGATCCTGGCGAATCCCCGGCCATGTAGACACATACTGCTGGCTTTTGTCGCATTAGCCTGGCTCAGCCTGCCAGCCGGTACTTTGGCCGACCAGCAATGCAAATCGGCGGACGAGCTGCCTGCCGTACTGCAACGCGCCTCTGCTGCTGTGGTCAATCTGCAAACCTCGGACGCAGCCGTTGGCAGTGGTTTTGTGCTGGCTGATGGCTTGATCGTCACCAGTGCTCATCTTGCGGCTGGCAAGCGCCTGTTGATCGTGTTCCAGGATGGCCGGCGTGTACCATGGCAAACCCTGCACGTGGATCAGGAACTGGACCTGGCCATCGCCCGTACCGAAGGCGCTGACCTGCCGCACCTCATGCTGCGCGCTGATACGCCCGGGTTGGGGGAAACCGTGCTGGCGCTCGGTAACCCGTTCGGCCTTGGGCTCACGGTCACACGTGGCATCGTCAGTGCTCAACCACGCGCGATCGGCCGGGTACATCGTCTGCAAACCGATGCCGCCATCAACCCGGGGAATTCCGGCGGGCCGCTGATCGACCAGCAAGGGAGAGTAGTAGGCATGATCAGTGCACGTGCTTCGATTGGATCAGGTATCGGTTTTGCCATACCGGCCGCAGCGATCCGGAAAGTCCTGGAAGAAGCGACCCAGGTCAAGTGACGGCACCAGGGCGGCCGTGATTGTCGCTAGCGTCGCGAATACCGGCACAGTCCTGATCCATCCTATAGGACCCATTGTCAACCCGACTGGCGGGGAGGGTTCCCAAATTCTGTAAAGACCAGAGAACACGTTAAAGAAACCGCAATCAGGGGGAGCATGGCTCAGGCTCCTTTATAAAACAGCCTTGTCCAATATGAAATGAGTCTGAAGGGGTGGTTCTGTTTCTACTAACCCGGTATCAATGATGCCTTCATAGTAAAGCCATATTCTTTTTCAAAATGGCGTGAATAAGTGTCCGTATCACGCCATAAGTGGCTGTTTTTTCACTTTAGATCGGACCAGTTCTGAATCGATAGCGGAGGTATCATAAATTCATATCCGCTGCGATATTGATCAGGCATGAGCTCGCGGTGGCTTGATCAATGACTCGGCCGGAATACCCAGGCCTTCGTGGAGTTTCCAGATCATTTTCAAGGTAAGCGAGCGTTTGTGATTAAGAATCTCGTAAACACGGTTGCTTTTACCGATCATCGGCTCCAGGTCTTTTACGGTCAGGTTCTTGCGTTCCATTTCAAACTTGAGCGCCGCAACAGGATCGGGCAAATCCATCGGGAAATGTCTGGCTTCATAAGCTTCAACAAGCGTCGTCATGACATCCAGTTTCTCGCCTTCTGGTGTATCCGGCTCTGCCATCATCAGACTTTCAATTTCTTTCAATGCCGCGCGGTAGTCGGCATCCGTTTTAATCGGTTTGATGTCCATCGTTAATGCTCCGGTAGTTAAATGGTTTGCACATCAATTTCGTCGTACTGCCTGTGGGTGCCGATAAAGCGGATGTACACAACCCGGTAGGCGTAGTTGATCCACACCACAAGTCGATACTTGTTTCCCGCAATATTGAACACCACTCGGCCATCTTTAAGGATGCTGGCATTCCCGAAATCCTGCTTTACACCGGCAGGTGAGCTCC
>WFPC01000048.1 GCA_015487785.1 Gammaproteobacteria bacterium | reverse complement strand
GCTCGTATTCCTGGTCGTGGGGGGGTGGCATGGTGGCGGACGTGTGCATGGGGCGTCAGTTTTCGCCGCGGATCAGGCGGCGGCGTTTTTCGTAGGCCTCGCGGGCAATGGCCACGTCGTCGAGGAAATAGGGCAGTTCCTGCAGGCGCATGGCCTGGGGACCGTCCACCAGGGCCTTGGCCGGGTCCGGGTGAAAGTCGATCAGGACCATGTTGGCGCCGGCGACGATGCCCTGGGCGGTGACATGCATGAGATCGAGAATGCCGTCGGGATCGGCCGCGCGGCTGCCCACGGAGTGGGAGGGGTCGATGCACACTGGCATGCGGGTGAGTCGCTTGATTACCGGCACATGGGCGAAGTCGACAAAATTGCGATGGGGGTCGCCCATGTTGGTCTTCATGCCGCGCAGGGCGAAGATGACCTTGCGGTTGCCCTCGCTGGCCAGGTACTCCGCCGCATTGAGGGATTCTTCCAAGGTGATGCCGAAACCGCGTTTGAGCAGTACCGGAAATTGTTGCTGCCGGCCCACGGCCTTGAGCAGTTCGAAGTTCTGCGTGTTGCGGGTGCCGATCTGCAGCATCACGCCGGTGGGATTGCCGGTTTGTTCCAGGGCCTGGCGGATTTCCTCGATGTGCACGTCGTGGGTGATCTCCATGGCGATCACCTTGATGCCGTATTTGCCCGCCAGCTCGAAGACATAGGGCAGACAGCTCTTGCCGTGCCCCTGGAAGGAGTAGGGGTTGGTGCGGGGTTTGTAGGCACCCATGCGGGTGCAGACCAGGCCGTGTTGTTGCAGCGCCTGCATCATCAGCTCCACGTGGCGGGGATTGTCCACCGCGCACAGGCCGGGAAACAGGTTGAGGTTGTCCTGGCTGAAGGTGACGCCGTTGTAGTCGAAGGCGCTGGGACGATCGTCGTTCTGGTGGCGGCCCAGCACGCGGTATTCGCGCGATACCCTCACCACCCGTTCCACCGTGGGCAGGCTTTGCATGTCGGCCAGGGACAGGCGCGCGGTGTCGCCGATGAGGTAGATCTCGGTCAGTCGCTGCTGTTCACCCTGCTCATGGTGGATGCGGTAGCGCACGCCGGGCAGGCGATCGAGATGGTCCAGCAATTGCCGGTATTCGGCACTGTCGAGGTCGGTGTCGGGTTGCAGTATCAGGATCATGCGGGTTTCTCACTCGTCGAGGTAACGGTATAGCAAGCCGGTGTAGTCGTCGATGCGACGGTCGCGCAGAAACGGCCAGATGTTGCGCACCCTGGCGCTGTGCCCCGGGTCGATGGCGGCCAGGATGATGTCTTCCTGCTCGCCGGCGCGGGCGAGGAATTCTCCCTGCGGGCCCACCGCGAAGCTGTTGCCCCAGAAACGGATGCCCGGGCTCTCGCCGGCAGGGTCGGGTTCGAAACCGCAGCGGTTGACCGCCACCAAGGGCAGGCCGTTGGCGATGGCGTGGCCGCGCTGCACGGTGATCCAGGCCTCCAGTTGGCGGGCCTGTTCATCGGCGTCGTCGGCCGGATCCCAGCCGATGGCGGTGGGATAAATCAACAGTTCGGCGCCAGCCAGGGCCATCAGGCGGGCGGCCTCGGGAAACCACTGGTCCCAGCACACCAGCACGCCCAGGCGGCCCAGCGAGGTGTCGATGGGCGTGAAGCCCAGGTCGCCTGGGGTGAAATAGAATTTCTCATGGTAGCCGGGGTCGTCGGGTACGTGCATCTTGCGATAGCGCCCGGCCAGGTGCCCGTCGCTGTCGAACACCACGGCGGTATTGTGATGCAGGCCGGGGGCGCGGCGCTCGAACAGCGAGGCCACGATGACCACGTGCCAGCGGCGTGCGGCCGCGGCCAGCTGCTCGCTGCTGGGGCCGGGCAGGGGTTCGGCCAGGGCGAAGTTGGCGCTGTCTTCCCGCTGGCAGAAATAGCGGTGGTTGTGCAGTTCCTGTAGCACGATCAGGTGTGCTCCCTGCGCGGCGGCCTGCTCGATGGCGGCCAGGGTGGCGGCGAGATTTACCCGCGGCTCGGCTGCGCAGGGTTGCTGGATCATGGCGACGACGAGCGAATCGGTGTTCATGGGCTGTAGACTCCGGCGGCGAATTGCATGGTGAGACAATGCAGGCTGCCATTCTGTTCGATCAGAGGCAAGCAGTCGATGGCGATGACTTCACGCCCGGGGAAACAGGCCCCCAGACGCTCGGCGGCCAGGCGGTCGCTGGCCGGGCTGCGGTAGCCGGGCACCAGCACCGCGCCGTTGAGAATGAGAAAATTGGCATAACTGGCCGGCAGCCGGCGGCCGTGCGAGTCGTAGCAGGGCGCGGGCCAGGGCAGGGGTATCAGGCGGTAGGGCCGACCATTGGCGCGGCGCAGCCGGGCCAGTTCCTGTGCCATGGCCTGTAGCTCGGCGTAGTGGCTGTCTTGGGGATCGTCGCAGTGCTGGTAGGCGATGGTGGAGGGGTCGCAGAAGCGGGCCAGGGTGTCGATGTGGCCGTCGGTGTCGTCACCCTCGAGCTTGCCGTGTTCGAGCCAGAAGATGCGTTCCACTCCCAGGTGTTGTTTCAGCTCGGCGTCCAGCCTGGCCTGGTCGAGCCCAGGGTTGCGGCCGGGGTGGCGCAGGCAATAACGGGTGGTGAGCAGGCTGCCCTCGCCGTCACCGTCGATGCTGCCGCCTTCCAGTATCAGCGGCAGGCTGAGCAGGGGAGTGTCGCCGAACAGGCCGGCGGCATGCAGGTGGCGGTTCACTTTGTCGTCGCGCGCGGCGGGGTATTTGCCCCCCCAGCCGTTGAAGCGGAAGTCCAGCAGCAGCGGGCGGCCTTGTTCGCTGACGCTCACCGGGCCGTAGTCGCGGGTCCAGGTGTCGTCGTAGTCTACCGTGAACAGGCGGATGGGGGCCTGTGCCAGGCCGGCCTGGTTCAGTAACTGGCGCAGGTGGGTTTCGCGACCGGGGTGCACGCAGATCAACAGCGGTTCGAAGCGACTGATGGCACGGGCGATGGAGAGAAACACCGGTTCCACCTCGTGCAGCCGTGGTCCCCAGTCGGTGTCCGGATCCGGCCAGCTCAGCATGACCCCGCTCTGGGGCGCCCATTCCGGCAACAGGCGGCGGGGCATGCTCAATCCAGTTTCAGCGCCCGGGCTTGTTCGATGGCGTTGCCGAGGTAGTTGCCCGGGGTCAGTTGCAGCAAGTGTTGCTTGGCCTGGTCGGGTAGTTCAAGTTCCTCTATGAAACGACGCAAGGTGGCGGCGTCCACCCGTTGGCCACGGGTGAGTTCCTTCAGTTTCTCATAGGGGTTTTCGATGCCATGGCGGCGCATCACGGTCTGGATGGGTTCGGCCAGCACTTCCCAGTTGGCCTCCAGGTCGGCCTGCAGGGCGTGCTCGTTGGCTTCCAGTTTGCCGATGCCCTTGAGGCTGGCTTCGTAGGCGATCAGTGAATGAGCCAGGCCCACACCCAGGTTGCGCAACACGGTGGAGTCGGTGAGGTCGCGTTGCCAGCGCGATACCGGCAGCTTGGCGGCCAGGTGGGCCATCAGGGCGTTGGCCACCCCGAGGTTGCCCTCGGAATTTTCGAAATCGATGGGGTTGACCTTGTGAGGCATGGTGGACGAGCCGATTTCCCCGGCCACGGTCTTCTGCTTGAAAAAACCCAGCGAGATGTAGCCCCAGATGTCGCGGTCGAAATCCAGCAACACGGTGTTGAAGCGGGCGATGGCATCGAACAGCTCGGCGATGTAGTCGTGCGGTTCGATCTGGATGGTGTAGGGATTCCATTCCAGCCCCAGGCCGGTGACGAAGCGGCGGGCGAAATCCGGCCAGTCCAACTCGGGATAGGCGGCGAAATGGGCATTGTAGTTGCCTACCGCGCCGTTGATCTTGCCCAGCAGGGGCACCGCGGCTACCTGTTGGCGTTGGCGGTGCAGGCGATGGGCCACGTTGGCCATTTCCTTGCCCACGGTGGTGGGCGAGGCCGGCTGGCCATGGGTGCGCGAGAGCATGGGCAGCTCGGCATAGCGCTGGGCCAGCTCGACGATGGCGCCGATGAGGCGGTCCATCAGCGGTAGCAGCACCTCTTCGCGGGCCCGCTTCAGCATCAGTGCGTGGGAGAGATTGTTGATGTCCTCGGAGGTGCAGGCGAAGTGCACGAATTCGCTCACCCGCGCCAGTTCGGCCTCTCCGGCGATGCGTTCCTTGATGAAATACTCGATGGCCTTGACGTCGTGGTTGGTGGTGCGCTCGATTTCCTTGATGCGACGGGCATCGTCCAGGGAAAAGTCCGTGATCAGTTTTTCCAGCACCTGGTTGGCTGCGGCGCTGAAGGGAGGGACTTCGGCGATGCCGGGTTCCCGTGACAGCGCCTGTAGCCAGCGCACCTCCACTTGTAGTCGGTGATGCATCAGGCCGTATTCGCTGAACAGGGGCGAGAGCGCGCGGGTACGCGCGGCATAACGGCCGTCGATGGGGGAAATGGCGGTCAGGGCATCGAGTTCCATGGCAGGTGTCCACTTGCTGAAAAACGCGCGCATCATACAACAAAACCGTCGGCGCGTCGCGCCGGCTACAGGGCGTCGTGCACGATGCGATGGTAGTTTTTCAGCCGTTCGGGGGCGATGTGTCCTTCCGCTACCGCTTGCCTGATGGCGCAGCCCGGTTCGTTGCGGTGCTGGCAGTTGCTGAACTTGCAGTGGCCCAGCCATGGCTGGAACTCCCGGAAGCCGCGCGCGATCTCCCTCGCCTGCAATTGCCACAGGCCGAAGTCGCGCACGCCCGGAGAGTCGATGATGGCGCCATCATCGGGCAAGTGATAGAGGCGCGAGGCGCTGGTGGTGTGGCGGCCCAGGCGGGTGGCCGCGGACAGATGCCCGATCTGGATGTCGATGTCGGGCAACAGAGCCTTGATCAGGGAGGACTTGCCCACGCCGGACTGGCCGGCCAGGATGCTGGTGCGCCGATGGCAGGCCTGGAGCAGTTGTTTCAGGCCCTGGCCGCTGTGGCTGGAGAGCGGCAAGACGGGATAGTCGAGGGCGCGGTAACGCGTCAGTTCCCGTTCCAGTGCCTGTCGTTCGCCGGCGCCGAGCAGGTCGATCTTGTTGAGTACCAGGCTGGCCGGGATGCCGGCCAGCTCGCTGGCCACCAGATAGCGGTCGATGAGCAGGGGCTGAAGGCGGGGTTCGGGCGCGAATACCACGAAGATCTGGTCGATGTTGGCCGCCACCGGTTTCAGGCCACCGTGGCGCACCGGCCGCGTGAGCAGGCTGTGGCGTGGCAGCAAGGCCGTGACCACGCCCTCGTCGCCGGCCAGTTTCTGCCATCGCACACGGTCGCCACAGACGATGGGTTCCAGGTTCTGGCGGGCATGGCAGCGGAAGCTGTGACCGTGCTCGTCTTCCACGATTAGTCGGGCACGATGACTGGCGATCACCAGGCCGGTTTGCTCCACTTCCGTCCCGTTGCCCCCTTGTCGGGCCTGGCGATCGTCGATGCGCCGGCTCTGGCGCCGGTTGAGTTTGCGTTTGCTCATTTAGCCGGTATTGTAGGGGCTTGTCGAGGCAACACAACAAGAAGATGACGAGGGGGAGGGGATGGCTGCATCTGCATCGAACCTGATCTGGATCGACCTGGAAATGACCGGCCTGGATCCCGATCGGGATCAAATCATCGAAATTGCCACCATCGTCACCGATGCCGAGCTGGAGACCCTGGCGGAAGGGCCGGTGCTGGCCATTCATCAGCCGGACGAGGTGTTGGCGGCCATGGACGAATGGAATACCCGCCAGCATGGCCAGTCGGGCTTGATCGAGCGGGTACGTGCCAGCGAGGTGGACCTGGCCGAGGCCGAGCGCCAGACCCTGGCCTTTGTGCGCCAGTACGTGGAAGCGGGAGCTTCGCCCATGTGCGGCAACAGTATTTGCCAGGACCGCCGTTTTCTCTATCGCCTGATGCCCGAGTTGGAGGCCTTTTTTCACTATCGCAACCTGGATGTGAGCACGCTCAAGGAGCTGGCCCGCCGCTGGGCACCCCAGGTGTATGCGGGTTTCGAGAAAAAGGGCAGTCATCTGGCCCTGGACGACATTCGCGAGTCCATCGCCGAGTTGCGCTATTATCGCCGGCACCTGCTCAACTGCTGAGAAGATGCCGCTTCCTCAAACGGGCTTGTTCGCCGTGTTCGCGTGTTGCTGCAGGGCCCAGGCCACGTGTTCTCGAACCAACGCCGAGGGGTGTTCGCGGCGGGCCTGCAGGGCCTGGATTACTGCCGCTTCAGTGGGGGCGTTACCCAGGGCCACGGCGATATTGCGCAGCCAGCGCTCGTAGCCGATGCGGCGAATGGCCGAGCCCTCGGTGCGTTGCAGGAAAGTGTGCTCGTCCCAAGCGAACAGCTCCACCAGGCTGCTCTCGTCCAGTCGTTGGCGGACGGCGAAGTCTAGTTCCCGGGTGGCGCGGGCGAAGCGGTTCCAGGGACAGATCAACTGGCAGTCGTCGCAGCCGTAGATTCGATTGCCCATGGCCGCGCGCAGCGCCTCGGGAATGGCTCCCTTGAGTTCGATGGTGAGGTAGGAAATGCAACGTCGCGCATCCACCACGTAGGGTTCCACGATGGCCTGGGTGGGACAGATGTCCAGGCAGGCCCGGCAGCGACCGCAGTGAGCCGTGGTGGGTGCGTCCACCGGCAGGGGTAGGTCGGTGTAGAGTTCACCGAGGAAGAACCAGGAGCCGTCGCCGCGGGAGATCAGGTTGCTGTGTTTGCCGATCCAGCCCAGGCCCGCTTTCTGCGCCAACGGCTTCTCCAGTACCGGAGCGCTGTCCACGAAGGCGCGATAGCCGAAGTCACCGATGTGTTGGCGGATTTTCTCGGCCAGTTTTTGTAATCGCTTGCGCAATACCTTGTGATAGTCCCGGCCCAGGGCATAGCGGGAAACATAGGCCAGGCTGGGGTCTTGCAACACCTCCCAGGCAGGGCGGGCGTTGGGGGGAAAATAGTCCATGCGCACGCTGATGACACGCCGGGTGCCCGGCACCAGCCATTGTGGACGGCTGCGCTTGAGACCGTGGCGGGCCATGTAGTCCATTTCGCCATGGAATCCGCGCGCCAGCCATTGCAAGTGTTCACGTTCGGCCCGGGCCAGGTCGGTATCGCAGATGCCCACCTGCTGGAAGCCCAGCTCACGGCCCCATTGCTTGATTTGGCCCGCGAGCCGCGCCATGGCCGGGGTATCATGAGGCTTGCGGAAAGGTGGCTCGGGCTCGCTTTTCCGGATGGTGGTCTTGGCTCGATGGGGCATGGTGCGTTTGCCGGGATGATCCATGGGACGAAATGAGGGCGGGCGAATCTCTTGCTGCATGGTAACAAGAGATTCGCTAAACACAAGGGCTTGGCCGGCTACAGCAGGGAGTGGCATTGACCGTTCGACTGGGCTGGTGAGATATTCAGATCAACGAATCGGAGGACAGCACAGCACCATGTATCTCTACACCGCCGCCCAGAGCCGGGAGCTGGATCGCCTCGCTATGCAGGACCACGGCATTGCCGGGTATGAACTCATGTGTCGTGCCGGCGGGGCTGCCTTCGATGCGCTCACCGAACGCTGGCCCGAGGCGGGCCAGGTGCTGGTGGTGTGTGGCGCGGGCAACAATGCCGGTGATGGTTTCGTGCTGGCGCGGCTGGCGCATCGTGTCGGTCTGCAGGTGCATGTGGTGTTGCTGGCCGAGGCCTCGCGCCTGCGCGGAGATGCGCGCCGGGCCTTCGATGATATGCTGGTGGCCGGTGTGCGGCCGACGCCTTTTTCCGGCAGTCTGCCTGCCGGTGCCCATGTGGTGGTCGATGCCGTTTTCGGTACGGGGCTGGATCGTGCGCCGGCGGGTCCGTGGCGGGTGGCCATCGAGAGTATCAACGGCTACCCGGCACCGGTACTGGCCATGGATCTGCCCTCGGGTTTGCATGCCGATACCGGGCGGGTTCTGGAGGTGGCGGTTCGCGCCCAGTGCACCGTCAGTTTCATTGCGCACAAGCGTGGTCTGTTCACCGCCTCCGGCCCCGACCAGGCTGGCGAACTGGTGTTCGATGATCTGGGGGTTCCGGGAGAACTTTACCGGCGTCTGCCGGGAGATTGCCGCCTGTATGTCTATCCCCCGCCGGTGGTGTTGCCTCCGCGGTGGCAGGATTCGCACAAGGGCGACTATGGTCATGTGCTGGTGGTGGGGGGAAACTACGGCATGGCCGGCGCTGCGCGCTTGGCGGCCGAGGCGGCGGCGCGCTGTGGCGCCGGGCTGGTCAGCGTGGTCACTCGAGCGGGCCAGGCGGCGGTGATCAATGCCGGTCGGCCGGAACTCATGGTGCAGGAGATCGAACACGGTGATCGCCTGGACGAGGCGCTGGAACGGGCCAGCGTGGTGGCCGTGGGGCCGGGCCTGGGGCAAGACGAATGGGCCCGACAAGCCTGGAGCAAGCTGCGTCGCTGGCCCGGGCCCAAGGTGGTGGATGCCGATGCCCTGGGTATTCTGGCACGCAATGCCATGCGGGCCGACAACTGGATTCTTACCCCCCATCCCGGCGAGGCGGCACGCTTGCTGGGTTCCAGTACGGCGCAGGTCCAGCACGACCGCTTTGCCGCCGCGCGGGCGATCCAGCATCGCTTCGGTGGGGTGTGTGTGCTCAAGGGCGCGGGTACCTTGGTGGCCGGAGCCGATGCACTGGCCCTGTGCCGGACGGGCAATCCGGGTATGGCCAGCGCCGGCATGGGCGATGTGTTGACCGGGGTGGTTGCCGCCCTGCTGGCCCAGGCGCCCGCTGCTGCTCCCATGGACCTGGCCAGCGCGGCGGTCCTGTTGCACGGCCGTGCCGCCGAGCTGGCCGCCGCCGATGGCCAGCGAGGCCTGTTGCCGGCCGATCTCCTGCCCCATTTGCGTTGCCTGGTGGAGCATGTCTGAGATTTGGACAAGCGAGTTGGTGGGGGAGGCGGCCATGCTGGCTTTTGGCGCTCGTCTGGGCGCCGCGCTGCCGGCGGGGACAGTGGTCTATCTGCATGGGCCGCTGGGAGCGGGCAAGACTACCCTGGTGCGTGGACTGTTGCACGGGTTGAGTCATCGCGGGGCGGTGAAGAGCCCCACCTATACCCTGGTGGAGCCCTATGAACTGGGCGAGCGGCAGATCTATCATTTCGATCTCTATCGCCTGACGGATGCCGAGGAACTGGAATACCTGGGTATTCGCGATTATTTCGACGGTGACAGCCTGTGCCTGGTGGAATGGCCGGAGAAGGGCGCGGGGGTGTTGCCGGCGGCGGATCTGGAAATCTTCATCGATTATAAGGGCGCCGACCAGCGCAGCCTGCGCCTGCAAGCCATGGGTGAGCGGGGTGATAGATGTCTGAACGCCTTGTCCAAGTCCGGCGCATATCGTGCATAATGGAGCAAGTTGTCAAAAAAACGTCTATAGTTACACTGATAAGCTCGCCTGGTTTCGAGCTTTGATGTGAGGAGGGGGAAATCCGAGGTGGATCCATGAGGATTGCAATCGGCCTGTTGCTGTTGCTGATGGAGGCCAGCGCATTGTGGGCGGCGCCGGTGGAGGTCACCGGGGTGCGCCTATGGCAGTCGCCAGAGCAGACCCGGGTGGTGTTGGATACCACGGCGGCGGCGGATTTCCGCGTGTTCACGCTGGATGATCCCGAACGGGTGGTGATCGATATCAAGCGGGCCCGCCTGCGCGCCAAGCTGCCACAGCCCCGTTCTGATTGGGCCTTGTTGAAGAAAATCCGCGCCGCCAGCCGTAAACAGCACGACCTGCGGGTGGTGCTGGATCTCGCTCAAAGCGCCAGTAGCGTCAGCAGTTTCATTCTGCCCCCGCACAAGAATCTGGGTCATCGCATCGTGCTCGAGCTGGCGCATGCAAAACCAGCCTCATCCGACCCCGAGCCGGCGCCGGCCGCCCAGGCCCGACGTCCCCGTGATGTGGTGGTGGCCATCGATGCCGGCCACGGGGGCGAGGATCCTGGCGCCCAAGGTAAGTACGGCACGCGGGAAAAGGATGTGGTGCTGGGTATTGCGCGGCGGCTCTACCGCTTGTTGAAGGACGAACCCGGCATGCGTCCGGTGCTGATCCGCGATGGTGATTACTACGTCAGTCTGCCCAAGCGCATCGAAAAGGCACGGCGGCACAAGGCCGACCTGTTTGTTTCCATCCATGCCGATGCCTTTCGCAACCGCCGGGTCAAGGGTTCCTCGGTCTACGTGCTCTCGCCCAAGGGTGCCAGCGACGAGGCGGCCCGCTGGCTGGCCGAACGCGAGAATGCCGCCGACCTGGTGGGGGGCGTGCGCCTGGACGACAAGGAAGACATGCTGGCCCAGGTGTTGCTGGACCTCTCGCTCACTGGCACCATCGAGGTCAGCACCACCATTGCCGAGCGGGTGCTGAAGGAAATCGGCAAGGTGGGGCATTTGCACAAGAACAGCGTGCAGAGCGCCGGTTTCGTGGTGCTCAAGTCACCCGATATTCCTTCCCTGTTGGTGGAGACCGCCTTCATTTCCAATCCCCGCGAAGAGCGCAAGCTCAAGTCGGGACGCTACCAGGACAAGCTGGCCCGAGCCATGTTGCGCGCTATTCGCGGCTATTTCCGCAACAATCCGCCGCCTGGCACATTGCTGGCGACGCGCGCGGCCAGGCGCGCACACGTCATTCGCCGGGGTGAGACGCTGTCCGGCATCGCTCAGGACTACCGCGTGAGCCTGGCCAGTCTGCGCCGGGCCAACGGGCTCAAGAGCGATCGGGTGCGGGCCGGTCAGGTACTGAAGATCCCGGCCATTTGAGCCTGTTGTCGGCGCAACGCGCAGCGGCGCTTTGGGGTATAATGCCCGCCCCCTGTTGTCCAACAAGCTTGGTTTGACCGTGAGCCACGATTCCCCCAACGAGCGTTCCCGCATCCGTAAACTGCCGGCCAAGCTGGCCAACCAGATCGCCGCCGGCGAGGTGGTGGAGCGGCCTGCTTCGGTGATCAAGGAATTGCTGGAGAACAGCCTGGATGCCGGTGCCCGCCGCATCGACATCGAGGTGGAGCGGGGCGGGGTGCGCCTGATGCGCGTGCGCGACGATGGTCGGGGCATCCATCGCGAGGACCTGGCCCTGGCGCTCACCCGCCACGCCACCAGCAAGATCCATCGGCTGGAAGACCTGGAACGGGTGGCCAGCCTGGGTTTCCGGGGCGAGGCCCTGCCCAGTATCAGCTCGGTGTCACGTCTGCGCCTGCAGAGCCGGCACCGGGACAGCGCCAGCGGCTGGCAGGTACAGGGCGACGGAGGTGAATTGATCAGCGAGCCGGAGCCTGTGGCCCATCCGGTGGGCACCACGGTGGAAGTACGCGATCTGTTTTTCAATACGCCGGCACGGCGCAAGTTCCTGCGCACCGAGAAAACCGAGTTCGGTCATCTGGAAGAGGTGGTCAAGCGCATTGCCTTGAGTCATTTCGAGGTGGCCTTCAGCCTGCGCCACAATCAAAAAACGGTCTTGCAATTGTCGCCGGCCGATACCCTGGCGCAGCAGGAACAGCGGGTGGCGCGGGTATGCGGACGTGCCTTCATGGAAAACGCACTGCATGTCGCCATGGAGGCGGCGGGCCTCAGGCTGTGGGGTTGGGTGGCCCTGCCCGGTTTCAGCCGCAGCCAGGCGGATTTGCAATATTTCTTCGTCAACCAGCGCATGGTGCGCGACAAGCTGGTGAGCCACGCCGTGCGCCAGGCTTATCAGGACGTGCTCTACCATGGTCGGCATCCGGCCTATGTGCTGTATCTGTCACTGGATCCGGCGCTGGTGGATGTCAACGCCCATCCGGCCAAGCACGAGGTGCGTTTCCGCGACTCACGCCTGGTACACGATTTCCTGTTTCGCAGTCTGCACGAGGCCCTGGCCCAGGTGCGCCCCGGCGAAACCGACAACGGCGGTCTGTCAGGGACCCCGCCGGAACAGGCGGCGCCGGCAGCTTCTGTTTCCGGCGCGGCGCCGCCTGTTTTCCAGCAGCGGACCATGGGGCTGCCGGTGGCCGAGCAAATGGCTTTCTATCGCCCTTCGCCCGCCGCCACGCCAGCGGCTTCGCCGTCGGCGCGGGGGGAGCTGGAGGCGGAGGAGATCCCACCGCTGGGCTTTGCCCTGGCCCAGTTGCACGGCATCTATATCCTGGCCGAGAACCGGCATGGCCTGGTGCTGGTGGACATGCATGCGGCCCATGAACGCATCACCTATGAACGTTTGAAGAGCGCCTACGAGCGCGAGGGTGTCAAGGCCCAGCCCTTGCTGGTGCCGGTGAGCATCACGCTGAGCGAGCGTGAGGCGCGTCTGGTGGACGAGCACCCGGAGGTGTTTCGCGAATTCGGCTTCGTGGTGGAACGCATGGGCCCGGAGAGCGTGGTGGTGCGCCAGGTGCCGGCACTGCTGCGCGAGGCCGACAGCGAGGCCTTGGTGCGCGACGTGCTGGCCGACCTGCTCAGCTATGGCGACAGCCGGCGCATCCGCGAGCACCGCGACGAGCTGCTGGCCACCCTGGCATGTCATGGTTCGGTGCGCGCCAATCGCCGTCTCACCCTGGCGGAGATGAATGCCCTGCTGCGCGACATGGAGGCCACCGAGCGCAGCGGCCAGTGCAACCATGGCCGTCCCACCTGGGTACAGCTTGGCCTCGATCAATTGGACAAACTCTTCCTGCGTGGACGATAATCGCCCCTTTGCCAAGACCGAGCCCGAGGCCATGACCGTCAAGACCCGTTTTGCCCCCAGTCCCACCGGTTTCATTCATCTGGGCAATGCCCGCACCGCTCTGTTCAATGCCCTGCTGGGCCGGGGCGAGGGCAGGGTGTTTCTGTTGCGTATCGAAGACACCGACCGCGATCGCAGCCGCGAGGAATTCGTCGCCGCCCTGGAAGAAGATCTGATGTGGTTGGGCTTGGGCTGGCAGGAAGGTCCGGTGGTAGGGGGGGAACACGGTCCCTATTTCCAGTCCCAGAGAGAGGCGCTCTACCAGCGTTATTACCGGCAACTGGAGGAGCACGACCTGGCCTATCCCTGTTTCTGCAGCGAAGCCGAATTGAAACTCTCGCGCAAGCTGCAGCGCTCGGCCGGGCAGCCGCCGCGCTATTCGGGCAAATGTGCCCATCTCAGCGAGGGGGAACGTCAACGTCGACGCCAGGACAACCCTCGTCCCACCCTGCGTTTCCGCGTGCCCAGAGATCGCGTGATCGCTTTCGACGATCTGGTGCGCGGTCCGCAGCGTTTCGACAGCAACGAAATCGGTGATTTCATCATTCGCCGGGGCGATGGTTCGGCCGCGTTTTTCTTCAGCAATGCCATAGACGATGCCCTGATGGGAGTGACCCACGTGTTGCGCGGCGAGGACCACCTCACCAACACCCCGCGCCAGCAACTGATCCTGGAGGCGTTGGGTTTGCAGTCACCGCGCTATGGTCATATTTCCATGATCGTGGGCCACGATGGCGCTCCCTTGTCCAAGCGCCACGGCAGCCGCAGTATCCGCGAACTGCGTCAGCAAGGCTATTTCCCCCAGGCGGTGGTTAATTACCTGGCCCGGCTGGGCCACAAATACGACGACGAAGGTTTTCTCGATCTGGACCAACTGGCCGCGCAATTTCGGTTCGACCGCCTGGGCAAGGCGCCAGCCCGCTACGACGCCCATCAGCTTCTGCACTGGCAGCATCAAGCCCTGGTGGCGGCCAGTGCCGACGAAATCTGGCAATGGATGGGGCCCCAGGTGCGCGAGCTGGTGGGCGAGGAACGCAGAAACGAGTTTCTCGACCTGGTGGTGGCCAATATCAGTTTCCCCGAGCATGCCTTGCATTGGGCGCAAGTGGTTTACCAGGATCCACTCGAGCTGTCCGACGAAATGCGCGAAGTGGTGGCCGCGGCGGGGCGTGAGTTCTTCCAGCAGGCCTTGCTGGCGCTGGAACTGCATCCGGCGGACTTCAAGGCCTTCTCCAATGCCATCAAACAGGCCACCGGGGTCAAGGGAAAGGCCCTGTTCCAGCCGTTGCGGGCGGCATTCACCGGCGAGCTGGGCGGTCCGGAAATGTCCAAGCTGATGCGGGTGTTGGGCCCCGAGCGCCTGCGCCTGCGTCTGCGCGCCTGCTTGCAATAGTGACAATGTGACGAAATCATGCTGAAAATCTACAACAGCCTTACGCGGCGCAAGGAAACCTTTCGACCCATCGATCCCACCAACATCCGCATGTATGTCTGCGGCATGACGGTTTACGACTATTGTCACCTTGGGCATGCCCGGGTGCTGGTGGTGTTCGACATGGTCAGCCGTTACCTGCGCCACCTCTATGGCCAGCGGGCACTCACCTATGTGCGTAATATCACCGATATCGACGACAAGATCATCCACCGTGCGCAACAGCGGGGCGAACCCTATACCGAGCTGACCCATTTCTTCATCGACGCCATGCACGAGGATGCCGCCGCCCTCGGCGTATTGCCACCGGACGAGGAACCCCGCGCCACTGCCCACATGGGCGAGATCATCGATATGATACAGACCCTGATCCAGCGAGGTTATGCCTATGCGGCGGACAATGGCGATGTCTATTACGACGTGAGCTGCTTCGAACACTACGGCGAGCTGTCGGGACGCAACCTGGAACAGGAGCGCGCCGGCGCGCGGGTGGAAGTGGACGAGGCCAAGCGCGATCCCATGGACTTCGTGCTGTGGAAGGCGGCCAAGCCTGGCGAGCCGAGCTGGGATTCACCCTGGGGCGCGGGGCGCCCGGGCTGGCATATCGAGTGCTCGGCCATGTCCACCCATTGTCTGGGCAACCATTTCGATATCCATGGAGGCGGGGTGGATCTCAAGTTCCCGCACCATGAAAACGAGATCGCCCAATCGGTGGGGGCCACCGGCGAGCCCTTCGTCAACATCTGGATGCACAACGGCCACATCATGGTGGACGAAGAGAAAATGTCCAAGTCGTTGGGCAACTTCTTCACCGTACGCGAACTGCTCAAGCGCTATCGCCCGGAAGTGGTGCGTTTCTTCCTGCTGGCCAGCCATTATCGTAGCCCGCTCAACTATACCGAACAGAACCTGGAAGCGGCCAAGGCCTCCCTGGCGCGACTCTATACCGCGTTGCGCGAGGTGACGCCGGAACAAGGGGGCGATGGAGCCCATGGATTGCGTTTCCACCAGGCCATGGCGGATGACTTCAACACCCCCGAGGCGTTCACCGTGTTGTTCGACCTGGCGCGTGAACTCAACCGTGCCAAGGATCAGGGCGACCACCTCCGGGCCGGGCAATTGGCCGGCAGCCTGCGCGAGCTGGGTGGCCTGTTGGGCCTGCTGCAGGAAGATCCCGAGCAATTCCTGCGCGGAGGGGACGATTCCCAGGGCCTGGATGACAAGGAAATCGAACAGCTCATCGCCCAGCGTCTGCAGGCACGGCGCGAGAAGAATTGGGCCGAGGCCGATCGTATCCGAGACCAACTCAAACAGCAGGGGATCGTGCTGGAGGATGGATCCCAGGGAACCACCTGGCGGCGGGGATAGGGTCGCCGCGTGTAACGGCAGCGTGCTGGCGGTGTCCATTGATGACACGTTGATCAAAGGATTCCGGTATGACGCGCATGGATTCCCGTAAACTCGCCGTCCTAGGCTTGTTGCTGCTGGCCCTGGTGTTGTTTTTCGCCCTCGGCTGGGAACGTTATTTCACTCTCGACTATCTCGCGCAGCAGCAGGAAGCGCTCGCCAATTATTACCACCAGCACCCCCTGCGAGCGCTGGCGATCTACTTCACCGTCTATGTGCTCATGGCAGCCCTGTCCCTGCCCGGGGCGGCGGTGATGACCCTTCTCGCTGGTGCCATTTTCGATTTGGGTATGGGTACCCTGGTGGTTTCCTTCGCCAGCACCCTGGGTGCCACCCTTGCCATGCTGGTGGCGCGTTTCCTGTTGCGCGACTGGGTGCGACGGCGTTTTGGCGAGCGGTTGGCGCGTATCGATCGCGGGGTGGAGCGTGAAGGTGCGTTCTACCTCTTCACCCTGCGTCTGATCCCGGTGTTTCCCTTCTTCCTGGTCAATCTGTTGATGGGGCTCACGCCTATGAAGGCGTGGCGTTTCTTCGTGGTCAGCCAGATCGGCATGTTGCCGGGCACCCTGGTCTACGTCAATGCCGGGCAGCAGTTGGCGGCGATTCGCTCGCCCGAGGATGTGCTTTCGCCGGGCTTGTGGTTGGCGTTCGTGTTGCTGGGACTGTTCCCCCTGCTGGCGAAGAAGATCGTCGATCACCTCGCCGCCCGCCGCGCCCTGCGCGGCTGGCCGAGGCCAGGTCGTTTCGACTACAACCTGGTGGTGATCGGTGGGGGCTCGGCAGGACTGGTTTCGGCCTATATCGCCGCCGCGGTGAAAGCCAAGGTGGCGTTGATAGAAAAGCAGCACATGGGGGGCGATTGTCTCAATACCGGCTGCGTGCCCAGCAAGGCCCTGTTGCGCACCACACGGCTGCTGGGCGAGGCGGCCCGCGCACGCGATCTTGGACTGCGCCGTTGTCAGGTGAGTTTCGATTTTGCCGAAGTGATGGAGCGGGTGCGGCAGGTGGTGGCGCGGGTGGCGCCACACGATTCGCCGGAGCGCTATCGCAGCCTGGGGGTAGAGGTGATCGAGGGAGAGGCGCGCATCGTTTCCCCCTACCGGGTGGAGGTGAACGGACGCCAGCTCAGCGCGCGCAATATCATCGTCGCCACCGGCGCCCACCCTGCGGTACCGTCGTTGCAGGGTTTGGAAAGTATCGATTATCTCACTTCGGACAATCTGTGGTCCTTGCGCCAGCAACCCCGTCGCCTGCTGGTCCTGGGGGGTGGCCCCATCGGTTGCGAACTGGCCCAGGCCTTTGCCCGCCTGGGTTCCCGGGTCACCGTGGTACAGCGAGGGCAACGTCTGTTGCCGCGGGAGGACGAGGAGGTTTCGGCCTTGCTACGCGAGCGCTTCGAACAAGAAGGCATCGAAGTGCTCACCGGTCACGAGGCCCGGCGATTCGAATGCACCGAACAAGGCGACGTACTGGTATGCGGTCACGCGGATGGCGAGCGGCGCATCGGCTTCGACCGGGTGTTACTGGCTCTGGGTCGGCGCGCCAATGTGAGCGGTTTTGGCCTGGAAGAGCTGGGGGTGACCTTGCGTGACGATGGCAGCGTGGCGGCCGATCCCTTTCTGCGCACCAATTTCCCCAACATTTTCGTTTGCGGCGATGTCACCGGCCCCTACCAATTCACCCATGTGGCGGCTCATCAGGCCTGGTATGCGGCGGTCAACGCCCTGTTCTCACCATGGAAGCGTTTTCGGGTGGACTATGGAGTGATTCCCTGGGCCACCTATACCGACCCCGAGGTGGCGCGCGTCGGGCTCAATGAACAGGAGGCGCGGGCGCGCGGTATGGCATTCGAGGTGACCCGCTTCGATCTCGGCGAGTTGGATCGCGCCATCACCGACGATGAGACCGTGGGTCTGGTCAAGGTGCTCACTGTGCCGGGCAAGGACAGGATCCTGGGGGTGACCATCGTGGGACATCATGCCAGCGAAATGATTGCCGAGTTCGTCACGGCGATGAAATACAAACTGGGTTTGAACAAGATCCTCGGCACCATTCACATCTATCCCACCTTCGCCGAGGCCAACAAATACGTGGCTGGGCAATGGAAGCGCCAGCACGCGCCACGACGCCTGCTGGCGTGGGTGGCGCGCTTCCATCGCTGGCGACGGGGTGAATGAGACATTGGCTCAGGCAGCCGGCGGCGAATTCCGCCGGCTTTCGGGATGTGTGAAAAGCTCAACCCAGCAGCCAGATGCGTGAATGGCTGCGCGGCTCGCTCACGGCGATGCGGCGCACGATTTCGAGGCTGTCGGCATCCAGTATCAGCAGTTCACCCTGGCCGGCATTGGACGACAGGATCAGCCGTGTGCGTCCCTCCTGCTGCACGAATTCCAAGGTGCCGCTGGGTGAGCCCAGGCGGAGCTCCCTGGCCAGTTTCAACTCGGGCAGACTGTCGAGATCGAATACCAGCAGAGCATCGGTTTTGAGATTCTGCTGTTGCTCCGGGCTGCCCGAAGAGGACGTGGTGAGATACAGGCGCCGGCCCTCGGGGTCGAAGAAATACTTGCTGATATAGACATCGGGCAGTATCAGGCTGTCGCCGATGCGGTGATCCCAGGTGTCGATCACCGTGAGTCTGGCCAGCACGTGTTCTGGATCGGATTTGCGGTCGGCGCCGCGGCCGATGATGTAGCGGCCATCGGGGGTGATGAACAGATTGCTATGGCCCTTGAAGTCGAAGCGCCGTTCGATGGCATGGGTGACAGGGTCAATCACCGCCACGGTGCCATAGCCGTTGTTCAGGTTGTAGACCTTGCCGCTCAATGGCGAATACACCAGCCCGTGAGGAAAGGCATTGTTGGGCAGGCCGGGCGCGGTCATTTCGCTTTCCTTTTCCGGCTCGCACAGATTGATGGTGGCGACCACCTTGAGATAGCTGGCCGGGTCGGCAGGGTCATTGCCAATCACGCTGATGCTGCCATCCTTGAGATTGCTGATGTAGGCCTGGGAGGGCACTTGGGGCGCGTGCTCCGAGGGATGGCTGAAACAGGCCTGATGATGGCCACGGCCGACGCAGAGGGTGGCGAGAAACCGGGCCTGGCTGCTGTTGGTGTGTTCCACCACGGTGACCGAGGAGCCCTGGTCGCCGCAATTGAGGGTATCGTTGCCGGTTTGCTTGTCGCCATCGTTCATGAACCAGTCACGCGCCGACTTGGGGTCCTTGTAGATGTGGGCCGGAAAGGCATCCACCGGGAAACTGTCCTGGATGCGCAGCGTCTTGCTGGCCGGGTCCAGCAAGATCACCCGCCGATTTTCATCCAGGCCCACCAGAACGGGCTTGAGCGCCTTTCCCAGCGCCGATTCCTCCTCGGTGGGCAAGACCCGAACCTGCACCTCTCCCTGGGCATGGTCGATCACGGCGAGTTCACCGGTTTTGCGGTCACTGGAATAATAGGCCAGGGAAAAGTCCGGGTATCGATCAGTCATGGGCTGTGTCATCCTCTTGGATTGCCTGCAAGGAAAAGAAGCCATTATATCGGACCACATGGGCTTTTCCATGAGCGCCTTGACCTCGATGCTGCTGCTGGGCACACTGAGTGGATAGGGGGGCGCGCATGACCCAGGAGCAAGGCTTTCTGTCCCGGCGGGATTTCGACCGCTTGCTGGCGGCACCGGATTGTCTAGGCTTCGACTCGGCCATGGCCATGGCCGGGCATTACCCGGATGAGGTGCGCCGGGGCTTGCGCCTGCAGGGTCTGGGTAATCGGCTCATTGAACAGGTGGTCGAGGAAATCCATGTGCCCCACAGCACGGCCTTCCATGCCCGGATCGAGGGTCAACCCTACCTGGTAGGGCCGCTGGCCCGTCTGAATCTCAATCATCACCTGTTGCCTCCGCCGGTGCGCGAGCTGTTGTGCGAACTGCCGATGCGCTTCCCCAGTCGCAATATGTTTCACAGCATCGTGGCGCGGGCGGTGGAAGTCTATTTTGCGGTGTGGGAGGCGCACCGCCTGCTGCGAGAGTACCAGGCGCCGCAGCAGACCTGGGTGGCGTGCCAACCCCGCGATGGCGTTGGCTGTGGTTGTACCGAGGCACCTCGGGGCATTCTCTGGCATCGCTATCGTTTCGATGCCGAGGGCAAGGTGGTCGAGGCCCGCATCGTCCCGCCCACCAGCCAGAACCAGGCACGCATGGAACAGGATCTGCGTCTGGCCTTGCAGCGTTTTGGCTTGAAAAAGAGCCCACAGCAGCTTAGGCTGCACGCCGAGAAGGTGATTCGCAATTACGATCCCTGTATTTCCTGTGCCACCCACTTTTTGGAATTGAATGTTTTTCATTGAAACCGACAGTGCTCTGTTGGCCCCCCTGCGCGTGATCGGCGTGGGCTCGCCCTTTGGCGCCGATCGCCTTGGCTGGGAAACGGTGCAGCTCCTGCAGCGGCGCCCTGTCCTGGCTTCTCTGCAACCCGCGTGTCTCAGCCTGCTGCAGTTGGATCGTCCCGGCGCCGCCTTGCTGGATTATCTCAGTGGTGCCGAGGAAGTCATCATTCTCGATGCCATGAAGAACGGTGGCCGTCCCGGGCAATTGCTACGCCTGACCGGCGAGGCGGTGGGGCAGGCACCGGTCAAGCTGTCGTCCCACGGCTTCGGCCTGCGTGAAACCCTCAACCTGGCCCGTGTACTGGGTGAATCGCCCGGGCAGACCTGGCTCATGGGCATCGAGGTGGGAGAACAAGAGCATTACCTGCCCGGGGCTTGGGTGGAGCGCCTGGCCGAGACGGTGGAAGCAGAAATCCTGAGCCGCTGCCAGGCGGTGCCACGGCCGGTCTGAGCGCATGCATCCTCTGGTTCGGGTGGTGAGTTTCATGGCTTTCAGCCTGGGTTTGTCCCTGGGACAGTGGCCGGAGTTGCTGTTGGGCAGCGTGGTGCTGGCAGGGGGATATTGGCGCAGTGGCCGGCGGTTGTCGCGCCAGGGTCGGCGCATGCTGGCTCGCCTGCGCTGGTTTTTTCTCTCCATTGCCGTGCTCTATCTCTGGTTCACCCCGGGCGAAGCCCTGTTGCCTGCCCTGGGCGCGGCCTCGCCGAGCTGGCCAGGCTTGCTCCAGGGGCTGCTGCGCGCGGGCAGTCTGATATTGATTGTGCTGGCGGTGGATCTGCTACTCCAACTCACGCCAAGGGATCAAATGCTGGGCGCGCTCTACCGCCTGGCCGGATTGTTGCGGCCCCTGGGAGTGTCGAGCGAGCGTTTTGCTCTGCGCATGAGCCTCACCCTGGAAGCGGTGGGCAGCATTTCCCTGCAGCCCGAGGCGACGGAGCCCAGGCCCGCGGGATGGCGTCGGCGTTTGCAGCAGATGAGCGAGGCCTTGCTGGCGCAGTGGCACCGGGCCCTGCGGGCGCCGGCGCAGACCCTGGAAGTGGAGATCTTGCTGGACGAAGCCCCACCGTCGTGGCAATGGGGACTGCCGGTTTTTCTGGTGGCCGCGTTTTGGGGCGTGGGAATCTTGACATGATGAAGCGCATCGCCCTGGGTGTCGAGTACGATGGTTCGACCTTCCAGGGTTGGCAGTTGCAGAAACACAGTGACAATACGGTGCAGTTTGCGCTGGAACAGGCACTGGCGCGGGTGGCCGATCATCCCCTGCGGGTGGTCTGTGCCGGGCGCACCGATACGGGGGTGCACGCCATGGAACAGGTGGTGCACTTCGACACCCCGGCCCAGCGCACCCCCCGGCAGTGGGTGTTTGGCACCAATGCCAACCTGCCCAAAAGCGTATGTGTGTTGTGGGCGAAACAGGTGCCGGATGATTTTCACGCTCGTTTTTGCGCCATTCGGCGCCGTTACCGTTACGTGATCATCAACCGACCGGTGCGACCCACCTTTCATGCCGGGCGCACCACCTGGCAGTTTCGTCCGCTGGAAGTGGAGTCCATGCGTCGGGCGGCCCGCTATCTGATCGGCACCCACGATTTCACTTCGTACCGCGCCCAGGCCTGCCAGGCCAAGAGTCCGGTACGCACAGTGACACGACTGGATGTCCAGCGCCACGGTGATTTCGTGGTCATAGATATCGAGGCCAATGCCTTTCTGCACCACATGGTGCGCAATATCGCCGGGGTGCTGATGGAAATCGGTTGTGGCAAGCGTCCACCGCAGTGGGCACGGGAGGTGTTGGAGCATCGCGACCGCCGCCTCGGCGGCGTGACCGCGCCGCCCCATGGTCTGTACCTGGCGGGGGTGGATTACCCCGTACACTTCGACTTACCCCGCTTGGCCTCGGCGGCGTTTTGCGTTTTTTGACCAGCTATGTCCCAGGGGCTGGATTTCGGGAGGGTTTTTCGGTTATGCTCCCGCCTTCACGGAACCCGGCTTGTAACCGGGCCGGCAAGGTTTCTGGAGAGGTGGCTGAGCGGTCGAAAGCGGCGGTCTTGAAAACCGTTGAAGGGCAACCTTCCCAGGGTTCGAATCCCTGCCTCTCCGCCACATTCGTCGCCGCCCTCCCGGGCGGCTTTTTTATTTCATCTTGCGGGACACAGCATGCCCTTGGTATGGCAGCTTGCCTTTATTTCCAGAATTAAAATGTGGTAGAGTGGCCCGACCACTCGAGATAGTGGAGTCATCATGTCGCAGTCCTTCGTTTCCGTCGATAGCGAGGATCAGGTCGCCGACAGTCGCCAGCGTGCCGAGCGGGCACTGGCGGCCATGGCCGAGGCGGGAGCCACGCTGGAGTCACCCGATCATTTTTTTCAGGTCTGCGTGGCCGAACTGGCCAAGCTGTACCAGTCACGCTATGCCTTCATCGGTATCTTTGCCGACGAGGAGCAAACCCGCATGCGTTGTCTGGCCATGTGGACCCGTGGTCGTGGCTGGAGTGAACCTTTCGAGTATGCCTTGGCGGGCACCCCTTGCCTGGATATCGTGCAGGGGCGGGCGGAACTCATCGGCAATCAGGTCCAGCGGTTGTATCCCGAGGATGAGATCCTGGTGGACATGGAGGTGGAGGCCTATTTCGGGGTACCACTAAAAGGTCACGACGGCAAGGTGTTGGGTGTGATCTCGGTACTGGACGACAAGCCCCTGGAACCAGACCAGTGGAGCCGACCGGTGTTGCGTATCTATGCTCACCGGGTGGCGCTGGAGTTCGAGCGCCAGCGTTCGGTGGAAGCGCTGCAGGAAGCACATCTGTTTCTGGACTCGGTGGTGGAACATCTGCCCGTGATGTTGTTCGTGAAAGAAGCCGGGAGCTTGCGTTTCGTTCGCTGTAACCGTGCCGGTGAGCAACTGCTGGGCTACAATCGCCATGAATTGCTAGGGCGCAACGACTACGATTTCTTTCCTCCGGAACAGGCCGATTTCTTTACCGCAAAGGATCGTGAAGTATTGCGCCAGGGAGCCTTGGTGGAAATCGCCCAGGAGGTGATCGACACCCGTCACCGCGGGCGACGCATCCTGCGCACGCGCAAGATACCCATTCACGACGGCGAGGGCCGGCCCGCCTATCTGCTGGGGATTTCCGAGGACATCACCGAACAACTGGAACTGCGACGGGGCTCGGAACGTTTCGGGCGTCTGCTGGCCCAGTCGCTCAACGAGATCTATGTGTTCGATGCCCACACGCTCCAGTTCGTAGAGGTCAACCAGGGAGCCCAGCGCAATCTGGGGTATTCCTGGGAAGAGCTGGAGGCGATGTCGCCGCTGGACATCAAACGCGACTTCGATCGCGAGCAGTTCGAGGCCTTGCTAGCTCCTCTGCGACGGGGCGAGGTGAGCATGCAGGCCTTCGAAACCGAGCACACGCGCAAGGATGGCAGCCGTTATCCGGTGGCGGTGCAATTGCAATATTCCGATGCCGAGAGTCCGCCGGTGTTCGTGGGCATGGTGCAGGACATCAGCAAGCGTAAGCAGGACGAGGCCGAGTTGCGTCTGGCCGCCAGTGTGTTCGAGAATACCCATGAGGGCATCATGGTCACCGATATCCGTGGTGTGATCCTGCGTGTCAATCAGGCCTTTTGTGAAATCACCGGTTATCGCAGTGAGGAAGTGGTGGGCATGACACCGCTCCAGTTGCGCCCGCGCCAGCAGGGCGACGATTTCTACCGCGAGATCCTCGAGGCTGTCGACAAGAACGGTTTCTGGCAAGGCGAGGCCTGGAGCCGGCGCAAGAATGGCGAGATCTATCCCCAGTGGCTGAGTATTTCTTCGGTGCGCAACGAGGCTGGCGAGGTCATGCGTTACATCGGTATTTTCAGCGATATCACCGAAAAGAAACTTAGCGAAGACCGTATTCACCGCCTGGCTCACTACGATGTGGTCACCGAACTGCCCAACCGGGCCTTGTTTATGGAACGTCTGAGCCAGGCAGTCATCCAGGCCGAACGCCACCATTGTTCGCTGGCGGTGCTGTTCCTCGACCTGGACGGCTTCAAGCTGATCAATGATACCCTAGGCCACCATGCGGGTGACCAGGTATTGCAACAGGTGGCGAAACGCCTGCTCGAGCAGGTGCGCAAGGGCGACACCGTGGCCCGCTTGGGGGGAGATGAGTTCGTGTTGCTGCTCAATGAACTCAGGCAGCGCGATGACGCGGTGCCCATCGCCGAGAACCTGCTGGAGGTGCTGGCGCAACCCTACCAGGTGGAGGGGCAGGAAGTGGATATGTCGGCGAGTATCGGCATCAGTGTGTTCCCCGGCGACGGTGAAAGTGCCGACGTGCTGGTCAAGCATGCGGACACCGCCATGTACCGGGCCAAGGCCCAGGGCAAGAACACTTATCGTTTCTTTACCGCCGAGATGAACCGGGCGGCGATGGAATACATGAGCCTGCACGGTCAGTTGCGCCGGGCGATGTCACGCATGGAGGAGTTCGAACTCTATTATCAGCCGCAACTGGATCTCGCCACCGGCAAAGTCTATGGTGTCGAGGCTTTGCTGCGCTGGCGGGCCAGGGACGGTTTCGTCGCTCCCGGCCAGTTTATACCGGTGGCGGAGGAGAGTGGTCTCATCGTGCCCCTGGGGGAATGGGTATTGCAGCAAGCCTGTGCCCAGTTGCAGCGCTGGCGCGCCGAGGGACTGTGTCTGCAGGTGGCGGTCAACCTCTCGGGACGCCAATTCCGCGACCCCGGTCTGGATGCCGCCGTTGCCAGAGCCATCGAGCAGGCCGGGATCGATCCTGCCTGCCTGGAGGTGGAAATCACCGAGAGTTTTGCCATGGAAGACCCCGACCGTACCCTGCATGTGCTTTGCCGTCTCAAGGAAATGGGTGTCGAGGTATCCATCGACGACTTCGGCGTGGCCTATTCCTCCTTGAGCCAGCTCAAGCGGTTTCCCATCGATCGCCTGAAGCTGGATCAGTCCTTCGTGCGCGATATTCCCACCGATCGTGACGATGCTGCCATTGCCTCGGCCATCATCGCCATGGGGCGCCAACTGGGCCTGCGGGTGATTGCCGAGGGGGTGGAAACACCAGAGCAACTGGAATTTCTGCGCAAGGAAGTCTGCGACGAGGTGCAGGGTTACCTGTTCAGCCGGCCTTTGCCGGCGGACGAATGCGGTCGCTGGTTGCGCCGGAGCCTGTCGCTTGACTGATAAACCGCCAGCCATCCTGCTCAAGGGGCCTACTGCCTCTGGCAAGACGGCACTGGCGGTATTCCTGCGCCAGCATTTGCCGGTGGATATCGTCAGCGTGGACTCCGCCCTGGTCTACCGTGGCATGGATATCGGCACTGCCAAGCCCGATGCCGGCTTGCTGGCCCGGGCGCCCCATCGCCTGATCGATATCTGTGAACCCAGCGAGACCTATTCCGCCGCGCGTTTCCGTGACGACGCCCTGCGCGAGATGGCCGAGATCACCGCCGCCGGGCGCATTCCCCTGCTGGTGGGAGGCACCATGCTCTATTTCCGAGCCCTGGAACAGGGCCTGGGCCCCTTGCCCGAGGCCGAGCCAGTGCTGCGCCAGCGTCTGGAGCAGGCCTTGCGGGAACAGGGGCTGACGGCACTTCACCGCCAGTTACGGCAGGTGGATCCGGTCTCGGCCCGGCGCATCCATCCCAATGATCCCCAGCGCACCCTGCGGGCCCTGGAGGTCTATCACCTCACCGGCCGTCCCATGAGCGCCTGGCTGGCCGAACAGGATGTGGTCGAGCCGGTCTATCGTTTCATCAAGTTGGCCCTGGTGCCGGCCGAGCGCAGGCGGCTGCATGATGCCATCGCCGGACGTTTCCGGCGAATGCTGCAAGAGGGGCTGATCGAGGAAGTGGAAGGCTTGTTGCGTCAGCCCGGGGTACATCCCGGCTTGCCATCCATGCGCTCGGTGGGTTATCGCCAGGTCTGCCAATATCTTGCTGGCGAACTGAGGCGCGAGGGATTGGAAGAGGCCGGTATCGTGGCTACCCGCCGGCTGGCCAAGCGCCAGCTCACCTGGCTGCGTGCCGAGACGGCCTTGCAGGCGTTCGATGCCCATGCCGACCAGGTGATGCAACGGGCGCTACGCTGGGTGGAAACCCAGATCAATTAACCATTCTTTAAGAATGGTCTTTGGGTTCATCGGCAAAACAGTGTATGATGCACCGTGCGGTTGTCTTATAGCGATGGTGCCCGGTATGCGTTGTGGTATTACTGGGTCGCATGAACTGATGAGGGTGGGAATCCGCCGCTGGCGGGTTGTGCAGCGCCTTGAAAACTATAAAAGGAGAATAAGGCATGTCAAAAGGGCAAAGTTTACAAGACCCTTTCCTGAATATGTTGCGGAAAGAGAAGGTACCGGTGTCCATCTATCTGGTCAATGGCATCAAGCTCCAGGGGCAGATCGATTCCTTCGATCAGTTCGTGGTATTGCTGAAAAACTCAGTCAATCAGATGGTTTACAAACATGCCATATCCACCGTGGTACCAGCGCGCAATGTGCGCCTGGGTGCTCCAGAGGAGGCTCCGGCTGATTCCGGCAACACTTGATCCCCACAAGCGCCTTGGGGGACGCCGTGTTTGAGCGTCCCCGGCGTGGCGAGCGAGCCGTTCTGGTACACCTGCAGCTGCAGGTGGGAGAGAGCGGCGATCCCGAAGAATTCCAGCAACTGGTTCTTTCCGCGGGCGCGGAGCCGGTCGCCTGCGTGGGAGGCAGCCGGCATGCGCCCGATCCCAAATATTTCGTGGGTAAGGGCAAGGCCGAGGAGATCGAACGCCTGGTCAAGGCCGAGGGGGCGGAGCTGGTGATTTTCGATCACATGCTGAGTCCGGCCCAGGAACGCAATCTGGAACGTCTACTGGATTGCCGGGTGTTGGATCGCACAGGCCTGATTCTCGATATCTTCGCCCAGCGGGCACGGAGCTTCGAGGGCAAGCTACAGGTGGAGCTGGCCCAGTTACGGCATCTGTCCACCCGCCTGGTGCGGGGCTGGACTCACCTGGAACGTCAAAAAGGTGGCATTGGGCTGCGTGGGCCGGGGGAAACCCAGCTCGAGACCGACCGTCGTCTGATCGGTGATCGCATCAAGCAGATCAACCGCCGGCTGGAAAAGGTGCAACGCCAGCGCAGCCAGGGTCGGCGTGCGCGTACCCGGGCAGAGATCCCCACCGTCTCCCTGGTGGGGTACACCAATGCCGGCAAGTCCACCCTGTTCAACCGGCTCACCGCGGCCGAGGTATATGCTGCCGATCAATTGTTCGCCACCCTGGATCCCACCTTGCGTCGGCTGGATGTCGCCGATGCCGGACCGGTGATGCTGGTGGATACGGTGGGCTTCGTGCAGAATTTACCCCATGACCTGGTGGCCGCTTTTCGTTCCACCCTGGAGGAAACCCGCCAGAGCCAGTTGTTGCTGCACGTGGTGGATGCCGCCGACCCGGAACATCGGCAGCGGGTGGAACAGGTCAACCGCGTGCTGGCTGAGATCGGCGCCGACGAATTGCCACAGTTGCTGGTCTACAACAAGATCGACCTGCTCGACCAGGCCAGCCCCCGGGTGGACCGCGATGAACACGGCAAGATCTGGCGCATCTGGCTTTCCTCGACCACGGGGCAAGGGCTGGAGATATTGTTGGAAGCCATCAGACAATTCTTCGGGGAGGCCTTCCGGCATTGCTGGGTGCATTTGCCGCCGGCCGAGGGACGGGTGCGAGCGCGACTCTATGCGCAGGAGGTGGTGCTGAGTGAAAAGCCTGCAAACGACGGGGGTTTCTGGCTGGAGCTGCGGGCCCAGCAGCGTACGTTGCAACAGCTTTTGCCGCCAGTCGCCATCATTTGCCAACAGCCACCGGCGGACGACGAGGTTGTGCTTGCGGGCATGGGCTGAGACACCTACAATTCGCCTTGAGTTACGATAACCTGGTCAACCAAACAACAACGGAGTTTCTATGGCTTGGAATGAACCCGGCGGTTCTGGGAACAAAGATCCCTGGGGCAACCGTCCCGACAACGAACAAGGCCCGCCCGATCTCGACGAGATCCTGAAGAAGTTCCAAGACAAGCTCAACGGTTTGCTCGGCGGCAAGGGCGGTGGTGGCGATGGCGAAACGCCGTCCGGCGGCGCAGGCGGCGTTGGCGGAGGTTCCACGGTGGCCGCAGGTGGCATCATCGGCGTGCTGTTGGTGGTATGGCTGCTGTCGGGCATCTACATCGTCGACCCTGCCGAGCGCGGCGTGGTCACCCGTTTCGGCAAGTATGTGGAAACCACCGAGCCAGGCCCCCACTGGCACCTGCCCTATCCCATCGGCGCAGTGGAAATCGTCGACGTGGACCAGATCCGCAATATCGAGATCGGCTACCGTTCCACCACTGCCGCGCGCGAAATCAGCAGCGTGCCTCAGGAAGCCCTGATGTTGACCCAGGACGAGAACATCGTCGACATCAAGTTCGCGGTGCAATACCAAGTCAAGGATGCCAAGGATTACCTGTTCAATGTGCGGGATCCGGACGGCACCCTGCGTCAGGCCACCGAGAGCGCGGTGCGCGAGGCCGTGGGCAAGAGCAAGATGGATTTCGTGCTCACCCAAGGTCAGAGCGAGATTGCCGATCGCACCGAGCAGCTGCTACAGCAAATCCTCGACAACTACAAGTCCGGCTTGCTGGTGACCAGCGTCAACGTGCAGAGTGCCCAGCCGCCGCAGGAAGTGAAAGGCGCCTTCGAGGATGCCATCAAGGCCCGTGAGGACCAGCAGCGCCTGATCAACGATGCCGAGGCCTATGCCAATGACATCATTCCCAAGGCACGGGGTAATGCGGCCCGTCAACTGGAAGAGGCCAATGGTTACAAGGCACGGGTGATCGCCCAGGCCGAGGGTGAATCTAGCCGCTTCCTGCAACTGCTGACCGAATACCAGAAGGCGCCGGAAGTGACGCGCGAGCGTCTCTATCTCGACACAGTGGAATCCATCCTGTCCAAGACCAGCAAGGTCGTGGTGGACGTGGAGGGAGGTAACAACTTGTTGTACCTGCCACTGGATCGCATTATCTCGCAACCTGAACAGCGAGTGGCGGTTCCAGTCATTCCCCAGTTCAACCCGCAGGCGGCCGCGGTACAACAGCCTCAACAGCGTCGCCGCGAGCGGGAGAATCAACGTAGCCGGATGGGACGATAATCATGAAGAATATGCGATTGATAGGTGCTGTTCTCGTCGTAGTGCTGATTTTCGGCTCCTTTTCGGTGTTCACCGTCAACGAGCGGGAAAAGGCGATCATGTTTCGCTTGGGTGAAATCGTGAAGGCCGACTTCGACCCCGGCCTGCATTTCAAACTGCCTCTGGTCAACAATGTGCGCAAGTTCGATGCCCGGGTGCTCACCGTGGACTCGCCGCCGGAAGAATACCTCACCAGCGAGAAGAAAAACGTGATCGTGGATTCGTTTGTGAAGTGGCGTATCTCCGACCCGGCAGCTTACTATCGGGCCATGAGTGGCGACGAGCGCCGCGCCGCCAGCCGCATCACCCAGATCATCAAGGATGGCCTGCGCGCCGAGATCGGCAAGCGCACTATCCAGGATGCGGTGTCTGGCGAACGTTCACAGATCATGGACAACCTTACCGTCAATGCCAACAAGCAAATGGCATCGTTTGGCATCGAGGTGGTGGATGTGCGCATCAAGCGCATCGACTTGCCCCGGGATGTCAGTAGCTCGGTATTCCGACGCATGGAGGCCGAACGGGCGCGGGTGGCCAAGGACTTCCGTTCGCGCGGTGCCGAGGAGGCCGAGCGCATTCGCGCCGATGCCGAGCGCCAGCGCGAGATCATCCAGGCCGAGGCTTATCGGGATGCCGAGCAGATTCGAGGCGAGGGCGATGCCGTTGCGGCCCGGATCTATGCCGAGGCCTATGACAAGGATCGCGAATTCTATGCGTTCTATCGCAGTCTCAATGCCTACAGGGACAGCTTCAAGAACAAGACCGACATGCTGGTGCTGGAGCCAGACTCGAAATTCTTCAAGTATTTCAACGATCCGGGCAAGGAGTAAATACACATGATCCCGTCGGGCCGGCGCGGTTGACCGCGTGGCCCGGCTTTTTTTTGATGGTACGGGGGTAGATCGCATGTGGCAGGAGCTGGGACTCGCCCTGGCCTTGTTGCTGGTACTGGAGGGCATTTTCCCCTTTCTCAATCCGGCGGCATTCAAGCGGGCACAGGCCAGCCTGATGCAACTGGACGACAAGAGCCTGCGTATTGGTGGCCTGGCCAGCATGCTGATCGGCTTGGCTCTGCTGTATTTGATAAAGAACTGAATCGAGACATCCATGCCTGTGACTGATCGCTGGTTGTTGCCCGACGGCATCGAGGATTTGCTGCCGCTGGAGGCCAATCGTCTGGAACACATGCGGCGCAAGCTCTTCGCTCTCTACGACAGTTGGGGCTATGAGCTGGTGATTCCCCCGCTGATCGAGTACCTGGAATCCCTGCTGGTGGGTGCCGGCAATGACCTCGATCGTTGCACCTTCAAGCTCATTGATCGCAGTACCGGCCGGCTGATGGGGGTGCGAGCCGATATTACGCCACAGGTAGCGCGTATCGATGCCCATCGAGTGCAAAAGGCCGGCCCGGGACGTTATTGCTACTGGGGGCCGGTATTGCTTACTCAGCCGCGCGAGCTGGGCGGCTCGCGCAGCCCTATTCAGGCGGGTGCCGAACTCTATGGTCATAGTGGCGTGGAAAGCGATCTGGAAATCCTGCGCCTCATGTTGCAGTCACTGAGTCTGGCCGGTATCGACGACAGCTATCTCGACCTGGGGCATGTGGGTGTATTTCGTGGCCTGGTGCGCCAGGGCAGTATCACTGCCGAGCTGGAGTCCGATCTGTTCGATGCCCTGCAGCGCAAGGCGCGGCCCGAGATGCAACAGTTGCTGGCGCAAGTGAGTGATACGGCGGTGGCAGACATGCTCGATAGCCTGATCGACCTCAATGGCGGCAGCGAGATCCTGATCGATGCGCGGCTTGCGCTGAAGCAGGCCAGCGAAGAAGTGCAGCAGGCCCTGGCCACCCTCGAAGCCATTGGCTCGGCTCTGGCCGATGAGGGCGTACGATTGCACATCGACCTGGCAGAATTGCGCGGTTACGGTTATCACAGCGGGGTGGTGTTCGCCGCTTACAGTCAGGGGCATGGTCTGGCCGTGGCCCAGGGGGGGCGCTACGACGGTATCGGCGCGGCCTTCGGCCGGGCGCGGCCGGCCACCGGTTACAGCATGGACCTGCATACCCTGATTCTGCTCAAACAGGGGCGAACCAAAAAGCGCAAGGGGATTTTTGTGCCCGCGGCCGAGGCGGCGCGCCTGGGGGAAATCGTTGCCGAGTTGCGCGCGCAGGGGGAGCGAGTGATCTGTGAATTGCCGGGGCAGGCAGGAGGCGCCGCAGAATGCGGTTGTGACCGCCGCTTGGTGGGCGATGAAAACGGCTGGCGAATAGAAAGCATAGAGACATGAAGATTGGCAAGAGCATGGTGGTGATCGGTTCCCAGTGGGGCGACGAGGGCAAGGGCAAGATCGTCGATCTGCTGACCGAGTCGGTCAGCGCCGTGGTGCGTTTCCAGGGTGGCCACAATGCCGGGCACACCCTGGTGGTGGGCGAGCAGAAAACGGTATTGCACCTGATTCCCTCTGGTATTCTGCGTGAGGGCGTACAATGCCTGATCGGCAACGGCGTGGTGTTGTCCCTGCCCGATCTGCTGAAGGAAATCCACATGCTGGAGGACAATGGCGTTCCGGTGCGCGAGCGTTTGCGCATCAGCGCCGCCTGCCCTTTGATTCTGCCCTATCATGTGCGACTGGATCTGGCGCGGGAAAAGGCACGGGGCTCAGCGGCCATCGGCACCACCGGTCGTGGTATCGGGCCAGCTTATGAAGACAAGGTGGCCCGGCGTGCCCTGCGCCTGGCGGATCTGTTCCATCGCGAGCGTTTTTCGGCCAAGCTGGGTGAAGTGCTGGATTATCACAATTTCGTGTTGCAGAACTACTTCGGCGAGGAGCCGGTGGACTTCCAGCAGACCCTGGAAGAAAGCCTGAGTTTTGCGGAAACGGTGCGTCCGCTGGTGGCCGATGTGCCGGAGATTCTCGACGCCTATCGCAAGGCCGGCAAACCGGTATTGTTCGAAGGCGCCCAGGGTGCCTTGCTGGACGTGGATCACGGTACCTATCCCTTTGTGACCTCGTCCAATACCACCGCCGGCGGCGCGGCGGTGGGCAGTGGTGTGGGGCCGCTCTACATGGGCTATGTGCTGGCCATCACCAAGGCCTATACCACCCGGGTGGGCGCGGGCCCGTTTCCCACCGAACTGGATGACGATATCGGCATGCATCTGGCCAGGCAGGGGCATGAGTTCGGTTCCACCACTGGCCGGCCCCGGCGCTGTGGCTGGTTCGACGCCGTGGCCCTGCGTCGCTCCATCCAGATCAACAGTGTCAGCGGGCTGTGCATCACCAAGCTGGATGTGCTCGACGGCCTGGACTCCATCAATATCTGTGTGGGCTACCGCTGCGACGGCGAGCAACGCGATACCCCGCCGGTGGGGGCCGAGGCCTATACCCAGTGCGAGCCTGTCTATGAAACCCTGCCCGGCTGGCAGACATCTACTTACGGCATCAAGTCATGGGGGGGCTTGCCGGAGAATGCCCGCGCCTACCTGCGTCGTATCGAGGAATTGACCGAAACTCCCATTGCCATGGTTTCCACCGGGCCCGAGCGCAACGAGACCCTTTTCTTGCGTGACCTGGCCTGAACGGGTGTCCGATGAGCGTGGATGTTGCATCCGCGTAATCTTCAACACCTGCCTTGCCAGGAATGGGTTCGTTTGAAGGTCAACTTTCCTGCTCCGATATCGCGTAGGGTAGCGTCTGCAGGCTCAAGCGTGGGCCGGTGGGGCTGTCCAGGTGGATATCGCCAGCTTCGGCGGCGTCGATGCGGATCACGGCCAGGAGCTTGTGGCGTTCTTGCCCCAAAGACTGGCGGTTGACCACTTCACCGATACTCTGTTCGGTATCGCCCTGGGCGGCATAGAGCTTGTCGCCCACCGCCGGCGTGTGCGGGCTGCGCACCTCGGCCAGGTACATGCGTTTTTTCAGCTTGCCCAGGTAATGCATGCGGGCGACGATTTCCTGCCCGGTATAACAGCCCTTGGTGAAGCTGATGCCGCCAAGCCTGTCCAGATTGAGCATTTGTGGCACAAAGCTTTCGCGGCTGGCGAGAAACACTTCCGGCAGACCTGCCTCGATTTCCAGCAGGCGCCAGGTGCCGCGTCCGGCGGTGGTGAAATCGCGGGCCTGTTGCCACACCTGTTGCAGGGCCTCGGCCTGGCCGTGGAGTTCGAAACGGGGATGCTGTGCGCCGGCGACCCGCAATACGCTGAAGCCATCGCCTTGCAGGCAGCCGTCGACCTCGGTCGGGGCCAGTTGGTCGCGGGCCAGGAAGGCCTCGGCCGCAGGGCCGGACAGGCCCATGCTGGCCAGTTCGTCGCTGACGTCTTCCAGTACCACCGCTGAGCGCAGAACGAACATGCGCAGCCGTTGCAGGGTGGGCGCAAGCACTTCCCTCGGCAGGCGCAGCAGGTAGCGTTGTTGCTGCCTGAACAGGCGAAAGCAGGCCAAGCAGCGACCCTTGGGGTTGTTGTAGCTGCTGAGCTGGCTGTGCGCGTCGTCTACCAGGGTGACATCGTTGCTGAACTGGCCCTGCATGAAGGTGACGGCATCGTCGCCGCTGACGGCGATCAGACCATAGTGTGACAAGTCGCATTTCACGTTGTCGGCGGCGGCTGCGAGTTCGGCCTGGGGCTCGCCGAAATCGCGCACGCCATGCTCGTCGATCCGGGCCTGTTGCGTGGCCAGGAATTGTTGCCATTGTGGATTCATGCTATACCATCACCTCCAGTATCGTGCGGTTTTCCGAATAGTATACAAGCGCTTCACGGAATTACACCGGGTAAAACACAGGGATGCAGCCGGTATCATATTTGCAAATCTTTTTGCACCACCGGTATGGACAACAGGCAGGAGTGCGATGGGGCATCTAACCCACAACAAGAACCGTCCTAAATATCTCGATCTGCGCCGCATTCATCTTCCATTGACTGGCATCGTTTCGATATTGCATCGTATCAGCGGTGCCCTGTTGATTCTGGCGCTTCCTTTCATGATTCATCTACTGCAGCTTTCCCTGCGTAGTGAGCAGGGTTTCGAGCAGGCACGCCTGTGGCTGGACGGGGTCCTGGCCAGCTTGTTCTTGGTCGTGCTGTCGTGGGCCATGGCGCATCATTTTTTTGCCGGCATACGCTATTTGCTGATGGACCTGGATATCGGCATGGAGCGCACGCATGCCGTGGTCATGGCGCGCGCGGTGTTGTTTGCCGAGGCAGTGGTTTTGGTGCTGTTGCTGGGGTGGTTGCTATGACCCTGCGCGCGGGAGGTGTGAGGCCCTGGGTCCTGCAGCGCCTGAGCGCACTGTACATGGCGCTGTTTCTGCTGCTGGCGGTGCCGGCGGCATGGTTGGCGGAGCCATTGGACTTTTCCACCTGGCACGCTATGTTCACCCGTCCCTGGTTCAACGTTGCCACCACCTTGTTCTGTCTCGCCCTGCTGGGGCATGCCTGGGTGGGAGGGCGTGACATTCTGCTCGATTACGTGCATCCGCCCGGCCTGCGCTTCGCCCTGCTCGGTCTGCTGGGTCTGTTCCTGCTGAGCATGCTGGTGTGGTTGCTGGGCATTCTTTTACCCCTGATGGGAGGCGTGGCATGAAACAGATTCCCCGGCGGCGTTTCGATGCCCTGGTGATCGGCGCGGGTGGCGGTGGCATGCGCGCGGCCCTGCAGCTGGCGCAGGCCGAGGCCAGCGTGGCGGTGGTGTCCAAGGTGTTCCCCACCCGCTCGCACACGGTGGCGGCGCAGGGCGGTATCAATGCGGCCCTGGCTAATGTGTTGCCGGACAACTGGCACTGGCACATGTACGACACCATCAAGGGCAGCGATTATCTGGCCGATCAGGACGCGGTGGAATACATGTGCCGGGCGGCAGCCCATCTGGTGTATGAACTGGAACACGCTGGCGTGCCCTTCTCGCGTCTGGACAATGGCAAGATCTACCAACGTCCCTTCGGTGGGCAGAGCCAGTCTTTCGGTGGTCCGCAGGCGGCGCGCACCTGTGCCGCGGCCGATCGCACCGGCCATGCCATCCTGCACACGCTGTATCAACAGAACATTCGTGCGCGCACGCATTTTTTCGACGAGTTTTTCGCCATCGACCTGATCAAGGACGACGAGGGCCACATCCTCGGCGCGGTGGTGCTGGAGATCGAAACCGGCGAACCTCTGATCATCGAGGCCAAGACCACCTTGCTGGCCACCGGTGGGGCCGGGCGTATCTTCCGGACCAACACCAATGCCCGCATCAACACCGGTGATGGCATGGGCATGGCGCTGCGGGCGGGCATTCCCTTGCAGGATATGGAGTTCTTCCAGTTTCATCCCACCGGTATTGCCGGCAAGGGCATGTTGATCACCGAGGGTGCGCGCGGCGAGGGGGGCTATCTGCTCAACCGTGACGGCGAGCGCTTCATGGAGCGCTATGCCCCCAATGCCAAGGACCTGGCCAGTCGTGATGTGGTGAGCCGGGCCATCTATCTGGAGGTGAAGGAAGGGCGCGGCTGCGGGCCCAAGGGTGATCACGTGCTGCTGAAACTGGACCACCTGGGCGCCGATGTGGTGAAGAAACGCCTGCCAGGTATTCGTGACATGGCGCTGACTTTTCTCGGTATCGATCCGGCCGAGCAACCCATTCCCATCTATCCCACCGCTCATTACACCATGGGTGGCATTCCCACCAACCGTTTCGGTCAGGTCGTGTTGCCGGACGGCGACGAACATGAACAGCCCATTCCGGGCTTGTACGCGGTGGGCGAGTGCGCTTGTGTGTCGGTGCACGGGGCCAACCGCCTGGGGGGCAACTCATTGCTGGACATCGTGGTGTTCGGACGGGCGGCTGGCAATCACATTATCAAGTATCTCAAGCGTAACCGGTATCATCGCCGGCTCAACCCCAACAGCGTGGAGCAGGCCCTGGCGCGCCTGGCGCGCTGGGATCGCAGCGGGGGCGGCGAGCGGGTGGATGCCCTGCGCGCCGAGTTGCAACAGGAAATGGAGACCCACTGCGGGGTCTTTCGCAGTGCCGAGATTCTCGACGAGGGCGTGCGTCGCATCGAGGCCATCAAGGCGCGTCTGAACGATGTGGAACTCACCGATCATAGCAAGGTATTCAATACTGCACGCATCGAGGCCCTGGAATTGGAAAATCTGGTGGAAATTGCCCTGGCCACGGTGTATTCGGCCCGTGCGCGCACCGAGAGCCGGGGGGCGCACAGCCGGGTGGACTATACCGAGCGCGACGACAAGAACTGGCTCAAGCACAGCTTGTATTTCCAGCAGGATAATCGCCTGCACTACAAGCCGGTGCGCATGCAGCCCTTGTCGGTGGATTCCTTTCCTCCCAAAGAACGGGTGTATTGAGTCATGCGAATTTCCATTTATCGCTACAATCCCGAAACCGATCAGGCCCCGTACATGCAGGACTATCGGCTCGATGAGGTGAGCAGCGAAACCATGGTGCTGGAGTTGCTCACCCGCATCAAGGCGGAGCAGGACGAGAGCCTCAGTTTCCGGCGTTCCTGTGGTGAGGGCGTGTGCGGTTCCGATGGCATGAACATCAATGGCAAGAACCGGCTGGCCTGTATCACCCCGGTTGGCGAACTGGGAGAGTCCATAGAGATTCGGCCGCTGCCCGGCATGCCGGTGATCCGAGACCTGATCGTGGACCTCAGCCAATTCTATCACCAGTATCGTTCGGTCAAGCCCTATCTCATCACCCATGATGCCGAGCCCGAGATCGAACGCCTGCAGAGTCCGCAAGAGCGTGACCGGCTCGATGGGCTCTACGAGTGTATCCTGTGTGCCTGTTGTTCCACCTCCTGCCCGTCCTTCTGGTGGAATCCGGACAAGTTCCGGGGGCCGGCGGCGCTGTTGCAGGCGGCTCGTTTCCTGGAGGACAGCCGCGACCAGGGCACCGCCGAGCGGCTCAATGAGCTGGATGGTCCCTACCGGCTCTATCGATGCCACACTATCATGAACTGTACCGATGTCTGCCCCAAGCATCTCAACCCCAGCGAGGCCATCGGCAAGATCAAGAAAAAAATGCTCAAGCACATCATCTGACCATGGACGAGCGGCTGTCACCGGGACGTTTGCGCTGGGCCTGCCGTCGCGGCATGCTGGAACTGGACCTGTTGCTGGGCGGCTTTGCCGAAAACGGCTACGATGTCTTGAGCCCCGCCGAACAGCGAATCTTCCAGCGGCTGCTGGATTACCCCGACCAGCAGCTCTACGAACTCTGCCTGGGGCAGCGGGATGCCCCGGATCAGGACGCTGCCCGTGTCATCGCAAAGATACGCCGCGCCGCTGCGGCTCAGGCTTGAGCCTTCACCCTCGTTGTTCGTCCTCTACAGTTTCTTGCTGGGCGGTGGCCTGCTGAGCCTGTGGCTGGTCGAGCCTCCCTGGCTCCCAGGGATGATCGCGAGTCTGTTGGCGCTGGGCCTTTATGCCAGCGTGTTGCGTCGTCATGTCTGGCTCAGCGCGCCGGCGGCGATCCGCGAGCTGGTGTGGGAGGGCGACGGCATCTGGCGGCTGTTGCGCGCCGATGGCAGCGAGCGCGAGGCTCGTCTGCGGGGAGATTCCTTCGTGCATCCGTACCTGGTGGTGCTGAATTTTCGCCAGACCGATGGGCGGCCTTGCAGCGTGTTGCTGATCCCGGGGCGGGTGTCCGCCGCAGATCTGCGCCGTCTACGGGTGCGTCTGAAGCTGGAGGGCGTGGGCGATCAGGCGACGGACCTCCTCTGATGGCCGCCGGGGATCGAGAACGGTATTCTGTGGCGGCTGACTGTCGTCGCGGGTGGGGTAGTCCAGGGTATAGTGCAGGCCGCGACTCTCCTTGCGCAGCAGGGCCGAGAGAATGATCAAACGGGCCACCAGCACCAGGTTGCGCAATTCCAGCAAGTCGTTGGTAACGCGGAAATTGCCATAGTATTCGGCGATTTCGCTCTCCAGCAGCAGGACCCGGCGCAAGGCCCGTTCCAGGCGCTTGTTGCTGCGCACGATGCCCACGTAGTCCCACATGAAACGTCGTAGCTCGTCCCAGTTGTGAGCGACCACCACCTCTTCGTCGGAATCGGTGACGCGGCTCTCGTCCCACTCCGGCAAGGCGGGGGGCAGGGGCATGCTGGCCAGGTTCGCAGCCAGGTCACGGGCAGCCGAGAAGGCGAACACCACGCACTCCAGCAGGGAGTTGCTGGCCATGCGGTTGGCACCGTGCAGACCGGTATGAGCCACCTCACCGATGGCATACAGTCCCGGCAGATCGGTGCGTCCGCGCAGGTCTGTCACCACTCCCCCGCAAGTGTAGTGGGCGGCCGGCACCACCGGCAGGGGCTCGCGGGTCATGTCGAAACCGAACTCCAGGCATTTCTGGTAGATGGTAGGGAAATGGCTCTTGATGAATGCTGCCGGCTTGTAACTGATGTCGAGCAATACATAGTCGGCGCCCACCCGTTTCATCTCGTGGTCGATGGCGCGGGCGACGATGTCGCGTGGGGCCAGCTCGCCTCGTGGGTCGAATTTGTGCATAAAAGGGGTGCCATCGGGCAGCAGTAGCTTGCCACCCTCGCCGCGCACCGCCTCGGAGATCAGAAAGGATTTCGCTTTAGGATGGTAGAGGCAGGTGGGATGGAACTGGATGAAGGCCATGTTGGCCACCCGGCAGCCGGCCCGCCAGGCAATGGCGATGCCGTCGCCGGTGGACACGTCCGGGTTGCTGGTGTACAGGTAGACCTTGCTGGCGCCACCGGTGGCCAGTACCACGCTGCGGGCACGAAACACCCCGACCTTTTGCTGGCGGGTGTCCAGCACATAGGCACCCAGGCAGCGGGTCTTGGCATCGTCGGTGATGAGATCGATCACATTGTGGTATTCGAACAAGTCGATATTGGTATGTCGCCGGGCTTGTTCCGACAGGCTGGTCTCGATAGCCAGGCCGGTGGAATCGGCGGCATGCAGCACGCGCCGGTGGCTGTGGCCGCCCTCGCGGGTGAGGTGAAAGCCCTGGTTCCGTTCCCCGGGAGTGAACTCAACACCTTGATCCACCAGCCAGTTTATCGCCTCCCGGGCATGTTCCACGGTGTAGCGTACCACCGTTTCGTCACACAGCCCGGCGCCGGCTTTCATGGTGTCGGCAATATGGGATTCCAGCGAGTCCTCCTTGTCGATAACCGCCGAGATGCCGCCCTGGGCATACAAGGTGGAGCTTTCCTGCAGTGCTCCCTTGGCCAGCACGGCGATGCGGAAGCGCTGCGCCAGACGCAGGGCCAGGCTCAGACCCGCCGCCCCGGCGCCGATCACCAGCAGGTCGTATTGATACTGGTTTTTCATTCTGCCCTTGTGTTCTGGTTAAATTCGGTTTAATTTCACGATGTTATTTTACTTCGGGAACCGCATAGAGGTGGTCGGGGGATTTGCTGGACGGCCGTTTGCCTGCGAAATGATGTCATCATAAAACAAATTCAAGAACTATATTAGATGCAAGTTGTCTATTCAGTTGGCAAGAGAGCGTGCCGCCAGGTGTGGGGAGCGGATCCCGATGGCGGACAATAACGTCGACCTGGAGCTGGTGCGGCGGGTCCAGCAGGGAGACAAGCAGGCCTACGATCTGCTGGTGCTGAAGTACCAGCACAAATTGGTCAAGCTGATCTCGCGCTACATCAAGGACCCGGACGAAGTGCTCGATGTGGCCCAGGAGGCGTTCATCAAGGCCTACCGGGCCCTGCCCCGGTTTCGGGGTGATAGCGCTTTCTATACCTGGTTGTACCGCATCGCGGTCAACACGGCGAAGAATTTCCTGGTGGCCCAGGGGCGACGGCCGCCGGAGAGCGATGTCGACGCCGAACAGGTCGAGCAGCTCGAGAGCGCCAGCCGGCTGCGGGAGATTGCAACTCCCGAGCGCATGGTGCTCAAGGACGAAATCGAGGCGGCCGTCAACAAGGCTGTCGACCAGTTGCCCGAGGATTTGCGTACCGCGATCACCCTGCGCGAAGTGGAGGGCCTCAGTTACGAGGAAATCGCGCAGGTCATGAACTGTCCCGTAGGCACGGTGCGATCGAGGATCTTCCGTGCCCGGGAAGCAATAGAAAAGAAGATCGCGCCGCTGGTGGATTAGGCTTAGAGTGTGGAATGCGAGCAAAAGGTGACTGACTATGACGGATAAAACAAAACAAGAAATCTCGGCTTTGGTCGACGGCGAGCTGGATGCGGCAGATTACGAAGCCTTGCGGGACGTCCTGCGGCAAGACGAGCATCGCCAGCGTTGGCACCGCTACCATCTCATCGGTGATACCCTGAAGAAACAGCTGCCCGACACACTCAATCACGACCTCTTTCAACGCGTACACGCAGCCCTCGAAGCCGAACCCCTCATACTCAGTCCACAAGCAAATCGTCCGTCGGTAGCCGACAGCCCCTCGCAGGATTCCGCCAGTATCGCCGCCATCGACAACCCCAGACCCCGTTTCTGGGCACGCCCGGCCATCGGTCTGAGCGTGGCGGCCTCGGTGGCCGTGGCCGCGGTGGTGGCCACCCAGTTGCTCAATGTCGACGACGACAGTGTGATGCCTGTGCCCAGCGTGGCCAGTAGCGCGGCCGTGCAAGAGCAAGAGGCGATCCAGACCCGTGTGGCCCAGACGCCGGCCAGCGAACCGGCAGAGCCCCAGGTGGTGGCCGGGGCTGAATTGCCCAGCCTGACCCTGCCGCAATCATCCCCGGTGTTGTCGCTCGACCTGAACGACGATGAACAATGGAAGCGGCTGGACATGTTCGCCCCGCCCCAGGCCAGCCCCTATAGTCCTGACACTAAGGATTTCTCCCCGATTCCTGGCCTGAGGCCCCATGCCCAGGTGGTTCGCTTCGGCGAACAGCAAGAAGCCCAGTGACGGGCCGCTGCCACCCATGATCGAAGAAACCGCCGTGGTATCCGCCGTGGAAGGCGGCTACGCCTGGGTGGAAACCCAGCGCAAACCCGCCTGTGCGGCCTGTAATCTCAACAAGGGTTGCGGTACCTCGGTGTTAGCCAAGGTGCTGGGAGCCAAGCGTTCGCGCCTGCGGGTGCTCAACCGGCATGCCTTGAAACCGGGTGACGTGGTGGTCATAGGCATAGAGGAAACGGCTCTGGTGCGGGGTTCGTTGGCCTTGTATGCCTTCCCGTTGTTGGTCATGTTCCTCGGTGCGGGCCTGGGGTTTGCCATTTTTCAGGGCATGGACGCCGAATACAGCGATGGCTGGCAAATCCTGTTCAGCCTGGCGGGTCTGGCAGGCGGTTTTCTCCTGTTGCGCCGTTTCACCGCCGGTTGGCATCGTAGCCGGCATTATCAACCGGTGGTTCTGCGCCGAATAAACCGTGGCCTGAGGCAGTCCCTGGCCAGTAATGCATGAGCGACGGCTCGTGTTGAGGCGCCGTTTTTTCCGTTCTCGATTCCGATGACCTGATCTGGAGTGTCCATGAAGCTTTTGATGACCCCGAAGTGCTATCGTCTGGCCTTTCTCGGCCTGGTCTTGCTGGCCCTGGTTCCGCCGGTACTGGCCAGGAGTTTGCCGGATTTCACCAAGCTGGTGGAAAAGAATGGCCCGGCAGTGGTCAACATCAGCACCATCCAGAAGAAAAAGCCCCAACACCGTTTCCGCAACATGCCGGATTTTCCCCGTGGCGGCCCCTTCGAGGAATGGTTCAAACACTTCTTTGGCGAAGAGGGCGACAGCGCGCCCCGGGAGCGTCAGGCACACTCCTTGGGGTCCGGTTTCATCATTTCCGAGGATGGTTATATCCTCACCAACAATCACGTGGTGGAGGATGCCGACAAGATCATCGTGCGTCTGAGCGACCGGCGCGAACTCGATGCCGAGCTGGTGGGTACCGACGAGCGCAGCGACCTGGCCCTGCTCAAGATCGACGCCGACGACCTGCCGGTGGTTAAGCTGGGCAGCTCCCGTGATCTCAAGGTGGGCGAATGGGTGCTGGCCATCGGTTCACCGTTTGGGTTCGACTACTCGGCCACCGCCGGCATCGTCAGCGCCAAAAAACGTAGCCTGCCACGGGAGAACTATGTCCCCTTCATCCAGACGGACGTGGCCATCAACCCCGGCAACTCCGGTGGCCCGCTGTTCAATCTCAAGGGCGAGGTGGTTGGCATCAACTCGCAAATCTACAGCCGTACCGGGGGCTACATGGGGGTTTCCTTTGCCATTCCCATCGACGTGGCGATGAACGTGGTGGAGCAGATCAAGTCCAAAGGCCATGTCAGCCGAGGCTGGCTGGGCGTGCTGATCCAGGACGTGACCCGTGAATTGGCCGAATCCTTCGGTATGGACAAGCCGCAGGGCGCGTTGGTGGCGCGGGTATTGCCCGACAGCCCGGCCGAGGCCGCTGGTATCCAGGTGGGTGACATCATCTTGAAATTCAATGGCAACCCCATCGATCATTCTTCCGACCTGCCCCCCATGGTGGGTATTGCGCCCATCGACAAGCGCCTGCCGGTGGACGTGTTGCGCGATGGTGAACACAAGCGTATCCAGGTCAAGATCGGCAAACTGCCCGATGAAGACGACGTGCGCCTGAGTCGTGCGGGCAAGAACACCTTCAAGAGCAACCGCCTGAACATCGTGGTGGGTGAACTCAGTGCGCAACAGCGCGATCGCCTGGAGCTGGACGAAGGTGGCGTCCTGGTGAAGGAAATCAAGGAGGGGCCGGCGCTCACTGCTGGGGTGCGCAAGGGCGACGTGATCCTCATGCTCAACAATGAGAAAGTGACAAGCCTGGAACAGTTCAAGCAACTGGTGGATGAACTGCCCGAAGACAAATCGGTCTCGCTGCTGGTCAACCGCCGCGGCAGTCCCATCTTCCTGGCGTTGCGTCTGGAGGAAGACTAGCCCTGCGCCGGCAACCTCGCAATGCGTTGCAAAGACGCACAACGGCAGCGAATTTCGCTGGCTGGTGATATAGTCAGGCTTCCAGGGCCTTTGTTTGTCGCTCCAAGAAGGCAGGAATACAGTCTTCCAGCCAGTAACGAGGCCGCCATGGCAGGCCATCGACAAAGCCCACGTGACCACCATGGCGGCGTAAAGCCAAGCGCACCTGTGGCGAGAGTTCCTGTTGGCGGGGAATGGCCTCCGGTGTCATGAAAGGGTCGTCCGTGGCATGGATCAACAGGGTGGGCACCTGGATGTGACCCAGCGCCTGGCGGGGGCTGCAACGGGCGTAATACGCCTGTGCGCTGGCGAAACCATACATGGGCGCGGTTACCAAGTCATCGAAAAGCGCAAAATTTCCCGCCCTCATTATCTGCCGGCGTAGCGAGGCATCGGCACAGGCCTTCCAGGCATGTACCACCTGGCGTTTCTGGCAGCGTAGCAAATAGGCCAGGTAAACCCGGCTGAAACCCTGTCTCAAACGGGCCTCTGCCAGTGCTAGATCGAAGGGCACCGATACCGCCACCGCAGACTGAACAGGCGCTGCCGTGCCCTGTTTCGCCAGCCAGTTGAGCAGAGTGGCGCCGCCAAGCGAATAGCCGACCACATTCAAGGCAGGCCATTCGTTCTGTCTGCCCAGCCAATTTATTATATAATCCAGGGCTTTCGTATCGCCGGCATGGGTGCCGATGCGGCTTTGGCTGTGTGCGGGGTGATCGAGGAACTGGAACTGGGCGAAAAATACCCGATGTCTCCCTCGGACAAGCGCCGCAATGATCCTCCGGCTGTAGGCTGAGCGATAGCCGCCGCCGAGACCGGGCAATACCAGGGTGGCCTGTTTGGCATGAGCCTGGGCCGTGGCGTAGACGGCGATGACACGCCCATCAGGCAAACTCAGCATATGCTTTTCGATCTCTGGCAAGGGTGGCTTTCCCGTCTGGGCCCAGAGCGTTTGAATATGTGCATTGAGAGAAAATGGCACGACCTATTACCAAACTACGGTGGTTCACCCGTTCTGGATACTAGCCTGGATATCTGTATGAAAGAAATCTTTTTTACGCATGATGTGGCCTGGGTCGGCCCGAAGTAAAGTCTTTATCCATGAAAGCGATACGCTCGCAAAACGATCTGGCCATCAACGGCGCGGCGCCAGCCTTTGCCGAACCTCTTCACGTGGGCAAACCCAATGTGGCCAATCGCGACGAGTTCATGAGGTATGCGGGGGATATTCTTGACAGAGGCTTTCTGACCAACAACGGTCCCCTGGTTCGCGAACTCGAGGCGGCCATTGCCGACTACCATGCCGTCAAACATTGCGTAGCCATGTGCAATGGCACCATCGCCCTCGAGATTGCCATTCGGGCCTTGGGTCTGAAAGGCGAGGTCATCGTGCCGTCTTTCACCTTCATTGCCACGGCCCATGCACTACACTGGCAGGAAATTGTTCCGGTCTTTGCCGATATAGACCCCGAATCCCACTTGCTGGACCCTGACGCCGTGCGCGCTATGATCACCCCTAAAACCACGGGGATCATCGCCGTACACCTATGGGGGAGGACCTCGGCGACAGGCGAGTTGATGGCGCTGGCCCGGGAGTTCGGACTCAAGCTGATCTTCGACGCCGCCCATGCCTTTGGTTGCTCGTACCAGGGAGAAAAAATCGGTCGTTTTGGCGAGTGCGAGGTACTCAGTTTCCATGCCACGAAATTTTTCAACACTTTCGAGGGTGGCGCCGTACTGACCAACAATGACGAACTGGCCGAGGCCATGCGATTGATGAGAAACTTTGGTTTTGCCGGCATGGACAAGGTGATACACCCGGGTACCAATGGAAAAATGTCGGAAATATCGGCCGCCATGGGTCTGGCGAACCTGATATCCCTAGAGGATCTCATAAGCCACAACAAAAGAAACCATGAGATATATCAAGAAGAACTTTCGGATCTCGATGGCATCAACCTGCTTCCCTATGACGATAAGGAGAGCAACAACTATCAGTACATCGTCCTCCTGGTTGAGGATGGCTTTCCACTTTCGCGGGATGAACTGATAAAAACCCTGCACGCTGAGAATATTCTGGCCCGGCGCTATTTCTGGCCAGGTTGTCACAAAATGAAGCCGTATTCAGAGCTTTATCCCCATGCGGGCCTCTTGCTTTCGGTAACGGAGGATGTTGCCGACAAGGTCATGGTTCTCCCTACGGGCATGTCCGTGAAGGAGGAACATATCAGGCTCATTGCCTCGGTAATACGTGTCTGTTCACGAACCTCATGATCATAATATTTTCAGGCTACAACGACAGGGCGGTACTGGCTTTCATAAGAACCCTGGAGGTCAGGAGCGTCGATTATCTGATACTCGCCAGGGATGACAAAGATCTCATCTTGAAGACGCCATACAAGAACAGGGTTTTTCTAGTAAGAGAAACCAGAGATCTTGAAATGGGCTATATCACATCACTCATACAAAGAATCAAAAAAAGGTATGGCGAAAGAAGCTATCTTATTGCACCCTCAACCGAGGCTTTGAATCGTTTCGTTCAGAAACACAGGGGCGAAATAGAATCACTAGGGATCACTGTCCCCCTGGTGGAACCCGACACCTATGCCCTGATTTCGGACAAGAAATCTTTCTCAGATCTCTGTAAGTCTCATGGCATAGATGTTCCCTATGAGTATACCTCCCTTGATGAAGCCGCTTTACCCTTTGTGGCCAAGCCAAGGGTCTACGATATATCGCTTGGGGGGAATGGCAGGCCATGGATCATCGCGTGTGAGCAGGACAAATGGAATTTCTCCAATACGGTTGACACCCGTCACTTCTATTATCAGGAATATGTCGAGGGGAAAAGCATTTATTTGCTCTTCTACGTAAGCAGGCGGGGCGATGTCTATCGTTTTTCTCAGGAAAATATAGCACAGCAGGCAGGGGGAAAATCCATAATTGCTGCATTACCATCGTCCTATCATAACGCTGCCGAGGCCTCACGGTATGAGGGTCTACTGAGAGCGATTGATTTTCAGGGCCTGATTATGATCGAAGTCCGTGTATCCCCTGAGGGAACAGCCCGCATGATAGAAGCCAATCCCAGGTTCTGGGGGCCTTCCCAGTTTTTTGTTGATTCCGGGATGAACTTCTTTGAGTTGCTTTTGGCAGACTATGGCTATATCGACTCGGTTTCATTCGGAGAAAACAAAGAGGTGCGTTATTTCTGGTTTGAAGGTCTTCTTGAATCCTTGGGTAAGGAAGGCCATGTGATGATGCATGTAGGGGAACTCCAAGAGCTTCTCGGACTTCTGGACAAATGGCTTGCTCATGACATATACAGAAGAAAAGACAGCATTAAAATTTTCGAGGATGCTTTGAAATGCAGATAATAGAAAGATTGAGAGAGCTTTATAACCGTGATAGCAAGCATTCGAATTACCAGCTTATTCATTCTTCCATAGCCAAACATATTTCCAGCGACGCCATCAAGGTGAATTCCCGATATGAGCAGGAGAGGCTGGCATATATTAATGACAATGTAGCCTTGCCAGGCAAGAGAGTTCTGGACATCGGAGGAAACACAGGGTTCTTTACATTTAGCGCCTTGGAAGAAGGTGCCTTGTCCGTCGACTATTTCGAAGGCAACGAGAATCATGCCGAGTTTGTCTATCTTTCCGCCAGGTTTTTGGGGCTTGAGGACCGTATATCCATTAACCCTTGCTACTATGACTTCTCATCCAGAGAATCGACTTATGATGTGGCGTTTTTGCTGAATGTAATCCATCACTATGGCGATGATTATGGCGATGGGCATGTGACCATGGATCAGGCCAAAAGGCGCATGCTGGAACAGGTGAGCAAGCTGGCCGAGGTTGTCAACACATTGGTTTTTCAGATGGGGTTCTGTTGGCAGGGTGATGTTGAAAGACCTCTGTTCTCTCTGGGAACCAAGAGAGAAATGATCGATTTCATACAACAGGGAGTCGGGCATACATGGGATATTGTCAAGATAGGTGTTGCCGAGAGGGCATCTGACGGCATTGCTTATGCCGACCTCAGCGAGGAGAACATTGGGCGCGATGATTCCCTGGGTGAATTCCTGAACAGGCCCGTTTTTATCATGAAATCCAGGTGCAGCCAGAATTGACAATTCGTTTCATGATTTTCCACATCGATGCTGACTTCTGGGGATGAAAATTGGCCTCGAGGCTGATATCTAACACCATTGCTAATTATATCGGCCTTGCCTTTAGTACCTTGGCCACTCTTGCAGTGGTGCCATTCTACATCGATATCCTTGGGGCAGAAGTCTATGGCCTGATTGGGTTCTTTATTGTTGTTCAGGTTTGGTTGTCATTGCTGGACATGGGCCTTAGCCCAACCCTGGCTCGCCAGGCGGCACGTGTCAGGGCAGGTAGGGAAAAAGATGTTTTTCCCGATATCTTGCGAAGTTTCGAGTGGATATTCCTCCTGATTTCCCTGGGGATTGCCGTAGCAGCTTGGTTATTCAGTGACTGGGTAGCCAGCCATTGGCTTCAGGTGGAAACATTACTCCCCAATGAAGTGGCCTATTGTGTCGTCCTCATGGGGCTTGTCATTGCAATCCGGTTCTTTTCCTCGCTCTACAGGAGTGGGATCAATGGGCTTGAAGACCAGGTATGGCTGAGTGGAGCGACGGTGGTATTTGTTGCTCTTCGGACGTTTTTCTCGGTTCTTTTCTTGTTAGTGGTCAGTGATACGCCTTCTCATTTTTTTGAATATCAGGCATTTATTGCTCTATTGGAGCTTTTTGTGCTGAGATTCAGGTTTTACGGGTCACTTTCATCCTGGGTGAACTTAACGGGAGCCCGGTTTTCCTATTATGCAATAAAAGAACTGCTGCCTTTTTCACTGTCTGTTGCCTATGCCAGCACGGTCTGGATTGCTGTAATGCAAGTGGATAAGCTCATCCTGTCGAAATATCTTCTGCTCTCGGAATATGGATATTTTACAGTCGTCGTGGTACTTTCCAATGGCATATTGCAGATCTTCACACCTGCTATGCAGGCCTTCTTGCCTCGTATTACCGCCCTCGTATCGCAGGGTAAAGAGCAGGAAATGATCCACCTCTATCGCAACATGAGCCAGCTCGTTACGCTTGTCGTAATGAGCTCGGCCTTCATTATGGCAATTTATTCCGAGCCTTTGATCTACGCCTGGACAGGTGATGAGCAGGCAGCGAAGTGGGGCGGGGATATTATGTTCTGGTATGTCCTCGGTAATGCAATTGTTGCCCTGAGTTCGTTTCAATATAACATCCAGAATGCCTATGGTGATCTTAGATTGCATGTAAAGGGAGTAACCCTGTCTGCCATTATACAGATTCCGGTCATGATTTACGCAGCCATTTATTATGGGGCCATGGGCGCAGCCTTTGCCTGGTTCTCTCTGCGACTGATATGGTTTTTTCTTTGGGTTCCCCTAGTGCATGGAAAATTTATCCCTGGAGTTCATATGAAATGGGTGCTGATAGATATTCTTCCTATTGTTATTGTCTCTTTTGTTGCTACCCTTTTTCTACATGTCGATCTATATTCTGAAGGTTATTCCAGAATAGGAATAGCAGTATATGTATTGTTTTCCTTTTTATTTGTCATGCTTGTTTCGTCAATTGCTTCTAGGCTTATCGCTGGAAGAATAACCCGGCTTGTTGTTTCTTATAGATGGAAGTTTTTTAAATGATCTCGGATTTATCAGGGTGTCTAACAAGTAATGATCGATAAAACGCAGGAAGAAATAATGGCCGGGTGGTATCAATGTGATGGCCCGGTGGTGAGTGTGTGCTGTCTCACCTATAATCATGAAAACTATATTGAGCAGTCTCTTGATGGAATCCTGATGCAGGAAACGAAATTTCCCTTTGAGATTATTGTTCATGATGATGCTTCTACCGACAGAACACCTGAAATACTCAACCAATACGCTATCCATTATCCCAGGATAGTAAGGCTCATCCTGCAAGATGAAAATCAGTTTTCCAAGGCAGGATTGATAGCGCCCAGGTTCGTTTTTCCAAAGGCGAGGGGAAAATATATTGCGCTTTGTGAGGGGGATGATTTCTGGGTAGATAAATATAAGCTGGATAAACAGGTGAGCTTCCTTGAAGAAAACCTGAGCTATGTTATTACCTACTCAGATAGTAAGCCGTTCAATGATGAAGGCTATCTGGATATTGATTTTGGCGGCGCTAGGAGGAATCTTGAAGCAATAGAACTGAAGAAGGCAACGCCGATTTTTACTTTGACAGCCTGTTTTAGAAATGTGATCAAGGATATTCCTTCAGATCTCTTGTGTGCCAGATATGGTGATCTTGTGATCTGGTCCCTTCTCGGGGCGTATGGAAAAGGAAAATATATGCCTGAAATATTGCCCTCTGCCTACAGGGTTCATGATAGAGGTATTCATTCTAAAAAAACTAAAAAACAGAGACATAGAATGGGTATGATCACAAAGGCTGCGTTGTTTTCCTATTATTCCCGGCGTAAAGAGACGGAAGTTGCGGAATATTTCTTAAGAGAAGTCTTGAGGGAGTCATTGCTTGGTCTTGGGGCAGGGGAGGTCTTCAGGTATCTCTCTGGGCGTCTCATCCGGAAGGTGGGTCGCCTATTTTACAAACTGAAGCCCGGTGTAGGCTAACAAATTACCATGCCAAGTGTCGTCGTTGTCTTGGTTAATTATCGGGGGTGGCAAGATACGACCGAGTGTTTGTCCAGCTTGATAGCCATGGATTATAGGGACATTGGCGTTGTGGTAGTAGATAATGCCTCTCCCGATAACAGCTACCAGAGAATTACATCCTGTCTGGATGTCAGCTTTCCCATGGCCGGTGGCTTTTCTGAGAAATTATCGACTCGGAATATTTTGTCCTTTCCTGATATTTCAAGGGCTGAGGTGTTTTTTGAAGGGGGGATCCCCATTATCGTCGCTAAGACGGTCAAGAATGGGGGGTTTGCCTATGGGGCTAACATAGGCATGGCCATCGCCTCTGAATATGATGATTGTCGTTATTTCTGGATCCTCAATAACGATACGCTCGTCGAAAAGGACAGCTTGAGATTTCTTGTGGAACGAATGGAGTCTTCTGGTGAGGTCGAGAAGTTGGGGATTGTTGGCGGCAAGCTGAAATACTACGACAGACGCAATATTATTCAAGGGGTAGGTGGCGCATTTAATCGCTTCCTGGGTGTGGGGAGTAATATTGGGTCGGGAGAACCCGATCATGGGCAGTATGACGATGATAGCGTATCGCACCGTATGGACTATGTCATTGGTGCCTGCATGTTGGTGAGGCGTGAGTTTTTCGAGGATGTCGGGCCCATGTGCGAGGATTATTTTCTCTATTATGAGGAAATAGACTGGGCCCTTAGGGGGAAACGAAAGGGATGGAGTATGGCTTATTCATGGCGGGCTGTCGTCTACCATAAGGAGGGTGCCACGATCAATCCAGGAGGCGAAGAAAAGAGTGTCTTGTCCGATTATTATTGGCTTCGGAACAGGGTCAAGTTTACCCGCAGGTTCTACCCTGCTTTCTTGCCTTTTGTTCTGCTCGGCTTTATTCCGGTGGTGATCAATCGTATCAGGCGGCGTCAACTTGGCCGGTTGTGGGATGTCTTGCTTGGTCGGGTGCCAGACAATGGTCAGAGATAAACCGGAGTTGCCGGTACTTTTCGATGCACGATGGTGTGGGGCGCATGGCATAGGACGTTTTGCCAGAGAGATTCTGGCCAGGGTGAGTTTCTCGAGAATTTATGATCCTCCAGGCTCGCCGTCCAGTCCCCTGGACCCCTGGCTGTTGTCTTGTGTCCTTCGCTATCACAAGCAGAAGCTTTATTACACTCCGGGTTACAATGCTCCTTTCTCCCCTTCCTCACCGTTTGTCTTCACCATTCATGACCTGAATCATCTTTTTGTCGAGGACAATAGCTCCTTTCTGAAGAGGCTCTATTATCAAAGGGTCATGAGGCCTGCGACAAGGTATGCGCAGTATGTGTTGACCGTATCAGAGTTTTCCCGCCAGGCTATTTTGGAATGGTCGGGGGTTGATGAAGAAAAGGTAATCAATGTGGGCAATGGTGTTTCGTCCGAGTTCTCTGTTTCTGGTCCAGTACATGATCCCGGCTATGACTATTTGTTGTTCGTGGGGAATCGCAAGGCACATAAGAACCTCCCGCGAATTATTGAAGCTTATGCGGCATCCAGGGTGTGTGGTGATGTACACCTTCTCCTGTCGGGAGAGCGCGATGAGGTGACAGATAAGTTGGTTAGAAATTTTGGTCTCGAGAATGTTGTGCATTTTTCAGGGCATATTGCAGAAGCTGACTTGCCTGCGTATTATCGGGGCGCTAAGGGTCTGTTGTTTGTTTCCTTGTATGAGGGGTTTGGGTTGCCTATTGTCGAGGCAATGGCATGTGGAATTCCCGTGCTCACTTCGACGGTGTCTGCCATGCCCGAAACAGCGGGTGATGCAGCCTTTCTGGTGGATCCCTATGATGTCGATGAAATTGCCTCGGGCATGGATGCCATCATTCTCGATGAGGCGCTGAGGCATGGGTTGATTTCCCGCGGACTGGTCAGAGCGGGTCATTTTTCCTGGGATGCAACGGCTGAAAAGGTTAGCAATGTTCTTTCGTCTGCTTTGGAGCAGATCTAGGCCAGGTCAATGGGGTAGCGAATGAAGGTTGCGATCATACACTATTGGCTGGTTAATATGCGTGGTGGGGAAAAGGTCCTCGAGGCCTTGTGCTCACTCTACCCGGAAGCAGATATCTATACCCATGTGGTGGATCGCAATGCGCTGAGCCGCTCGCTCCGGGCACATGCGATTCATACGACATTTGTGTCACGTCTGCCTGGCGCTGTGCGGCATTATCGGAAATATTTACCGCTTATGCCCTTGGCGCTGGAGCAGCTCGATTTGCGTGATTATGACCTGGTCATCAGTAGTGAATCGGGTCCGGCCAAGGGGGTCATCACATCACCCGACACACTGCATGTCTGTTATTGTCACTCGCCCATGCGGTATCTTTGGGATATGTATCCCGACTACCTGGCTGGGCAATCTGGCCCGGTTCGCCTGTTGATGAGGCCTCTTTTTCATTACCTGAGGTTATGGGATCAAGCCAGCGCGGCCCGAGTGGATCATTTTGTTGCCAATTCCCGTTATGTGGCCAGGCGCATCGAGAAGTGCTATCGCCGCCAGGGACATGTTATCCATCCGCCGGTGGATGTTGCGCAATTCGAGATTTCGTCCTCATCCGAGGATTTTTATCTCTTACTGGGGCAGTTGGTCAACTACAAGCGTGCCGACCTGGCGGTGGAGGCCTTCACCCGCATGGGGAAGT
>WFPC01000047.1 GCA_015487785.1 Gammaproteobacteria bacterium | reverse complement strand
GCCTATGCGCCCTATTCCCTCTATGAAAGGGCCAAGGCCAGTTGATCCGCCCAATCCGCGCCCCGGAGAACCGGTGGAATTCGCAACCGTCGTGGCATCCTAAATGACAGGGGAAAGCTTTTCGAGCCGCTGCACGGGGCCTGTATCGAATGCCGGACTCGCCCGGCGGGTGCCCGGCAAACTCAAGTTCTGCCTGCGTTTGTCGAACTAGCCAGTGTAGCCAGCAAGCGAGCAATGCCCATGTCCGATAACATCGACTTCGACTATGATGTCGCTTTTTCACGCAACCGTGGCCTGATCTCCACGACCGAGCAAGACATCCTCAAGAAGAAACGCGTTGTCATCGCTGGCTGTGGTGGTGTCGGGGGCGCTCATGCGCATACCCTGGCCAGGCTGGGCGTGGGCAAGTTCAGGGTCTGCGACCCGGATACTTTCTCCATGGGCAATTTCAATCGCCAGTTTGGCGCCACGCTCGCCACAGTGGGGGAAAACAAGGCCGAGGTCATCGCACGAATGATTCGTGCCATCAATCCCGAAAGCGATGTCGAGTTCCTGCCCGAGGGCATAGGCGAACACAATATTGGCCCCTTCCTCGATGGCGCGGACCTGGTGATCGATGGCATCGACTTCTTTTCCCTGCCGGCCCGCCGCTTGTTGTTTGCCGCTGCCAGGAAAGCCGGCATTCCCGCGCTCACCGCCGCCCCCTTGGGGTTCTCCGGTACCTTGTTGACATTCACCATCGATGGCATGAGCTTCGATGAATATTTCGACCTGAATGATCAGCAAAGTTATTACGACCAGATCGTCAATTTCCTGCTGGGACTGGCTCCAGCGGCGCTTCACATCAAATATATGGATATCAGCGGCGTGGATCCGGAAACCGGCCGCGGCCCCTCATCGGTCGTCGGTGTCCAGATGGCCGCTTGCCTGGTGGGCGCCGAGGCGATCAGGATTCTGCTCGGCCGGGCACCCTCCCGTGTGGCTCCCTGCTATCTGCAATTCGACGCCTACCGGCAGAAACTCGCCAAAGGCAGGCTGCCGAAAGGTAACCGGGGGTTACTGCAACGGCTGAAACGCAGAGTCATAGTACATCAGTTCCGCAAACACGGGCTCGACCAGGCTTTTCAGAAAATAAATGTGAAATAAGCTGAAAAGGCCAAGATTCTTGAGGGCGGCGAAGTCCGTGGCCGCCGTGGCCTCCTGAACGACAGGAGAAAACTTTCGCGCCGCTGCGCGGGGCTGGAATCGAATGCCGGACTCGCCCGGCGGGCGACGCCCTTTCTTTGGTGCCGCAAAGAAAGGGCGCAAAGAAACGGCCCCGGGTTTACAAGGTCTGTAGGAAAGCCTCTGCTTCCTCGCGTTCCCTGAATCTCTGGTGTTCTTTCAACAAATTCTGCAAAGCCTTTTTCGCGGCTTCCTTTTGGCCGCCAGCCGCGTCGATAATGGCCTTGTGATACAGCAGGGAGGGATCGTCGGGACGTTTTGCCAAAGCCCGCTCTATCATGCGTCCGGCCCTGGCCAGTTCACCCGTTTCCAGCAAGACCATGGCCAGTGTATCCATTACACCGGGCAGCTCGGGGGCCAACTCGCTCGCCCGCGTGGCGTAGACGAGTGCCTGCTGGGGGTTCTTCTTTCTCAGATGCCAGGCCAGGTTGTTCAGGGCCAGAAGGTTGTTCTTGTCCTGCTCCAGAATCTTGCGATATTGTTCCAGGGCCGCATCGATCTGTTTGCCCATCAGATAGTTGTTGGCCAGTTCGAGGCGGGCGGCGACATCGTCCGGATTCTGGCCCACCCATTGTTCCAGCGCCTGCGTGGAAAGCGCTTTCTGCCCCAACAGCCATTGCAGCCGTGTCAAACGCTTGAGGGTCTCGATACTGGGTGCCTTGTCGAACAGCTTGCGATACAAAGGCAAGGCTTCTTCGAGCTTGCCCGAGTCGGCAAGAACCGCGCCTTCAAGCTCCAGCAAGGCAATATCGTCTGTATCCCGTTGCTGTTGCTTGATTTCCGCCAATAGCTCACGAGCGGTTTCCATGTCACGCTCCGAGAGTGCAATATGGGCACGCAGGATTTTCGCCTGCAGCAGATCGGGCTTCAACTCCAAGGCCGTGGCCAGAGCCTCTTTGGCGGCCTCCGTCTGTCCCAGCCTGGCATGGGCCTGAGCCAGCTTGAAATAGGCTTGCGCATTCTTCGGGCTGTTTTTGATCAGTTGTTTCAAAATCAGAACAGCATCGTCATATTGTTTCAGCGCCAGCAAGGACTCGGCCATCACGCCCAGCAACAGCGGATCACCGGGCTTCTCGTTGAGCAGCTCGCCAATGATGCTGCGGGCCCGCTCCGGGTTATTTTCCTTGAGGTATTTGTTGGCCAACAGCACCCTGGGCTGAACGGCATCCGGATGTGCCTCTATCGCCTGCTGCAGAATCTGCTTGGCTTTTTCCTCGTTGCCCCGGCGTGCCTCCAGGGCAGCCAGGTTCTGCAGGGTGGCCAGATGTTTTTCATACTTGGCGAGAATGGCCTGGTAATACGCCTCGGCCTTGTCGTATTGTTGATTGTCCAATGCCAGCGCGGCCAGATGCGTGTTCGCCACGATATCCCCGGGCTGCAATTCAACGGCCTTGGCAAAGGCCTTTGCGGCAGCCTCGGTGTCATTGCTTGCAAGATAGACCTTGCCCAACAGGATATGCGCAATGGCGCTGTCCGGCTTGCGTTTCACGAACCGCTCGGCAGCCTGTCGGGCCTGTTTCAGTTTGTTGTCCTTGAGATAGCCCAGAATCAACACGGCATTGGCTTGGTAGAGATCGGCATCCGCGTCGATGGCCGTCTTCAAGGTGTCGAAGGCGCGCTCTTTGTCACCCTTCAGCAGGAGCCCTAGCCCCAGGCGCATGCGTGCCTCACCGGATTCCGGCTGCAAATCGGCTACTTTCTCGAAGAGCTTGATGGCCTCGTCGGTTTGTCCCTGTTCCAACAGGGCCACGGCAAGGAAGTTCAGCGCATAGACGTCATCCTCGATCTGTTCCACCACCGGACGCATGAGTTTCTCAACCTCGGCATACTCGCGGTCGCGCAGCTTGATCAGGGCCAGAATCTTTCTCGCCGGCACATAACCCGGCAGCGAAGCCAGGAAACGGCTCAGGTTGTCACGGGCCTGCTCCTGTTTACCCTGGATGAATTGCACAGCACCGAGGTAATAACGCGACCAGATGGCCTTGTCATTGAGACGCAAGGCTTCCTCCAGGGCCGCTTCGGCCTGGGGAAACTGTTCCGAATAGAAATACAGCATGCCTTCGGTGTAGAGAACTTGTGCGTTCTTGGGATATTTCTTCTTCAGATAGGTGATATCTTTCCGCGCCTTGTCGTATTGCTTTAGACGAATGTAGAGCGTGGCCCTTTTCAGATGTTCGTTGGGCGCGGCCCCCTTGCTGTTGGCGATGGCCTTGTCGTAGGCTTCCAGCGCCTTGTCGTATTCGCCGGAGAGCTGCAACAAGTCTCCCATGGCTGTCCAGGCATCGACGAAATGCTCATCCAGGGTCAGGGCCTGGTCCAGGTAAGCCCGGGCTGCCTTCAAGTCCTTCTGCCCCACCAGCCTGGCCATGCCCACCAGCGCCTGCAAGGACTGGGGATCGAGCTGCAGGGCCGCGCGCAGAGCCTTTTCGGCTTCTTCCTGCTTTTTCTGGTAGAACAGAGCGATGCCACGCAATGCCAGGGCATCGGCCTGCGCCTTGGGATCGTTCATCTGCGGAATGTCAAAGCCTGCAAGTTCGCTGTACTTCCCCTGTATCAGCATGGCCTTGAGCAATTTCGGCAACAACACTTCGTCACCCACGCCCAGTTCCCTCGCCCGGAGCAATTCCTTTTCTGCATCGGCGCCAGCCCCCAGTTCCAGGTAGAGTTCTCCCAGCAGCCAGCGCGCTTCGGCATTGTCGGGATCTTTGCGCAAGGCATTCTTGAATTCGATGATGCCGGCTTTGGTATCGCCCTGCGCCAGAAATTGCTTGGCCCGTTGCAGATGCTCGGCGGCTGTCATGTCTGAGCCGGAACAGCCGGCCAACAGCAATGAAACGGCCAACAGGCAGCCAAACATTATGCGCGCATGTTTCATATAGAATCCTTTTTCAATCGATACACGATTTGGCCCGGCATCAGGTATCGCCGGAAGCCGTCAGTTCCTCGAGCAGTGCTCGTGCCTTGTCTGCCCCCTTGAACGAGGGCGTGGTGCGCAACAATTGCTGCAGCTCCAGCCTGGCATCTCCCGGCTGGCCGTTGCGCACCAGGGCCACGGCCAGGTGATATTTGATCTCGGGCACGTGGGGAGCTTTCATGCTGGCCTGTTGCAGCAGGCGCAGGGCTTTCTTGGAATCACCCTGATGCAATTCCACCCAACCGTAGGTGTCGATGATTGCGGGATTGTCGGGCGCCAATTCGTAGGCCCGCCGGGCGTGGCGCAGGGCTTTCTTGTCGTTCTGCTCGTTGTAGAGCCAGGCCAGGTTGTTGACCACCGGCAGGTAATCCGGCCGCTGGGAGAGCAGTTTTTCGTAGTTTTCGATAGCCGCGGCGTTGCGTCCGGCTTGCTGGAGCTGACTGGCCAGCAACAGGCGCACGCGGAAATCGCCGGGAAATTTCACCAGCCATTGACGCAGCGCGGCAATGGCCTGCTCTACCTGGCCGGCGCGGAAACTGGCCTCGGCCAGCTTGATCACCCGCGCGCCACTGGCCTGCTTGCCATAGGCCTGCCGGTAGGCGACGACGGCCTCGGCATAATGTCCCTGGAGTCGGTGGGCATCACCCTCGATCTCCCAGCCCACCGCGGCAGCGGGAAGTTGACGCTTGGCCTCGGCGGCGTAGCCCAGGGCCTCGTCGTAGTGTTTTTCACGCAGGGCGATATCGGCCAGGGCACGGTAGACCGGACCGAAATTGGGCCCGAGCCTGCGTGCTTGTTGCAGGGTCTCGCGGGCGGCTTGCAGCTCGCCATTGGTCATTTGCGCCCGTGCCAGCAGCAAACGGGCGCGGGCCGAGCGCGGCACGCGCTTGACCAAGCGGCGAAAGGTGGCTATGGCGCTGGCCTTTTCGCCCGCGGCAAGCTGGGCCAGGCCCTGGACTTCCAGCACCTGGGGATTGTCGGGGTGACGCCGGGCCACATCTTGGGCGGTTTGCAGCGCCTTGAGAGGCTGGCCGCTGGAGATATAGAAACGGGCCAGCACCACGCCAGGCTCGACCTGATCGGGAGCGGCCTCGCGTGCGCGCAGCAGCCAGTCCAGCATGGTCTGGCGATCACCCGTGAGCGATGCCAGGCGTGCCAGAGCGAGCATGGCCCGGGTGTTGTCGGGATGGTGCTCGAGAATGGCCTGGTAGTGCGTACGAGCCTCGTCGAGGTCGCGCTCGGCTTCGGCCATGCGCGCCAAGCTCATGTGCGCCGGTACGAAGCCGGGGTCGATGCGCAGGGCCTGGCCGAAATAGGCGCGCGCCTCGGCCTTGTCGCCCGCAGCCAGTTTGACCACCCCCATGAAGTTGCGGTAGATCGGATTGCGGGGCTCCTTGCCCGCCAGTTCCTGGGCGGTTTCGAAGGCCTTGTCGAAATCGCGGTTGCGCAGATAGGCGACAATGAGCAGGATGCCGCTCTGTGCGTCGAGTTTGTCTGCGGGCAGGGATTTCAGTACGTCGATGGCCTGGGCGGTTTCACCCTCCCCCAGGTAGCCCAGGCCGAGCTGGGTCTTGTAGGCGGCTTGCTGGGGATCGATCTGCGCGGCACGCTCGAGATATTCGGTGGCCTTGGCCGGCTGACGCTTGACCATGTAGGCACTGCCCAGCAGCGACAGGGTGCGCACATTGTCGGGTTCGCGGCGTTCCAGTTGCTGTAACAGTTCGATGGCGCGGTCGGGCTGGCCCAGTTTCAGCAGAGTGGCCGCCAGCAGGTTACCCCCCTCCACCAGGCTGGGCACGGCCTGGTGGAAGCGGCTCAGGTAGTCCAGGGCCTGCTCGTAGCGCCCCTGGGCATACTGTACCGCGCCCATGAGCAGTTGCCCCTGGCGATGATCCGGCGCGGTCTTGAACACCACTTGCAGGGCCTTTTCCGCGGCCTTGTAGTCTTTTTTCCGATACTGGATCAAGGCCTCGAAGTAGTTGGCCATGCTGTTGTCGGGCTGGCGTTTCTTGATTCGGCCGATGCGCTGGAGGGCGGTTTCCACATCGCCTTGCGCCACCAATACCGAGATGCTGCCCAGCAGGGCCGGCAGGTATTCGGGCTGCACCGCCAGGGCACGGTCGAAATAGTCCAGGGCCTGGACATTGTCACCGGCCTGGCGTGCCAGTTCGGCGCGCAGGCTCAGGGCGAACAGGTTGTTCGGCTGTTGCGCCAGAACCTTCTCCACCCGCTGCACAGCGGGCTCGACACGCCCCTGGAGCAGATCCAGCCGGGCCAGGCCCAGCAGGGCCCGCACGTTGCTGGCGTCCAGTTCCAGGGCCTGTTTGAGCTGGGCCTCGGCCGCCTCGCGCTTGCCCAACTGGATCTGGGCCTCGGCGCGCAGGGCGAGCACGTCGGCCTGCTCCAGCGGACTCATATCCGGGGCGGGCTCGACGGCATCCAGCAGGTCGCTGGCGCGCCCCTGGAGCAAGTAGAGTTCAGCCAGAGGGATCATCCATTTGCCGGCGGGCGCACCCAGTTCGCGGGCCTTGTGCAGCTCTTTCTCGGCGGCCTTGAGATTGCCGGTGCGAAAATAGGCCTTGCTCAGCTCCAGCCGGGCATCGATGTTACCGGGCTGGGCCTTGAGCGCGTTCTTGTACTGGATGATGGCGGCGCGATAGTCCTGGCGCTCGAGATAGCCGCGAGCCTCGCCAAGGAATTCGTCGGCGGTCTTGCCGCTGGCCACCTGGGGACCGGCCAGGGCCAGCAACAGGACGAAGGACACGGGGCTGAGCAGAAATCTGTGGCGGGATCTTGACAGTGATGCTGAGGGGTTCATCTGCTCAAACCTCGATATTCAGTTTCTTGATCAGATCATAGAGGGTTGGCCGGCTGACGCCAAGCAACTCCGCCGTCCTGGCGATGTTGCCATCGGTGTGTTGCAGGGCGCGCTGGATGGCCCGCCGTTCGGCCTGCTCCCTCACCTCGCGCAGGTTGAAGGGAGCGCTTTCCGTGGCCACTTCGTCGAGTTCCAGCTCCTCGGCGGTGATATGACTGCCATCGGCCATGATAACAGCACGCTTGACGCGGTTTTCCATTTCCCGCACATTGCCCGGCCAGTGGTATTGTTCGATGGCCAGCAGGGCATCGGGGTGGAATCCCTTGATCTTGCGTTTGTGTTCTTCGGAAAATTTGCTCAGAAAGGCCTTGGCCAGCAATACGGCGTCGCCCTCGCGCTCGCGCAAAGGGGGGATCTCGATGGTGATCTCGCTGAGGCGGTAATAGAGATCTTCGCGAAAGGTCTCGGCCTGGATCATGTCCCGCAGGTTGCGGTGGGTGGCACAGACCACGCGCACGTCCACCGGGATTTCCTTGCGCCCACCGAGGCGCTCGATCACCCGCTCCTGCAGAAAACGTAGCAGCTTGGCCTGCAGGGCCATGGGCAGGTCACCGATTTCATCGAGAAACAGGGTGCCGCCATTGGCGCATTCGATCTTGCCCAGGGTCTGCCGGGCCGCGCCGGTGAAGGCGCCCTTTTCGTAACCGAACAGTTCGCTCTCCAGCAGGTTTTCCGGAATGGCGGCACAGTTGATGGCCACGAAGGGACCGTCACTGCGATCCGACAAGCCATGTAAGGCGCGCGCGATCACTTCCTTGCCGGTGCCGCTCTCGCCCAGCAGCAGAGTGGTGACATCGGTGGGCGCGACCTTTTCCACCGTGCGACAGAGCTTGAGCATCTGCGGGCTGGAGGCGATCAATCCGTCCAGGGGGGAATGCCCACCGCTGTTGGCCAGGCGCTCGTTCTCCAGCTCCAGCTCACGCACGCGAAAAGCGCGGTTGACGATGAGGCCGAGGATTTCGGCATCGATGGGCTTGAGGTAGAAATCGTAGGCCCCCATGCCGATGGCCTTGACGGCGGCCTCGCGGTCGTCGTTGCCGGTGACCACTACCACCTTGGTATGCGGCGCGATGGCAAGGATTTGTTCCAGGGTGGCCAGGCCCTCACTGGTGCCACCGGGATCCGGCGGCAACCCCATGTCGAGGGTGACCACCTGGGGCTCGTGCCGGCGCAGCTTGGCGATGGCATCCTCGCGGTCGTCGGCCATCACCACTTGGTAGTCGTCGAAACACCAGCGCAATTGTCCCTGGATACCCGGGTCGTCTTCCACGATGAGTAATGTCCCCCGCTTGGCCAAAACTTACCCCCTTGTCGTCGCTTCGTCGCCGCCCTCGCACAGCGGCAGGCTCATGCCGAACACGGTGCCCCTGCCGGGCTCGCTGTCTATGTCGACACGTCCGCCCAATTCCTCAATGAAAGCCCGGACTTCATGGGCACCTATGCCCATGCCGGTGAGTCCCTTGGTGGTGTCGAAAGGCCTGAACAGGCGTTCCTTGATGAAGGTTTCGTCCATGCCGCAGCCGGTGTCTTCCACCTCGATGCGGGCCATGGCACCCTCCCGCCGCAGGCGCAGGGTCACCCGGCCGTGGTCCGGGGTGGCATCCTGGGCATTCTGCACCACGTGACCGATGATGGAAACCAGGCGATCGGCATCGGCTTCCACCCACAGGCCTGACGCGGCATCCTCCAGCTCCGGCAGCGGCCGGCCATTGGCCTTTTCCCGGCATACGCTGCGCAGCACCCCGGCCAGTTCCACCCGGCGCCGATCCTTGCCCGGGCCCGCTGGACCACCGCCGCGCAATTGGGCCAGCAGACGATTCATGCGCGCCACGGCATTGTCCACCGTGGCAATGGCATCGTCCATGAATTCGGGGTTGTGCCGGTGTTTCCGTGCATTCTGCACCACCAGGGCCAGTTGCGACACCAGGTTTTTCAAATCGTGCACCACATAGGCCGAAAACCGGTTGAAGGCCTCGAACTGGCGTGATTCCGCCAGCGCCATGGCGGCCTGTTGCTGGGCCAGGTGAATGGCGATCTGACGGCCGGCGGTCTTGAGCAGATCGATGTCTTCCCAGTTGAATTCCCGCGGCGCCCGGGGTTTACCCACTATCACGAAACCATACAGACGATTCTGCAGCATCAGGGGCACCACCAGCCAGGCCTGTTCCAGCCCGCTCAGCCAGGCGGGCAGACTGAGTTCCCGGTAGAGTTCCGGCTCGGCGTCGAATTCCTCCAGGTTGATCACCCATTGCCAGGTTTCCAGAAATCGCGCCAGGCTGCCGTCTGCCGTCTCGCGCAAACCCTCCAGTTCGGACATGGAAAGGGTTTCCACGACCTGGAACTGTTCTTCGCGCCTGACCCACAGGGCCCCGGTGGGGCTGTCCACCAGCTCCAGCAGGGCTCGCAGTGCGCGGGCCTGCAGGGACAATGGGCTGTCCTGCAGGGACAGCTCGCGAATCAGGCCCAGCCATTCCTCTCGGTAGTCGTAACGGTAGTCCAGCAGGTGTTTGTCGATGAATACCCGCAGCCGTGCCCGCATCTGTCCCGAGAAGATCAGCACCAGCAGTACCAGCAAGGCCACGAAAACCAGCACGTGACGCAATACCATGCCCCAGGGATGACCGGTGCTGCCCATGACATAGCCGGCCAGGGCCACGATGAGCAGATAACCACCAGCAATCATCAGGCCGGTGGAATAGAACACCAGGCTGCGGGAGAACATCACGCTGGTCTTGGTGGGTGGAATGCGGGCGATGGCCAGCATCAGCAGCAGCGCCAGTACCGCGTTGATGAAACCGCGCCCGAGCCAGATGTTGGGGTCGATCTGGCGAAACAGCAAGGCATCGCTGAAGAGATAGAAATCGTAGGCGAACAGCCCGCCCACACCCAGGCAGAAGAACTTGATGCCCCAGTGCTCCTGGGGCGGCGCATTACGCCACACCTGTTCAATCAGCACCAACCCCGTCAGCGCAATGAATACATGCCCCAGCAGGCGCACATCGAAAACCAGCCAGTGGGGCAAGGCCGACTGCTGAAACAGCGACACGATCACCAACAGCAACAACAGGCCGATGGGCAGGGCCAGGGACCACTGGCCCAGGCGCCGGATCAGCGGATTGCCGGAACCGGCCATGTGCAGCATCTGCAACACGAAGAACAGCCAGGCCCAGTCGCGTACCAACTCCAGCGTCAGCAGCAACAACGGCGCGGGCGCCTGGGCCTGCAGTTGATAGGCCGCCACCAGGGCCCAGGCCAGACTGGCCAGCACCGGCAACAGCAGGGACCAGGCATGCAGGCGCTTGCGCCAGAATATCAGCACGCCCAGTCCCAGCAGCAGGAAAACCACCGCGGCGCTGAGGTAGGACATCATCCCGATGGCGGGCATTTCAGCAGCGCCTCCCTGGCCGGCTCGTGATCAACGCGCCCCCTTGCCCCACAGGATGACCTCGGCGGTCTGGAACAGAATGGTCAGGTCCAGAAACAGGCTGTAGTTTTTCACATAGTAAAGATCGTATTGCAGTTTCTCTATAGTGTCGCGCTTGCTGGAACCATAGGGATAGCAAATCTGCGCCCAGCCGGTGATACCCGGCTTGACCCGGTGACGCTCGGCGTAATAGGGAATTTCCTTGGAAAACATTTCGACGAATTCCGGCCGTTCGGGACGCGGCCCCACGAAACTCATTTCGCCCTTGAGCACGTTGATGAGCTGGGGCAGCTCGTCGATGCGGGTCTTGCGGATGAAGCGCCCCACCCGGGTTACGCGGTCGTCATTCTCGCTGGCGAACTGGGGCCCGGCCTTTTCCGCGTCCACTTTCATGCTGCGAAACTTGAGTACCGGGACAAGCCGCCAGTTGCGCCCCACGCGGATCTGGCGATAGAACACCGGTCCGCCATCCTCGCGCTTGATGGCCACCATGGTGACCAGCATCACCGGCAGGGTCAGGATCAGCAAGAGTAGGCTGGCGGCGATGTCGAAGGCGCGCTTGCCCGCCAGGCGCACCGGCCCGCGCCGGAAACCATCGGAGAAGATCATCCAGCTGGGATGCAGGAGTTCCAAAAAGACCCTACCGGTCTGGCGCTCGAGGAAGCTGATCAATTCCACCACGTCGATGCCGTTCATCTTGCAGTCGAAGACTTCCTCCACCGGAAACACCTTGCGCCGATCGGTGAGGGCCAGCACCAGCTCGTCCACGTCCAGCTCCTCGGCGATATCCAGCAGCAGGCGGTTGTGTGGAATCAGCTTGGCGGCATCCTCGATCACGACATCCTCGCCATCCAGCATCACATAGCCGACGATGGCCAGGCCACGGCGATCGGTTTTGCGCTTGAGAGTACGTTCTATCAGGGCGGCATTCTTGCCCGCCCCCACCACCAGAATGCGCCGCTTCAGTGCTTCCTTGTCGGACAGGGCATAGAACACACCCCGCGCCAGACCGGTACCCAACATGGAAAACAAAATGGACAAGGCAAAGGCTCCCCGGCCCAGAAACAGAACGGGGAAGATGTAGAACAACAGACCCATCACCATGAAACCCAGCAGGAAGGCGCCACCGATACGCATCAGCACGCCTTTCCAGCCGTCGCGCAAATGGCGCTGGTACAGGCCCATGGCGGTGAAACTGCTCATCATCACCAGGGCGTATACCAGGCCGGTGAGCAGCAACGACTTGTCAGTCAGTATCGGCTCGGCAAAGCGCAGGGAAGTGCCCAGCGGGATGGACAGGACGAAAACGAGAAACTCGGCAAATCCCAGCAACAGCAGGTGCTGGGGAACGTAGTGCTTAAAAATCCGTATCATGGGGCCGAATCCATCGCGGGTCCTCGGAGACAGGTCAGACTATTTGGTGCGCCTGAAATCCATTTTTTATCATTGCCGAGAGTATGGTAACAGGTTTTCCCTGCAACCAGAATCTTCCTCGTTCCCGGCAGGGAATGAGTGGGATGCCGCCCATCACAGATGCTGATCGATACCATGTGCGCGCATGCCCCAGGCCAGGAGGGAAAAGATCTGCCTGTCGCTGGCGCGCAGGCGCTGCACCATCACCGTCATCATCTGGCGCAGGAATGCAAAACCCAGTTCCGTGTGTCGCTCGAGATAGTCCAGCAGGGCCTCGCCGTCGATTTCCACCAGCTCGCACTCGTCCACCGCCATCACCGTGGCCGAGCGGGGCTGATCGTCGAACAGGGCCAGTTCACCGAACACCTCGCCCGACTGCAGATCACAGACCCCGGGCCGCACCTGGCGCGCCTCGCTCACCGGCACCTGCCCCAACACCCGCACCGTACCCTTGCGAATCCAGTACACATGCCGGCTGTTGTCGCCCTGGCGCAGAATCTCGGCATTGGCCGGGAATCGCCGCACGCGCCATGCCTCGCCCTCGGCGAAATCCGGCCGCTGAAGAAGCTGTTCTATCTGTTGTCTCATGGCATTCCACTCCGTTTTCCCGACACATGGCCAAATCCCCTTTTGTTTATTCTTTTTGCTGCCGCTAAACTAACGGCACCCGAACAAACAGACTTTAAGGAAGCTCATGAACATCACGATCTTCGGCAGCGGCTATGTGGGCCTGGTCACCGGAGCCTGTCTGGCCGAGGTGGGCAATCACGTGGTTTGCGTGGACATCGACCAGAGCAAGATCGATATGCTCAATCGCGGTGAAATGCCCATCTACGAACCCGGGCTCGATGCCCTGGTGGCCAAGAACACCGAAGCCGGACGCCTGAGTTTCACCACCGACGTGGCCAGCGCCGTGGCCCACGGCCTGTACCAGTTCATCGCCGTGGGCACCCCGCCCGACGAGGATGGCTCCGCCGACCTGCAATACGTGCTGGCGGTGGCCGAGAGCATCGGCGAGCACATGGAGGACTACAAGATCATCGTGGACAAATCCACCGTGCCGGTGGGCACCGCCGACAAGGTGCGCGCCAGGGTCGGCGACGTGCTCCGGCGCCGTGGCAGCAAGCTGGAATTCGATGTGGTCTCCAACCCGGAGTTCCTCAAGGAAGGCGCCGCCATCGACGATTTCATGAAACCCGATCGCATCGTCGTCGGCACCGACAATCCCCGCACTACCGAGCTGCTGCGGGTACTCTACGCTCCCTTCAACCGCAACCGCGATCGCCTGGTGGCCATGGACATCCGCTCCGCCGAACTCACCAAGTACGCCGCCAATGCCATGCTGGCCACCAAGATCAGCTTCATGAACGAGATGTCCAACCTGGCCGAACGCCTGGGCGCCGACATCGAACAGGTGCGCCTGGGTATCGGCTCGGATCCGCGCATCGGCTACCATTTCATCTATCCCGGCGCCGGTTATGGCGGCTCCTGCTTTCCCAAGGATGTAAAGGCACTGGAGCGCACCGCCCGCGAGCACGGCTATCAGGCCCGCCTGCTGGAAGCCGTGGAACAGGTCAACGAGCAGCAGAAACAACGCCTGTTCCACAAGATCCATCATCATTTCAAGGGCGACTTGGCCGGCAAGACCTTTGCCCTGTGGGGCCTGGCCTTCAAACCCAATACCGACGACATGCGCGAGGCCCCCAGCCGGGTGCTGATGGAAGCCCTGTGGCAGGCCGGCGCCCGGGTACGCGCCTACGATCCGGAAGCCATGGACGAGGCCCGCCGCATCTATGGCCAGCGCGATGACCTGATGCTGTGCGAGAGCATGGAGCAAACCCTGCAAGGCGCCGATGCCCTGGTGGTGATCACCGAATGGTCGGCCTTTCGCAGCCCCGATTTCGGCGTCATCGCCAAGACACTCACTCAAGCCGTGATCTTCGATGGCCGTAATATCTACGACCCCGAGCAACTCAAGCGGCTCGGCTTCAGCTATTACGGCATCGGCCGCGGCCTGAGCGATCTGCGGCCGGCAGACTGAAACACAAGGACAAGACTATGTTGTCACTGGAAACGACCCGCCTAGCCATCGTCGGACTGGGCTACGTGGGCCTCCCGCTGGCGGTGGAATTCGGCAAGAAAATGCCCACCGTGGGCTTCGACATCAATCACCAACGCATCGCCGAACTCGAGGCCGGCAAGGACAGCACCCTGGAAGTGGAGCCGGAACTGCTGGCCGAGGCCCGGCAACTGAGTTATACCAGCCAGGTGGAAGACATCGCCGGCTGCAATGTCTTCGTGGTCACCGTGCCCACGCCCATCGACCGTTACAAGCGGCCCGACCTCGGCCCGCTGGAAAGCGCCTCGAAAATGCTCGGCACCATTCTCAAGCCGGGTGACGTGGTGATCTTCGAATCCACCGTCTACCCCGGGGCCACCGAGGAAGTCTGCGTGCCCATCCTGGAACGGGTTTCGGGGCTGCGCTACAACCAGGATTTCTACGCCGGCTATTCACCGGAACGCATCAACCCCGGCGACAAGGAGCACCGCGTCACCAGCATTTTGAAAGTCACCTCCGGCTCCACCCCGGAAGTGGCCGAGTTCGTCGACCGACTCTACCGCCAGGTGATCCACGCCGGCACCCACAAGGCCAGCAGCATTCGCGTGGCCGAGGCCGCCAAGGTTATCGAGAACACCCAGCGCGACGTCAATATCGCCTTGATCAACGAGCTGGCACTGATCTTCAACCGCCTCGGCATCGACACCCTGGAGGTGTTGGAGGCCGCCGGCACCAAGTGGAACTTCCTGCCCTTCCGCCCCGGCCTGGTGGGCGGCCACTGCATCGGTGTGGATCCCTACTACCTCACCCACAAGGCCCAGGAAATCGGCTACCATCCCGAGGTCATCCTCTCCGGCCGGCGCATCAACGACGGCATGGGCGCCTATATCGCCGAAACCGTCATCAAGATGATGACCCAGCGACGCCTGCACGTGGTGGGCTCCCGCATCCTGGTGCTGGGCCTCACCTTCAAGGAAAACTGCCCCGACCTGCGCAATACCCGGGTGGTGGACATCATCGAGGAGTTCCGCTCCTATCATGCCCAGGTGGACGTGCACGACCCCTGGGTGGATCCGGCCGAGGCCCGGCAGGAATATGGCATCACCCCGGTCGACGACCTGCAGCCGGGCAGCTACGACGCCATCATCCTCGCCGTGGCCCACGAGCAGTTCAAGCAACTGGGCGCCGAGGGCATTCGCCGGCTGGGCAAGCCGGAGGCGGTATTCTACGATGTCAAATCCCTGTTCCCGCGCGAACAGGTGGACGCACGCCTGTGACGCGAACAACGAGGTAAAAGCATGAGAATCCTGGTTACCGGAACGGCCGGTTTCATCGGCAACGCCTTGGCGTTGCGGCTGCTGGAACGCGGCGACGAAGTCATCGGCGTGGACATCGTCAACGACTACTACGATCCCCGCATCAAGGAAGACCGCCTGGCGCGCATCAAGCACCACCCCGGTTTCACCGAGCTGCGCATCGCCCTGGAAGACCGCGCGGCCATGGAGCGGGCCTTCGCCGAGCACCGGCCCCAGCGCGTGGTCAACCTGGCGGCCCAGGCCGGGGTGCGTTATTCGCTGCAAAATCCCCATGCCTATATCGAGTCCAACATCGTCGGCTTCATGAATGTTCTCGAGGGTTGCCGGCACAACCAGGTGGAACACCTGGTGTACGCCTCCAGCAGTTCGGTCTATGGCGCCCACACCAAGATGCCGTTTTCCGTGCATCACAACGTGGATCACCCGGTGAGCCTGTATGCCGCGTCCAAGAAGAGCAACGAACTGATGGCCCACACCTACAGCCATCTCTACAACCTGCCCACCACCGGGCTGCGTTTTTTCACCGTCTACGGCCCCTGGGGACGGCCCGACATGGCCTTGTTCATCTTTACCCGAAAGATCCTCGCCGGCGAACCCATCGACGTGTTCAACCACGGCAAGCACAAGCGCGACTTCACCTACATCGACGATATTGTGGAAGGCGTGATCCGCACCCTGGACAAGGTGCCCGAGAGCAACCCCCAATGGAACAGCGACGACCCCGACCCAGCCACCAGCCGGGCGCCTTACCGGCTCTACAATATCGGCAACAACCAGCCAGTGGAACTGATGTACTTCATCGAGGTTCTGGAAGACTGCCTGGGCAAGAAAGCGGTGAAAAACTTCCTGCCCCTGCAACCCGGCGACGTACCCGCCACCTATGCCGACATCGATGCCCTGCAACACGACGTGGGTTTTCGTCCGGACACCCCCATCGAGGACGGCATCGCCCGGTTCGTGGCCTGGTACAAGGACTATTATTCGGTGAAATAGGTCATATCGACCGGCGACAACCGCGCATCAGCGCAACTGTGGCTCCCGCGTGGCGCGATAATCCGCCAGTATCCGCGCATGATCGAAAGCCAGGGGCCGCGGCAGCCCGGCCAGGTCGAACACCGCCGCGCGACGGGCATCGTCGCGTCCTTCCGGCTCACCTCGTCCCTCGGCCACGTAGACCAGGCTCACCGTGTGGCCACGGGGGTCACGGGCGGGGTCGGAATACACGCCCAGCAGGCGCAGCAAGCGCACGTCCAGGGCCGTCTCTTCCAGCGCCTCACGCCGCGCCGCCTGTTCCACGGTCTCGCCCAAATCCACGAAACCACCGGGAATGGCCCAGCCCGGAGGTGGATGCTTGCGCTCGATGAGCACGATGGGCCGACCGGGCCGGTCGGCCAGCTCGATGATGACGTCCACCGTCAAGGCCGGAGTCTGTGGGCGCATGTAAAACTCCTTCTAGCACGGTTCAACAACAAGCCGGCCAACAACAGCACCAACCCCACACTCAGGGCGCCGCTACGGCCACCACCATCGTTCACCCGCAGCATGGCCCGGGCGCTGTTGTCGGCCAGATCGGCATCGTGCACCAGGGCACGGGCCATGGCTTCCAGGCCCATGTCTCCGGCAAAACGGGGCAGGGCATCCAGACGCACCTGCAGGCTGTCACCCTCGCCGCCCGCTGCCGCCAGGTCGCCCAGGCGGCAAAACAGCCGCCGCCCCTGGACAACGCAATCGCCATTGACCACACGCAGATCCAGCCCCGGCGGGTAGCTCAACTCCAGCCCCACGCCAGGCGCACCAATAGCCGCCTGGTTGGCCACCCTGACCAATACGTCCACGCTGTCGCCCACCGTCGCCGTGCTGCGCGACAGACTCAGGCTCACCGACAGGTCCACCGCCGGGTCGTCGGCCGCTTCGCGCAAGGTGAGCACGAACCCATCGCTGTCACCTCCCGCCGGTACGGCCTGGATGGCGTTGCGTACGGGAAAATCCCTGGAATAGGTATTACCACCCAGGGCCACGAGGGTCTCGTCGGCGGTCTGTCTCACCGCCAGCGCATTGGCCCCGTCCAGGTGTTCCGCACCCAGCAGGGTGGCCTGCACCACCTGGCGCTGGGCATCCAACTCGACCAGGAACAAGTCCTCCGCAATGGCGCTGGCCTGCAGGGCCTGTTTCAAGGGGAAGAAATCCCGCGAGCGACTGCGTCCGACGAGGTAGATCCTGTCGTCGGCGGTCACCGACACCGCGCTGGCCACGTCGGTGTCGCTGCCGCGCAGGAAGCTGGAAAACAGCAGGCGGCTGCCATCGCTGGAAAATTCACTCACGAAGGCTTCGGAGGAGGCGGTATCCCGCAACCGATCACCCTGGCCGGCGGCATCCCTCAGGGGCCGGTAGAGCGGGAAACGCCGCAGCAGGGATTGGTTCTCCGGCATATCGGGGTCGATGGCATTGCCACTGTTCAGCACCACCCCGGCGGAACGGGTGCTGCCCGCCACCACCAGGGTACCCGCAGGGCTCAGTTCCAGGTCCACCGCGGTGTCGTCTTCCTCGCCGCCGAACACCACCGCCATGTCCAGGCGCTTGCCGCGCTCACCGAGCCCGGCCACGAAGGCATCGGTGCAGACATGAAGCCCGGCCACGGCGCTGGAGCCGGCCCGCCCGCAAGCTACATCCTTGGCCTGGTAGCGGCTGTAGGCGCCGGCCGTGACGGGAAAATCCGCCGAGGCAGTGGCTCCGGCGACGAAGATTCCCACCCGGGCGGCATCGGCATCGTCGCGCAGGGCGATGGCGGCGGCGTAGTCGTCCTGTTCGCCACCGAGATAGTTCATGTAGTCCACCGTCTCACCGGTGCTCCACAACCGCGCCACGAACACATCGCTACCGCCGGCCAGACAACGCCAGCCACCGGCCTGGCCACAGCGATTGCCTTCGAAGTCGCTGGAGCGTGTAAAACCGGTCACGTAGGCAAAACCCCGCTGGTCCACCGCCAGGGCACGCCCAAAGTCATCCTCGCTGCCCCCCAGGTAGCGGGCATAGATCAGACTGCCATCGGCAGCGAACTTGGCCACGAAGGCATCGCTCTTGTCGGCATTGCCGGCCGAAAGCACCGTGGGACCCACGGTCACGGGGAAGTCCGTCGACAGGGTCATGCCGGTGAGATAGATGTTGCCCTCCCCATCCACGGCGATATCGCGTACGGTGTCGTTGCCGCAACCACCAAAGAACGTCGAAAAAACCAACTGGCCCGTGGCCGGATCCAGTTTGCTCAAAAAACCATCGTAACGCAATACGACTTGCTCTTCTCCCTGGCCTCGCGTGTCATCATAGGCGTAGCCACAAGCCGCGTCGGCGGCCCCCGGACTGGCCGGTGGCGAAAAACCCGCCAGGGGAAAACCACTGTCGTCCACGCTCACCTGACCATCGGCGCCGAGACGCACCCGCGTGGCGGTGGTGCCGGCCACCAGCAACATGCCGTCCGCGGTCCAGGCCAGGGCATGCACATTGTCGCCGGCATCGCCCCCCAGGTAGCTGGAGAAACTCACTACCGGGTCGATCACCAATTCACGCGTGTCGTCATAGGCGGCCAGTTGCACACCCAGCTCCCGCCCCGGCTGGCGCCACACGAAACGCGCCGCCACCGCTTCGCGCCGGCCATGGCGATACTGAAAAACCTGGGGCGCCGCCTGATGCACGACACCATGGGGGGTCTCCATCACCAGTTCACCCGCCTCGTCCAGATGCAGCCCCATGGCACCTTCCACCCGCAGGCGCAAGCGGCCGGGATCGGCGCCCGGCGCCAAAAGCAGGTCGTACTCCAGGCGCCCTTGCGGCTGGAAGCGATAGACTAAGTCCACTCCCGGATACAAGGCCCGGCGGCGCAGCCGGGTAAAGGCCGGTAGCCCCTCCAGACGCAGCCCGGGCCGGTAATGGTGGATACGTCCGGGCAGGGGATCCAGGGCCTGGAAACGTCCCGGGTTTTGCGCCCCCAGCCAACGCAGACGCACCCCCTGCAGTTCGAAGCCGTCGTCGAACACCTGGATCCGGCTATCGGCCCCATGCCCCAGGTAACGCACCGGCATCGGGGCCTGTCCCCGATTGGGCTCGAAGAACACCTGGGGCGACCCGGGCTGCAAACCCGCGCGCACCGGCAGGGGCAGCGACAGGATCAACAGAAAGAAAAAGAAAAGGCGTCGTGTCTGCATTTCACTTTCCGCGCTCGCGCGGCGGGCATCGGCAACCGGACCATATGCGTTATACTACACTCTTTACCGCTACCCTGCCCCATGGACCCATTGACCAGACCAAGCGTGATCCACTTGCACAAGACCCCGGTACGCCATACCCCCATGACATGCCCGCAACAAGGGGGGCGCGTCGCCCCGGCTCGTCAGCGCCCATGAGCACGTCCCGTTTTTTTCTTCGTTGGCTGCTGCCGCCGCTGATCGTGCTACTGGCCCTGGCCGTGGTCATGGCCCTGGTCAAGACCCGCCCTGGCGCGCGCACCCAGACCCCGCCGGACGAACGCATCAGCGTGAGCACGCAGACCGTGCAACCCGGCCGGGTGGTGCCGCAGAAATTGCTGCATGGACGCATCATCGCTCCGCAACAGGTCAAGCTTAGCGCCGCCCTCAGCGCCGATGTACGCGCCCTGACAGTACGCGAGGGTGAACACATCACCCGCGGACAGGAATTGTTGCGCCTGGATGATCGCGAAATCCGCTGGCTGGTGCGTCAGCGCGAGGCGGAATATCGCCAGCGTCAGGCCCAGGTGGAAAGCGAGCGCAATCGCCAGCAGGCCGACCAGGCCCTGCTGGAACACGAGCAACAATTGCTGGAACTGGCCCGCGAGGCAGTGCGTCGGGCGGAAACCCTGGAAAACCGCTCGCTGGCCTCGCAGTCGTCCCTGGACGAGGCCCGTCGGGCCTTGCTGCAACAGACCCTGGCGCTGGAGCAACGCCGCCGCGCCATCAGTGATCATCCGGCCCGGCTCGCCGCCCTGGAGGCCCAACGCGACCAGGCCAAGGCGCGCCTGGAACAGGCCCGCCTGCAACTGGAGCACACCCGCTTGCTCAGTCCCTTCGCCGGCCGGGTGGCGGCGGTTCACGTAGCCGCCGGCCAGCACGTGCGCCAGGGCAATGCGCTGCTGGACATTTTCGACGACGGTCAACTGGAGATCCGCGCGCCATTGCCCGCCGGCTGGCTGCAACGCTGGCCCCAGGCCAGGCTGCATGGACTACCGGCCCGCGCCCGCATCGATGGCCGCGTCTATGAACTGCGCCTGGCGCGTCTGTCCGCCAGCCTGAACCGGGGCGCGCTGGATGCCTTCTTCCATTTCGAAGACGATCCCCGTGGCCTGCCCCTGGACCAGGTGGTGGAACTGGTGCTCGACCTGCCGCCGGCGGAGCAGGCCTTCGTCCTGCCCGGCGAGGCACTCTACGGCACCGACCGCATCTACAGGATCGTCGACGGTCGCCTGCGCCAGGTCCGGGTGGAACACCTGGGCAACCGCTACATGCCGCGCGAGGGCCTGGTGGTGTTGCGCAGTGACCAGATCCAGCCCGGCGATCAGGTGCTGATCAGCAAGTTCGCCACCGCCAGCGACGGCCTGGCGGTGAAGGTGCGCTGAACATGCCCACCCGCGCGGGGGGCCTGCTGGCGCGTTTCATCCACCATCGGGTGGCGGCCAACCTGTTGATGGCCGTGCTGGCGCTGGCCGGGCTGTGGTCGGCGGCCAAGCTCAACACCCAGTTCTTTCCCAATTTCGCCCTCGACATCATCACCGTGCGCGTGACCTGGAGCGGCGCCAGTGCCGAGGACGTGGAGCAGGCCATCACCATCCCCCTGGAACAGGAGTTACGCACCGTCGACCACCTGCACCGGCTCAGCTCCACCTCGGCCACCGGGGTGGCCGCCATCACCCTGGAGTTCGAGGAAAACACCGACATGGGCGAAGCCCTGGACAGTGTCACCGAACGCGTGGCCCTGCAACAGCACCTGCCCGCCGATGCCGACAAGCCGCAGATCAGCCGGGTGATTCGCTACGAGCCGGTAGCGCGGCTGGCCCTGTCCAGCAGCAAGGGACTGGAGGAGCTTCGCCCCCTGGCCCACCGCATCAAGGATCAGTTGCTGGCCATGGGTATCGCCAAGATCACCCTCAGCGGCCTACCGGCGCAGGAAATCGCCATCGAAGTGCCCAGCCTGCGGCTGCGGGAACTGGATCTGGACTTCAATCAACTGGGCCAGCTCATCGCCCGTCAGAGCCGTGACCTGCCCGCCGGCCTGTTGGGCGAGGACGAGGTGAGCCGGCAGCTGCGCGCCCTGCAACAGGCCCGCAACCCGCTGGACTTCGCCACCCTCCCCCTGCCCCTGCAGGCCGGCGAACCGGCGCTCACCCTGGGCGACATCGCTCACATCGAACGCCGCGCCCGCGGCGGCGAGATCGAACTGTTCATCGATGGCCGTCCCAGTGTGGAGCTGTTGCTGCAACGCAGTGAAAACAGCGATGCCCTGGAAGCTGCCCGCATCCTCGAACGCTGGCTGGAACAGAACCGTCAGCGCCTGCCCGACAGTATCCAGTTACATGTCTACAACCAGTCCTGGCAACTGATCGAGGAACGCATCGGCCTGTTGCTGAAAAACGGCCTCGGCGGCCTGCTGCTGGTGATCGCCATCCTGTTTCTGTTTCTCAACGGTCGTATCGCCTTCTGGGTCACGGTGGGCATCCCGGTGTCCTTTCTCACCACCCTGGCCATCCTCTATATCAGTGGCGGCAGTATCAACATGATCAGCCTGTTCGGCCTGATCATGGCGGTAGGCATCATCGTGGACGACGCCATCGTGGTGGCGGAACAGGCGCAGACCAATCACCGGCGCGGCATGGCGCCGGCGCGGGCGGCCGAGGCCAGCGCCCTGCGCATGCTGGCACCGGTGGCCTCTTCCTCGCTAACCACCGTGGCCGCCTTCCTGCCGCTGATGCTCATCGGCGGGGTGATTGGCAACATCCTGTTCCAGATCCCATTGGTGATCGTCTGCGTGGTGCTGGCCTCGCTGCTGGAATGCTTCCTCATCCTGCCCGCCCATCTGCGCGCCGCCCTGGGCCATGAACTGGGCCGCCAGCCGGCCCGCTACCGTCAATGGCTTGACCAGCGCTTCGATCATTTCCGCGACCACCTGTTCCAGCCCCTGGTGCGCCTGGCGGTCAATCACCGCGGCATCACCCTGGCCAGCACCCTGGCCCTGCTGCTGCTCAGCATCGGCCTGGTGGCCGGCGGGCGCATTGGCTTCACCTTCTTTCCCAACGTGGAAGGCAAGATCCTCTATGCCAACGCCAGCTTCACCGCCGGCACCCCCCGGGAACGGGTGGCCGAGTTCCTGCAACACCTTGAAACCACCCTGCGTGAAACCGAAGCCCAGTTCGGCGGCGATCTGGTGGAAATTTCCCTGCAACAACTGGGCATCACCCGCAGTGGCGGAGGTACCGGCCGACGCCGGGGCGACGCCTACGGCTCCCTGTTCGTGGAACTGGTGTCGCCGGACCACCGCGCGGTGAACAATGCCGAGTTTCTGCGCGCCTGGCAGGCGCGCATACACAAACCACCGGGGCTGGAACTGTTCGCACTGTCCCAGCGCAACACCGGCCCACCTGGACAAGACCTGGATCTGCGCCTGGTGGGCGATTCGCCCCACACCCTCAAGGCCGCCGCCGCCGAACTGATGACCAAGCTGGCCAGCTTCCCGGGGGTGTCCGCCATCGAGGACGACCTGCCCTGGGGACAGGATCAACTGATCTACCGCCTCACCCCCACCGGGCAGGCCCTGGGGCTGAGCATAGAGGATATCGGCCGGCAACTACGCGCCGCCTATGACGGTGTGCTGATCCAGATTTTCGCCGAGACCCACGAGGAAATCGAGGTACGCCTGCTGGCATCACGCGAGGAACGCCGCCACCTGGCCGACCTGGACAAATTCGAGCTGCGTCTGCCCCAGGGTGGCTTCGTGCCCCTGGCCAGCGTGGTGGAACTGCGGGCCCAAAGGGGGTTCGAGGCCCTGCGTCACAGCGATGGCCAGCTCACGGTGCGGGTCTCGGCCGACGTGGATCGCCATCTCAACAACAGCAATCGCATCCTGGCCGAATTGCAGGCCGACTTTCTGCCCCAGCTCAGCCAGCGCTACGGTATCCACTATCTGCTGGAAGGCCGTGCCTCCGACCAGGCCGAGACCCTGGCCGACATGAAGCTGGGCAGTCTCTATGCACTGATCTTCATCTATCTCATTCTGGCCTGGGTGTTCGCCTCCTACAGCCAACCGCTGGTGATCATGGCAGCCATTCCCTTTGGCCTGATCGGCGCCATCGCCGGACACTACCTGATGGGCCTGGAACTCACCATCCTGTCGCTGTTCGGTATCGTGGGGCTGTCGGGCATCGTGGTCAACGACGCCATCATCCTGATCAGTTTCTACCAGCACCTGCGCCGGGACGGCATGGACGGGCGCGAGGCCATCGTGCAGGCCAGTTGCCAACGCCTGCGAGCGGTGTTGCTCACTTCGCTGACCACCATCGCCGGGCTCACGCCCCTGTTGTTCGAGACCTCGCTGCAGGCCCAGTTCCTGATCCCCATGGCCGCGGCCATCGTGTTCGGCCTGGCCTTCGCCACCGTGCTTGTGCTGCTGGTGATCCCCGCCGGACTGTCCCTGCTGGACAGCCTGCATGCACGCGCCCGGCCCGTCACGTCCAAGCCCGGTGATTCCCCGGCATAGCCCAGGTAAACATTCGGGCCAAGCGGCAGCAACGACCGCGAAACATACCGGCTCTCAATAGCTTGGTGTTTCTCGCTCACCGTTGCCAAGTTTTCATTCAGGCTTCAGCGACTCACTCTCCAGCCTGGCTGACTCGAACCAGGCCAGTTTCTTCCGCAGGCGCACCACCTCGCCGACGACGATCAGGGTAGGCGGTTGCACACTGAGAATCGACAGCTTATCGGGCATCTGCGCCAGGGTGGAGACGTGGACCCGCTGCTGCGGCCGGGTGCCCTGCTCGATCAGGGCAATGGGCGTGTCACCCGACAGGCCATGGGCCACCAACTGGCGACAAATGACCTCCACGCCGGTGAGTCCCATGTAGAACACCAGGGTCTGGTGGGGCTGGGCCAGGGCCGGCCAGTCCAGTTCCACGCTGCCATCGCGCAAATGCCCGGTGGCAAACACCACCGCCTGGGCAAAGTCGCGGTGGGTCAGCGGAATGCCCGCATAGGCGGCACACCCCGCCGCCGCGGTGATTCCCGGCACCACCTGAAAGGGAATGCCGGCTTCCATCAACTGCTCGATCTCCTCGCCACCACGGCCGAAGATGAAAGGATCCCCCCCCTTGAGCCGCAATACCCGCTTGCCCTCCCGTGCCAGTCGGATCAGCAACTGGTTGATTTCTTCCTGGAGCAGGGTGTGCCTGCTCTTCTGCTTGCCCACATAGATCTGCTCGGCATCGCGCCGGGCCAGCTCCAGAATGGGCCGGGACACCAGGCGGTCGTAAACCACCACGTCGGCCTGCTGCAACAGGCGCAGGGCGCGAAAAGTGAGCAGATCCGGATCTCCCGGGCCCGCCCCCACCAAATAGACCTCACCCGTGGGTGGCTGGCGCACTGCGTCCTCTCCCGCCAGCGCTGCCTCCAGATGCCGGCGCGCCTGCTGTTCCCGCCCGGAGAAAACCAACTCGCTCACCGGGCCCTGCAACACCTGCTCCCAAAAGCGACGCCGCTGCCTGCCACTGGCGAAGCGCTGCCTCACTTGTCGGCGAAAACTGCCCAGCAATTGCGCCAGACGACCATAGGAAGCCGGAATCAGAGTCTCCAGGCGGGCACGCAGCAAACGCGCCAGCACCGGCGAGGCACCGCCGGAGGATACCGCCACCACCACCGGCGAACGATCAACGATGGAGGGCACGATGAAACTGCACAACTGCGGCGCATCCACCACGTTCACCGGCAAGCCCCGAGCCCGGGCCAACTGCGATACCCGCCGATTGACTTCGGTATCGTCGGTGGCGGCGATGGCCAACACCACGCCATCCAGGTCCCCGGGCTCAAATTCACGTCGCCGGCATTCCACCTCGGCACCCTCACACAACGCCACCAGCGCGGGACTCAGGACCGGCGCCACCAGGCGCAAGCGGGCACCGGCCTTGCGCAACATACGTGCCTTGCGCTCGGCCACCTCGCCACCGCCCACCACGAGGCAGGTCTGTGCTCTGAGGTTCAAAAAAACGGGGAAAAAATCCATATCATGTGCCCTGTACTGTTTTCCTGCCACTGCCCCTTACCGACAGTCGTCTCTGCAAGGTCTTGTTGATCACCCGGGAAGCCGCCAGCATGCCGAAGCTGGCGGTGACGAAACTGGCCGCGCCATAACCGAAACGGCAGTCCAGGGATACCCCGTGGATGCCCGGTTTTTGCTGGCCCACCGTACCATCGGGCCGGGGGTAGACCTGTTGCTGGCTGGAAAATACGCATTCCACCCCGAAACGGCGCCGGGCGTTGCGCGTAAAACCATAGTCACTGCGCAGGCAGGCACGCACCTTGGCCGCCAGAGGATCGTTATAGGTCTTGCTGAGATCGGCCAGCTTGATCATGGCCGGGTCACTGAGACCGCCGGCGCCACCAGTGGCGATGATGGGAATCTTGTGGCGCTTGCAATAATGAATCATCGCGGCCTTGAACTTGATGCTGTCGATGGCATCGATCACATAGTCATAACCGCGCGCGAGATAATCGCACAGATTGTCCATGGTGAGATAATCATCGATCAACTCACACCGGCAATGGGGATTGATGCCGGCCACGCGCTCTGCCAGCACCGCGCCTTTCTTGCGTCCCACGGTGTCACTGAGGGCATGGAGCTGACGATTACAATTGCTGAGGCAGACCTCGTCATAGTCGATCAGGGTGAGTCGGCCGACACCGGTGCGCGCCAACGCCTCCACAGCCCAGGAACCCACGCCGCCCAGACCCACCACGCACACATGCATGCCGGCGAGAAGCTCCAGTGCCTCTTGCCCGTAGAGTCGGCCGATGCCGGCGAAACGCTGTTCGTAGTCCGCGGGCAGCATGCTCCGCCCATCCTCCGCGCCAATCGTCACAAGAGCCGGATTCTAACACGGGCGAGCGCCTCCTCAAGTCGAAGCCAGGTCGGCTTCAATACTTGAAACAGGTCCGATCAAGCCTCCGCGCTGCTTGCTCCCACGGCAGATACGTCTCCAGTGCCTACAGGGATTCCGCCCCCCTTGAAGGCGACCCAGTACACCCGAGAATCACCACTACTGCGCGCACACCCAGCAACGCGAACCCGCTATGCTTGTAATTCACCGATGTTCCACTGCAGAAGCCCGCCTGGAGCGGGCGATGCCGCGTGACAGAAAGGCCACTGTCGCCAACAGCGCCAATGCCAGCAGCGCCTTTTGTATCGCCCCTTCGCCACCGGCAATGGCCTCGCGCCCGGCATAACCCAGATAAGTATAAGCCATAGCCCCGGGCAACATGCACACACTGCTCGCAACAACATAATGGGAAAGCCGGATACGAGTCAGTCCCAATGCATAATTGAGCAGATTGAAAGGGAAAAGCGGCACCAGGCGCACAAAGGCCACAAAACGCCAGCCTTCGCTTTCCACACCTTCTTTCAGGCGCCTGAGCTGCCCACCTGTTTTCTCTTCCACCCAATGGAATGCCAGATAACGGGCAATGATGAAAGCCAGCACGGCCCCTGCGCTTGCCGCGCCAAGGCTGTAGACCGTACCCCAGAATGGGCCAAACAAGATACCGCCCACCAGCGTCAATACCGAGCCGGGAAAAAACAATACCGTACCTATGGCATAAACGAACATGAACAACAGGGGTGCAGCCACCCCAGCATGCTTCACCCAGGCTTGTAGCGTTTCTGAATCCCATTGATCACGATAGACCAAGACCACTACAAACCCGGACGCCAGAAGGGCGAACAACAACCAGCGCAGGACAGAATTTCTGCCCGGTTCTTGCGCGCTTGTGGAGCGACCAGAAGTATCGGTGACTCCTTTATTTTTCATCGCCATCACTCCATTCACGACGGTTGATCGCATAACCTGTGACACGGCCCACAAACGGCAAGGCCAACATGCCCGGCAAGCGATCGACCTGCCTGGCATCGCGATAGCCACGAATGCCTATGCTCATCCCCTCGTGGCCTTTTCGCGGTTGATCACGATAAGTGCCAAACAAGCGATCCCACCAGGACAGGCTGAAACCAAAGTTGCTGTTGGCTTCGTCATCCTCGACCGAGTGATGCACACGGTGCATGTCGGGCGTGACCAAAAACCAGCGCAACACGCGATCCAGACCCGTGGGCAGTTTCACATTGCCGTGATTGAACATGGCCGTGGCATTGAGCATGACCTCGAAGATCACCACCGCTACAACGGCAGGCCCCAACAGCACGATGGTGGCAAACTTGATCAACATGGAGAGAATGATTTCGATGGTATGGAAGCGGGCACCGGTGGTCACATCGTAGTCGAGGTCGGCATGGTGTACCCGGTGTATCCGCCACAGCACGGGAATGGCATGGAACATCACATGTTGTAGCCAGATAACGAAGTCCATCACCACAACGGCCAGGATCACCGCCACAGGAAAAGGCAAATAATACAGATTGAGCAGCCCCCACCCCTGCTGTGCCGCCGTGGCGGCAACTCCCACGGCTGCAGCGGGGAACAACAGTCGCAAAACAATGCTGTTGAGAAAGACCAGCCCAAGGTTGTTGGCCCAGCGAACGGCTTTGGAAACGGTGAGTTCGCGGCGGGGCGAAACAACTTCCCATAGCGCCACAAGCGCGAATATGCCAAAGAAAAAACTCAACCGAATGAGCACTTCATGATCGAGTATCCAGTCGTCCCAGTTCATGCCCTGCCCAAAATCCAATCAAATCACCAACGAAACCATTATTCAATATTTTAATTGAATACTTTAATAATGGACCCCATAAAGCCCTTTGTCAACTTCTTTGACCCATGAGTAATGTTTTACAGGGCAGGCTGTTTTCAACAAAAAATGGGTAGGACAGAATTCTCGGATTCAAGCGTGAAACGCAGGTGATACATACCCGGGCAACCCGAATATCAAGAGGCGGCAAGCTGCCGCCGCCGGCTCCCTTTCCTCGTTCGGCGCCACCAGGCCAATCCCGCCCCGAGCAAGAGCATCGCCAGGACAACGATTCCCAGACTTCCACCCCCACCTGATTTTTTGTTGTTATTGACGTTTTCCTGCTGACCACCGCCCTCGGTTTCACTTTCCCCTGGATTACCATCCCCAGAACCACCACTTCCGGAACCACTACCTCCGGTGCCATCGGCCGCGGCGAGGGTGATGCGGTTGCCGTTGGCATCATAGCCGTAGGTGATGGTGGAACCGTCGTCGTAGGTGACAGCGGTGAGGCGGCCGGCGTTGTCGTAGGTGTAGCTCTCGGCATGGACCGCCGAGGCGAAGAGTATGATCGCGCCTGCGACCAGTATGACGGCGGCTAGACGAATATCACTCACGGCTGTTCTTGTCATGACATCAATCCCCCAGGATCATGCGCCGGGGCCGTGGCGACTTGCTGGCCACCGCATCCCGCTGCGAGCCTTCACTGCAAGACGGTGCCCCAACGGCCCCCCTGTTCAAGTCCGCCAATACATATGGCCAACTGGTCATGAAATCACGGATGGCTTTTCCGCGTTTTGCCCTTGCCAATTTGATGGCAGAAAAACCGTTGCGCGCTTCTTGGTCATAAAGCTTCTTCAACGTATTCGTGTAATCCCTGTAAGAATCCTCAATCGCATGCCTTGCCTTGTTCGTGACCCATGCCACTGCGACGTAGGGACCCAGCCACTCCATCGCAGCTCCAGCCCTGGATCCCGCTGCCCTTGCCCATGTCCATGCATTGCTGCTTGCAGCCGTGCCGGCAGTTTCGGCGGCAGCAACACTCTCTGCCGCCGTGCATGCCTCTGCTGCCGTTGAGCCGGTGAAGCCACCCTCGGCCCACATTCCCAGCACCTCTGGACCAATGTTGAAAGCCCAATCGGCAATCTCTCCAAACGCCCCTTTGTTTTTGGTTATCGCCGAGCCGGTGACCGCATCGGCCCCACCCATGATGGAAAGGAATCTGCCTGACAGCTTCGCAAGCATCACACCCGGCGTCCCCGTTGCCGTACCAATTTCGACAAAAGACTTGATGCCGCCCAAAGCGCTGTTTACGTTCAATGCACCATCGAGCACGGATCCTGCGCTGCTCGTAACCTTGTTCATCGCGCCACCAACCGTTTCCACGATCGAATCGAACCACCAGGTTTCATCAAGACCCGACACGTCCCCAAAAAACAAGGGATTATTCAGCGCATACTGATAGGGATTGATCTTCTTGGGTTGTACCGACTTGATCGGATCCCTCGACAGGAAACGGCCGATGCTGGCGTGGTAGTAGCGGGCGCGGATGTAGTAGAGGCCGTCGCCGTCGTCGAAGATGCCCCACTGTCCCTGCCAGGTGAAGGGGTTGTCCAGGCTGCCGCTGGCGGCCAGCAGCACCCCGAAGGGGCTGTGGGCATAGCTGGCGACCACCGCGCCACCGTCATCGGTGACGAAGCGGGTGTTGCCGCTCTCGTCGAAGTGGTAGAAGTGGCGGGCACCGGTGGCGGCGTCCATGGCGTAGAGCAGGGCGCCGCCGGGGGTATGGATATAGTAACGCAGGTCGTTGCCGGCTCCATCCCGCTCGATGGCCACCGAGGGCAGGGCCAGGGCATGGTTCCATACATAATCACGGGTGACACCCCCCGCCGTGCGGTGGGTGCGGTAGCCCAGGGCGTCGTAGGCATGGGTGGTGGTGTCCACGGCGGTGAGCCGGGAGGCCAGGTCCCAGGTGTAGCTCTTGGCGCCATCGCTCGTCATGCGGCCCATGGCATCGTAGCTGAAGCCGGCGGTGCTGATCTGGGCGGCGGCATCGAAGCTGTGGGTGGTATCGGTCAAGCCGGCGGCGGAGGCGGCCTGGGGCAGGTTACGGGTGGCAGAGGTGATGCGGCCGCCCGCGTCTCGTGTGAGGGCGATGCTGCCCAGGGTACCGTGGGTGATGGCGGTGAGCCGACCGTCGGCGTCATACTCGTAGCTGGTGGTGACACCATTGGGCCGGGTCATGGTGGTGAGGCGATTGTCGGCGTCCCAGGTGAAGGTCGATACCCCTCCCAGCCAGTCGCTGAGCCTGACCAGGTTGTCGTTGGCGTCGTACTCGTAGGTGACCGCCTTGCCGGTGGCGTAGGTGATGGAGGTGATGCGGCCACCGGCATCGTAGGCGATGGCGATACCGTCGCTGGCGGTGATGCGCCCCAGGATATCCCGACTCAAGGTGAGGCCGTCGGCGCCGGTGAGGCGATCCTCGGCATCGTAGCTGAAGTTGAGGTCGGTGCCGTCGGAGTAGAGACGGCGGATCAGGTTGCCGTTGGCGTCGTAACTGTTGGTGAGGGTGCCCAGGCTGCCGGGGAAGGTGACAGTTTCCACCCGATTGCGTTGATCATAGGCGTAGGCCGTGGTGCGGCCCAGGGGGTCCGCGCTAGAGGTGAGCCGCCCGGCGGTGTCGAAGCCGCGCTGCCAGGCGTTGCCGTTGGGGTCGGTGACGGTGGTGATGTTGCCCAGGGCGTCACGGCCGTAGCTGGCGCTGATATTTTCCGGCAGGGTGCGTTTCACAGGCAGGCCGCGGGCGTCGTAGGTCACGCCGGCCACATTGCCCAGGGGGTCGGTGGTCTGCGTCACCCGCCCCATGGCATCGAAGCTGAACCGCACCCTGTTGCCCAGGGGCGAGGTGATCCGGGTGATGCGCCCCATGTCGTCCGAGGCGTAGGTGGTGGTGTTGCCGAGCGGGGTCGTGCTGCTGGCGATGATGCCCTCGGCATCGTAGCTGCGCCTCCAGATGTTGCCGTTGCCGTCGGTGAGGCCGGTGAGCCGGTCCTCGCTGTCGTAGGCCAGGGTGGCGCGGTTGCCGTTGCGGTCGGTGCGGCTGACCATGCGGCCCACGGCATCGTAGGCGATGGCGTCACTGTTGCCGTTGGCATCGGTGGTGGCGGTGAGGCGGTCCATGGCGTCGTAGGAAAAGCCGGTCACGGCTCCGGTCCGGTCAGTGGTGCCCGTCAGGTTGCCGTTGCTGTCCCAGGTGAAGGTGGCGCTGTTGCCCCGGGGATCGGTGAGCGAGAGGGGGTGGTCCATGGCGTCGTAGCTGACACTGCTGCTGGCGCCGTCGGCATGGGTAACGGTCACCGGCCGGCGCTGGGCGTCATAGGCATAGGTGGTGGTGTTGCCGCTGGCGTCGGTGCGGCTGGCCAGGGTGGTGTCGGTGTTGTAGCTGCGGCTGGTCACGCCACCCAGGGGGTTGGTGGCGGTAAGCAGTTGGCCTGTGCCGTTGTAACTGTAGGCCCAGTCGTTGCCGGCCTGGTCGGTTCGGCCGGTAAGGTTGCCGTTGGCATCATAGGTGAAGGACTGGGTCGTGCCGTCGGCGTGGGTGATGCCGGTGAGATCGTAGAGGGTGACCCCGTCGCCCGTGGTCCGGGCGGTGTAGGCGAATGACGTCGTGGCGCTGTTGGCGTGGGTGATGGCCGCAATGCGCCCGCTGGGGGCGTGATAGGTGTAGCCGGTGGTGGCCCCCAGGGCGTCGGTGATGCCATCGCGCTGACCGGCGGCGTTGGAACTCAAGGAGAAGGCGGTGCCATCCTTGCGTTGGATCTGCGCGAGTTCCCCCGTGGCGCTGTGGGTATGGACCATGGCCCGGCCCAGGGGGTCGGTCACCGTGGTATCGGCGCCGTTATAGGCAAAGCCGGTGGTATTGCCCAGGGCGTCGGTCTGGGCTTTGACGTTGAGGGCGCCGTTGACCATGTCCCAGTCATTGGTCAAGGGCGTGTTTCCCAGGGGACGCACTTCACTCACCAGGATGCCCGGCCACGGGAATGTGCCGCCTTGTGAATCGGCCGGGTCGTAGTTGTAGGTCGTGACCTGCCCCAGCACATCGGTAACGGTCAGCAAGTCGCGGCCGGTCGCGCCGCCGTGGCCGAATTGGACACTGCGCCCGCCATCGCCGCTGACCTGGGCCAGGTTGCCGGTGGCGTCGTAGCCGAAGGTCAATGTACGCCCCAGCCCGTCGCTCACCTGGGTCAGACGGCCTTCCGGATCGTAGCCCAGTTGATGCACGCTGCCCCGGCCGTCGCGGATCTCCAGCAAGGTACCGGACATATCGAATATATACGACAGGCCGCTGCGGGGATCGAGCAATGTGAAACGGCCATTGATCGTATCCTCCGTCAATGTAAAGGGGATGTCTTGCCGGCCAGTCAGTTGCCAATTTCCATTCGCCCGCGAGAAGGAGATCAGGCGCCCTTTCCAGGTGGTGATCTCGACCTGGGTGGTGTTGTTGACCAGGCGCCAGTCGAAATTGTGGCGCCAGTTGTTGCCCAGGGTGCTGCCGGGGCGCAGGGTGACATCCAGGCCGGAGCTGTAGAAACGGACGAAGCGCAGGGGCAAGGGACCGCCCAGATCGAGATCGGGCCTGAACCGGCGGTAGAACTCCCCGGTGAGGGTGTTCACCGGGTCGCCGCTGCTGCCGGACTGCACCACATCGGGGGCTACCGTGGTGCGAACATTGCTCTGTGGCAGCACCACGTAACCCTGGGTGAGCGCAAGGACGTTGTTCGCTGCCATGCCGTCGATGATTTCCTGGGTGCAGCCGGTTCCACCCTTCCACTGATCGGTGCCGACCAGCACACTCAGGTAACGTATGTCGGGCTGACCGAGTGTGTTATAAACCGTGAACGAGGTCGTGATGGTTGCCGTGCTGCCGGCCGAGATGCTGCCGGGAGTGGTCACATCGCTAACGGTATTGGAAGCGTTGAAATATGGGCTGAGTGTTGAGGAAACAGCTATGTAATATGAGGGCTTGGCAGGTGGTACTACAGGTTGTATGTCCAGGGTGCCCACATTGGTCAAGCTGACCTGCACCGTAATGGTTTCACCACTGACATAGGCCGGCTTCGGGTTGAGAATCTCAAGCGAAACCGGCTTGAGGTCATAATATTCGCATGCCAGAACCGCGCTCGAAAGAAGGGAAGTCGATAATAAAACACAGGAAAGAAAATATCGGTCTTTTGACATATTTCGCTCCACTACCCCGTTCCTCGAAACCAATAATCCGTCATGCATCCTTCAGTGCGAACACTATGGGAAGCATAGTGGTTTTCACGACGCATGCCAGTATCTTGGCTCCCATGCCGGCATCGCGGAGCGGTGTTTCCCTGCTCAAAAAGCCATGCCCCCGATTGAGTCTCGTCTCTCCGGAAACCGTTTCCTTACACTTTGAACCGCCTAACCAATACCTGAAGTTCGTTACCCAGGCGTGCCAGGTCACTGCTGGCGCTGGCTGTTTGTTGGGCACCGGCAGAGGTTTCTCTGGACATTTCCGAAATGGTATTGATGTTCCTATTGATTTCCTCGGCCGTGGCACTTTGCTCTTCAGCGGCACTGGCGATTTGCGTGCTCATCTCGTTGATATGTTTCACTGCTTCGGAGATCGAGGTGAGTGAAGCTCCGGCCTTCGTGGCCTGGGCTACCACTTCGTGCGCCTCTTCGCGGCTCTTGTTCATGACATCCACCGCCTTGCGAGATCCCGCTTGGAGTTTTTCAACCATTTGGTTGATCTCTTCCGTGGATTGTTGAGTGCGACCGGCCAGGGTACGAACTTCATCGGCCACCACAGCAAAGCCGCGGCCCTGTTCACCGGCCCGGGCCGCCTCGATGGCGGCATTGAGTGCCAACAGATTGGTCTGCTCGGCCACTCCACGAATCACGTCCATTACCGAACTGATGTCCTCGCTATCTTTTTCCAGCGTTTGTATCACTTCCGCGGCAGCCTCGATTTGTCCGGCCAGGCCCTCGATGGCCTGGATGGCGCTATCGACCATATGGTGACCCTTGGCTGTTTCTTCATTGGCTTCCTGGGCAGCATCGGCTGTACCGCTGATGCTCTTGCTCACTTCTTGCACCGTGGCGCTCATCTCGTTCATGGCCGTGGCAACCTGTTCAATCTGAGATTGCTGCTGGTCGATACTTTGGCTGGTTTTCCCGGTAATGCTGGAGAGTTTCTCGGACGAGCCCGCCAGTTGCTCTGATGAAGAGACAATCCGGCTAACGATTTTTTCGAATTGCTCTGCCATGGCGTTGAAATGCTCTGCGATCCCTACCATTTCATCCCGCACATTCAGGCTAACTCTCGTCTTGAGATCACCATTGGCAAGTTCCTGGGTCACCTTCGAAATTGTCTGTATGCTCTCGGTGGTCGAAGCGAAGAAACCGAGGAACAGCCATACCGCCAGAAGAACGAGAAAAGTGGCGACGGCCGCTACCAGATATTTTGTCGCATAGGCATCGCCTATGCGCATGGCCATGACGTCATCCAGGGTAAGCAAGGCATTGTCATATAACCGAAATGCCTCGGTAATGGCTTGGGTGCCGACATCGAAGACCTGGTCGGGTCGGACTCTGATCGTCTCCGCATCCATCAGTTCATCCGATAGCAGTGTGAAAAACTGCTGCATTTTGTCCAGGGTGGATTTATCCAAGCCATCGAGACGCTCGCCTATATAGGAATTTTCGTCCGTCGCTATTTTCAAAGACTTCCTCAGCTCATTGCTACCCTGGCGTGCCTGGTTGATAAGAAGCGCTAGGTTGATTTTTTTGTCTCCCTCCAACCGGCCACCATGCGCAGCAATGCCTGCACCGAGCCCCCGGGCCTGCCCCAGAACGTCCGTAAGTGATGGCAGGCGAATGACCAGGGCGTTCATCAGATAGTAGGTATCGTATTTGGGGTCCCGGATCAGGTGAGAAGTATCGGCCACATACTGAATCAGGTCGATGATATCGGCGATAAGACGGCTGTGCTCCGTAAAAGCCTCACTCGCCTGCATATCGAATGAACGGGCTTTCAGATTATCCCATTGCGTCTTGAGCAAGCCGACCCTGTTGCCGGTCTCCAGTTTCTCTCCCAGCTTGTCATCGACGTGTTCCAGCTCGGCAAGCTTTTGATCCACCATATCGCGCTTGGCCAGAATCTTGTCTTTGAAACCGTTATTACCATTTAGATAGGCATTGGTCATACCACGGTGCTGGGGAATGTGTTCCAATAACTGCCGCAGTGAGGCGATATATTCAAGCCCCGCTTGCTCCTGTTCCATGAAACCGATATCTTCATCGATCTTGTCAAACAGCAACACGGTCAGCATCACGATAGGAATCAAAAAGACGATGCCGATCAGGAAGAATTTGTACAGGTAGCGCAGGCGGCCCATCAGAAGCTTGGCGGGCTTGAGTAGCATATTCATCGTCCATTCCCTCACTTTGCCGGCTACCCAGCAAGGTACAACGGCACAATAGATTGTGCCACGTACCCGGTCCATCGCCCCAGCGAGCTGTTGAAAAACCGGTTTCTCGGCAGCCTGTGTACAGTGCCTGTTTTCGATGATGGCAGATCATCGAAAATGTGAACAAGTCGAAGCCACGTGAGTGGCCTCCGGCTTTGAAACGGCCATCCTGGCCTTTTCAAACATCCTGCCAGAATCAGCGGCCGGATTATTGGGAAACTTTAACCTGACCCGTGAATATGGCCAGCTTGGAATCCCACGTCCGTGGGGCGATATCCATTCCGGGAGAGGGCTGTCTCAAATGGGTGACAACAGTTGCGCCGCCAGCAGACGCGCATAGTCCGCTGGCCTGTCCACGTCCCACAGGGGTTCCAATGCCCGCCAGGACCAATCCATCTGCGCCAGACGCTCGCGCGTTTCCTGATACACCTTTGCAGTCCCCCAGGCGATGTCGGTGAACAGCCGGGGCTCGGGCCGGCTCAGGCCGAGCAATACATAGCCGCCATCCTCGGCCGGGCCGATCACCGCTTGGCAGCTCTCATCCAGGGCTTTAAAGGCTTGTGTCACATAGGTCGGGCCCAGGGCGGGGCAATCGGTACCCACGATCACCACCTGGCGATACCGCGCCAGAGCCTGGTCCAGGGCCCGGCTCATGCGCGCACCCAGGTCCTCCCCCCGCTGTCGGTACAGGTTCAGCCCATAGCGCTGCGCACAGTGCTGGAAAAAGCGCTCCTGGCAATCCGGCGCACACCACAACTCCAGGCTCCAGGGCCCCTGCACCAACTGCTCCAGGGTGTGCTCGCACAGCCGCGCCTGCAAGCGCGCCGCCCCGGCTTCTCCCAATAGAGGAATCAGCCGGGTCTTGGCGTGACCGGCCCGGGGCGCCTTGGCGAACACCAGCACGGCGCGGGAAAAGGTGTTCATGATTTGGAATACTGCCTTGCCAGACGAGCAGGATCGGCACCGAGGAAATACGCCAGGCGCAGCCGCCACATCAACAACACGGTGCGCCAGACACCGTTTTGCTCCCAGCGCCGGCTGGAGGTGTGCGCCGGTCCCCGCAAGCACAGGGGACGGCCCAAACGCTTGAGGCGCTTGCTGATGGCGATGTCTTCCATCAGCGGGATCGGTGGAAAGCCTTCCACCTGCTCGAAAGCGGCGCGGGTCACGAAAATGGCCTGGTCGCCGGTGGCGATGCCGCTCAAGCGCGAACGCCAATTCATCAGACGCTCGATGACCCGAAACATCATCCGTTCACCCGACAGGCGCACATCGAAACGCCCCCAACAAGCACCCCGACACAAACCCGCGACGATGCACGCTGGCGCATCCGGCGGCAAACGGGTATCGGCGTGCAGAAACAGTAGTACCTCTCCCCGCGCCCGGCGCGCGCCCGCATTCATCTGTGAGGCGCGCCCCCGGGGTGCCTGGATCACCACATCGGCCAGTGGCCGGGCCAAGGCCACGCTGGCATCGTGGCTGCCACCATCGACCACCACCACTTCGTGGCCGGCCCGCCGCCAGGCTTGCAAAGTCTGCAATACCTGGGACAGACTGGCCGCCTCGTTCAACACCGGCAACACGATGCTGATGCGCATCGACCGTCTCAGCAACAGCCCTCGCCGGTACAACAGGCGCCGGCATCGTGACGCGCGCCCTTGGTCTCACTGGCCGGGCGCCGGGTACCCGACGGTGCGCACCACTCGCGGGGTTCATGCCATTGCGCCGGCGTGATGCCGATGAAGTGTTCCCGGTAAGGCCCCTGGGTAAGCAGGCGAAAACTGCGTTCGCATACCGCAATACGTTCACCCCGGGGATAGACATGGCCTTCGTCGTCGTAGACCTTGCTGAAAGGGCCTCGATAGATCACCGCGTGGCCGCGGTCGATGCAGGGAGTCCCCTCACCTTTGACCGCGGTGAGCGTCACCGAGCGGAACTCGATGCCCTCAACCACCTGCCAGGGCTCAGCATCCCATTTGTCGTAGGCCACGGCCAGGAAACCCGCCTGTTCGAAGGCACGCAGGAATTCCTGCTCCTGGAAGGCGCCGGAAATACAACCACTCCACAACTGGGGGTCTTGCTTCAGGTGCTCCGGGATGGCCTCGTCGCTGACAATGTCGGCAATCGCCACCCGACCGCCGGGCTTGAGCACCCTATGGATCTCCGCGATCAACTGTCCCTTGGCGGCATCGTCCACCAGGTTGAGCACACAATTGGATATCACCAGATCTACCGAGTCGTCTGCGATCAATGGACGCTCGCGGCGTTGCCGACGCTGCCAGTCCTGCAGGGCGGCATAATCGTGCGCGCCGCGCACCGGGTGCTGGCGCAGATATTCCTCCATGGCCGCCACGTCCAGCGCCAGGTCCTGGATATAGCCCTTGACGAAACGCACCCGGTCGCCGCCCAGTTTCTGTGCCATCTCGCCCTGGTACTTGCGCGCCAGGGCCAGCATGTCGTCGTTCATGTCCACGCCGATGACTTGGCCCCGCTCGCCCACCAGTTGGGCCGCCATGTAGCAGATCTTGCCGCCACCGCTGCCCAGATCCAGCACCGTGTCACCCTCGCGCACATAGCGGGAAGGGTCACCACAGCCATAGTCCTTCTCGATGATTTCCCGCGGCAGCAGTTTGAGCAACTCGCTGTCGTAGTCCACCGGGCAACACAGGCTTTCCTGACGCGCCTGCGCACCTTCCGAATAACGTCCCAAGACACTTCTGTGAATATCCATCGATACCTCTTTAAAACCGTCTGTTGTTGATTGCGTGGTCAACCATTGAGCGCCCCGCCACAACTGCTGCCCTGGCCGGCGGTACAGCCATAGCAATGGTCTGCCACCACAATGGGGTTGCCTTCCAGGGCGTGCTCCGTGAGTTGGCTTATGTGGGTGCGTGGGCGGCCATCGAGGCGTAGAGGCAGACCCAGCATCTGATTGAAATCACAATCGTACAAATAGCCCTGCCAGTCGATGCTGAGCAGGCTGCGGCACATCACCGCCGACAAATTGGCCTCGCTGTGGGCGCTACGCAACAGGGCCATGTAATCGTCGAACTGCCCACGTGAAACCAGGGTGGAGCCAAAACGCTGGATGGGCATGTTGGCCAGGGTAAAAAGCCGGTTGAACACGATGCCGTAATGGGTTTTCAAATGATCCTTGTAGGCCGCCTCCAGAGCCTGTTGCGGCGGCGGAAGATCCGGCCCGGCGGGATTGTAGACCAAGCTGAGCGACAAGCCGCTGTCCGGCTGGCCATAGCCTGCGCGGTTCAGTTGCCGCAGTCCCTGGATGCTGCGCTGGAACACGCCATCGCCGCGCTGGGCATCGACATTCTGCTCCAGGTAACAGGGCAGCGAGGCCACCACATCCACCCCGTTGTCGGCCAGGAAGTCCACCAGATCCTCGTGTCCCGGCTCCGACAACACGGTGAGGTTGCAGCGATCCATCAGCGCGATTCCCCTCTCCCGCGCGCTGCGCACCAAGTAGCGGAAATCCGGGTTCAGCTCCGGTGCCCCACCAGTGAGATCGAAGCGACGGACATCGAGCCGCTCGGCACAAGCCAGAATTTGGTCCATGGTCTGCCGCGTCATCAGCTCCTTGCGCTTGGGTCCGGCATTCACGTGACAATGCAGGCACGACTGGTTACACAGGTAACCCAGGTTCAACTGCAGGGTTTCCAGCCGGCCACGCACAATGGCGGGAAAATCGCTCGTGGCCAGCAAGGGCAGGGTTGCATGCATCGACTCCTCCTGTGATGATTCACCTGTCAGGCACAGCCACAAGGTGGCAGCGCCAGAGTAATATAGTGGGACAATGCCTGGCAACGCCAAATCGGTGTGCGACCCCGCCCCACGAAATACACAACGCATAGATGCAAGGGATGTCCACTTGTTACAGTCCAGACCCGACCGTACCGACGAGAGCGAACTGGTCCGCAGGCTGCTCGATGGCGATGAGGCCGCCTTTTGCCAACTGATACGCGAATACCAGCCCGGCATGCAACACCTGGCCCGCAGCATCGTGGGCGAGGCCATCGCCGAAGAAGTCGTCCAGGAAGCCTGGCTGGCGGTGATCCGCGCCCTGCCGAAATTCGAGCAACGCGCCAGCCTCAAGACCTGGATCCTGCGCATCGTCGGCAATCACGCCAAGACCCGCTTGCGCAAGGAATCCCGCCAGATCAATTTCAGTGCCCTGGGCGAGGACGCCTATCCCGAGCCCGAGCGCTTTCGCGCCAATGGCCACTGGAACCATCCTCCAGCCGCCTGGCATGCCGAGCGCCCGGAAGACCTGCTGGCCAGCGAGCAATTGCGCCGGCGCCTGCAGGCCGCCATCGAGCAACTCCCTCCCAACCAGCAAAGCGTGCTCTTGCTGCGTGACCGCGAAAACCTGTCCATGCAGGATATTTGTAAGATTCTGGAACTCAGCGACTCTAATGTAAGAGTGCTGCTGCATCGCGCCCGCACCCGCCTGTGGCGGGTCATCGAGCAATACGAGGAAGACCCATCATGTTGAACTGCCGCGAGGTGGTGGCCTCGGCCACCGACTATCTCAACGACGACCTCCCCCCTCTGCGCCGCCTGCGCCTGCGTTTTCATTTGCTGATATGCCGCCATTGCCGGCGCTTCCTGCGCCAGATCCAGCTCACCTCGGCCACCGTGGCCAGGCTGACGGAGACAACTCTCTCCCCCGACGACATCGAGCGACAGGCCCGGCGACTGCGCCAGCATCGACAACACCAGCCCCTGACCGGTGATCCACCAAAACCTCTCGATTGAATTTATTTTGAACCGATAAATTTTTTTGATAGCATTCCCTGCCACCGACTCAAGCATAATCGGCCTGCGCCGATGTAACCGGAAAATCATTGCAAGGAACCCCCGATGAGTGACCTGATCAGCCCCCACGGCGGACAACTGAAGAACCTTTATCTCGACGAGCAAGGCATAGCCGAGGAAAAGGCCCGCGCCAAGCACTACCCCTCCTGGGATCTGAGCCACCGCCAGTTGTGTGACCTGGAGCTGCTGCTCAACGGCGGTTTCTCCCCCCTGGAAGGTTTCATGAGCCAGGCCGACTACGACGCGGTGCTGGAGAACATGCGCCTGGCCGATGGCACCCTGTGGACCATGCCCATCACCCTGGACGTGTCGGAGACGTTTGCCCAAGGCCTCGACATCGGCGACAACATCGCCCTGCGCGATCCGGAAGGCGTGATGCTGGCAGTATTGGAGATCAGCGACATCTGGCGACCCGACAAGCACCGCGAGGCCGAGTTGGTCTTCGGTGCCGACGACCTGGCCCACCCTGCCGTGGCCTATCTGCATCGCCAGGCAGGCGAAGTCTATCTGGGCGGCAGGCTCAAGGGTATCGAGCCGCCGGTACACTACGACTATCGCCAGTTGCGCGACACGCCGGCGGAACTGCGGCAGAAATTCAACAAGTGGGGCTGGAAGAAAATCGTTGCCTTCCAGACCCGCAATCCCATGCACCGCGCCCACCAGGAGTTGACCTTCCGCGCCGCCCAGCAAGTGGAGGCCAACCTGCTCATCCAGCCGGTGGTGGGCATGACCAAGCCCGGCGACATCGACCATTATTCGCGGGTGCGTTGCTACCAGCACATCATCAAGCAATACCCCGCCCAGACCACCACCCTGAGCCTGTTGCCGCTGGCCATGCGCATGGGCGGCCCGCGCGAGGCCGTCTGGCACGCCATCATACGCAAGAACTACGGCTGCACCCATTTCATCGTCGGGCGCGACCACGCCGGTCCGGGCAAGAACAGTCAGGGCGAGGATTTCTACGGGCCCTACGACGCCCAGGAGCTGGTCACCCGCTTCCAGGACGAGTTGGGTATTCAGATGGTGCCCTTCCAGGCCATGGTCTACGTGGAGGAAAAGGCCGAATACCGTCCCATCACCGAGGTGCGCGAGGGCGAGAGTGTGCTCAACATCTCCGGCACCGAATTCCGCCGACGCCTGCAGGAAGGCCTGGAAATCCCCGACTGGTTCTCCTACCCGGAAGTGGTCGCCGAACTGCGCAAGACCCATCCCCCACGCCACCGGCAGGGTTTCACCGTCTTCTTCACCGGCCTGTCCGGCTCCGGCAAGTCCACCATCGCCAATGCGCTAATGGTCAAGTTCCTGGAAATGGGTGGGCGTCGTGTCACCCTGCTCGACGGTGACATCGTGCGCAAGCACCTGTCCAGCGAACTGGGTTTCTCGCGCGAACACCGCAACCTCAACATCGAGCGCATCGGCTACGTGGCCAGCGAGATCACCAAGCATGGCGGCATCGCCATCTGTGCGCCCATCGCGCCCTATGCCGCCACCCGCGCCGCGGTGCGCGAAATGATCGGCACTCAGGGCGGTTTCATCGAGGTCTACGTGGCCACGCCGCTGGAAGTGTGCGAGGCACGCGACCGCAAGGGCCTCTACGCCAAGGCCCGCGCCGGCATCATCAAGGAGTTCACCGGCATCAGCGACCCCTACGAAGCGCCGGAAAACCCGGAGCTGGTCATCAACACGGTGGACACCAGCCCCGACGAGGCCGCCCAGCAAATCCTGCTGAAACTGGAACAACTGGGCTATATCAAGTAGCCATGGCCGGCTTCGACGTGTTCAACGGCGATGCCGACGGCCTCTGCGCCCTGTTGCAACTGCGCTTGCAAGAGCCCCGGGACAACCGCCTGGTCACCGGGGTCAAGCGCGACATCGCCCTGCTCGGGCGCATCACCGACGAGGCAGGCGCCGGCGACCGGGTCACGGTACTGGACATCGCCCTGGACAAGAACCGCCAACCCCTGGAGACCCTGTTGGCACGGGGAGTGGAGGTGTGCTACTTCGATCACCACTACCCTGGCGAGATACCTCAACACCCCCGCCTGCGGGCTCACATCGACACCTGTGCCACGGTTTGCACCAGCCTGCTGGTGGACCAATGGCTGGCCGGCGCCCAGGCACGCTGGGCGGTGGTGGGCGCCTTTGGCGACAACCTGGACGAGCCGGCCCGGCAGCGAGGCCAGGCCCTGGGGCTGAGGGAAGAACACCTGAAACGCTTGCGCCAGCTCGGCCAGCTACTCAACTACAACGGCTATGGCGCCAGCCTGGATGATCTGCACTTCCCGCCGGATCAACTGTTCCTGCGCCTGTTGCCCTATCCCGACCCTCTGGATTTCATTTGCCACGACGAGGCCTTCGAAATCCTGCGCCAGGGCTTCGCCAGCGACACCGCCCAGGCCGGCCAGTTGCGCGCACAACTCGAAGAACCTTGCTGCGCCGTCTACATCCTGCCCGACGAACCCTGGGCCCGGCGCGTGAGCGGCGTGCTGGCCAACCAACTGGCCCGCAGCCACCCCGAACGCGCCCACGCCCTGCTCACCCGCCGCCCCGGCGGCTACCTGGTGAGCGTGCGGGCACCGCTGGCCCGTCGCGAGGGCGCCGACGAACTCTGCCGGCAATTCCCCAGCGGCGGCGGCCGCAAGGCCGCCGCCGGCATCAACCATCTGCCGGACGACGCCTACGACAGCTTCGTCACCGCCTTCCGGCGCCAGTTCCAGGGTGCTTGAGGCCCCGACTGCGAGCAGCCAGAAACCCCCTGTTACGCTTTCACGCCACCCATCGGGCGAATGCCGCTATTCCCTGGACTAGCAGGCACGATCGCTCAACCGTTCCCCTCTGCCTCCTGCTTCGCTGCGGCCTTCTTCACCGCCTCTTCCAGCATGGGCTTGAGTTCGCCCCGCTCGAACAACTCCAGGGTGATGTCGCAACCACCGATCAGTTCGCCATTGACATATATCTGGGGAAAGGTCGGCCAATCGGCATAACGCGGCAGGTTTTCGAAGATCTCCGGATCCTCCAGCACGTTGACATAGCCGAACTCCACCCCGCAGGCCTGCAGAGCCTGGGCGGCGCGGCTGGAAAAGCCGCACATGGGAAACTGTGGAGTACCCTTCATGTAGATCACGATGGGGTTGTTCTCCACTTGTTCTCTGATACGTTCCAAAACATCCATTGACTTCTCTACCTCGCATGAATAATGGCGAATCATCGCCAGGTTAGTCCACGGCACCCCGGAAGGTGCCGGCATTGTCCACATGGATCTGCAGCCACAGCTCCAGCAACGCCAGGTGCCACAGCTTGCTGCCCTTGATCCGGGTCAGATGTGACTCCGGGTCGGCCAGCAGTTTGTCCACATAACAGCGCTGATACAGGCCTCGCTCGCGACAGGCACGGGAATCGAGAATCCCGCGCATGAAATCGAGGAACTCCCCGCGCACATATTTCAGCGCCGGCATGGGAAAATACCCCTTGGGCCGGTCGATCACCGCGTCCGGCAACAGGCCGCGGGCTATCTCCTTCAATGGGTGCTTGCCACCCGATTTCAACTTCAGTTCCGGCGGCATCTGCGCCGCCAGTTCCACCAGCTCCTGGTCCAGAAAGGGCACCCGTGCCTCCAGGCCCCAGGCCATGGTCATGTTGTCCACCCGCTTCACCGGGTCGTCGACGATCAACTGGGTCACGTCCAGGCGCAACACCTGGTCCATGAAGGTATCGGCGCCGGGCTCGGCCAGGCGTTCGGCCAGCCATTGCCGGGTAACGTCGTCGGTCCAGTGTTCCGGCATCACCAACTGGCGCCACTCGGCGTGGTCACGGTCCAGGTAATGGCGGGCAAAGCGCTCCACCGGCGAGACCTCGCCATCGGCCGCCATTTCCGGGTACCAGAAATAACCGCCGAACACCTCATCGGCTCCCTGCCCGCTCTGCACCACCTTGACCTCGCGCGACACCCGCTCGGCCAGCAGGTAGAAAGCCACCGCATCCTGACCGAACATGGGCTCGCTCATCTGGCCCACCGCTTCTGGAAGACGCCTGAGCACTTCCTCGTTGGGGATATAGAGCTTGTGATGCCGGGTGCGAAAACGCTCGGCCACCGGGTCGGAATATTCGAACTCGCTACCCCGCTCGTCACCGATGTCCTGGAAGCCGATGGAGAAAGTCAACAGATCCTCGCCATCCACCTCGGCCAGCAAGGCCACCAGCAGGCTGGAATCCAGCCCTCCCGAGAGCAGCACGCCCACCGGCACGTCGGCGATTTCACGGCGTTTTTTCACGGCCGCACGCAAGGCCTGGTGAACGGCTTCGATCCACTCCCGCTCGCTGCGTTTCTCGCCGGGTCGTTGTGCCAGCAACTGCCAGTAACGCCACTGCCGTGTTCTGCCCTGCGCGTCCACCGTCATGCAACTCGCCGGCGGCAATTTACGGACACCACGCAGGATGGTGCGCGGTGCCGGCACCACCGCGTGCAGACTGAAAAGATAATGCAGGGCCTGGTCATCGATGCTGCAATCGACACCACCGCCAGCCAGCAGGGCCTGGCTGGTAGAGGCAAAACGAAATCCGCCCTCGATCTCGCTGAAATACAGCGGCTTTATGCCGAAGCGGTCACGCGCCAGAAAGAGTTTTCTCTCCCTGCGCTGCCAGATGGCAAAGGCGAACATACCTTGCAGACGTTCCACACAGGCCTCGCCCCAGGCATGATAAGCCTTTAGAATAACCTCGCTGTCCCCCTCAGAAAAGAATCGATAACCCAGGCCCTGCAATTCCTTGCGCAGCGCCATATAGTTGTATATGGCACCATTGAACACCAGCACCAGACCCAGCTCCTCGTCCACCATGGGCTGATTGGCGCGGGGCGACAGATCGATGATGGCCAGGCGCCGGTGGCCCAGGGCCACTTCCCCCTCGGCCCAATGTCCCTGGTGATCCGGTCCGCGCCGGCGCAAGGCCGTATTCATGGCCATAACCACTTGCTCTGCGGGCGGGCGGCCATCGAAGCGCAGTTCACCACAAATACCGCACATCAATCCGCCTCCTTCCCGGGGTTCAGTCGTTGCCAGTAATGCCGCGCCCGCGCCACCACCTCAGTGGCCAGGCCGTTGCGTTCGGCAATGGTCAGGCCCAGCGATTCGCCGGACACGCCGGCGGTGAGACGATAAGTGGGACTGAGAGTCTCGCGATCGAAACTCATGGCCGCGTTGACGATGTGCGGTTGATGCTCGGCATAGTCTTTCAACGGCGAGAGATGGGAATTGACGATACCCTGGCAATGCCGATCCACCATCTCGTCCATCATGGCCATGGCCAGGGCCGCGCCTTCCTTGGGATCGGTGCCGGTACCCAGTTCATCCAGCAACAGCAAGGAGCGTTCGTCAGCCCGTTCCAGAATCTGTTTCATCACTTCCACGTGTCCGGCAAAGGTGGACAACTGGTGATACAGGCTCTGGCGATCCCCCATGTCCACCATCACCGAACGATACCAGCCGATGGTGCAATCCTCTTCCGCCGGAATGTGTAGGCCACACTGGGCCATGATCACCAACAGGCCCAGGGTCTTCAGCGCCACGGTCTTGCCGCCGGTGTTGGGACCAGTGATGAGCAGAAAGCGGGTCTCGTCGTCCAGCCGCAGACTCAGGGGCACAGGACGCTCCAGCGTGCCCTGGATGAATTGCATCAGCAACAGGGGATGATAGGCCTGGCGCAACTCCACCCCGGGTTCGTCCACCAGGCGCGGCGCATGTGCCCCCATCTGGGCACTCAGGCGGCCACCAGCCAGGGCCAGATCGATCCAGGTCATGGCATCGAGCATGCGCTCCAGCACCGGCAGACTGGCATGCACCCGGGCCGTCAACTCGCGCAACAGACGCTGCTGCTCGGCGCTGATCTTGCCGGCCAGGCGTTCGAGCTGATTGTTGGCCGCCACGGCCTCCAGAGGTTCCACCAGTTGATCCATCCCGCCCGATTGACTGCCGCGGCGCACCCCCTTGATCTGCTCGGCCCCCTCGGCCTTGATGGCCACCACCGCGCGCACGCCCTGCCAGTGTATCCGGCCGGGATCCTTGATCCAGGCCTTGAGTTCAGGCCGTTTTTGAATCCGGCGAATCACCGCCTCTGCTTCCCCACGCTGCGCCTCGTACTGCCCATGCAAATCCGCAAGGGCCTCGCTGGCCTGACGGCGGATCACCCCCCCAGGCTCGATGCAATGCTCCAACACCTCGCGCAGGTCCTCGTCCGGCCACAGGTGCTCGCGGCTCTGGGGGTAGAGTTCCGGCGCCCGCTCCAGCAGATCATCCAATTGGCGCGCCGCCGCCATCACCTCCAGGATATTGCGCAGGGCGCGCGGATTGAGCGAGGCACCGGGGCTGGCGGCCTGGCGCAATGCGGCACGGATGCTGGGCACCTCGTCCAGCCGCGGCAAGGCGCCGGCATCACTCAGGCGCCGTCCCGCACTCACCGATTGCTGCATGCGCCGGGCGATCTCGAGTTCCTCCGGCGGCTCCAGCTCCCGCGCCGCCTCGGCACCATAGGGGGTGAACGTGAGTTTTTCCAATGCCCGGCGGATCACGTCGAAGTCCAGGTTTTTCAGATCATAGGCCATGTTCAACCGGCCTCCGCCCGGCAATAGTTCTGCAAGGGTACCCGGCGACGCCAGAAACGACGCAGATCGCGTCGTTGCAGACGCAGACGATGCTCCCCGAAACACAACTCCAGCACGGCATAACGCCCTTGCTTGAGCCCCTGGAGTAAGGGAACACACCAATGCTGATCGAAATCTTCCCATTCATCATACCACTGTCCATCCAGGGTATCGCCAAACACCACTCGGGCAGAACCTGCAGCCATCACCGTCTCGGCATCGGCCGGCAAGGCCTGCCAGGGCGTACCGGACCAGCGCGCCAGGCCACGCACGAAGGCATCACCGCCCCACAGCGAAGGCAGGGGCGCCGCCGGCGCTGCCGGCAATTCGCCCTCCCCCCACAGCCACACACTGTTGATCTCGGGCAAGCCCCGCGCCCGCCGCCGTTCATTGACCGGCGCCTGATGCAGCAGCATCTGCGCTTCGGTGAGCCGGCTGCGCCAATACCCGGCCGCGTCACCGCGCGGCAACAAGGACGACACATTGCGTCCCTCGGCCCTGGCCAGTGACGTGGTGCGCAAACCGGCGGTTTCGACCCCGCCGAGCAACCAGCGGTGAGGGGAAAGGCTGGAAAACACCCAAGCCTCGGGTAGGAAATACTCATTCAGAACCGCCAGCAGGGCCTCGGCCTCCGCCGCTGTCAGCGCCAGCTCGCGTCCCGCCAGCAGTACCAAGTGGTCCCGATTGGGTAACAGGTGCACCGGATCGGCAAACAGCCCCCCCCCTTTCCCCGGGGCTCCATCGTGTCCCAGGCGCGTCAGCGTCGCCACCGGCACCCGTCCCTGCAAGCCGGCTCCCGCGGCCAACAGGGTAAAGACATCCCCGCTGGTCCGGGCCTGTTCCGCGCATGCCAGGATACGCTCCAGCGCCGGCAGGCGCTGCGCAGGCACGGCATGGGGTCGGGAAAACAGTGGCGGCAATATCAGAGTAATTTTATCAGGATTTATCGTCATGGCCGACATTATCGCCGCTGACGAGGCATCTGTCAGCCTATTGTCGCCCCACAAAACGGCCATCGCACCGGACCCCGGCCCTAAAGACGACCAGTCTCGCCATGCAACGGGACCGGTGCCAACAACAAAACAAAGACCTCCCAATCTCCCTCTATGGCAATTCGCCTCGTGAGCCCCCACCATTATTTCCCCATGGAACTTTCCTACCAACAGGCCGACATCGCCCGCAACCTCGAACCACGATTTATCAATCGGGGTTTCGACTATTTCCGCAAGGGCAAGGTACTGCGGATAATCCACCCCGGACCAGGACACATGAAAGCCTGGGTGGCAGGCAGCGGGCGCAGGCGTTACGAACTGGATATCCATTTCCGCTCCGGCGAGCACGGCACGATCATCTCGGGCGAGTGCTCCTGCCCGGTGGGTCACGACTGCAAGCACGTGGCTGCGGTGCTGTTTGCCGCCCTGGAAGAGCAGCGTCGGCAGGCAATAACCGAAACCAGGGAGGATCCGCTGGCCGAGTGGCTCACGAAACTAGAACGGGCCATGCGCGAGACCGTGGAGCAAAGAAACCAACGGCGGGATTACCCTCCCGGAGAACGCAAGCGCATCCTGTATCTCCTCGATGTGCGCCACTTCGGCAACCATGCCTGTACAATCGTGAATCCGGTGACCGCTTATGAGCGCAAGGACGGCAGCTTCAGTCGCGCCACCTCCTATGCGCCGCGCAACGTCCTCGCTCATCAAGCAGCGCACGTGCCGGACGTGGACGTGCGCATCCTGCGCTGGCTGCATACCAGCAACGGTCCCCTCGCACAACACAATCGCCTGGAAGCCGCCGACGCCACGGACCTGTTACGGGCCCTCCTCGAAACGGCCCGCGCCCGCTGGCGAGACCCCAACGGCCCCGTGCTACATGTCGGCAATCGCCGCCGGGGAACGCTGGGCTGGTCCGAACCCGACGACGCGGGGCATCTTCGACCTGCGGTCATAGTGTGATGTAGCCTACCGCTTCTGCCTGCGGGCAGGCGATGCGCAATTTGACGATGCCACCGATTGTGAGACGGTTTCCCGGCTGGCAGGGGTTGCGGAAAAAGGGGCCATGTATGCGGGGCTTGGTCTCTGGGGAGCTGGATTTCTGTTGGGGCTGACAGGAATCGGTACGGCGCAGGGCCGTCGGTGGAGATCGGTCGTGATCACATTGATTGTCCTCGGGGTGGCAGGACTCATGACCTCTTGCAGTGGAGATGGAAATGGTGGAACGAGCCCGGATACCCGGGGCGAGGTGAGTTATACGAAAAGTGGTTTGAGTTCGAACACGACCTATTATTGGAAGGTAATCGCCGAGGACGGTCAGGGAGGGCAAACCGAAACCCCGGTGCGATCTTTTACCACCAAGTAAAACAGTAAAGCATTCCAGTACAGGCGTTGGTATAGTTGTGTAGGTCAGATTTGATCTGACGGCTTTGTCGTTCAACGGAATCCCGCGCCCATGTCCTTGCAATCCACCACCATAGAGCTTCCCTTGCTGCATCGCTTCGCCAGCGAACTGGACGGTTGCTGTATACCCTGGCAGGGCGCCATCGTCCCTCAACCGCGTATACTCGAATACAACCACAGCCTGGCCGAGGAACTGGGCCTGCCGCAATCGCTGGCTTCCGATGAGGGTGCCGCCCTGCTCTGCGGCATGCGGCGGGTGGCGGGCAGCCGGCCCGTGGCCCAGGCCTATGCCGGCCATCAGTTCGGCAATTTCGTGCCCCAACTCGGCGACGGCCGCGCCCTGTTGCTGGGCGAACTGAGCGACCGGCAGGGCCGGCTGCGCGACCTCCATCTCAAGGGCTCCGGCCCCACGCCTTTCTCGCGCGGCGGCGACGGCAAGGCCACTCTCGGCCCAGTCTTGCGCGAATACCTCATGGGCGAGGCCATGCATGCGCTGGGTATTCCCACCACCCGTGCCCTGGCCGTGGTCGGCACCGGCGAATGGGTGCAACGGGAAACCTGTTTGCCCGGCGCCGTGCTGGCCCGCGTGGCGGCCAGCCACATCCGCGTGGGCAGTTTCGAATACCTGGCCCATCGCGGCTCCATGTCTTTGCTGGAAAAACTGGCCGAACACGCCATCGCCCGGCACGACCCGGACCTGGCTGGCCATCCCGACCGTTTCCTCCTGCTGCTGGAGCGCGTCATCGAGCGCCAGGTGGGTCTGGTTGCCCGCTGGATGGGCGTCGGCTTCATCCATGGCGTGATGAACACCGACAACATGACCCTTTCCGGCGAAACCCTCGACTACGGCCCCTGCGCCTTCATGGATCATTATCATCCGGACACGGTATTCAGTTCCATTGATTATCACGGCCGCTATGCCTACGCCAACCAACCCGCCATTGTGCAATGGAACCTGACGCGTTTCGCCGAGACCCTGCTGCCACTGATCGACCGCGAGGACATGGACCGTGCCGTGGCCCGCGCCCGCGAGCAGATCGAACACATCCCCCAGCGCTATCGAAATGCCTGGCTGGCGGTAATGCGCCGCAAGCTCGGCCTGCTGCAGGCACATGCGGACGACGAAGCCCTGGTCCTCGACCTGCGCCAGCTCATGCAGGAACAGAGCGTGGATTTCACTCTCTGCTTTCGTTATCTCACCGAGGCTGCCAGCGGCGAGGAAACTCCATTGCGCGCCCTGTTCCAGGCATCCGGTACCCTCGATGCCTGGCTGCGCCGCTGGCAACAACGCCTGGCCCGGGAAACGACGTCACCAAGCCGGCGCATCCACACCATGCGCCAAGCCAATCCCGTCTACATCCCGCGCAACCACAAGGTGGAAGAAGCACTGGAGGCTGCGGTCACCCGGGAGGATTACCATCCTTTACAGCACTTGATGGCGATTCTCTCCAGCCCGTTCCAGGCTCGCCCGGGACTGGAAGCATGGGAAGAGCCCGCACCGCCCTCCTTCGGCCCTTATCGGACCTTCTGTGGCACCTGATATCCGCTGAACCTGTCCCGGGGGCACCATTGCGCATTGCAATTGACCTGGCAAGAGGGCTGGGGTAACGTACCCGCTTTTCGTTTCAGGGTGGTGCCGTGGGCCGCAAGAAATCCGAACCTTCCTTTGAACAATCCCTGGCTGAGCTGGAAGCCATTGTCGAGCGCATGGAGCAGGGTGAGCTGAGCCTGGAGGAGTCCCTGGCCCAGTTCGAGCGTGGTATCGCACTGACCCGCCAATGCCAGCAGGCCCTGGAGCAGGCTGAACAGAAAGTGGCTATTTTGCTGGAGAACAACGGCAAACTGGAAACCCGCTCCTTCGACGATAGCGACAAATGAGCACCGCCCTCCCATTCAAACAGCGTCTGCGAGACTACAAGGAACGGGTGGAGAAAGCCCTCGATGCCTGGTTGCCCGCACCGGATCAGCAACCCGATCGCCTGCACCAGGCCATGCGCTATGCGGTGCTCAACGGGGGCAAGCGTATTCGCCCGGTGCTGGTGTACGCCACCGGAGAGGCCCTGGGAGGCCCTGTCGCTGGCCTCGACGGACCGGCCTGCGCACTGGAGCTGATCCATGCCTATTCGCTGGTCCACGACGATTTGCCAGCCATGGACGACGATGATCTGCGGCGCGGCATCCCCACTTGCCACCGGGCCTTCGACGAGGCCACCGCCATCCTGGTGGGTGATGCCCTGCAGGCCCTGGCCTTTAAAATCCTGGCCAGAGACCCGGCCATGGCCATCAGCCCACACGCCCGCCTGGACATGATCACCCTGCTGGCCGATGCCAGCGGTTCCCGCGGCATGGTGGGCGGCCAGGCCATCGATCTGGCGGCGGTGGGCCAGCGGCTCAACCTGGCCCAACTGGAAAACATGCACCGGCACAAGACCGGCGCCCTGATCCGCGCCAGCGTGGAACTGGGAGCGCTCGCTGCCGGCTGCCAGGACAAACAGCTGCTGCAAAATCTGCGCGACTATGCCCGCTGCATCGGGCTGGCCTTTCAGGTGCGCGATGACATTCTCGACATCGAGGGCGATACCGCCGTCATCGGCAAGACCCAGGGCGCCGACATGGCCCGCAACAAGCCCACCTACCCGGCCCTGCTGGGTCTGGAGGAAGCCAAGGCCACGGCCCGGCGCCTGCACCAGGAAGCACTGGACGCCCTCTCCGGGCTGGACCGACGGGCCGACATCCTGCGCCAGATCTCGGCCTATATCGTGCAACGGGAAAGCTGACCACCCTTTGCCACAACGGTTCGATCGATGGATGCGAGGTATGGAAGCATGATGCGGCACTTGCAAGCAGGCGCCATTGCCGTCATCATTATGTGTTTACTTTTCGCCTATTAGAAGTGTGTCATGGTCGACCCCGCCAGCTCATATCCGCTGCTCTTTTCCGTCGATACGCCGGAGGACCTGCGCCAGCTTCCCCAGCAGCAACTGGAGACTCTGGCCACCGAGTTGCGCCAGTTCCTGATCGAGTCGGTGGGCAAAACCGGCGGCCACCTGTCGGCCGGACTGGGCACGGTGGAGCTGACCATCGCCTTGCACTATGTGTTCAACACCCCCTTCGACCGCCTGGTGTGGGACGTGGGCCACCAGAGCTACCCACACAAGATTCTCACCGGCCGGCGCGACCGCATGCACACCCTGCGACAGAAAAACGGCCTGGCCGGTTTTCCCAAGCGCGACGAGAGTGAATACGACACCTTTGGCGTAGGCCACTCCAGCACCTCCATCAGCGCCGCCCTGGGCATGGCCATCGCTGCCAAGCGCCAGCAGACCCAGCGCCAGGTGATCGCGGTGATCGGCGACGGTGCGATGACCGCGGGCATGGCCTTCGAGGCCCTCAATCACGCCGGTGACATGGACGCCAACCTGCTGGTGATTCTCAACGACAACGACATGTCCATCTCCCCCAACGTGGGCGGGCTGTCCAATCACCTGGCCAAGATTCTCAGCGGCAAGCTGTATTCCCAGGTCAAGGAAAGCGGCAAGAAGGTGCTCAAGGCCATGCCGGCGGTAAGCGAACTGGCCCGCCGCGCCGAGGAACACATGAAGGGCATGGTCATCCCCGGCACCCTGTTCGAGGAACTGGGGTTCAACTACATCGGGCCCATCGACGGCCACGATCTCGACACTCTGGTGACCACTCTGCGCAACCTGCGATCCATGAAGGGGCCGCAGTTCCTGCACATCATCACCAAGAAGGGCAAGGGCCATGCCCTGGCCGAGCGCGACCCCTGTGAATATCACGCGGTCAACCGCCTCAACGACAAAACCGGTGAATCCATCAAGCAGCGCGCACCCAGCCCCAGCTACACCCAGGTATTCGGCCAATGGCTGTGCGACATGGCCGAACACGACGAGCGCCTGGTGGGCATCACACCGGCGATGAAGGAAGGCTCGGGCCTGGTGGCGTTCGCCGAACGCTTCCCCGAACGCTATATCGACGTGGGCATTGCCGAGCAACACGCAGTGACCCTGGCCGCCGGACTGGCGGTGGAAGGTCTCAAGCCGGTGGTGGCCATCTATTCCACCTTCTTGCAGCGGGCCTATGACCAACTCATCCATGACGTCGCCCTGCAAAACCTGCCGGTGGTCTTCGCCATCGACCGCGCCGGCCTGGTAGGTCCGGATGGTCCCACACATGCCGGCAGCTTCGACCTCAGCTATCTGCGCTGTATTCCCAACATGACCATCATGGCCCCCAGCGACGAGAACGAATGCCGCCAGATGCTGTCCACGGGCTTTGCCCTGGACACGCCCAGTGCCATTCGCTATCCTCGGGGCACCGGGCCGGGCGCGACCATCGACGAAACGCTGGATACCCTGCCCCTGGGTCGGGGCGAGATCCGCCGCCAGGGCTCGCACATCGCCATTCTCTCCTTCGGCAGCTTGCTGGATCAGGCATTGATCGCCGCCGAAGCGCTGGACGCCACGGTGGCCAACATGCGCTTCGTCAAACCGCTGGACGAGGCCCTGGTTCTCAAACTGGCCGCCGAACACGATTTGTTGATCACCCTGGAAGACAACGCTGTCAAGGGCGGCGCCGGCAGCGCGGTCAACGAGTTGCTGGCGGCCATGCAACAGGCCCCGCCCTGTCTCAACCTGGGCCTGCCCGATCATTTCGTGGAGCACGGCCGGCGCGAGGAACTGCTGGCCGATTGCGGCCTGGATGCCAGCGGCATCCTGCGCGCCGCGCGCCGGGCACAAGATACCTACCGCCCCGCCGCACTACCGCTGGAACTCAATTCCAAGTAAAATACTCAGTTATGACTGCGTGCTACACCATGAAAGTCGTCACCGACTTCGCCGCCGCCCATTATCTCCGCGGCTACGACGGTCCCTGCAGCCGCCTGCACGGCCACAACTGGAAAGTGGAGGTGGAAGCCTGCGCCAGCGAACTGGACGAGATCGGCATGGGGCTGGACTTCGCCGTGCTCAAGAGCGCCACCAAGGCATTGCTGGCCGACATGGACCATTACAATCTCAACGACATGGCGCCCTTCGACCGTATCAATCCCACTGCAGAGAACATTGCCGCCCACCTGTTCCGGGGCCTGAGCAAACGTCTCAACGATACGCGCGTACGCATCAGCCGCGTCACCATCTGGGAAACCGAACGCGCCTGCGTCAGCTACAGCGAGGAATGAAGCCGAGCATGAACGATCACTCAAGCACACCCATTGCCGACGTACAGAACACAGCCGACACCCGCCACATTCCCATCGACAAGGTAGGCATCAAGGATATCCGTCATCCGGTGCGCATTCGCGAGCGCAGCGGTGGCGAGCAACACACCGTGGCCTGTTTCAACATGTACGTGAACCTGCCGCACAATTTCAAGGGCACCCACATGTCGCGCTTCGTGGAAATCCTCAACCAGCACGAGCGTGAGATCACCACCGACTCGTTCAAGGAAATGCTCTCCGAAATGATCGAACGGCTGGAGGCCGAGGCCGGCCATATCGAGATGAGCTTCCCCTATTTCATCAACAAGACCGCTCCAGTGTCTCGGGTAAAGAGCCTGATGGACTACGAGGTGACCTTCATCGGCGAGATCCGCAACGACAAGCCCGAACTCATCATCAAGGTGGTGGTCCCCGTGACCAGTCTGTGCCCCTGCTCCAAGAAGATCTCCGACTACGGCGCCCACAACCAGCGCTCCCATGTCACCCTCACGGTGAAATCACAGGATTTCATCTGGATCGAGGAGCTGATCGATCTGGTGGAAGAAGAAGCCTCGTGTGAATTGTTCGGCCTGCTCAAGCGCCCGGACGAGAAATTCGTCACCGAACGGGCCTACGACAACCCCAAGTTCGTCGAGGACATGGTGCGCGACATTGCCGCGCGCCTCAACCAGGATCCTCGCATCAACGGCTACACGGTTGAATCGGAGAACTTCGAATCCATCCACAACCATTCGGCCTATGCCCTGATTCAGCGCTGAATCAGCCCGGTGCGATTGCCACCGTTGCGAATGGCTTCACGCAGGGCTTCGGGCAAAATGGCGGGAATATCTTCTTTGCGGCGAAGCTTCATGCCCGCGCCTGCGGTGCGTAGAATGGAATCCTCGGCTTTCTTGTTCAGCACGATGATGCTGATCCGCCGGTTCATGGGGCTGTTGGGGTCTTTTTCGTCGAATGGCACCCGCGAGGCCAGACCCACCACCCGTGTGATCTTTTCCGGCGGGTAGCCGGCCGCCACCAGCTCACGCCGCGAGGCATTGGCCCGCTCGGCCGACAATTCCCAGTTGCTATAGCCGCGCTGGCCCACGAAGCGACGGGCATCGGTGTGGCCAGACAGGCTGATGCTATTGGGCACCTCGTTCAACACCGGCGCCAGAGCACGCAGAATACGCCGTGCATAAGGTTTCAGGGTGGCCGCCCCCAGATCGAACATGGGCCGGCGATCCTTGTCCACGATCTGGATGCGCAACCCCTCCTCTGTCACATCCAGCAAGATCTGGTCCTTGAACTGGGCCAGGTTGGGGGTCTCCTCGATCACCTGTTCCAGTTCTTCCTTCAAGTCTTCGAGCTGGCGCCGCTCCTGCTCCAGGAACTCCTGGCTATACTGGGGCACCTCGGTTTCCCATTCATCGGATTCACGCAGGTTTTCACCCTCGCCCTTGGCGGTTTCCACATTACTGCCAAGATCAATGATGCTGGTACTGGCCCCACCGGCGGCCTGCACCATGCTGGGGTTTTGAAAATACTCGGAAATGCCCCGCAAGGTCACGGGATCGGACACATTGAGCAGCCACAACAGAAGGAAAAAAGCCATCATGGCGGTCACGAAGTCCGCATAGGCCACCTTCCAGGAGCCGCCGTGATGACCTCCGGAAACCTTCTTGATCTTCTTGACGATGATCGGCTGGACATTCTCAGCCATGACGCGCTCCCGTCAGCATCCTCCTGCCGGAGTCAAGCGAGTTATTTTTTCTGCTTGACATACTCTTCGAGCTCGGTGAATCCCGGCCGCTCGGCGTGGTAGATCACCTTGCGTCCGAATTCGATGGCCACCTGCGGGCTATAGCCGTTGAGCGAGGCCAGCAGGGTCACCTTGATCACTTCGATGAACTTGCCCTCGTCGGCGGCCAGAGTCCCCATGGAGCTGGCGATGGGACCGGCAAAGCCATAGGACAGCAGGATGCCCACGAAGGTACCCACCAGGGCCGCCGCCACCTTGGCACCGATCACCTCGGGACCGGCGCTGATGGACGCCATGGTGATCACCACCCCCATGACCGCCGCCACGATCCCGAACCCCGGCAAGCCGTCGGCCATGCCTTGCACCGCATGTGACGGTGCATGGGCCTCCTGGTGATGGGTCTCCATTTCCAGATCCATCAGGTTTTCCATTTCCAGCGCGTTGGCGGTACCGGTCACCATCAGGCGCAGATAATCGGTAAGGAAATCCATCGCATGGTGATTGGCCAGAATCTTGGGATATTCCGAAAAGATAGGGCTCTTGTCGGGCTCTTCTATATGGGCTTCCAGCGACATCAGGCCTTCCTTGCGCGCCTTCATCAGCAATTCATAGAGCAGCGCCAGCAACTCGAGATAGAGTGCCTTCTTATAGGGAGAACCCTTGAGAATCGCAGGCAGGCTCTTGAATGTCGCCTTGATCACGGTGGGCGAGTTGGCGATCACGAAACCGCCAAAGGCGCCCCCCCCGATGATCAACAATTCCGGGGGATGCCATAGTGCCAGGAGCTGACCTCCGGACAGCACAAAGCCGCCGAATACGCAGCCCAGCACAACCAAAACGCCGACGATGATATTCATGGGATAGCGGCCGTGCCCCCCAGGGCACAACTCCTCCGTTGCCTCGAATCTGCCATGTTATCGACAGGCCTCGGGGCAACTTGAGGTACACAGACGGCATGCCAGGCCAGCTAACCGGGCGCAGAAAAGGACAAGGCGTTTACCGGCAGTCAGGGCGCCAGGCTCACCCCTGGCGTCTCCGGCAGGCGAGGCAGGCGGATTTCCGGTATCTCGCCGGTGAGGCTGAGCAGAAAGGCCACCAGGTCTTGCACCTCCTGCTCGGTGAGGTCGTGGCGAAACTGGACCTTGCCCATGATGCGCACGGCCTCGGCCAGGTCCTTCACCGAACCATTGTGGAAATAAGGTGCCGTAAGGGCGATGTTGCGCAAGGGCGCCACCCGCCACATGAAGGTATGATCGTTGCGCCGTGTGATACGCACCCGCCCCACATCGTCGGTGAAGCGATAGCGGTCATCGTATTCCGTGCCCAGATAATTGGGAAACAATTCATAGAAACCGTCGCCCATCTTGAACGAGGGCCCCGGCGCCGGACCGGCAAAATTCACTCCGAAATGGCAGGCCAGGCAACCTTTCTCGTTGAACAAGTCCAGACCACGCCGGGCCGCCGGGCTCAGGGCATCTTCCTGGCCGCGAATATAGCGGTCGAAGGCACTGTTGGGTGTTTTCAAGGTACGGATGAAGGCCGCCAGGGCCTTGGCCACCATCTGTGCGCTGGCCGACTCACCGGGGAAAACCTCGGCCAACTGCCGGCGGTAGCCGGGAATCGCCATCAGGCGCTGCATCAGGGCCTCTGGCGAGGGCATGGCCAGGATCTGCGGATCCAGCAAGTGATCCATAAAGGCCTCTTCCAGGCTCTTGGCCCGCCCGTCCCAGAACTGTACAGACATATAGGCGGCATTCCAGAGCGTGGGCGCCGAGCGCTGGATGAAACGTCCGGGCTGGCGGGTCGCCCCCCCATCGTCGTCCCCTCCGGCAGCCAGGTTGTGGCAACTGTTGCACGAAACACTGATGTCCCGCGACAAGCGGGGATCGAAAAACAACTGCCAGCCCAGTCGCACCTTCGCTTCCGTTTGTGGATTGTCGGCGGGGATGATGGGCTGATCTGGCAAGGGCTGCAAAACCTCAAACGCCGACACCGGCATCGCCAGCATCAACAATGCCCCCATGACCCACGAACGAATCCAAAACACTGCAAGCATGTTCACAACCTCCCCTTTCACATCTCGCCCGGCGTACCCTTCGCCTGAACACGTCGTGCCTGAAAAAAGCCTTTCAAACGCTGCCCGCAAACCTCGGCCAATACACCGCCGCATACCTCCACCCGATGATTGAGACGCGTATTGGCGGCAATATCGAACACGCTACCCGCCGCACCAGTCCTGGGATCGAAAGCGCCAAAAACCAAACGCCCCAGGCGCGCATGCACCATGGCTCCGGCACACATGGGACAGGGCTCCAGGGTCACATAGAGCGTGCAGCCCGGTGGCAAACGGTAATTGGCCACCGCCTGACCCGCCCGACGCAAGGCCAGAATCTCCGCATGGGCAGTGGGATCGTGCCCGGCAATGGGCCGATTCCAGGCCTCGGCCAGAACCTCTCCCTCGCGCACCAGCACGGCCCCTACCGGCACTTCGCCCTCGGCCTCGGCACATGCGGCCAGGGTCAGCGCCCGTTCCATCCAATGAGTATCCTCGACCAGATCAGGTTTCACCCAGCGCAGCCCCCGGCCGCAAAGGCCCCAAAACGACAGAGGCCGCACACGCGGCCTCGCACCCGATCCGCCACGCCTCATGGCCGGATCGGCTATCTCAATGATGTTGATGAGAAAATATACTGACTGGGAGCAGAGAAGTCAAAAACCCCAATCGGCATGATGGACAAGACATCATGCCCCGCCATCCGAATACATCGGCTCGGCTATTGTGGGGCCTGCTGCGCAGCGATCTCTGCTCGCACCTGCTCCATGTCCAGACTCTTGGCCTGAGCAACCAGATCTTCCAGAGCAGACTCAGGCAAAGCACCGGGCTGGGCATAGATGATGATATCGTCACGCATCACCATGAGCGTGGGAATGGAACGGATCTGAAACTGGGCGGCCAGTTCCTGTTCCTGCTCGGTATTGACCTTGGCGAAGAGAATGTCCGGATGCTTTTGCGCCACCGACTCGAATACGGGAGCGAAGGACTGGCAGGGACCGCACCATGGAGCCCAGAAATCGAGAATCACAAAATCATGCTGGGAAAGCGTCTG
>WFPC01000046.1 GCA_015487785.1 Gammaproteobacteria bacterium | reverse complement strand
TCTCCGAGGTTTCAGCCGCTGCTTTTGTGGGATAAGCTGTGACACCGCGAGGGGAGGACGCGCAAGATCGAAACGCGGTTTCAGCCGCTGCTTTTGTGGGATAAGCTGTGACACAAATTTCAGCGGCATTACTACATTTAACGTGACATCGTTTCAGCCGCTGCTTTTGTGGGATAAGCTGTGACACCCACCACGTAACTACATGTTTTATGAGTTGTAAGTGGTGTGTTCAAGAGTGGTTTTTTTCGCAAAGAGAGCATTTGTCGTTTGAGGCTTGTTTTTTGCGAAAATTCGTGTTTTAAAGAGGGTTTCCCACAAAAGCTCGATGCGCTGAAATCACTTAAAGTCAGGTATTGCTGGCTCCGTCTTCTGTGCTCGCACATACGGGGCCATTTTCATTTCTATTCCCGGTCATTGCAATAGTTCAGAAACTCGCACTGGGTGCACTGGGCGGCGGATGCCGGGCTGACGGGCAGCAGGCCTTTTTCCAGCGCCTGCTTCAGGTTTGTACAGGCTTTCATGACCTTGTCTCGCATGCGCGCATCCATTTCCACCCGCAGGGTTTTTCCCCGCTCGCCATACAGGATGAAGCCAGCCGGAGAAGGCTTGCCCCGCGCCGATTCCGCCAACAGGGCATAGGCCGCGACCTGCAGCAGGTGACCATTGGCGGGTCGGCTGTCGCCCAGCTTGAATTCCAGGGGATAGACGGCATCTTCGGTTTCCAGCAAGGCATCGGGGCGTCCATGGAGGCCCATATCCGCCGCGTATAGCGCGGGCTCTTCGATGAGGCGCGCCCCGGTGAGACCATAACGGCTCAGGCGCCGCCGCCGTTGCAACATGCGTTCGCGCTGGTGGTGGTCGATGCCCTGGCGCACCCAGGGTGGGCGCGGTGGGTTGAGTCCGAGGGTTTCCATGAACCAGGGGATGCGGGGGCAGAAGGCATGCTGCCGCAGCAGGCTTACCGGCAGGCTAGAGGATGGCGTATCCATCGGGTTTCAATCCGTCGAGTCGGGGCTTGTGTCCAAGACATTGATGGTCGATGACGGCGGGCAGATCGACCCGTACCCAGAACAGGCTGTCGGTGTCGGCATCGAGCAGTTTGCGGCCTTCACGCGCCAGGGCCTGGATCTCGGCACGGCTCAGGTAACCGAAATAGACCGATTTCTGGATCGGTTGCAGTCCCAGGTCGAGAAGCAAGTCGGCCATTTGGCGGCGAGGCTTGTTCTCGCTGATGTCATAGCTCACGAGCATGGGCTGGTGTAGTCGCGTGCTCATCGGTGTCACCATTTGAACAGGTAGGGTCGGTAGCGGCGTTCGCCGGCAAAAGCGCCGGCGAGTCTATAGGCCTGCCGTTGCAGGATGCTCTCGAGGCGCAGTTTGCGTCCCCGATAGGCGTGGCGGCGGCCCATGCAGCCCTGGATCTCCTGTGTGATGGCGCGCTTTTGGGGAATCTCGAGCGAGGATTTTTCTTGCAATTGCCGTCGCAGCTTGATGATGCTGCGGTCTACCACCCATGGCCGATATTCCTCCATCAGATCCAGTACCAGTGCGGGTTTGCCCGGTCGTTGCTCATGCATGACACCCGCGTAGAGTTCCAGCCCGGCGTTACTCAGGGCATGCCACACTTGGCTGGTGAGCAAGGTGTAGCCATAGTTCAGGGCCTGGTTGGTGACCTCGTTTGAGCCGCGTCCTTCGCGGCCGGCAAAGCTCTTCGGAAGCAGGCCTGCCTTGCCGAGGGCCGACCAGTAGGCCGCGGCGCCGGCTCCTTCGAGTCCCAACAGGCTGCCGCGCCAGTCCTTGTGGTTTGACCAATGGATGCGATTGATGCGGTCGGCGATATCTTCGATGCGATCTGCCGCCCGGGTGAGCGTGTCCGCTTCTTCCGGGCTGCGGTGTGCGAGGTACTTACGAAAATAGAGCAGGACGGCGCGCTGGTTGCGTAGCTTGCCGTACTGGATGGCCGCCGCCACGTTGGCCGGCTCGCCTTTTTCGAGGAAGCGGAACTGGGCCTGGCGGAGCCGTGCCACGGCGTGTTGGTGCAGGCCGCTGAGGGCGGCGATGGCCACCCCTCGCCAGTCGAGCACGAAGAGCTGGATGCCGCGCTCGGCGCAGGCGAGCAGGAGATCGGTGGAGACGCTGACGCCCTTGCGGGCGATGCTGATGGTGCGCAGCCGCGACAGGGGATATTGCGCAACCTCGCCGCCGCGGTCACGGATCCGCACGCGGTTGTGATCCAGCCCGAGCTTGCTGCCGTGTTCGAGGATGGTGAGATGGCGCATGCACTATCCTTCCCTGGACGATCAATAACCACTGTATCGCGAGGGATATGGAAAACTTTAGGCTCGGAGGGCCCGCTTCAGGTTTTCGGGGCGCCGGGTGACGCGGTCTCCCAGGCGCGCTTCATCTCGGTTGTGGTGTTCTCCACCGTATACTGGATGCGAACGACGGGGCCGAGTTCCTGAATCGTGATCTGTCCGGAACGAGGTTTGCCAAGGAGAGTTAGTCCATGCGCGTTTTTAAACTTTGCCGCATCGACCTTCATGCTGGCCGGCAGGTCGAAAGGATATGTTACGTCCGGCTCCGCCCATCTCCGGAAGGTTTCCCACGACATTGTCAGGCGCAGATAGGCACGTCCTTCGGTGCCCGGCGCCATGGCCAAGGCTTCAAGTGGCTCGGGTGCCGGAAGCTCGCGCCATTCGTCGAACCAGGCGATGGCCTCCGCAGGCGGAGCATGGCGCGCGCCACGCATGACCAGATCTGGACTTTGCGCCAGCAGCGGCAGAAGCACCACTTCGTTCCAGCAGATCTTTCCATGGCGGATGGCGAACCCACAGGATGGGCTGCCGTTGGCAGCCAGGAGTTGCCAGAGCGATTCACCTCCTGCGGTGTTGCGGCGCACACGAAACAGTTTGCCCGCCAGCCAGACAGCGCGTGGCAGAGAATACTGGCGGCGCGTGCCTTGGTGTTTGCGTTCGGGATCGCGGTTGCCGGTGTCCCGGAAATAGTCGGCGCAGATCCGTTGCCAGGCATCCGCGTCCGGCAGGTCTTCGCCCGGACGGAAGTGCCCCCGGTGTTCGAGATGCGCGAGAAAACGTTTCCAATCGTCCCGGACGGGCAGGCGCAGCTTGCCTGCTACTCGCCCGTGCTGCCCGCGTGCTCCGAGCTTGCAGTCGAACTTCACGGTGAAATCCTTTTCCTTCAACACGTCTTCACGCTTCTTGCATTTGGCATTGTTGTCTCCAAAGACCTTGCGCAGTTCCATCTTCTGAACGAAATAGCTCAACCCATCGAGCAGATCGGCCAGTTCCAGGTCGCAGGCCTCGGCCGGTTCCTTCGCAACTCGATGCAGGTGAGTGAAGGCGGCGTCGCGATCGATAACGAAGCGAAGGGTCTGCTCGCTTTGCAGCAGGGAATCGGGGTTGCCCTCGGGAGCCTGGCCATCGGCACGGCGCAGCACGGGCCACAGGCGTTCCAGCCAGAATGGCGCATGTATCCTGTCGAGGGTCAGGATGTTGTCGTCCAGGTCGAAGCCGAAGTGCAACGTACCCTCGTGTATCCATACAGGAAGAAAACGCTCGGCGTAGATGCCTTCATTGAACAGTGCCTGGGCGCTGATATTGTGCTTGCGATAGGCCGGTCGGCGTTGAATCGGGTCGAGGACGATACTGTCGGGCAGGAATTTGGCAAGCCACTCGGGGTCTTCGAGGAGGGTTTCCGGCAGGCCCAGTCGCTGCGCCATGTCTTCATCGGTGACGGCTGCCGCCAGTACACACAGGGCGTCCATCGCGTGGCTGGATACGGGCTGGGGGTCACGCTTGGCGAACCGGGGCAGGGTTTCGCCGAGCAGGCGGCGCACATCGTGGACCTGTCGTCCGTCCACGCGCTGGACGAGGAAGCGATGACGGATACCACGAGCGTCGAGTTCCTGTCCCATGAGCGTGATAATGCGTCGCGCCAGCCAGGCCTGGGTGCCGTTGACGCGTGCCTTCTGCTGTTCGGCGAGGGAGCGGATTACTTTCTGCCAGGCCGGGTCCGAGGCGTCGAGGAACAGGGCATGGCGCACGGCGCGCTGCTGTTTTTCTGAAAGTTCCTGGAACAGAAATCCGTCCGGCAGGGAAGTGATGGTACGTTGGAGCTGTGCGCGAACCGTGTCGATGTCGGCGCTGCCGAACTGGCGCTCGAGATAGGCCGGCGCCAGTTGTGCGAGAGTATAGCGCTTGTCGCCCTTTTGCCGGTTACCCCTGTGCGAGCACCAGATGAGATTGGCCTCGTTGTTGAATACGGTGCCGGCCCGGTCGCGGCTGGCGGCGCGGGGCACGATGTGGTCGTATTCGCCATGCTCTCCAATGGTTTCCCCCGTATAGGGACAGATATTCCGGGAAGCAGCACGGATTCGGCCCATCTTGTCCTGCCATTGCCGGTCCTGCTGCTCGCGGCGCCGTGACAGGACGCGTTCCAGCGAGCCGTCACGCTGTTTTTTGAGTTCCTTGATGCCCAGTGTGAAGGTGAAGCGGTTTTCTTCCACGAGAATGGGGACCAGCAGCTCACAATCCTCGTCGGCATGTTCGAGGATTTGCGCCAGCTTGGCCCTGGCGATGGCGCTGGCTTGGCGCTCCAGCAGGCGGCGCAGTACGCCATCGAAGGGGCGCACGGTGTCGGAACTCAAACGACTGCAACGGGCCGACTCCCGGCCATCCTCGCTGCGCAGCTTGGTCATGCGCCAGGCATTTTCGATATGGGCGGCGAGCGTGGTGCGGCTGAAGCCGCGGCTGTCCTTTTCCAGCAGGTTGTATAGCTGGATCAATGTCCAGGGGTTGGCGTAGTAGGTCTTTCGTTTTTCATCGTGCCCGAGCCAGGCGGCAATATGGTCGATGGCCAGGAAGGCATTCTCCCGCTGTTTCCAGAGGTCCTTTTCTTCTTTCTTCCACTCGCCGGGTTTTTGGCCCAGCTCGTCGTGGCGATAAGCCAGCCGGCGGAGCTGATCGGCCAGCAGGTTGCCCCAGTTCTTTTGCAGTTCGACCCATTTGGTGGCCACGCTGCGAGGCGAGCTGCGCCCCTTGAAGGGCTTGCTCCAGGCTTCGCGGCGAAAGCGCTCGAGGCGATCCTCGCTCCAGAGATCGACGGTTTCTCCGAACAGGTTGCCGATCAGCACATGGAGGATGCGTGACTTGTGGGGCGGGTTGAGATCCGCACGCTCGAGTAGATTGGTATCGTGCGGTTGCCATAGTCCTTGCCGTGCGAGCCGGATTTCATCGAAATAGTCACCCGCGAACTCGAGGAAGGCATCGAGGTGTTGGCTGCCCAGGTCTTGCGACAGCCTGTTCCGCGCGGAGCGGGCGTTTTCCGAATCGCTGTTGGTTACCAGCAGACGCAAGGCATAGGGGTCGAGCGTGCGTGAGCGATCCATAAGGCGTTGCAGGAGAAGCGCTTCCCGGCGTGCATTGACTGGAGGGCGGCTGCGCCGGTCGGTCAGGCTGGTCACTACGCTAAGGCCGTCTTCTAGGTCGGAGTTGGCGCGTCGCAGGGCCGCGGTCCACAGTTTCCAGTTTGGGTGGAGCCTGTCCATTGCCGTGGGTGAAAGCCACAGGGTCTGGTCCTTGGGTGGGCGCCGGTTGTTCTGGTCCTCGTAGGGTGGAATGGTGTCGGCGGGATCGTGGTTGAGAAGAAACTCCAGAATGTTTTCTTTCGATTTGTCCAGTGCATCGAGGACGCGCCGCCTAGCGTTACGCTGTTCATGATCTTCGGGACGCAGGCCAAGCACCCAACGGCGCAGGACGCGGTGCAGGCGCGGCGCATCCCAGCGATCGCCGCTGGCCATGCCCGGGTCGTTGAAGTACCAGCGCAGGGGGCGCAACTGCAGGTTGGAGACATGACCAATGAGATGTGCCATCTGCGTGGCCTCGAGTGATGCGCTGGCGAAAAGCGGTGCCAGGAGTTTATCCCGGGCCAAGTCATGGGCGATATTGTCGAGATATTCGCGGCGGTGGCGGTTGCCTTCGCGTTCCCGCTGGGCGGCGAGCAGTGCGTCACGCATTACCGCCCAGGCGTCGACGATCCTGGCCTTTTCCCAGGTGTCCATGTCGTTGGGGAGGCGGCCTTTGAACTCGCGTTTTCCCGGGGTGGCAAATACTTCGCTGTTGAGAAGGGACTGGCTGGCCTCGACATCTTGCAGGATTTCGTCGAGCCGTGTGGTGAGTGGCGTGACGGAATCGAATATGTCCGGAAGTTGCTCGGCGAACCAGTCCGGTGGGCAGTCATCCAGGGGTTGCAGATCCTGTTCCACCTGGAGACGGTTATAGCCGCGTCGCTTGAGGTAGCCATTGAGGCGGGTCCACTGTTGCCGGGTCGGTTGCAGGTTCAAGGCCTGGACGAGCAGCAGACTCAGCAGCCGGCGAGCCAGTTTGCGCCGTTTGTTGTTGCGCACGAGGTGGCGGCGAGATGTACGTCCGCGCTGGCTCCAGATCATTTCTCCACCATCTTGGGGTAGACAGATGATATGGGCTTTACGATATCCGTGTGCGGGATCTTCGCCATATGCATAATGGGCCATGAAAAGCCCTGTATACCTGCCGCCCAGGTCGATGGCGAGAGGGGACAATATTCTATCCGTCATGGGGTTGCCTTCCGTGTCTTCCTCGTGTAAGTCTGAAGGAAAATGTCTTTTCGAGTCAAACGGCCTTGATTCCCGGATAAGCCCGGGTCTCAGGAAGAGAAAAGGCGCACGCTGCGAGGAGATACGGCGAAATGCCGGGTGTCGAAACCCTCACCCCGCAGGTGTCCATGAGCAGAGTAGCGTGCCGGATTCCGAACGTCGAGATGGACTTCACCGATGCCCGTCTGACCGCTCAGGGGGTGGGTTGGGGTTACGGCCTATGGACCCGACAGTGTCGGCTGCTGAAGAATCGTCAAAAGGGAGTGCGTCTCTACAGGAGAAACGGAAAATGAAGCCGGGCGGCCTGTCCACCCGGATCACCTCGCGTATCCTACTCAGGGCGACAGGCGCCTCGGCACGCGATAGGCTCCATATGGAAATATTACCTCATGTTTTGATTTGAGGAAACTCTGAGCCTCTTCCAATGACACATGAGCCTGAAGGGCGGGCGTGATTCCAACGAGAAGTGAGCCTGAACGGGGTCGGGTTCTGGGATCATCGGAGGATGATCGTGACCATCAAGACCCAAGGGCTCCAGACCATGGAGCAAATC
>WFPC01000045.1 GCA_015487785.1 Gammaproteobacteria bacterium | reverse complement strand
TGTCAGACGACACACAAAAATGACCCCCTGACGACACGAAGAAATGACCCCTCTCGAAGAGAGGAGATCAAGATGAACGAGCTGTCAGGAGGTACCTTCCGGCCCCAGGATTGGGTGCGACGGGAGGTGAAGATGAAGTTGCCGGAAGAAGTCGAGGCGGTGCTGGCCCTGCATCGCCGAGGCTGGGGGACGCGGCGGATCGCGGTGTATCTGGGGATGAGCCGGAACACGGTGCGCCGTTACCTGCGCCAGGGTGGCTGGTGTGCCTACAAGACACCCTCCCGGGCTGGCAAGCTGGCGGGGCTGGAGACGTGGCTGGCCGAGCGTTTCCGGCAGCACCGGGGCAATGCGGCGGTGGTCCGCCAGGAGCTGCTCGACGAGCTGGGGGTGTCGGTGTCGTTGCGCACGGTGGAACGCGCCGTGGCACCGCTGCGCCAGCAGCTGCGGGCCGAGGCTCGCGCCACGGTACGTTTCGAGACCGAACCGGGCCGCCAGTTGCAGATCGACTTCGGCCAGCGTCGGGTCTGGATCGGCGGGGAGGCGGTCACAGTGCACCTGTTCGTGGCCACCCTGGGATATTCCCGCCGCCTGTATGTCCAGGCCTTCGGCCATCAGCGCCAGTCGGCCTGGCTGAGTGGCCTGGAAGGGGCCTTTCGGCACTTTGGCGGTGTCCCCCGGGAGGTGTTGGTGGACAATGCCCGGCCCTTGGTCGATCACCATGATCCGTCCACCCGCGAAGTCCGCTTCAATGCGCGCTTTCACGCCTTCTGCCGCTACTGGGGCATCCAACCCAAGGCCTGCGCCCCCTACCGGGCCCGTACCAAGGGCAAGGACGAGCGCGGCGTCGGCTATGTCAAGCACAACGCCATTGCCGGACGACGCTTCGACAGCTGGGCCCAGCTGGAGGCCCATCTGACACGCTGGATGCGCGAGATCGCCGACCGGCGCCGGCACGGCACCACCGGCGAGCGCCCGATCGACCGCTTCGAGGCCGCCGAGGCGGCGGCCCTGGCGCCCTTGAACGCCAAGCCGCCCTTCGTGCAGCTGCGCGAGCTGACCCGTCGGGTCCACAGCGACGCCTGTGTGGAGGTCGATACCCACCACTACAGCGTCCCCTGGCGCCTGATCGGTGAGACCGTCCGGGTACAGATCGCCGAGCGACAGGTACGGGTCTATCACGGCACCGAAGAGGTGGCCTGCCATCCCGAGCAGACAGGCCAGCGCCAGCGCTGCATCGATCCGGCGCACCTGGAGGGGATCGTCGCCCACCAACGGGTGGTGGACACCCCCTCGGCACCCCTGTCCCCGGTGCCCGAGGGCGAGCTGCAGCGCCCGTTGAGCGACTATGACGCGGCCGTGGGAGGGCGTTGGTGATGGAGACACTCGACGAACTGCCCGCCATGCTCACCCGGCTGCGCCTGACCGCGATCCGCGATCGCCTCGACAGCCTGCTCGACGAGGTCGCCCGGCGCGAGCTGAACCTGCGCGAAGCCCTCTACTTCCTGTGTCGCAGCGAGATCGAGCGTAAGGACCAGCGGCGCATCGAGATGGGGCTGAAGATCGCCAAGTTCCCCTATGTGCGCACCCTAGAGGGCTTCGACACCGAGGCCCAGCCCTCGATCGACCCCGGCCAGCTGCGGGAACTGGCCACCGGACGCTGGATCGCCAACGGCGATGCCCTGCTGCTGCTCGGCCCGCCCGGGGTGGGCAAGACCCATCTGGCCGTGGCCCTGGGCCGCGAGGCCATTGAGCGCGGCTACTCGGTGCTGTTCACCACCGCCGTCGCCCTCATGAGCAGCCTCAGCCAGGCACACGCCGCCGGCAAGCTCGAGGAGCGGCTGAGCCATTACAGCAAACCCAAGCTGCTGATCGTCGACGAGCTGGGCTACCTGCCGCTCGAGCCCCAGGCCGCCCATCTGTTTTTCCAGCTGGTCTCGCGCCGCTATGAACGGGGCAGCCTGCTGGTCACCTCGAACCGCGCGGTCAGCGAATGGGGCGAGGTGTTCGGCGATGCCGTGGTGGCCACCGCCATCCTCGACCGACTGCTCCACCACAGCCAGGTTCTGACCATCCGGGGCGACAGCTACCGCCTGCGCGAAAAGCGCCGCTCCGGCCTGCTCAGGCCCTTGGCTGCACCTGGAGAAAACCCGGGGAGCCATCCCCAACCCACAACCTTGTCCGAGTGAAACAGGGGGTCAATTCTGGATGTCGTTGGGGGGTCAATTCTTGGTGTCGCTTGACAACTCCGGCCGGTCTGCGGGATACGGCGGCGCAGCGATTTCTATCCGATAGTTTTTCCCTATTGTTTGCATTGCAATAAACAATTTCCATATCGGGCGGATCGACCCTACTATTGCCTCCGCTAGCAGCCGGAATCCACCGGTTCGATTGAAGCAATGGAGGAAAAATAATGTCACTGAAAGGTTCCAAGACCGAACAACACCTGAAAGACGCCTTTGCCGGCGAGTCCCAGGCCAACCGCCGTTACCTGTACTTCGCCGCCAAGGCCGATGTCGAGGGCTACAACGACGTGGCCG
>WFPC01000044.1 GCA_015487785.1 Gammaproteobacteria bacterium | reverse complement strand
GGGCTGTAGCCGGTCCCAAGGGTATGGCTGTTCGCCATTTAAAGTGGTACGCGAGCTGGGTTTAGAACGTCGTGAGACAGTTCGGTCCCTATCTGCCGTGGGCGTTGGAGATTTGAGAGGAGTTGCTCCTAGTACGAGAGGACCGGAGTGAACGTACCTCTGGTGTTCCGGTTGTCACGCCAGTGGCATTGCCGGGTAGCTAAGTACGGACGGGATAACCGCTGAAAGCATCTAAGCGGGAAGCCTCCCTCAAGATGAGATCTCCCTGGACACTCGATGTCCCTGAAGGGCCGTTGAAGACGACAACGTTGATAGGCTGGGTGTGGAAGCGCGGTAACGTGTGAAGCTAACCAGTACTAATTGCCCGTGAGGCTTGACCATATAACACCCAAGTGGTTTGTTGGGTGTGCTGACAAGGCATACCGCTTGAACTGATTTCCGAATTCGCCGATCTCAGGATCGGCAACCTGTTTGCCTGGCGGCCATAGCGAGTGGGAACCACCCGATCCCATCCCGAACTCGGAAGTGAAACTGCTCAGCGCCGATGATAGTGTGGTTGTTGCCATGCGAAAGTAGGTCACCGCCAGGCTCTTAAACCCCTACCCAGCCGTACCCCGGCTGGGTATTTTTTTGCCTTGACGCTGGATTTTATTGCCTATATAAATTTAGCTTGGCGAAGCCCCGGAGGGCTTTTATCTCAGGAAGCTCTGATCAATCCTGATCGATCAGGGCTCATTCAACAGACGAGGACGATGGACGATGAGTGCGCCCAAGCTGCAGGAATTCAAGTCGGGTATCGGTGGGATAGGGATTTTGATCTTTGTCCTGACCATGTTGTATATCTATTACACCCTGGTTCAGCTCTGATCGGTTGAATCGAAATCCAGCGCTGTTGTCGCTTGGTCGTCGAAAACCCCTGAGCTTGGTTTCAGGGGTTTTTGCGTTTATGGGAGAATGAAACGGGAGATGTACAAGAAAATACTCGTTGCCCTGGATACCACCGACGAGGCGCGCAAGGTCATGCAACGAGCGGTGGAAATGGTTTCCCGGTTCGATGCCGAGCTGGCCTTGATCCATGTGGTGGAGCCCATGTTGCTGGACAATTCCTATGAGTCGTTGCCGGTGATTTCGGTGGATGTGGAAAAGGCCTTGTATGAGAGGGCGCAGGGTTTTCTGGCGCACATAAGCGAAGAGTTCGGTTTGCAAGAACCCCGGATCTTGGTCGAGGTGGGCTCGGTGAAAACGGAAATCCTGCATCAGGTGGAACAGCAGGACATCGACTTGCTGGTCATAGGCACCCATGGTCGTCATGGGGTGGCCCTGCTACTGGGGTCCACGGCCAACGCCATTTTACATGGCACCCGTTGCGATGTATTGGCGGTGCGCATCTGAACATGAGACGCGTCGGCTTGGCCGTTGTCTTGATGTTGTTCGCGTTGCCCTTGTGTGCGGGGTCCAAGGGCTTGGTGGCGGCCGTGGAACAGGGGGATGTGGAACGCGTTGGGCACTGGTTGGAACAGGGCGCGGATCCCGATAGCCGGGATGCCGATGGCGATCCTGTACTGTATCGTGCCTTGTTCAATCGTCAGCTCGAGATCGCCAGGTTGTTGATCGATGCCGGAGCCGACCCCAATGCACGCAATCGTTTCGGAGCGCCGGTGTTGCTTACGGCGGCGGGCAGTGGTGATGTGGACATTGTGCGCCGTCTGTTGCAAAAAGGTGCCGATGCCAATGCGGCATTCGAGCGAGATGCGGGGGTGACGGCGTTGATGCTGGCGGCCGAGGGAGGGCATGATCTGGTGGTGCGCTTGTTGCTGGACGCCGGGGCGAAGGTGAATGCAGAAACCGTCGATGGTGATACGGCGTTGATCGCGGCCGTTGCCGGTGGCCATGGGGGAGTGGCAAGAACCTTGTTGCAACACGGCGCCGATGTCAATGTGATCACCCGCGAGGGCTATAGCGCCCTGTTCATCGCCATCAGCGAGAACGATGCCGATATGCTGGCCCTGTTGCTGGATGCGGGCGCTGATCCCAATATTCGCAATGCCCAGGGCGACAGCGTGTTGCATTTCGCCGAACGCATGGGCGACCGGCTGATCATCGAACTGTTACAACAGGCAGGAGCCAAACCCTGAGCATGCGTGCAGAGGAGAACAAGCCGGTCATTCGCTATCGAATCGAGCCGGTCGATCCCCATGGCCATTGGTTCGAGGTTTCCTGTCAGCTTCCCGACCCTGACCCTGCGGGTCAGACCTTCAGTCTACCGGCCTGGATTCCCGGGAGTTACATGATTCGCGATTTCGCCCGCCATGTGCTCGATGTGCGGGCCCATGGGGCGGGGCGTGCCCTGGCGCTACGCAAGCTGGACAAACAGACCTGGCGATGTGAGCCCTGCGATGGGATTTTGTCGCTGAGCTACCGGGTCTATGCCTGGGACTTGTCGGTACGCGGCGCCTACTTGGATCAAACCCGGGGTTTTTTCAATGGCACCTCGGTATTCGTTGCCTTTCACGGCCGTGAACAAATGCCCTGTGAGGTGGATATCCTAGCTCCCGAGGGTGCAGGCTTCGAACGTTGGCGGGTGGCCACTAGCTTGTCGCCACAGGCTTGTGACGAAGCAGGTTTTGGCCGTTATGGTGCCAGGGATTATGCTGAGCTAATCGACCACCCCGTGGAAATGAGCGATTTCACTGAAATCGTTTTCGATGTCGAGGGTGTGCCCCATCGCTTGGTGATCGCGGGACGCCACCAGGCCGATACAGGCCGCTTGCAGCAGGACGTGGCACGGATCTGCCGTCATCACCTGCGTTTCTTCGGTGAACCGTTGCCCATCGAGCGTTACCTGTTCCAGGTGTTGGCGGTAGGCGAGGGTTATGGCGGCCTGGAACATTGCAATTCCACCAGTCTGATCTGTCGCCGGGATCATCTGCCCCACCGTGGACAGAGCGCATCGGACGAGGGGTATCGCGAATTCCTGGCCCTGTGCAGTCATGAGTATTTCCATCTCTGGAACGTCAAGCGCATCCGGCCCGAGCGCCTGCTCTCGCCAGACCTGAGCCGCGAAGTGCATACCGAGTTGCTGTGGTGGTTCGAGGGGGTGACCTCCTACTACGATGAGCTGGCCCTGTTGCGCTGTGGACTGATCGAAGCGGAAGCCTACCTGGACATGCTGGCGCAAACACTCACCCGGGTCTATCGCGGCCAGGGGCGTTTCCACCAGTCGTTGGCCGAGTCGAGCTTCGATGCCTGGACCAAGTTCTACAAGCAGGACGAGAATGCTCCCAATGCCATCGTAAGTTATTACAGCAAGGGTGCGCTGGTTGCACTGGCGTTGGATCTGAGCTTGCGCGAACACAGTGGTGATACCCGGTCGCTGGACGATGTGCTGCGTTATTTGTGGCAACACTATGGTGTGACGGGCACGGGTGTACCCGAGAAAGGACTGGCCGCCATCATCCGGCAGGCCACGGACGTGGATGTGGATGATTTCCTGGCGCAGGCGGTCCATGGCGTGGACGATCTTCCCCTGGCCGAGTTGTTGCGGGACGTTGGCGTGGAAATGCGCTTGCGTGCAGCCACTGGGCAGGATGACAAGGGAGGCAGCACCCGGGGCAGGCCTCCCGCCGCGGCCTTGGGAGCGCGTTGGCGCGATCATCCCCAGGGTGTGGAATTGACCCATGTCCTCGGCGGCATGGCCGCGCAGCAGGCAGGACTTGCCGCCGGCGATGTGATCATCGCCTGGAATGGCCTGCGGGCGACGGGCAAGAGCCTGGAGACCGCACTTGCTTGTTCCCGGGCAGGGGAGTCGGTGGTGGTGCATGCCTTCCGGCGTGATGAATTGATGTGTTTCGATGTGGCGCTCCAGGAACCACCACAGGATACGTGCGAACTGCGGCTGATGGACGAGCTGGAAGAAACCGCCCTGCGCCGGCGTCGTGCCTGGCTGGGAGCTTGAGATGAGCCTAATATCCCGGTTCCGGTTGCTGTTGTCAGGCCTGTTGCTGGCGATGCTGGTGTCGGGCTGCGCCTTGCTGGAAATGACTGGATGGGCGATCTACAAGGTCGAGGTTCGCGTTATCGACCCGGCGGGCCGCGCCGTGGCCGCGGCCCGGCTCACCACTACTGGAGGGATGGAGACGCACACAGCAGACGATGGTCGCGCCGTACTCAAATACCAGACCCGTGGTCTGCACGTGGTCACGATCAGCGCGCCCGGCTGGCGCACGGAGCAGACCAAGATCCTGGTGCCGCAGGAACGTCGGGATGTGATCGACATCGTGTTGCAGCCACGGCAACAATCTGGCAGTGAAACAGGCGGGCCCTGAGTCATGGACTCGCGGCGTTATCAACTGGTCAGCTTGCTGGCCGATGGTCAGTTTCATTCGGGCGAAGTCCTGGCCAGGCAATTGGGGCTCAGCCGTGCGGCGGTATGGAAGATCGTGCAGCGCCTGGCGCAGTGGCAGTTGGATGTGTATGCGGTGAGGGGGCGGGGATATCGCCTGGCCGTGCCGCTGGAGCTGCTGGAAGGGCAGCGCATTCAGCAGGAACTGGACGAGGAGGTACGCCGAGCTTTGCGGCGGCTGGATATCTTCGTGGAAACGGCTTCCACCAACCAGTACCTGTTGCAGCAGCCGGAGCGGGAACAGGAGGATTTCGTCGCCGTGTTCGCCGAATATCAGAGCGCAGGGCGTGGGCGTCGCGGAAGATCCTGGGTTTCTCCTTTCGGGCACAATCTCTATGCCTCGTTGCAGTGGCGGGTTAGCCACCCGGCGGCCGTCGCCGAAGGTCTGAGTCTAGCGCTGGCCGTGGGGCTGGCGCGTGTGCTGGAGCATGCGGGGCTTGCCGGTGTGCAGCTCAAATGGCCCAACGACGTCCATGTGGGGGGACGCAAAATTGCCGGTATCCTGCTGGAGATGAACGGTGAGAGCACGGGTCCCTGCCGCCTGGTGATCGGCATTGGCCTGAATCTGCGCCTGGGCGAGCGCCAGCGCCGGGCGATAGGGCAGCCCTGTACCGATTTGATGAGCGAACTGGGCGAGGCAGGTTTTTCCCGCAATCGTCTGGCCGGACAGCTTGTGAACGAAATCTACCGGGTGCTGGTGGGGTTCGAACGAAACGGGCTGGCGATGTTTCGCCAGGCCTGGGATGATCGCGATATCATGCGTGGGCGAGAGGTCGAGGTGTTGCTGGGCGGTGAGCGTGTCGGTGGGGTCTGCCGGGGGGTCGATGAGCGTGGGGCCTTGCTGGTACAGACGGCAGCGGGCCTGCGCCGTTTCATCTCCGGCGAGGCTAGCCTGCGCGCGCGGGGGAGGCGGGTGTCGTGAGCCGCTTGTTGTTCGATATTGGCAATAGCAGGCTCAAATGGGCGTTGGCTGAAAGTGAGCAATTGCTCACTATAGGCGTCGCAGAATATCGAGGTCAGAAACTCCATAGTTTGCTGGAGCGTGAACTGCCGTCCGGGCCGGTGGATGCGATATGGGTCAGCAATGTGGCTGGCGTCGCCATGCAACGAGGGCTGACTCATTGGGCACGTGAGCGGCATGGCCTGATGCCGTGTTTCGTGCGCAGCAGCGCCCAGGCCCATGGCGTAATAAATGCATATCGAGAGCCGGAGCAATTGGGCAGTGACCGCTGGCTGGCGTTGCTCGCCGCGCGTCGGGAACATGAGCGGGCCCTGTGTGTGTTCGACTGTGGTAGTGCCATCACCGTGGACGGATTGTTGCCCGATGGACGGCATGTGGGCGGGGTTATTATTCCAGGAAAAGAAGCCATGCTGGATGCGCTGAGGGTGAGTACTCGCTTAGGTGGTGTATCGATGCAGCCGGTGGATGCCCCCTGGGGGACGAATACCGCGGCTTGTATCGACAGTGGCATACGGCATGCCGTACTGGGCTTGTTGCGGAACTTTATCGAGCATATGGCACAGCAGGCTGGCGAGTCCCCTTTGTGCCTGGTGACCGGTGGTGGCGGACGGGCCTGGTTACCCTGGTTGCACGCAATCCAGCACCGGTATCGTCCCGACCTGGTGTTGCAAGGCCTGGCAATAGTGAGTGCAAACGACCATGAAACATCGCTGGATGACGCTTAAAGTCCCTGCCCTGGTTTTGCTGCTGCTCAACGGCGTGCTGGCCGGTGTTTATCTGGCCGGGGACGAAACCTCCCAGGCACCGGAAGCCGCGGAGCCCGAGCCTCCAGTCATGAAACTGCTGCGTTTGCAGGAAGTGGCTCCGCCGCTCGATCCGGCCCCACAGCCCTCCTTGACACAGGGCGGGCATGTTTCCCCCGCGGCGGCCGGGGAAGACCATCCCGTGGAGCAGGGGCATGAGGTGGATGCGCCTCATTCCGGACAACATTCGGTTGAGGCCGAGCCGGAGGAGGCTGTCAAGTCGGCACACTCGGCCCAGGAGTCGAAGCACGGTGCCGATGAAATTGCACACCCGGCGGGTTCGGAGCAGGCGTCGCACTCGACGATGGCCGAAAGCCGCTGTTTTCGCGTGGGTCCCCTGCGCAGCGAAGAGGCGGTGGAGAAGTTGCGCCAGGAACTGGGAGAGGCTCAGCTCAATGCGGTGATCCTGAGCGAGGATCCGGGCGTGGTTCTGGGGCACTGGGTGTATCTGCCACCGGAGCGCAGCCTGGCTCTGGCGCGTCTCAAGCTGGAAGAACTCAAGACCAAGGGGCTGAAAGACGTGGCCATCGTGCTCAAGGGGGAGCCCAAGTATGCCATTTCCCTGGGGGTGTTCCGCAACAAGCTCACGGCGCGCAAGCGTCTCAAGCGCATCCGTGCCATGGGTTACGAGCCCGAAATGACCCTGCGTTATCGTCGCAAGCCGGAGATCTGGTTGCTGGTGGAGACCAATGAGCAGACTGAGCCCACCGAAGATGGCTGGCGCGAGTTGCTACGCGGCTTCGAGGGCGTGACCCAGCAGGCCTACGACTGCTGAGGGCGTGCTCTTGCTTGCGCCTGGCCGGGTAAGCGGCTAGAATGCGGCCCTTTCACGAAGCTGGCGTAGCTCAGTTGGTAGAGCAGCTGACTTGTAATCAGCCGGTCGGGGGTTCGACTCCTCTCGCCAGCTCCATTAACCAATAAGCCGTATTTCTTGCCACGCCGTTTTCCGTTGTTTTAAGGAAAAAATAAGATTATCCCCCTAGGCTGAAGATGTATTACTGCAGAGGGGATAGCTGCCGGCCCGGCCATGTGCTGGCAGCCCGCCGCTCGAGGGACTGGGGGGACGCAATCATGAGTAAGCGTATCGCATGGGGAGCTTGTATCCTGGGCGGGTTGTCTCTTGCCGGAGTGGCGGGAGCGGCGCCTCCGGTGGCCTACGACGACTGGACGGTGAGCGCGGGCAATATCGACTCCACGACATCTTGTGGGGGGGCGAGCGTGGTGTCCTGCCGCACCCTTGCCGCCGATACCGGTTTCCTGTACGAGGAAGTCAAGACCACCGACTACACCTATCTACGACTCATTCTTGCCGACAGTGATACCGATGGCGCCCCCACCACCCGCAAGTTCACCACCGAGACCTATATCCCCTTTGCCACCGAAGGTTCGGGTATCAGGCAGGGTATCGCTTCCAAGCAGGTGATTCGAGACCCGGCCAACAATTTCGAGTTGACCGCTGAGGTGCAAAAGGCCGATCTGCGGGTCAATACCAGCATCGCCTCGGAAGCCTTTTCGGTCAGGTTGGCCCAAACTCTGAGCGATGCCGAGATGAACTCGGGTTTCAACTACGAGAACTTCACCCAGTATCCGCCATGGTATCAGCCGGGCTTGACCGCGCCCGATAGCAACACGGTCATGGGGGAGCGTCTGGACATCACCCAGGATGTGTTGGTGGGGGATCCGGGTGACACCACTAAGAAACAGGTTTTCGATGCCCGCAAGCGTCGTGGTTACGAAGGCTATAGCCCTTCGGCCTGGTGGGGGCTCCTGGATCCCATTACCCAGGCCGGCGGGGTGACCTTTGCCGATGGTACCAGTGTAAGCTGGGTCGACGGTGAAGATGTGGCCACCGTTTGGTTTGCCCAGAGCGACAACGTGAATCCCGGTGCTTCCGGGGTTTCCGTGGCCTTCCAGCGGGTGGACAACAACAGTAGTGCAACCAGCGGGCAGGATGTGGGCTTCGATCTGGCCCAACCGCTCAACCCCTTCGTGTGGGATGCCACCACTTTCGGTACCGAGCCTGTCTTTCCTTGATCGGGTTCCGGACATTCCGCGAACGACGTATATCCTGGGCCCTGGAAATCCGCCAGCCTGTCGAGCATCAGGGGCGGTGTGTCGTACTCAAGCCGTTGGCAGGCTCGGGAGGGCACAACGTCTTTCTGATCGATCCCCATGAAAAGGCCAATCTCAACCAGATTATCGACGCGGTTCGCCAGGAGGGTTATGTTATCGTCCAGGAATACCTGCCGGCGGCCGCACAGGGGGATACCCGATTGTTCCTGATGAATGGCAAGCCGCTGACCAGCAAGGGGAGATATGCCGCCGTGCAGCGCGCACGACCCTCCGGCGACGAGGATATACGCAACAACATGACTGCGGGCGCCAAGGCCTTCCGCGCCCGGATCACAAAGGAAATGCTGCACCTGGCGGAAGTGGTGGGTCCCAAGCTAAAACAAGACGGCATGTTTTTGGCGGGGCTGGACATCGTTGGTGACAAGTTGATGGAAATCAACGTTTTCAGTCCTGGCGGCCTGAACAGTGCCAACAGGCTGGAGGAGCGTAATTTCGCCCGAGAAGTCATCCATGCCCTGGAGCGCAAGGTGGCCGGCCTGCAGCGCTGTCATTGCAGTTTCGACAATTGGGAACCAGGACCCTGTCGGATTGAGGGATAATCGACTGTGTGGGCGGGAGAGCGGCCAAAATCTCCCCGGTTGAGCCCACAATTGCCTCAAGGTCCGGGATATTCTGGCTCACTCTCCCATTCTCTCGTTACGGTTCTCCAAACCTCACAGGTTCCTGCTCCGTCTGTAACTCGCATTCCGTCGGTTTTGGTCTATAGTCAAACGGTGACGCAGTGTGTCGCTGGGTTATTGCCGGGCAGCAACGGGAACCGTTTTCTGCCCATCCCGGCGTTTGTCATGTGGGGGACAAGGAGGGGAGCATGGACAACGAACTGGAGCCACTGGTCGACCAATGGTATTACCGCTGCGATCTGGACCAGCCATTCTATGTCACGGCTGTGGATGGCGCGGCGCAGACCATAGAGGTATTGCATGCCGATGGGGGCGTGGAGCAGTACAGTTTCGCCCAGTGGCGGGAGTTGGATCTGGAACTGGCTGAATTGCCGGAATCCTGGTCGGGGCCCTGGGAGGAAGCGGAACTTGCGGACAAACTGGCCGGGGAGTTGGCGGAGGACGACTGGCGGCTTGGCTGGCAAGAAGAGGAGTCTTGAGGCTCTGAGCGACAGCAGGACCGGCGATGAGTCCCTTCATCGCCGGCCAGAGGATGCCACCTGTGGAGACCACTGGCCCCTCCCTGAGCCCCGACACCCCTGCTGGTAGGGCACACCTTATCACGCCTAAAAACCAGAATTCAAGCATTAAATTTATTTTTCTATGCGCCGATTAAAAATGTTACTACCTTTGTTTTATCCATAACTTAGGCTGACGAGTGGGGTTTATGCTGGGTGCAGGGCTGTATTCAAACGGTTTTTGATGAAGCTCTAAACATGTGTCTTGCTTGTATCTTTTAAGGGGTGCTGCAAGCCTGTTCGATGCCTTCGCAGGCGACTCTTGCCATGAGTTCGATTTCCTCGGGGGTGATGATGTAGGGCGGCATGAAATACACCACATTGCCCAGGGGGCGCAGCAGGACCTGATTCTGCAGGCCATATTGGTAGACTCGCAATCCCCGTCGTTGCTGCCAGGGATAGGGGGTTTTGCTGGCCTTGTCCTGGACCAGTTCGATGGCCAGGATCATGCCGGTCTGCCGTACTTCGCCCACATGGGGGTGGTCGGCCATATGGGCCACGGCCTGGCCCATATGGGCGGCCGTGGTGCGGTTGTTTTCCAGTATGGGCTCGTGTGCGAAGATATCCAGGCTGGCCAGGGCGGCACGGCAGGCCAGTGGATTGCCGGTATAACTGTGGGAATGCAGGAAGGCTGTCAGATTTTGGTAGTCGTCGTAGAAGGCCTGGTAGATCGTTTCCCGGGTCATGACTGCCGACAGCGGCAGATAACCGCCGGTGAGCCCCTTGGACAGGCACATGAAGTCCGGGCTGATGGCGGCCTGCTCGCAGGCGAACAGGGTGCCGGTGCGACCGAAGCCCACGGCGATCTCGTCGGCGATGAGGTGGACGCCGTGGCGGTCGCAGGCTTTCCGCAACAGCGACAGGTAGACCGGGTGATACATGCGCATGTAGCCGGCGCATTGCACCAAGGGTTCCACGATTACCGCGCAGACTTCTTCTGCGTGATTTTCCAGCAGGCGTTCCATGTCTTCGAAGCGGCGGCGCGAGTGGGCTTCCCAGCTTTCGCCGGCTTCGCGCAGGTAACAGTCGGGGCTGGGCGCGGTGATGGCTTGCATTAACAGGGGGCGATAGGTTTCCTTGTACAGGGCCACGTCCCCTACCGCCAGGGCCCCCAGGGTTTCACCATGATAGCTGTTGGACAGAGTGATGAACTTGGTTTTGCGCGGGTGCCCGGTGTTGCGCCAGTAGTGATAGCTCATTTTCAGGCTGGCCTCCACCGCCGAGGAACCGTTGTCCACATAAAAACAACGATCCAGTCCCTCCGGAGTGAGCCGGACCAAGCGTTCGGCCAGTTCGATGGCTGGTTGGTGGCTGAAGCCTGCCAGCAGCACGTGTTCCAGCCGGTCCAGTTGTTCCTTCACCGCTTGGTTGATTCGTGGATTGGCATGACCGAACAGGTTGACCCACCAGGAACTGATGGCGTCGAGATAGCGGTTGCCGTCGAAATCCTCCAGCCACACGCCCTCGCCGCGGCGTATGGGAATCAGCGGCAGCCACTCGTGGTCCTTCATCTGGGTGCAGGGATGCCAGAGAGTGGCGAGGTCGCGTTGCAGCAGTTCCTGGTTGGTAGGCGGCATGGGTCTGTTTAAGTCGTATTTAATGCGCAAAGGGTAATGTTTTGTCCGCCGTGGGGCGTAATGCACAGCGAAATTCAAGTGTGTTATAGTTTCCCGGCTTATTCAACATCGCGCTTGCCACCAGCGGGGACGGCTGGCAGGGCGCGGCTGTGACAAAGGAATTCAGAACCCTAGGATGGCGATGTGGTGGAACAAACAGGCATGAACCCAAGGCGTCGGCCCGGTTGGGCGGGGCGAATCGTTCTGATGGCGGCCGTGTTGTCGCTTGCCGCAGGATGCAGCAAGCGGCCTGGCGGTGGTGCCGATGAACAGGTAGAGCCCGGTCTGCATATTCTTCCTGCCGAGGCCCGCGAATTCGAGGATGCAATCACCTTTACCCTGTTGTTGGAACCGGCCCGTTCCAACGATGTGGTGGTGGATTTCACCACCTCGCCCGCGCCGCCCGCGCCCGATCCCGCGCTGGCGACACCGGGGCAGGACTTCGTTGCCCGCAGCGGGCAGGTTACCATCAAGGCGGGGCAGACCCGCGCCAGCTTGAGCATCGAGCTCAACGACGACGAGATCTATGAGCGTACCGAGACCTTTGCCGTTTTGCTCACCTCCGCCGCCGGTGCCGAGATCAGCACCGCGCAGGCTACCGGTACCATTCTGGACAATGATCCCCGACCGGTGGCCAGCCTGCGTTTTACCGGCGACACCACCATTCCGGAAGGCTTCGGTGAAAAGCGCAGTTTCACCATCGAGCTGGACCGGCCCAGTTCCCTCGACAGCGTGTTGTTGATCCGGCACGAAGCCAACGGGGTCAACCCCCAGGCCCAGCCCCGCATGGACTATGTGTTGAGTCAGGACGGTTCACGCCTGGCCAAGACCGCTACTCTGACCATCGCCGCCGGGGAAACCCGTCTGGCGGCGCCCGTGGAGCTGGAAGTGGTTGACGATGGCCAGCCCGAGGGTGACGAAGATACCGTATTGTCTCTGTTCGGGCTTATTCCACAGGGGCAGACCCAGGCCGATGTGGACATCCATGCCACCGACGGCAGTATCACCCTGACCATCAGCGACAACGATGCCGCCGCACTCGGCAACACGGTGGCGCAACGTCCGTTGAACGATACCGGAGTGACCGCCCGTTACGAGAACGGCAGCGACAGTTTCCCCGGTCAGGATGCCGACCAGGGGAGCAACCTGTTGTCTTTCACCAAGCTCGATGCCGCGGGCAATCCCCTGCCCGATGATGCCACCTCCTGGGATTGCGTGAAAGACAACGTCACCGGCCTGGTCTGGGAAGTAAAACAGGGGGGCACCGGTTTGCGGGGTGCGGAGCGCAAGTTCCGCTGGTACGACCCCGATGACACCCGCAATGGCGGTGTCGCCGGGATCGAGGGCAGCGAGGTCTGCGACGACAGCAGCCTGTTGCCCAGTACCGATTGCAACATGCAGTACTATGCCGCCGACATGAATCTGATTGGGCTCTGTGGCCGTACCGGCTGGCGGGTGCCAACCTTGGAGGAACTACGGGGGCTGGGCAATTATGCCTCCACGGCCACCGCCATAGATCCCAATTACTTCCCCAACGATCCCACCGTGGACAGTGCCTCGGCGGTGTTGTGGACGGCACAGACCGTGGCCAGTAGGCCGGGCATGGCCTGGGTGATGCGTTTCGATGGCCTGCTGCCGGTCGATGGCTTGTCCAGCAAGACCGATCAGGCGGGGGTGGAAGGACGCGCCCATTTGCGCCTGGTCACCGAGGACAGCGGTAGTTAAGGAGAGCATGCCATGACCCAACGACGTATTGCCCTTTGCCTGGCGCTGCCGCTTCTGTTGCTGGCGGGGCAGAGCCAGGCCATTTGCCTGGATAACCTGCAAGCCACCACCCCGGACAAGCGTTTCGAGGTGATCAAGGACCAGGACGGCAAGTCCACCGGCGTGGTGCGCGACCTGGCCACTGGTCTCATGTGGACCCAGTGCCCGGTAGGATATCAGCTCGATGCAACGTTTGGCCTGTTCTGTGAAGCGACTGACGGCGAAACCACCTCGTTCGACTGGCAGACGGCCTTGAGTACGGCCCAAGGCACGGTGCAGGGCAAGACCGGCTGGCGGGTGCCCAATATCAAGGAACTCATGAGTTTGGTGGAACGGGCCTGTTACAACCCGGCCATCAATACGACGGTTTTCCCGCTGGACAACCAGATCGGTCGCTACTGGACCAGCACGCCGCTGGAGACCAATCCCACTGGCGAGAATGCCGGTCGTATCTGGGTGGTGGATTTTCTCGCAGGTCAGGCAGCGGGTATTCCCTATGATGATCCCGACAAGGCCTATTTGCGCCTGGTACGTGACGACGATACGGCCTCGGCTCCCTGACAGGGTGTGAAGCCGTTTCATGCGCCGTTGCCCTGCCAGAGATACCGGTTTTCTGGCATCAAGGATGAGGCATGACCGGGTTGAGAGTACCCCTGGAGAGTCGGAATCGCACGCGTGCCTTTGTTTTTCGCGGACCGGTAGCCGGCCTGCTTCTCCTGTAAGAATCCCCTTATGCATGTATCGAAGAAACCCATAGGCTTCTGGTCGGCCGTTGCCATGGGAATAGGTGCCATGGTTGGTGCCGGTATCTTCGCTTTGTTGGGGGAGGCCAGCGCCATCTCGGGGAGTGCTGTCTATATCTCCTTCATCATTGGCGGCATCATTGCCCTGTTCAGCGGTTATTCCCTGGGCAAGCTGGGGGCGCGTTATCCCTCCTCGGGTGGCATTATCGAATATCTGTCGCAGGCCTACGGTACGGGCTTTTTCACCGGTACCCTGGGCGTGATGATGTATCTGGCCGCGGTGGTCTCGTTGAGCCTGATCGCCAAGGCCTTTGGCAATTATGCCATCACCTTTTTTCCGGCCTCTTGGGCCACGCCCTTGTTGCAGCAGCTATTGTCCATCGGCATCGTGGTGCTGTTCGTGCTTGTCAATCTGCGCGGCGCCAGGGATGTGGCGGTATGGGAGAGAATAACCGTCGCCGTAAAGTTCATCGTGCTGACGGGCTTTGCGATAGCAGGCATTGCGGTGCTCGATCCCTCGCTGTTGTCGCCGCGTGACTATCCGCCGGTGAGCGACATTTTTTTCAGCCTTGCCATCACCTTTTTCGCCTATGAAGGCTTTCGTGTCATCACCAATGCCGCCGAAGACATGCCCGAGCCGGCCACAACCTTGCCGCGCGCCATGGTGGCGGCCGTCTTGTTGGTGATGCTGTTGTATGTCGCCATCGCCTTTGCGGTGTTCGGCAATCTGCCCGTGGCGGAGGTGATCGCCGCCAGGGACCATGCTTTGGCGGAGGCGGCCCGTCCGTTTTTTGGCGAAGCGGGTTTCGTGGTGGTGGCCGTCACGGCACTCATTGCCACAGCTTCGGCCATCAATGCCAATCTGTATGCGGTGACCAACGTTACCTATCAACTGGCAAAGGATGGTGAGCTGCCGGCCCCACTGGGCAAGCCCATTGGCCACAGTCGCGAGGGGCTGGTGGTCAGCGGAGGTTTGATTATTGTCTCCCTGCTGTTGTTCGATCTCTCCGAGATTGCGGCCATAGGCTCCATCTCGATTCTTTTCATCCATACCGTGACCCATATCGGCCATTTGCGTCTGCTGAACGAGACGGGAGCATCGCGCCGGCTGGTGTTGCTGGCGGTATTGCTTTCTGCCCTCGCCATGTTGCTGGCATTGGTTTATGCCGCGGCTTCGCAACAGGGTGTCGTGGGCGCGCTGATAGTCTTCGTGTTGGTGGCCGCGCTCACCGAGTTGTTGTTGCAAAAATTCAACGACAAGCAGGTCAAGCGGAGAGTCTAGTCCGAGTTGCCCAGTCCCAGCTCGCGCCACAGGCGTCGGGTGGGGTCCACCTGGTTCATGCTGTAGAAATGCAGGCCGGGCGCGCCACCCTCGAGCAGGCTGCGGCACAGTTCCAGGGTGACTTCGTAGCCGAAGGCGCGCAGGCCGTCGATGTCGTCGGCGAAATCTTCCAGGCGCTTGCGGATCCAGCGTGGAATTTCGGCCCCGCAGGCATCGGAGAAGCGGGCCAGTTGCTTGTAGTTTGTGATGGGCATGATGCCTGGCACGATGGGCAGGTCCAGGCCCAGGCGCTCGCAGTCGTCGACGAAGCGGAAATAGGCGTCGGGATTGTAGAAATACTGGGTGATGGCGCTGTCGGCGCCGGCTTCCACCTTGCGTTTGAAGTTGGCCAGGTCGGTGGAGGCATCGGGGGCCTGGGGATGGAACTCGGGGTAGGCGGCTACCTCGATCTTGAAATGGTCGCCGGTTTCCGCGCGAATGAATTCCACCAGTTCGTTGGCGTAGCGCAGTTCACCCATGCTGTGCATGCCCGAGGGCATATCGCCACGCAGGGCGACGATGCGACGAATGCCCCGCTGACGATAGGTGTCGAGAATCTGCCGGAGTTGCTCTCGGGTGGAGCCCACGCAGGAGAGATGTGGCGCGGCGGCTATGCCCGCCTGCTGGATCTCGCACACGGTTTCCAGCGTGCCGGCCTGGGTGCTGCCGCCGGCGCCGAAGGTCACCGAGATGTAGGCTGGTCTCAGCTCGGCCAGTTGTTCACGCGTGTGGCGTAGTTTTTCCGCGCCGGCCGTGGTCTTGGGCGGGAAGAATTCGATGCTGTAGGTCTTGGGATATTTGCGTTGTGTATCCATGGGTGCGCGAATGATGGGCCGGCCGCGGAAACGCCACGGCCGGCCGGGTTGGCTCAGTAGCGATAGTGCTCGGGCTTGTAGGGGCCGTCGATGTCCACGCCGATGTATTCGGCCTGCTCCGGTGTCAGGCGGGTGAGCCGGGCGCCGATCTTCTTCAGGTGCAGGCGGGCGACTTTTTCGTCCAGGTGCTTGGGCAGCACATAGACCTTGTTTTCGTAACGCTCGCTGTGGTTCCACAACTCGATCTGGGCGATGACCTGGTTGGTGAAGGAGGCCGACATCACGAAGCTGGGATGACCGGTGGCGCAGCCCAGGTTCACCAGGCGTCCCTCGGCCAGGAGGATGATGCGTTTGCCATCGGGGAAGATGATGTGATCCACCTGTGGCTTGATGTTTTCCCAGGGATACTGGCGCAGGCTGGCGACGTCGATTTCGTTGTCGAAGTGGCCGATATTGCAGACGATGGCCTCGTTCTTCATGGCCCGCATGTGGTCATGGGTGATGACGTCGATGTTGCCGGTGGTGGTGACGAAGATATCGCCCTGGGGGGCGGCGTCTTCCATGGTGACCACGCGATAGCCCTCCATCGCGGCCTGCAGGGCGCAGATGGGATCGATCTCGGTGACCCAGACGGTGGCTCCCATGCCGCGAAAAGCCTGGGCGCAACCCTTGCCCACGTCGCCATAGCCCACCACCACGCAGATTTTGCCGGCGATCATCACGTCGGTGGCGCGCTTGATGCCGTCGATCAGGGATTCGCGGCAACCGTAGAGGTTGTCGAACTTGGATTTGGTCACCGAGTCGTTGACATTGATGGCGGGGACCATCAACTTGCCCTGTTTCTCCATTTCGTAGAGACGGTGCACCCCGGTGGTGGTTTCCTCGGACAGGCCCTTGATGTCGTTCATCAGTTCCGGATACTTGTCATGCATGATCTGGGTGAGGTCGCCGCCATCGTCCAGAATCATGTTGGGGCGCCAGCCGTCAGGGCCGAAAATGGTCTGTTCGATGCACCACCAGAACTCTTCCTCGGTTTCCCCCTTCCAGGCGAATACCGGGATGCCGGCGGCGGCAATGGCGGCGGCGGCCTGGTCCTGGGTGGAGAAAATGTTGCAGGAAGACCAGCGCACCTCGGCGCCCAGGGCGGTGAGGGTTTCGATCAGCACGGCGGTCTGGATGGTCATGTGCAGGCAGCCGGCAATGCGGGCGCCGGCGAGGGGTTTCTGCTCGCCATATTCCTCGCGCAGGGCCATCAGGCCCGGCATTTCGGTTTCGGCGATCTTGATTTCCTTGCGGCCCCATTCGGCCAGGTCGATGTCGGCGACCTTGTAATCGGTAAACGTAGTCACAGCGTTTTCCTTTTCTCGAGTTTACAGAGCGCGGTTGCTTACTCGAACCGGTCATGGCGAGCCTGGCAGGTTCCCCTGTTGCAGCGCTCCTCGCCTGACCGGACCCCTGGAAGTCTGTGGAGCCTGGAAATCCGCGGTGATATCCAGGCCCGGGAATTTCCCGGGGTATGAAAAACTCGTGTTACAGGCCTGCGGCCTCGCGCAGGACATCGGCCTTGTCGGTGCGCTCCCAGGTGAATTCTTCCTCGGTGCGGCCGAAATGGCCGTAGGCGGCGGTCTTGCGATAGATCGGCCGCAGCAGGTCCAGCATGTGGACGATGCCCTTGGGGCGCAGGTCGAAGTGCTCGCGGATCAATTGCACGATGCGGTCCTCGCTGATCTTGCCGGTGCCGAAGGTCTCCACCGTAATGGAGGTGGGTTCGGCCACGCCGATGGCGTAGGAGACCTGGATTTCACAGCGGTCGGCGAGTCCGGCGGCGACGATGTTCTTGGCTACATAGCGCCCGGCATAGGCCGCCGAGCGGTCGACCTTGGAGGGATCCTTGCCGGAGAAGGCGCCGCCGCCATGACGGGCCATGCCGCCGTAGGTGTCGACGATGATCTTGCGTCCGGTCAAACCGCAGTCGCCCACCGGTCCGCCAATGACGAAGCGGCCGGTGGGGTTGATGAAATACTTGGTCTCGGCGCCGAGCCATTCGCCAGGCAGCACGGGTTTGATGATCTCTTCCATCACCGCCTCCCTGAGAGCCTCGTAGCCGATCTCCGGGCTGTGCTGGGTGGACAATACCACGGCTTCCACCCCCACGGGCCTGTCGTTCTCATAGCGGAAGGTCACCTGACTCTTGGCGTCGGGTCGCAGCCAGGGCAGCTCGCCCTTCTTGCGCACTTCTGCCTGGCGCTTGACCAGGCGATGGGCGTAGGTGATAGGCGCGGGCATGAGCACGTCGGTTTCATTGGAGGCGTAACCGAACATCAGGCCCTGGTCACCGGCCCCCTGCTCGCGCTCGTCGCTTTCGTCCACCCCCATGGCGATATCCGGTGATTGCTTGTCGATGGAGACCAATACGGCACAGGTGGCCCAGTCGAAACCCATTTCGGAAGAATCGTAGCCGATGTCCTTGATGGTCTGGCGAGCGATCTCGGTCATGTCCACGCTGGCCGAGGTGGTGATTTCACCGGACAATACCACCATGCCGGTGTTGACCAGGGTTTCACAGGCGACCCGGGCCTTGGGGTCCTGGGCCAGGATGGCTTCCAGGATGCCGTCGGAAATTTGGTCGGCAACCTTGTCCGGGTGGCCTTCGGAAACCGATTCGGAGGTGAAGACGAAGTTTTTGCCCATGTTGAGTCCTTGATAAATCCCGGGTTGTTCTGAAAGCCCGGCAGTGTACACTACCCCGGAAGTTTCATGAAGGGGGAACGCCGTTCATGAAATCCGCCTCGATGGCCCAGTTTAACGGTTGTTTGCAATGAAAGTTTAGGAGTCGATGCATGGTCAGTCTACAGACACCGGTATGCGAGTTTGGACGTCCCGCGGTGGATTTTGCCTTGCCGGGGGTGGATGGCGAGATCTGGACCCTGGACAAGGCCCGCGGCGAGAAGGGGCTTTTGGTGATGTTCATTTGCAATCATTGTCCCTACGTGAAGGCCATCCGCGATCGTCTGGTACGCGATACTCGCGAGCTGATGGACTATGGCATCAACAGCATCGCCATCATGTCCAACGACCCCGCCCTGTACGAGGAAGACTCCTTCGAGAACATGAAGAAAGTGGCCGAGGAGTACGCCTTTCCCTTCCCCTATGTGCTGGACGAGACCCAGGAAGTGGCCAAGGCCTATGGTGCGGTGTGCACGCCGGATTTCTTCGGTTACAACGCCGATCTGGAATTGCAGTATCGCGGACGGCTGGATGCCAGCCGTAAGGAGGCCGCGCCGCCGGATGCCCGGCGCGACCTGTTCGAGGCCATGGTGCAGGTGGCCCGGACCGGCAAGGGGCCGCGGGAGCAGATTCCCAGCATGGGATGTTCCATCAAGTGGAAAGACGAATAAGTCCCTGATACGGCACCAGAAACCGCCTCGGGCGCATGGTTTTTGCCGCCCCCGTGCAGCCAAAATGGTTGCCCAATGAGGGGATCTGGGCGAAAATACGCGCTTTTTCGCTGACCGCGCTTGCTCGGGCTCCGGGACCCAGGCCCCCTGTGTCTTGTCTGTCGAAGATGCTGCATTCGTCCCGTTGTCGCCCCTGTATCGAGCCTGGGCCATTTTGTTATGAAGCCGAAGCGCGCACCGGTTTTGTTTTTATCATTCGAAGAGGAAAGATAGATGCCATCTCGTAGAGAACTCGCCAATGCCATTCGTGCCCTGAGCATGGATGCGGTGCAGAAAGCCAAGTCTGGTCACCCCGGCGCCCCCATGGGCATGGCGGATATCGCCGAAGTGCTGTGGAACGACCATCTCAAACACAACCCCGGCAATCCCCAGTGGTTCGACCGCGACCGTTTCGTGTTGTCCAACGGCCACGGCTCCATGTTGATCTATTCCCTGCTGCATCTCAGCGGCTACGACCTGAGCATGGAAGACCTCAAGCAATTCCGGCAACTGCATTCCAAGACCCCGGGTCACCCCGAATACGGCTATGCCCCCGGCGTGGAGACCACCACCGGCCCGCTGGGCCAGGGCATCACCAATGCCGTGGGCATGGCCCTGGCCGAGCGCACCCTGGCGGCCCAGTTCAATCGCGACGGTCATCACATTGTCGATCACTACACCTATGTCTTCCTGGGCGACGGCTGCATGATGGAGGGTATTTCCCACGAAGCCTGTTCCCTGGCGGGTACCCTGGGCCTGGGCAAGCTGATCGCCTTCTGGGATGACAACGGCATTTCCATTGATGGTCACGTGGAGAACTGGTTCTCCGACGACACCCCCAAGCGTTTCGAGGCCTATGGCTGGCATGTGATCCGTGACGTGGACGGCCACGATGCCGAGGCCATCAACAAGGCCATTCACGAGGCCAAGTCGGTCAACGACAAGCCCACCCTGATCTGCACCCGCACCGTGATCGGGTTCGGCGCGCCCAACCTGTGTGGCAGTCATGATTGTCACGGCGCGCCCCTGGGTGAGGACGAAATCAAGGCCACTCGCGAGAACCTGGGCTGGAACCATCCGCCCTTCGTGATTCCCGACGAGATCTACGCCGGCTGGGATGCACGCGAAAAGGGTGCTGCCGCCGAGGCGCACTGGAACGACAAGTTTGCCGCCTACAAGGCCGCCTACCCGGAACTGGCGGCCGAGTTCGAGCGCCGCATGCGTGGAGAGTTGCCACAAAACTGGAATGAGCACGCCGATGCCTTCATCGGCGCGGTCAACGACAAGGCCGAGAACCTGGCCACGCGCAAAGCCTCGCAGAATGCCATCACCGGTTACGCCGAGGTATTGCCGGAATTCCTCGGCGGTTCGGCCGACCTGACGCCGTCCAATCTCACCTCCTGGCCCGACGCCAAGGCCATTACCCGCACTGTGGCCGATGGCAACTATCTGTCCTACGGGGTGCGTGAATTCGGCATGTCGGCGATGATGAACGGCATCGCCCTGCATGGTGGTTTCGTGCCTTTCGGGGGCACCTTCCTGATGTTCTCCGAATATGCCCGCAATGCCCTGCGCATGGCGGCGCTGATGAAGATCCAGTCCATCTTCGTCTACACCCACGATTCCATCGGTCTGGGCGAGGACGGTCCCACCCACCAGCCGGTGGAGCAGACCGCCACCCTGCGCATGATCCCCAACATGACGGTGTGGCGCCCCTGCGATGCGGTGGAGACCGCGGTGGCCTGGCGCGCCGCCATCGAGAAGAAGGACGGTCCCACGTCGCTGGTCTTTTCGCGCCAGGGATTGCCCCACATGGCCCGCAGTGCCGACCAAATCGCCGCCATTGCTCACGGGGGCTACGTGTTGCGTGACAACGGCGGCACCCCCGACGCCATCATTATCGCCACCGGTTCCGAGGTGGCCCTGGCGGTGGCTGCGGCCGAGACCTTGGGAGCCAAGGGTAAGAACGTGCGCGTGGTCTCCATGCCCTCGGTGGAGGTTTTCGAGGCCCAGGACGAGGATTACCGCGAATCGGTGCTGCCCAGCGAGGTCACCGCGCGGGTGGCGGTGGAAGCCGGCATTCCCGACGGCTGGTACAAATACGTCGGCCTGCAGGGCAAGGTGGTGGGCCTCGACCGCTTCGGCGAGTCGGCGCCGGCGGCCGAGCTGTTCAAGGAGTTCGGTTTTACGGTGGAAAACGTTGTTGCCGCCGTGGAAGACGTGCTCTGATTCGGTATTACACCCCGGAGCGCCTGCTCCGGGGCCTGATTTTCTGTTGAAACTAGGGAGTATCACCTATGACTATCAAAGTCGGTATCAATGGTTTCGGCCGCATCGGTCGGATGGCTTTCCGCGCGATCGCCAAGGAGTTTTCCGACATCGAGGTGGTGGCCATCAATGATTTGCTGGACGCCGATTACCTGGCCTACATGCTCAAGTACGATTCCGTGCACGGTCGCTTCGATGGCGAGGTGGCGGTCGATGGCAACAATCTGGTGGTCAATGGCAAGACCATTCGCCTGACTGCCGAACGCGATCCCGCCAACCTCAAGTGGAACGAGGTGGGCGCCGAGCTTATCATCGAGTCCACCGGTTTCTTCCTCACCGAGGAAACCTGTCAGAAGCACCTCGACGCCGGCGCCAAGAAAGTAGTCATGTCGGCGCCGTCCAAGGATGGCACCGCCATGTTCGTCTACGGTGTCAACCACGAGACCTATGCCGGCCAGGCCATTGTTTCCGCGGCGTCCTGCACCACCAACTGCCTGGCGCCCATCGCCAAGGTGGTGCACGACAAGTGGGGCATCAAGCGCGGTCTGATGACCACCGTACACGCCGCCACCGCCACCCAGAAGACCGTCGACGGCCCCTCCATGAAGGACTGGCGTGGTGGTCGTGGCATCCTAGAGAACATCATTCCCTCCTCCACCGGTGCTGCCAAGGCGGTGGGCGTGGTGTTGCCCGAACTCAATGGCAAGCTCACCGGCATGGCCTTTCGCGTGCCCACCTCCGACGTTTCCGTGGTCGACCTCACCTGCGAGTTGGAGAAAGAAGCCAGCTACGAGGAGATCTGTGCGGCCATGAAGGCGGCCTCGGAGTCCGGTGACATCAGCAAGACCCTGGGTTACACCGAGGACAAGGTGGTTTCCACCGATTTCCGCGGCGTGGGTTATTCGTCCATCTTCGATGCCGGTGCCGGCATCCAGTTGGATGGCACCTTCGTCAAGCTGGTGTCCTGGTACGACAACGAATACGGATACACCTGCAACATGCTGCGGTTCGTAGAGCACGTTGCGGCCAACTGATTCGGCTATCGAGAGGGCGGGGCGAATGATCGCCCCGCCGTCTTTTCCGAGAACCATTAGCCAAGCCGTCCGGTTTGGCTAATGATTTTCGGATTGTGACGTTTTTCAAGAGGAGTGAACATGTCTGTAATCAAGATGACCGAGCTGGATCTCAGTGGCAAGCGAGTGCTCATTCGCGAGGATCTCAACGTGCCGCTGAAAAATGGCGCCGTGGCCGACGATACCCGTATCCGTGCCTCCCTGCCCACCATCGAGCAGGCCATGGAATCCGGGGCCAGGGTCATGCTGATGTCGCACCTGGGGCGGCCCACCGAGGGGGAATACGCCGAGGAATTTTCCCTGGCGCCGGTGGCCGAGCACCTTTCCGGCCTGTTGGGCAAGGACGTGCGCCTGGTGCAGGACTATCTCGACGGGGTCGAGGTGGCCGAGGGCGAGGTGGTGATTCTGGAAAACGTGCGCTTCAACAAGGGCGAGAAGAAGAACGACGATGAGCTGGCCAAGCGCTACGCCGCCTTGTGCGATGTCTTCGTCATGGACGCCTTCGGTACGGCCCACCGCGCCCAGGCTTCCACCCACGGGGTGGCCAAGTATGCCCCGGTGGCCTGTGCCGGACCGCTGCTGGCGGCCGAGCTGGAGGCCCTGGGCAAGGCCCTGGACAACCCGGCCCGTCCCATGGTGGCCATCGTCGGTGGTTCCAAGGTGTCCACCAAGCTCACCGTGCTGGAATCCCTGTCCAAGGTGGTCGATCAGTTGATCGTGGGTGGCGGCATCGCCAACACCTTCATCGCCGCCGCCGGCTACAATGTGGGCAAGTCCCTTTACGAAGCGGACCTGATCGATACCTGCAAGAAGCTCTCTGCCGAGGCCCAGGCCCGAGGTGGCGATATTCCGGTGCCGGTGGACGTGGTCTGTGGCAAGGAGTTCTCCGAAACCGCGGCTGCCGAGTTGAAGAAGGTGGCTGACGTGGCCGACGACGACATGATCTTTGACGTGGGGCCGGAAACCTCCAAGCAGTTCGCCGATATTCTCAAGAGCGCCGGCACCATCGTGTGGAACGGCCCGGTGGGCGTGTTCGAGTTCGACCAGTTCGGTGAGGGCACCAAGGCCCTGGCGCTGGCCATCGCCGAGTCCGAAGCCTTCTCCATCGCCGGTGGTGGCGATACCCTGGCCGCCGTGGCCAAATACGGCATTGCCGACAAGATCTCCTATATTTCCACGGGGGGCGGTGCATTCCTGGAATTTCTCGAAGGCAAGAAACTGCCGGCAGTCGCTATCCTGGAAGAGCGCGCCAAGTAACTCATCGTGTGAGCAGGGGCCGGCGGCGCCGGCCCGGCCAACAAAAGGTAACTATGCTGAGAAGAACGAAAATTCTGGCGACTCTGGGGCCGGCCACCGATGCCCCCGGCATGATCGAAAAGCTGATCAAGGCGGGGCTCGACGTGGTGCGGATCAATTTTTCCCATGGCCATGTGGACGACCATCGCGCACGGGTGGAGCAGGTACGCGAGACGGCGGCCCAATACGGGCGTGAAGTGGGTGTTCTGGTGGATCTGCAGGGGCCCAAGATCCGCATCGACCGTTTCGAGGACGGCAAGATCGAACTCAAGGAGGGCGACCGCTTCATCCTCGATGCCGCCTGGCCCGCCGATGCCGGCAACCAGGAACGGGTGGGTATCGCCTACAAGGCCCTGCCCCAGGACGTGTCCAGCGGCGACACATTGTTGCTGGACGATGGCCGCCTGGTGCTGTGGGTGGAGGAAGTGGTGGGGCAGGAGGTCCGTTGTCGCGTGGTTCACGGTGGCATCCTGTCCGATCGCAAGGGTATCAACCGGCAGGGCGGCGGTTTGTCGGCGCCGGCCCTGACCGAGAAGGACCGGGAGGACATCCGTACCGCCGCGGCATTGTCCGCCGACTACATGGCGGTGTCCTTTCCCCGTTCCGCCGCCGACATGGACGAGGCCCGCCAGTTGCTGCGCGAGGCCGGCGGCCATGCCCAACTGGTGGCCAAGATCGAGCGAGCCGAGGCTCTGGACGTGCTCGACGAGATCATCCAGGCCTCCGATGCGGTGATGGTGGCGCGGGGTGACCTGGGGGTGGAAATCGGCGATGCCGAGCTGCCGGCGGTGCAGAAGCACCTGATTCAGCGTGCGCGGGCGCTCAACCGGGTGGTGATCACCGCCACTCAGATGATGGAATCCATGATCTACAACCCCATACCCACCCGCGCGGAAGTATTCGATGTGGCCAATGCCGTGCTCGACGGCACCGATGCGGTGATGCTGTCGGCGGAAACCGCCGCCGGCAAATACCCCGACAAGGCGGTGGAGGCCATGGACCGGGTTTGTCGCGAGGCGGAGAAACAGCAACTGGCACGGGTCTCCTCCCACCGCATCGACATGCAGTTCCGGCGGGTGGACGAAGGCATCGCCATGGCCACCATGTATACCGCCAACCACATGGACATCAAGGCCATCGTCTCGCTCACCGAGTCCGGTGCCACGCCCCTGTGGATGTCGCGCATCAGCTCGGGGCGGCCCATCTACGCCTTTTCGCGCCACCAGGCCACCCGGCGCAAGGTCACCCTGTTCCGCGGGGTCTACTCGGTGGATTTCGATCCCCAGTCCAAGGACCACGCCCAGGTCAACAAGGCGGTGATCCACGAATTGCAGCAGCGTGGCGTGGTCAACGACGGTGACCTGGTCATTATCACCAAGGGCGATCTGATGGGCGTGCACGGTGGCACCAATGCCATGAAGATCGTGCGCGTGGGCGAACTGGTTTAATCGGGCCCCACTTGCGGTAGAATCGGGCCCACGGTTTTTGCACAGCTTGTAACTGAAACTCAACAGGAGAATGATATGGCTTTAATTTCTATGCGTCAGCTGTTGGACTATGCGGCCGAGCACGGCTTTGGCCTGCCGGCTTTCAATGTCAACAACATGGAGCAGGTGCACGCCATCATGCAGGCCGCCGACGCCGTCGACGCGCCGGTGATCATGCAGGGCTCGGCCGGTGCGCGCAGCTATGCTGGCGAACCCTTCCTGCGTCATCTGATCGCCGCGGCGATCGAGATGTATCCCCACATTCCGGTGGTCATGCACCAGGATCACGGTTCCGAGCCCGCGGTTTGCCTGCGTTCCATCCAGTCCGGGTTTTCCTCGGTGATGATGGACGGCTCCCTGATGCCCGACATGAAGACGCCTTCCACCTATGAGTACAACGTGGAAGTCACCCGCAAGGTGGTGGAAATGGCGCACGCCGGTGGTGTTTCCGTGGAAGGCGAACTGGGCTGCCTGGGTTCGCTGGAGACCGGGGAAATGGGTGAGGAAGACGGCCACGGCGCCGAAGGTAAGCTGGACATGGACCAGTTGCTGACCGATCCCGAGCAGGCGGCCGATTTCGTCAAGCAGACCGGAGTGGATGCCCTGGCCATTGCCATCGGCACCAGCCACGGCGCCTACAAGTTCACCAAGAAGCCCACCGGTGATGTGCTGCGCATCGACCGGGTGAAGGAGATCCACGCGCGCATCCCTGACACCCATCTGGTGATGCACGGTTCATCCTCCGTGCCCCAGGAATGGCTGGAGATCATCAACAATTACGGTGGCGACATGGGGCAGACCTATGGCGTGCCGGTGGAAGAAATCGTCGAGGGCATCAAGCACGGCGTGCGCAAGGTGAATATCGACACCGATCTGCGCATGGCCTCCACCGGCGCGGTGCGCAAGCACCTGCACGACAACCCGGCCAACTTCGATCCACGCAAGTTCCTCAAGGCCTCTACCCAGGCCATGATGGAAATCTGCAAGGCCCGCTACGAGGCCTTCGGTTGCGCCGGCCATGCTTCCAAGATCAAGCCCATATCGCTGGAGAAGATGGTCGCGCGTTACGCTTCCGGCGAGCTGGACCCCAAGGTCAGCTAGGCCCGGGTCGCGTTCCAAGCCTGAAAAAGCCCGCTTCCGAGCGGGCTTTTTTTCGGCGTATCCGCTTATGGCCGTATTCCGCCAGGGCGACGCATGAACAGGCGGTAGAGCATGGGGATCACGAACAGGGTGAGCACGGTGGAGAAGGCCAGGCCCCACACGATGGCCGAAGCCACCGGTCCCCAGATCAGCGACTCCCCGCCCAGGCCGGCGGCCAGCGAGAACAGTCCGGCGATGGTGGTCAGCGAGGTGATCAGGATAGGCACCACCCGGCGTCGGGCGGCGTAGAGAATGGCGTGTAGCACCGACATGCCCGCCGCCAGCCGGGCATTGGCGGCGTCGATCATGACAATGGCGGCATTGACCGCGATACCGGCCAGTGCCACCACCCCGTACAGGGTATACAGGCTCAGAGGATTGCCCGACACCACCAGGCCGAAGATCACGCCGGTAAAGGCCAGCGGCACCGTGGCCAGGATCATGAAGGGCTGCCAGTAGCTGCGGAACTGGGTGCCCAGGATCAGGTAGATCAAGCCGATGCCGAACACGAACAACATGGCCATGGAGTCTATGCTCTCCTGGATGTCGTCCAGCTCGCCGGTGAAATCCAGATCCACGCCGGGGTAGTCGAAGGCGAGTTTTTCCCAGGCCTGCTGGATCTGGCGATTGGCGGCGACGGTGTCCATGCGGCTCTTGTCCAGCTCGGCCTCCAGAGTGATGGTGCGGCGATAGTTGTAATGGCGGATGTTGCCCTTGCTGCGGCCGATCTCCAGCTCGGCGATCTGCCCCAGGGGAATCTGTCCCCCCTGGGGCAGGGGAATGCTCAGGCGCAGCAGGTCGTCCACATCGGCTATTGCCATGGCATCGGCCTGCACCCGGATTTCCATCTGTTCGCCCTCGTGTTGCATGCGGGCGACGATTTCGCCATCGAACAGCAGGCGCAGCATGCGGGCCACGTCGGCGGCGTGCAGGCCGGCCAGCTTGACCGCTTCGTGATCCAGGCGGAACTTGAGTTGGGGGGCGCCGGGGCTGTCGTCGTCGATGATGTCGGATACCGCCGGCATGCCGCGCAGTACCTCGCGCAGGGCGTCGGTGGCGGCACGCAGCTCACGGTAGTCGTCACCGCGTACCTTGATGATGATGGGGCGGGTCACCGGAGGACCGCCGGAGACGGTCATGAAGGCAACATTGCTCGGCCCGGGCAAACGGGCGATCTCGTCGCGCAGGCTGTCGACGATCTCCTGCACGCCGCGCCCCCCTTCCTTGCGTGGCAGCAGGCTGACGGTGATCTGGCCATAGCGATCGCCGAAGAGGGGCTCGGTCTCGGTGAACATCTGCCCGGCGGCGGAGGCGATTTCGCGCACCTCGTCGGGTCGCAGGCGCTGCCACAGGATACGCTCGGCCCGGGCCAGGTGTTGCAGGGTATCGTCCAGCGGCGTGCCCGGCGGCATGGTGATGTTGACGTAGAAAATGCGCATGGGGTCGAAAGCGAAGAATTCGGTGCGCACCTTGCCCGAGTGCAGCAGGCCGAGAGCGCTGGCGAACAGCAGCAGGATCACCAGCAGGGATCGCTTGGGACGGCGGAACACCCACACCAGCATGCGGGTGTATTTCACTCTCAGGCCGTGGGTGAGGCGTTCACGCAGGCGTTGCATGGCGCCGGCCTGGGCGAAGGACACGCGCGCGGCGGCGATGTGCACCGGCAGCATCCAGTAGGCTTCCAGCAGGCTCACCGCCAGCGCCACGGTGACCACGAAGGGAATCACGAACATGAAGTCGCCGAGAATGCCCGGCAGCAGCATCAGGGGCAGAAAGGCCGCCACCGTGGTCATCACCGAGGCGGTGACGGGTTTGAAGACCTCGCCCAGTGAGGCCACGGCCGCATCCAGCGCCACCGCGCCGCGCTGGATGCGATAATAGATGGCTTCCACCACCACCACCGCATCGTCCACCAGCATGCCCAGCACGATCACCACCCCCAGCAGCACCGACTGGTTGAGGGTCTCGCCGGTGGCGTGCAACAGCCAGAAGGTGCCGGCCAGGGTGAAGGGAATGCCGATGCCAATGAAAAAGGCGATGTGCCCGCCGAGAAACAGCCAGGCCACCACACCCACCAGCAGCAGGCCCAGCAGGGCATTTTTCTGCATCACCTCGATGGCTTGCCGGGTGGGCAGGGTCTGGTCGTCCACCAGCACGATCTCCACGCCCAGTTGTTGCAGCACGGGGTTCTTTTCGGCGATGTAGTCCTTCAGCCGCTGCACCATGTCCAGAGTGTTGGCGAAGGCCTTCTTGGTCACCGACAACATCACCGCCGGTCGTTCCCGGTGGAGTACCCGCTGTTCGGCGGGCGAGCGGTCACGGAACACCTCGGCCAGACTGCCCACAGTGACTACCCCTTGTGACGTGATCACCGGTAACTGGGCCAGGTAAGCGGGATCGCTGTCCTTGCCCACCAGGCGTGCCAGCCACTTACGCCCGCCGAATTCGATCTCGCCGGCGGAGACATCGCGGAACTGGGCAGTGATACTGTCGGCCAGCTGGGTGGGGGTGATGCCATGGGCTTGCAGGCGTTCGGGGTCGAACACCACCTTGATCTCGGGATTGCGCAGGCCGGCAGTATTGACATCGTCGACGCCCTTGAGCTTTTCGATGTCCTCGCGCACGTTCATGGCCACCTTGCGCAGCAGTTCGTCGTCGGCGGGACCGCGCACCACCACCACCGCGGTAGGCATGCTGTTGGCGCTGGTGATTTCCAGGATCTGGGGATCCTCGGCCTCCGGCGGCAGTTCGGCATTGGCCTTGGCCTGGATTTCGCGCCGCATGTCGTTCATGCGCTTGTCGAAGTCGCTGTCGCTGAGTTCCTCGAAGCGCACCGAGAACAGCGCCAGACCCTCACGGCTGTGGCTGGAGACGAACTTGATGTCGCTCACCTTGCGGATGGCGTCTTCCAGGGGGTCTGCCACCAGCTTCTCCACGTCCTCGGCGGAGGCGCCGGGCAGGGCGACGGTGATGCTGATCCAGTTGAAGTTGATTTCCGGATCCTTGGCGCGCGGCATCTGCAGATAGGCCAGGGTGCCCATCACCAGTACCACCGCGAAAGTCACGTTGGCCAGTACATGGTTTTCCAGAAACCGGCGCAGCATGGATTTACCGGATCATCAGGGGGTCACCGTCCTGCAGGACGAAACGTCCTTCGGTGACGATGGGGGTATCATCGGGTAATTCCACTTTTACCGGCCGCCCTTCGCGGGCCCCGGGCAGGGGGATGAAACGGGCGCGTCCGTCATCGGCCACGAACACGCCCAGGTCTCGTCCCCGGCGGATGAGCAGTTCGGGCGGCAAATGGGGCTGGGGTTCGTGCCAGATCAGTTTTCCGGCAGCTCCGGGCAGGGCCCTGGCGGCGGTGAACAGCAAGCGGGCCTCGCGGCTGCGTTCGTGGGAATCGAAGAGTGGCACGATCACCCGCAGGCGCACGGGATAGCGGGTCTCGCGGGTTTCGAAGATGAATTCCTGCGCCTGGCGTGCCGAGGCCACATCGTCCTGTTGTAGTTTGGCCACCACTTCGAGCCGTCCGGCATCCACGATGCGCAACAGGGGGGTGCCGGGAGTGGCCAGCTCGCCCAGACGAATCAGGCGCTCGCGCACGATGGCGCGAAACGGCGCGCGCACCACGCACTTCTTCAATTGCCGCTTGGCCATGGCCAGTTCACTGCGGCGCATGGCCAGCTCGGCCTTGAGACCGCGGTATTGGGCCTCGCGTTCGCGCAGTTGTTCCTCGCTGGCCACGTCCCGGGAGGCCAGGGTGCGGGTGCGCTGTAGTTGATACTCGGCCAGTGCCAGCCGAGCCTCGGTGCTGCGCAGGGCAGCCTGGGCCTGTTTCAGGCGCAGGCGATAGTCCTCGGCATCGAATTGCAGCAGGATGCTGCCGGCCTCCACCACGTCGCCCGGCACCACCGGGATGGCGACCACGGCGGCATTCACCTCGGCGCTCAGGCGGGTATCGTTGAGGCTTTCCACCGTGGCAGGTACCGAGACCCTGGGGTGGATGGCCAGCTCCCCCAGAGGACGCAAGGCGACAGGCGTGCCCTCGGTGGCGGCCAGAACCTGCACCGACAGCAGGCAGCACGCGAATAGGCCGGCCCAGTGTCGGAGGTGACGGATGGTGGTGGGCATCATGCTGGGATTATTTCAGTTTCTGTTTGTCCTGCCAATGCTTCTTTATGGCTTCCCCCTGTAGGGATCCCGGGTTTGTCTCGTCGGCAGCAGCATCCCGCAAGCCGGTGGAATTCGTACGATGAAAGAGAAAATATTTCGCGTCCTGCTGAAAAAACATGCGGACGAGAACATCAGGTGTGGAGTGATTCGTTCCGTTTGGCGTTGTAAAAGGCGCTCAGTCGGCCGTTGTGGCATCCCTGGCGCAACGGAAACCCACGTCCTTGAAGACCATGTTGGGTTTGAGGTTGAGGCGGTAGGCGGCGCGGTAGAAGTGGGCCAGGGCATAGTGGCCGCTGTCACTCCAGCCGCCACCGCGGGCCACCTTGTCGTGTTCGCCGAACAGGGGACTCTGGTAGTTCGAGCCGGGGTAGGGAAGATACCAGGATGCGGTCCATTCCGAGACGTTGCCAGCCAGGTCGAACACGCCATAGGGGGAGCGGTCCTTGGGATGGGCGCCCACCGGCGCGGTGCCGTGGGGCCAGTCACCCAGACTGGCATTGGTGTAGTCTTCCCGCCACTGGTTGCCCCAGGGAAATTTCAGGCCTTGGGTTCCCCGGGCGGCTTTTTCCCACTCGAATTCGCTGGGCAGGCGCTTGCCTGCCCAGTGGCAATAGGCTTCGGCGTCATACCAAGTGACGAAATTGACCGGCAGGGGGTCGAGTTCGGCGAAGTGTTGCTGGATGGCGGCCAGAAGCTCGTCCCGGTTCATGTGCCTGATGTCACGGTCGAGATTGATCACGCGGGCCAGTTTCAACAGGATGGTGAAGGGCGCTGCGGCGAGTTTTTCCGGGTCGAGGCTGAAGGCGTAGCCGGTTTCCAGCCAGTGCGAGGGCAGGGAGCGGCCGGTGGCGACGAGAAAACGTCGGTACTGGGCGTTGGTGACCTCGAAACGGTCGATGTAGTAGGCCGGTAGCGTCATGCGTTGGCGCGGTTGTTCGTCCAGGAACCAGGGCTTGCCGCTGCCGAACTCGGCGCCACGGCGTCGTTCGTCCGTCTGCTGGCTGCCGAGGATGAACTCTCCTGCAGGAATCAACACCATGTCCTCGGCCCGGACCAGGGTGCTCCAGCACAGGGCGAGCAGCACGAAGAACAGGTGGAACGGCTTCATGCAGGGGCGGGCTTATTCCTCGATGCCGGCGTTGCGGAACATCCGGGTTTGCTGTTGCTGGCGCAGTTGCAGCAGGCGGGCGTCGTAGAAGTTGATCACGAAGGCCTGGTCCAGGGCTACGTGATAATTGACGGTGAGCAGGGTGTCGTCGGAATGCCATTTGAGCCGGGCGATGCCGTTGCCCTGACCTTCCGGCGGTTCGGGCGGACCGAAGAATTCGCTGAAGTCGTCACGGGCCTGACTGGCGGCCTGTAACGGTGGCGCGATGGCCATTTGATAAAGCCGGCCCTGGAAGAAGAAAAAATCGATGCCCTGGCCGATGAGGTCGGAAGGGGTGAAGCGCAGCGCCTGGGCGCCATCGAGGGTGGCGAACAGCTCATCGGCCACGCATACCGGACAGGGCATGGGGGTGATGCCAGTGAGTTTGTGGAATTGTTCCACCGTCATGCCCAGTTTGAAGGCGCCGAAGCTGCGCGGCAACTGGTTGTCGGCCGCCGTATTGCCGGCCAGCAGCAGGAGGCACAGCGCCAGTGTGGCGAGCAGGCTTGGGCTGGTGTTGGTCTGGCGGGGCATCTGGTGCCTGTCCTCCCTTGTCGGTGCGTGGCTTCCGTGTCGTGGTCTATTTCGCCTGTAGGACGAATGCCGGATGAATAATTATAGACTATTTTTTCCGGTTTTGGCTTAAGCGTTGCTGAAGAATGGCACCATCACGCCTTCAACCAGCCGGCCGCATCCTTGGCATAGTAGCTGAGGATGCCATCGGCGCCGGCACGTTTCATGGACAGCAGGGCCTCCAGTACCACCGCGCGTTCGTCCAGCCAGCCGTTCTGGCTGGCGGCTTTGAGCATGGCGTATTCACCGCTCACGTGGTAGACGAAGGTGGGCACGCCGAAGGCCTGTTTGATGCGATGGACGATGTCCAGGTAGGGCATGCCCGGCTTGACCATCACCATGTCCGCGCCCTCGGCCAGGTCCAGGGCCACTTCGGCCAGTGCCTCGTCACCGTTGGCGGGGTCCATCTGGTAGCTGTACTTGTTGCCCCCGCCGAGGTTGGCCGCCGAGCCCACCGCGTCGCGGAAGGGGCCATAGTAGCTGGAGGCATACTTGGCCGAGTAGGCCAGGATGCGGGTGTTGCGATGGCCTTGCCGTTCCAGTTCCGCGCGAATGGCGCCCACGCGGCCGTCCATCATGTCGGAGGGAGCGACGATGTCGGCACCGGCCTCGGCATGGGACAGGGCCTGCCTGACCAGCACTTCCACGGTTTCGTCGTTGAGCACATAGCCATCGTCGTCGATCAGGCCGTCCTGGCCATGGGTGGTGAAGGGGTCCAGGGCCACGTCGGTGATCACACCCAGCTCGGGGAAGCGCTGCTTGAGCGCGCGCACCGCGCGCTGGGCCAGGCCGTCGGGGTTGTAGGCCTCGCGGGCGTCCTCGCTCTTGCACGCCATAGGTGTCACCGGGAACAGAGCGATGGCGGGAATACCCAGTTCCAGCAGTTGCTCGGCCTCGCGTAGCAGCAGGTCGATGCTCAGGCGTTCCACGCCGGGCATGGAGGGCACGGCCTCGCGTTGCCCCTGGCCTTCGAGAATGAACAGGGGATAGATCAAGTCGTCGCAGCTCAGGTGGTTCTCACGCATCAGCCGGCGGCTGAAGTCGTCGCGCCGCATGCGCCGCATGCGCGTGGTGGGGTAGTGGCCTCGCGGGGGCATGGGAGTGTTCACGGTCTTGCTCCTTGTTTCACAATGTATCGATGAGCGCGCACAAGTCGGAGAAAATCTTGTCGATGTCGCCGTCGCCCTGAATCCGGTGCAGTTTGCCCTGACGGCGATAGTAGTCGATCAACGGCGCGGTCTGCTGGTCGTAGACCTGCAGACGCTTGCGCACGGTTTCCTCGGTGTCGTCGGCGCGCTGTTCCAGTGGGCCGCCACATTTGTCGCACACGCCCTCGACCTTGGGCGGCGAGGTGTAGACATTGTAGACCTGGCCGCAGTTGCGGCAGGTGCGTCGGCCAGTGATGCGGCGGACGATTTTTTCGTAGTCCACGTCGATCAGGATGGCGCCGTCCAGTGGCCAGCCCAGTTCGTCGAGCAGTTCGTCCAGCGCCTGGGCCTGCACCAGGGTGCGGGGAAAGCCGTCGAGAATGAATCCGGCCCTGGCGTCGTCCTCGGCCAGGCGCTCCTTGATCATGCCCAGCACGATGTCGTCGGATACCAGTTGGCCGGCTTCCATGATGCTCTTGGCCAGTTGGCCCAGGGGAGTGCCGGCGGCCACCGCCGCGCGCAACAGGTCGCCGGTGGAAATCTGTGGAACATGGTATTTCTCGACCAATTTCTTGGCTTGGGTGCCCTTGCCCGAACCGGGGGCACCGAGCAGGATGATTCTCATGGTGTGCTCGCTGTGTTGTGGTTGATGATTCGGCGGATGAATCCGGCCGACAATATACATCGATTGTTGCCGGGTTAATAACTTTTTTCAACGCTGGCAGACAGCGTCATTTGCCGGCGTTATACTAGCCCCGCTTTTGCCGCGCGCGTCACGGGCGCCGGCACGGAATTTCTGCAATGAGGAGATCGACATGAGTTTCAGCAATATACCGGCGGGCAAGGATGTGCCCAATGAGGTCAATGTGATCATCGAGATCCCGGCCCAGAGTGAGCCTGTGAAGTATGAAGTGGACAAGGACTCGGGTGCCCTGGTGGTGGATCGTTTCATGGGAACCGCCATGCACTATCCCTGCAACTACGGTTTTATTCCGCATACCCTCATGGATGACGGTGATCCGGCCGATGTGCTGGTGGTCACGCCCATTCCCCTGCGCCATGGTGCGGTGATCCGCTGTCGGCTGATCGGTGTGCTCAATATGGTGGACGAAGCCGGGCGCGACGAAAAACTGCTGGCGGTGCCGGTGAGCAAGTTGACTCCCCTTTACGACGGGGTGCAGGAAGCCACCGACCTGCCACAATTGCTGCGTGACCAGATCAAGCATTTCTTCGAGCACTACAAGGACCTGGAGCCCGGCAAATGGGTCAGGCTGGAGGAATGGGGCGACGCTGCCGCTGCCCGCGCGGCGGTAGTGGAAGGGGTCGAGCGTTATCAGCAGGCGGGCTGAGCGCCGGCCAAGCGGAACGAAGCCGGGTTCGCCCGGCTTTTATTTGGATTGAGCATGGGCGGTTTTCACGCGCATCACTCTCACGAGCACGCTCACCAGAACAGTGGCCGGGTGTTGTTCACGGCCTTGCTGCTCACGGGTGGCTTTGCCCTGCTGGAGGCGGTGGGTGGCTGGCTGGCCGGTTCCCTGGCGCTGTTGGGCGACGCGGCCCACATGGTGACCGATGCCACAGCCCTGGGTCTGGCTGCCTTTGCCGCCTGGCTGGCCGGGCGCCCGCCCTCGGCACGGCATTCCTATGGCTTGTTGCGCGCCGAAGTGATCGCTGCTCTGGTCAATGGCCTGACCATGCTGGCGGTGGTGGTGGGCATCGTGCTGGCCGCCATCGAGCGTTTTCGCCATCCCCACGACATCGACGGCTTCACGGTGATCTGGATTGCCCTGGCCGGTCTGGTGGTGAACATCCTCGTGGCCTGGTTACTGAGCCGGGGTGAGCAGACCCTCAACACCCGCGCGGCCTTGCTGCACGTGCTGGGCGACCTGTTGGGTTCGGTGGCGGCGCTGCTGTCCGGCTTGGCGGCCTATTATGCTGGCTGGTTCTGGATCGACCCGGTGGTCTCGGTGTTGATTTGCGTGCTGATCGCAATTTCCACCGTGCGCCTGTTGCGCGAGGCCCTGCACGTGGTGATGGAGGGCGTGCCCCTGCACCTGAGCCTGGAAGAGGTGGGCACCGCCATGGCGGCGCAGCCGGGGATACACTCGGTGCACGACCTGCATATCTGGACCTTGGCCTCGGGCAAGCTGGCCTTGTCGGCCCACCTGGTGGTGGAACGCTTGGATCAATGGCCGCAGATCCTGCATCGGCAGCGGGAGATGCTGGAGCAGCGTTTCGGCATCGATCACATCACCTTGCAGCCGGAGTTGCCCGCGCAGGTTGCCATCCAGTGGCGGGACAACTGGCCGTGAATGCGCCGTTCTGGGAACAACCCCTGGAGCGTCTCGACAAGGCGCAATGGGAGGCCCTGTGTGATGGCTGTGGGCGTTGTTGTCTGCACAAGCTGGAAGACGCCGACACGGGGCGTGTGTATTACACCCGAGTGGCCTGCCGCTTGCTGGACGTGAATACCGGACGCTGCCGCGACTATGGCCGGCGACGCCAGTTGGAGCCGGATTGTACCGTGCTTGATGACGAAAAGCTGGCCCGCTTCGACTGGTTGCCCAGTACCTGTGCCTATCGGTTGCGTGCCGCGGGCCAGCCCTTGCCCCTCTGGCATCCCCTGCGCAGCGGCCGCCCGGAGACTGTACACGAGGCCGGTGTCTCGGTGGTCGGGTGGGCGCTGGCCGAGGATGAAGTGGGACTGGAAGCGCTGGAAGATCACCTGATCGATGAGCTATAGCTCATGAGATGTCTTCCCTCATGGCCTGGTTCGACACCGGTTTATGCGCGGGGGAGAGTGGGTGGATCGTCTTGCCGGGGCTGGGCGCCGCCCGTCTTGCTGGGGTAAACTGTCGACCTCTTTTCTAAGGTATTGCCAAATCATGGGGCTGACACGACGATTGCTTTGCCTGATGGCCCTGCTGCTGGCCTGGGCGCCGGCCAGCCCGGCCGCGGGGCCGCCGGGTGGCCGGGCGGCAGCAGTGGTGGTGGCCGAGGTGCGCGAGATCATGCTGGCTCCCAGCGTGCTGGTGTCTGGCACTGTGCTGAGTCGGCAGCGGGCCGAGGTGCCGGCGGAGGTGGCCGGGCGCCTGCTCTGGGTGGCCGAACTGGGCAGCCGCATCGGGCGTGGCGAGCCTCTGGCGCGCCTGGACGACAGCCTGTTCCGCCTGCAGTTGCAGGAAAACCAGGCTGCGCTGGCGCGCGAACAGGCGCGTCGCACCTATCTGCAGCGGGAACTGGAACGCCTGGCGGAACTGAACCGGCGCGATTATGCCTCCCAGGGCGAACTGGACAAGCTGCGCCTGGACTACGACCTCAGCGTGGCCGAGCTGGCGGTGATCGAGGCCCGTCTGGCGCACGATCGCGAGACCCTGCGCCGTTACCGGGTACGGGCGCCGTTCAGTGGGGTGGTGGTGTCACGGCAGCGCCGCGAGGGTGAATGGGTGACCGTGGGCGACACCGTGCTGAGCCTGGCCGATCCCGACACCCTGGATGTGCAATTGCACGTGGATGCCAGCAGTATCGCGCATCTGCGGCCAGGCGCGACCCTGGCGGTATACCAGGGCGAGCGGCGTTTCGACGCACCCGTGCGCGCCCTGGTGCCGGTGGGTGACACGCGTTCCCACCTGTTCCAGGTGCGCCTGGATGCCACCGGCAGTGGCTGGCGTGCCGGTCAGGTGGTACGGGTGCAGGTGCCCACCGATGAAGCGAGGCCGGTGCTGGCAGTCCCGAGAGACGCCCTGGTGTTGCGCAGCCGGGGGGCGGCGGTGTTTCGTATCGACGATGCCGGTGTGGCCCGGCGGGTGGCGGTGGAAACCGGTGGCGCCAGCGGTGAACTGATCGAGATCAGGGGTGACTTGCGTGCCGGTGATCGTGTGGTGGTACGCGGCGCTGAGCGCCTGCGAGCGGGACAAAAAGTCCGGATTCTCCCGGAACACGCTTCATGAACCTCACCCGGCTGTCGCTTGCCAATCCGGTGGCGGTACTGGTGGCGGTGATCCTGGCCATCCTGTTCGGCCTCATCAGCCTCAACCGCTTGCCCGTGCAACTTACTCCCGAGGTGGAAAAGCCGGAGATCACCATTCAGACCCGCTGGCGCGCGGCGGCGCCGGAAGAAATCGAGGCCGAGATCATTGAGCCGCAGGAGAATGCCTTGCGTGGTCTGCCGGGCATGACCGAGATGGTGGCCAAGGCCCGTCGGGGGCAGGGAGAAATCACGCTCAGCTTCGTGGTGGAGATGGACATGCAGCGTGCCCTGGTAGAAGTTCTCAACCGCCTCAACCGGGTGCCCTTCTACCCCGACGATGCCGATGAGCCGGTGATCAGCAGTGTGGGGGGGAATTCCCGTGCCATCGCCTGGTTCATCATCAAGCCCGTCGGCGGCAATCCCCGGCCCATCGACAGCTACCAGGACTATATCGAAGACGTGGTGCAGGCCCGTTTCGAACGGGTGGAGGGCGTTGCCTTGTCGGAAGTGCGCGGTGGCCGTGAAAGAGAGGTACGCATCACCTTCGATCCCTACAAGGCTGCCGCTCTGGGCATCGAACTGCCCGAGGTGGCGCGCCTGGCCAGCGGCAGCCAGGATGTTTCCGCCGGTACTGCCGAGGTGGGCAAGCGGCGCTACACCCTGCGCTTCGCCGGCAAATACCCGGTGGAGGCGCTGGGCGGGATGATTCTGGACTGGAACCAGGGCCGGCCCATCCACCTGCGCGATGTGGCCACGGTGGAGGTGCGCCTGGTGGACCGGGCCAGCTTTGTGATCCAGAACGGCGAGCCGGCCATGGCGGTCAATGCCCACCGCGAGTCCGGGGTCAATGTGATCCGCGTTATGGACGGGCTCAAGCGGGCCGCGGCGGAACTGGCCGAAGGGCCATTGAAGCGGGCCGGGCTCTCGCTCACCCAGGTTTACGACGAAACCCTCTATATCGACCGTTCCATCGACCTGGTGAGCAGCAACCTGGCTCTGGGCATCGTCCTGGCAGTGGGAATATTGTGGTGGTTCCTGCGCCAGATCCGTGCCACGCTCATGGTCGCCCTGGCCATTCCGGTGGCGGTGGTCACCAGCTTCATCGTGCTCGATGCCAGCGGGCGCACGCTCAATGTCATTTCCCTGGCCGGACTGGCCTTCGCCGTGGGTATGGTACTGGATGCCGCCATCGTGGTGCTGGAGAACATCGTGCGCCTGCGTCAGCAAGGCCACGGAGCCAGCGAGGCGGCCTTGCAGGGAACCCGCCAGGTGTGGGGTGCCCTGCTGGCCTCCACCGCCACCACGGTGGCGATCTTCCTGCCGGTGGTCTTTCTGCGCGAGGAGGCCGGCCAGTTGTTCGCCGACCTGGCGCTGACCATCGCGGTGGCCATCGTGTTTTCCCTGTTGGCGGCCATCACCGTGCTACCGGCCAGCGCCCAGCAATGGTTGGGTCGGCACAGCCCGCCGGATCCCCACGGACATTGGTGGCGGCGTTTCACCACCGGGGTGATGCGCCTGACCGATACGCCGCGTCGGCGCATGGCCTGGATCGGCGGCCTGATCCTGCTGCCCCTGCTGCTGGCCTATCTGCTGATGCCCAAGCCCGACTACCTGCCCCAGGGGAATCGCAACCTGGTTTTTGCCTTCATCCTGCCTCCGCCGGGCATGAACATCGACACCATAGAGCGTGAAATGGGTCAGGTGGTGGCGCGGCGCATGCAACCCTATGTGGATGGCGAACAGCAGCCGGCGGTCAACGACTACTTCTTCGTCGCCTTTGGCGGCGGTGTGTTCATGGGGGTGCGGGCCAGGGATCCCGCCGCCACCGATCAATTGGTGCCCTTGATCAACCGTGTGGTGGGCGGTTTTCCCGACACCATCGCTTTTGCCAAGCGTACTTCCCTGTTCGGTGGTTTCGGTGGTGGCCGCACCATCGACGTGGACATCCAGGGACGCGACATCGTGTCCCTGTTGCAGGCGGCCCAGGCCGGCTTCGGCCTGATTCGCAAGGCCCTGCCCGGAGCCTCGGTGCGTCCCTTTCCCGGGCTGGACCTGTCCGAGCCCGAGCTGCGTCTGTTGCCCCGCGAGCGTCAACTGGCCGAAGTGGGCTGGGATCGGGCGCAATTGGGAAGTATCGTCCAGGCCTTGGGTGACGGTCTCTATGTGGGTGAGTATTTCGATGGCGAGCGACGGCTCGACGTCATCCTGCGGGGCCAGTCCTGGCAGACTCCGGAGCAACTGGTGGCCATTCCCCTGGCCACCCCCGAGGCCGGGGTGGTACCCCTGGGTGAGCTGGTGGAACTGCAGCGCACCGCCGGGCCGGAACGTATCCGCCGCATCGACCGTCGCCGCACCATCACCCTGCAGGTGACGCCGCCGGACAATATGCCACTGGACCAAGCCATCGAATTGCTCCGGCAGGAGGTTCAGCCGGCACTGGAGCCCCTGTTGCCGGAAGACGGCGAGATCCGTTATTCGGGTACCGCCGACAAACTGGCCACGGTGAAGCGTGAAATGACGGGTAGTTTTTTATTGGCCATCGTGATCCTCTATTTGCTCATCAGTGCCCTGTTTCGTTCCTTCGTGGACAGTCTGTTGGTCCTGCTCAGCATTCCCCTGGCGGCGGTGGGCGGTATCGCCGCACTGGCCATGCTCAATCTGTTCGTGTTCCAGCCTTTGGACTTGCTGACCATGATCGGTTTCGTCATCCTGCTGGGCCTGATGGTCAACAATGCCATCTTGCTGGTACACCAGACCCGCCGGGGCGAGCGCGAGGGTCTGGCCCGGCGCCAGGCGGTGGAGCAGGCGGTGCGGCTGCGGCTGCGACCCATTCTCATGTCCACCCTGACCAGCATTTTCGGCATGTTGCCCCTGCTCTTGATGCCGGGTGCGGGCAGCGAACTCTATCGCGGGCTGGCGGCGGTGATCGTGGGGGGGATGAGTATCAGCACGGTGTTCACCCTGTTGTTGCTGCCCAGCCTGTTACGCCTGGGTGAGGGGAAGCAGGAAATGAAAACGGGGTCCGTCCAATAGGGTAGTTTTGGGCGGAGATTAAAAAAATTTGGTCGCGGGCTCTATAAATTGTTGAATTGCCTATGGTCTAGTTCGAATGGGTTATTGTTTGGTCAAGGGGGAGCCGTTATAACTTTCCGGCCAAGGGAACGCAGTGCCGTGCTGCGTCACCACGGGGAAAGTGGTGGCAGGGATGTCATAGGCGCGTCAGGGAAGATGCGCACCCCCTTGAGTTCTCTTCTTCGGCTGTATGCGGCGGCCGTCTTCAAGCTTACGCCTTTGTTGCCGATAGGGTTTCTGCGGCCGGCCGCGGCCGTTCCGGTGAACAACCCAAGCAAGACAGGACGAACCTATGGCGGGCGACAACTATCCCAACGACGAACGGCGCAATTACTATCGCCTGGAGGACCGGGTCTACCTGGAGTTTAGGCGGGCTGGCGAAGAGGAGGTTTCCCGCTATCTGCGCCAGCGCGACGAAGGGCCGCAGCCGGTTTCCGGTGCTTCCCAGCAACTGGACTATCTGAGCCGCCAGATGACACCCTTGATCGCCAGCATCCGGGCCGAGTCTCCCGCCATCGCCCAGTATCTGGAGCATCTGGATCGCAAGGTGGACATTGTTGCAGGAATGGTGTTTTTCGACCGTTTCAACGAGGAAATGGGACGCCATGCCCTGCAGACCAGCAATACCCTGGATATCAGCGAGGGCGGCATCAGCTTTCTCGCCACCGAGCCCCTGACGGTGGGTTCGCACTTGTTCTGCCGCCTGATCATCGCCGGTCCGCAAATGGGTCTGGAGACCTTTGGCAAGGTGGTGCACTGCGAAGCCGTGGAGGGAGGCGATCACCGCATCGGGGTGGGTTTTCCCTACATCAACGATTACCAGCGCAAGCTGCTCAGTCGCTATATCTTCGATCGCCAGCGTGAGCAGCTCCGTCAGCGCCAGGAAAGCACAGGCTGACCGGCTTGCCCAAACGAATTGCGTGGTCAGTCCATTGCACGATGTTCTGAATTCGCATGTTGCGATGGGTTTTTGCTCGAGCCAGCCCCCGTCTTGCCTTTCGCCTCAAACCGCCACCTGGGCCGCTGCGGGTGCCGTGGGTTCTCGGGAGGCGGGTGAAGTATTCAGGTTAACACCTCGATGCTGTGGCGCCAGATGCGCTCCGCATAGGGCGGCAGGTGGAACACGCCGGGCTTGTGCATGAATTCCCCTTCGAATTCCCCCGGGCTGGCATGGCCCTGCCAGGGCTCGATGCAGACGAAGCCGGCGCCGGGTTTGCTCCAGATCCCCAGGTGTGGAAAGTCCTCGAAGATCACCCGGATGGCGGGAGCCGTGGGCCCTTCATAGCGGGCCCACCGGCTGTTGAGGCGGTCGAAAATCAGCGCATCCTCGTGGAACAGGGCATCGTCCAGGATCAGCTCCCGGCCTCGTATGGGTGACGGCCTGGGTTCGCGCAGCAACAGACCGTCGCGCAGGTGGCGCAGCGGCGCCGGTTCTTCCTGTTCGAATACGATTCGATGGGCTTCCCTTGCCGTGTCGGCCTGTAGTGGCCAGCGAAAGGCCGGGTGGGCGCCGAGGCTGAACGGCAGGATGTCTTCGCCGTGGTTGCTCACGCGGTAGTCGATATCCAGGCGTGCCCCCTGCAGCTGGTAGTGCACGGTCAGCTCGAAATCGAAGGGATAGTGGCGGCGGGTTGTGTCACTGGCGGCCAGGCGCAGGGTGGCAGCATGCGCCTGGTGGTGGAGCAGGGTAAAGTCGAGATCGCGGGCAAAGCCGTGCTGCCCGAGGGGGTAGTCGTGGCCCTGATGGCGCAGGGTGTCGTGCTTGAGGCGACCGACGATGGGAAACAGGATGGGGGCGTGGCGTGGCCACACCGCGGGGTCGGCCTGCCAGAGCAATTGCCGGCCGGCGTATCGCAGGGAACACAGCTCGGCGCCTCGCAGGAGGATGTCCACTTGTAAGGTATCGTTTGCGAGTCGGATCGAATTCATGAGTGGTCGTTTTGTGCTTGGCGCCCCGGAGACGATTCGAACGTCCGACCTATCCCTTAGGAGGGGATTGCTCTATCCAGCTGAGCTACCGGGGCATGGAGGCTCCAGTGTACCATCGGCCTGGCCGGGGCTGCCAGCGTATCGATTTGATTTTCAGGCTTGATTCATGTGCTGGGTCTATGCTGGCAAGGTGTTCAAGTCGAGCGGCAGACCATGAAGCCGAAAGAAATTCGTGTATGGGACCCGGTGGTGCGGGGATTTCACTGGACCTTGGTGGTGGCCTATTTCGGGCTTCCTGAAAAACGCTCTACCCACACAGCAGGCAGCTGCCGAGACGCTCACGCTCACAGCGCCGCTGTATGAGGGGATCGGCAGGGTCAAAAAAATCGCTGCCAAGCTCCACGGAGGGTAAGCGGATGCTGATTCAGTCAGCTCACCCCCAAATCAGCACGGCCCGCCAGTGTGAGCTGGTTGGTCTGCCGCGTTCGAACTACTATCAGCCCGCCGGCGAGACGGATACAACCTGCCCCTGATGCGGGTCATCGACGAGAAGTATCCGAGAACGCCGTTCTTCGGCTCCCGGCAGGTGCCGCCGACTGGCTGCGCCTGAACGGTCAGCCGGTCAATCGCAAGCGGATCCAGAGACCGATGCGCATCATGGGCCTGGAAGGCATGGTTCCGGGGCCTCACACCTCGAAATCGCACCCACAGAATCGAGTCTGCCCCTCCTGCTGAGGGGCGCCCCGTACACCAGTTTCGAGCATGGCTCGCCGGTGCCATCCTCGACCGCCTGGTGCAAAACGCCTACCGGATCACGCCCAAAGGGGAATCCATGCGCAAGCGCAGGGCGAAAAAGTTGACTGCCGGCCCCGCCACTCCTCGTGGATCTCGGCCAGCAGGGCGCCGGTGAGCGGAGACCTCGTTGGGAAAGAGCCGGATCAATCAGGTCACATCGTTACAGCACTATGGGGGGCATTACCTCGGGAGTCTTACAGAGGTTATCTAGCGGCGGAGGTCCCTGGAAGAACATGGAGGCGATCGAGCACACCGCTCTGGAGTGGGTATACTGGCCAATCATAATGCTCGGGGCGGTTCAATACATAGAATTCAGTTGGTATTTGCTCTGTGTCCGTGTAAGACTTTCCTTGATGACAAAAATAACAAGATGCCGTGAGGAGGGTATTATGCCGGAGTTGGGTCATGTGGTGTTTTATGTGCGCGACTTGCAGCGTTCGCTGGATTTCTATGCTGGTTTGCTCGGTTTGGAGGATATTGGTCGTATTTTTGATGGCCGGGGGGCGGTGCTCACTGGGGGCAACAGTCATCATGAATTGTTGCTGATCGAGGTGGGGGATGCACCTGGTCCCCTGATCGGGCAGCGTATAGGGCTCTATCATGTGGGCTGGAAGGTGGGTGATTCATTGGACGCGTTGCGGAAGATGTATCGCCGTTTACAGGATGCCGATTATCCGGTGGAAGCCATGTCCGATCACGGTGTGAGCCAGAGCCTTTATCTGTGCGACCCTGATGGCAACGAGGTGGAGTTGTTCGTGGACAATCCGGCGGTGGATTGGCGTACGGATCGTAGCTGGCTGCAGGATCCGGTGCGGCCACTGGAACTGTTTGGTGAGAAGGGCGCGGACAAATGAGTTGTTGTTGTCCTCATGCGGTTTCTGCCGGCCGGTTTTTTTCTCGTTTTGCTCGCCGTTATCGGCGTCGTTTCGAAAAAAAGGGTTTCGAACCTTGTCAGCGACAATTGTTGGCCGGGCTGGAGCGGGCAGGTTTCCAGGATGCACGGATATTGGAGATCGGCAGTGGGGTGGGACATTTGCATCAGACCCTGTTGGAACGTGGTGCGGCTTCTGCGGTGGGCGTGGAATTGGCGCCGAAAATGCTTGAAGAGGCCCGACAATGGGCTGAAAAACGGGGTTTGGGTGCGCGGGTGACGTATCACGAGGGTGATTTCATGCTGCTGGCAGGGCAATTGCCCGCGGCTGATGTTACGGTGCTGGACAAGGTGGTGTGTTGTTACCCCGATGCGGAGGGTTTGGTGAAGGCCTCTCTGGCCAAAACGCGCTCGGTGTATGCCTTGACTATCCCGCGCCGGCGTTTCTTCGTGGTGATGGCGGTGGCTGTGATCGCTTTCATATTGCGTCGCTTGGGTTCGGACTTTCGGCCCTATGTGCATGACCCGGAAGCCATCGATGGCTGGATACGCGAGGCGGGCTTTGCTTCCGTGAGCAGGGATCATACGGCAATCTGGGAAAGCCGTGTCTATCGTAGATCACCACCGGTTTGATACAAGTTTGCTCGCCCTATGCGGTGATTTGTCGTCACCAGGTTCAGTGAGAGCAGTTTGTGGCCATTCGGCACTATCCAATTCCGGCGGTTCTCGGGATGCTGGTGAAAATATTCAGGCTAAAGAAATGGCCCAAGCCGTCGATCAATGCCCATCAAAATATTTGATCCACACATAGACTCTCCTTGGCGGAGATAATTCTCTATTTTTTGTTAAGGTTATTCGGGCCTGTGCCGATGTATTAGCCAGAACCGCTTAATCTAATCTGGGGACGTCAGTCTGTGAGGTGGCAAAGACTCACATCGGGCGTGTGAAGACATTTTTGGGAAGGAATAAACAACAATGGAATTGCTTATCGTCGAGCCTTCAAAGCTTTTTCAACAGATGTTGGAGGCCTTGTTTAAAGATGTGGTCACCGAGGTGGTGGTCAGCGAAAAAGGGATGGCCGCGCTGGAGTTGTTGGGGCGGCGAAAATTTGACCTGGTCTGTATTGCCCGTGAGTTGGGGGATATGGATGGGCTGGAATTTGCCCGTGATCTGCGCGAGCATGGCCAGCGCAGTTGCACTCCGCTGGTGATGATCAGTGCCGAACGTACGCCGGAGTTGATCAAGGCGGCTCTGGCTTCGGGGATTACCGAAGTCTTCCACAAGAGTGAACTGGACGAGCTGCGTGATTACATCGATGATCTGGACGAGCGCCTGGCCGGTGACGACCGGCTCCAGGGGCGGGTGCTGTGCGTGGAGGACAGCCCCACCATGGCGGCGATTTTCAAGGGTACCCTGGAAGACATGGGCCTGAGCGTGGACCACGTGATGAGCGCCGAGGAGGGGTTGCTGCAGTTTCGCGAGAATGACTATCAACTGATCATCACCGACGTGGTGCTGGCCGGCGACATGAGTGGCATCGGGCTGACCCGTATGATCCGCCACAGTGCGGGCAAAAAGAGTCGGGTGCCCATTCTGGCTACCTCGGGCATGGATGATACTGCCAGGCGTATCGAGCTGTTGCGCAGCGGGGCCAACGATTATGTTCCCAAGCCGCTGATCGAGGAGGAATTTCGTGCCCGGGTCAAGAACCTGGTGCTGAACCAGCAACTGATGGACAAGGTCGACGAACAACAGCAACGCCTGCAACAGATGGCCATGACCGACCAGTTGACCACGCTGTACAACCGCCATTATCTGGTGGAGATCATTCCCCAGATGCTGAGCAGTGCCCGGCGTCATGCTTATGATGTCAGCTTGGTCATCATCGACCTGGATCACTTCAAGGCCATCAACGATACTCACGGCCATGCCGTTGGCGACAAGGTGCTGACCCGTGCCGCCAGTTTGCTCAAGAACCAGTGTCGCAAGGAAGATGTCGCGGCGCGTATCGGGGGTGAGGAATTCGTTCTGGTGTTGAGCCACTGTACCTTGGACGATGCGTGCAAGAAAGCCGAAACCTTGCGCCAGCAACTGGTGGAATTGCGTCCCGCGGGGATCGATATTTCGGCCAGTTTTGGGGTGGCCAGCCTGTGCGGGGGAGATTACGAGGACTACGAGGCCTTGTTTCAAGCGGCCGACCGGGCAGTCTACCGGGCCAAGGAAGCCGGTCGTAACCGGGTGAAACGCGCTGATGAGCCAGTTGGTGGCACAGTGCCGGCCTCGCAGGGTGTGCCGCTGCGACATTAGTTCTTCGATCTGCCCATCCTCGATGCGCGAAGGTTTATGGGGATGGGCATGCCGGTTCGTGGGGGCAAGCATCAGGGAAGAGGCTTGCCGCCTGTTTTTCCTTCGTTTTTGGCAAAGCCTTTCGTTGTATTTCTTTTTGTCTTATTCTGCCTGGCGTTCGAACCCGGGAGACCTGCCATGAATCGCGTGCTGCTCGTCTGTCTGCTGTGCCTGTATGCTGGTCTGCTGCCGGCACAGGATGGGAAGCCGGCGCCGGATTTCACTCTGCCTACTTTCGCTGGCGGCGAAGTGTCTTTGGCTCAGTTGCGTGGCAAGGTGGTGTATCTGGATTTCTGGGCCAGTTGGTGTGGCCCCTGTCGTAAATCCTTTCCCTGGCTCGAGGGTTTGCGGCAGCGCCTGGCTTCGCAGGGTTTGGAAATCGTAGCGGTGAATATCGACAGCCGGCGCCAGGCGGCGGAGCGGTTTCTGCGAGAAGTACCGGTGAATTTCACCATTGCCCTGGATCCCGAGGGCAGGGTGGCCGATCGTTACGGGGTGGAATTCATGCCCACGGCCTATCTGATCGACCGCCGGGGACGTGTGGTTGCGCGCCATTTCGGTTTTCGCGAGGACCGCAAGGCTGCCTGGGAAGCCCGTGTGCTGGAGGTGTTAGCGCTGCCAGCTCAGGGCCAGGAACCCACCCCAGGGGAAGCTCTCCAGTCGGTGTTCCAGCCAGCGGGCCAGGCTGCCGTCACCGGTGGCGGGTAGTGCCGTGGCCCACTGGAACCGCCTCACGCCGGGTAGTTCGTCTCCCCAGGCCCTGGCTTCTGCCAGGCTGTCCCAGCGGGCGCCACGATATCCCCCATGATGGCGCTTGCGCCAGTACCAGAGGCTGTGACGGTTGAGCAGGCCCACGATCACCCCGCGCCGGCTGACCCGCCACATTTCTTCCAGCGCCTGCTGGGGCTGCGCCACGAAGCACAGGCTGGTGATGGCAACCACCACGTCGAAGGCACCTTCGGCAAAAGGCAGGCACAGGGCCGATCCGGCCACCCAGTGCTCGCCGGCATGGTGACAGCGGGCGAAGCGCAGGGCCGCGGGTTGGGGATCCAGGCCGGTGACGTCTAGACCCAGAGACTGATAGCGTCGGCTGAACTGACCGCTTCCGCAGCCCACGTCGAGCAAGGTCTCGCCGGTTCGGGGTGGTAGCAGTCGGGTCAGCAGGGCAAATTCCTGGCTTGCGATCCAGCGTCCGCGGCGGCTGTGATACCAGGCGTCGTAGCGGGCCGGGTCATAATTCCCTTGCATGATAAGTGATTATTTTCCTTGATATGTAAATAAATAATTACTGTTGAACAGGGCCGATTCTAGCATTGACACCCCGGGAGTGGCTGTTCAGTATGATGGCGGTCAATCTGTTCTTATTTGGGGGGGAATGATGACGTTTCGTAAAAATCTCGTATCCATGGCGGTGGCCGTAGGCATAGCCGTTCCTGGTTTGGCCCTGGCCACCAATGGCATGAACCTGGAGGCCTATGGCCCCATTGCCGGCGGCATGGGCGGGGCATCCATGGCCTACGACAATGGCACTGCGGCAATGATGAACAACCCGGCCACCCTGGGGCTGATGGCACCGGGCAGCAAGCGCCTGGATGCGGCTCTGGGTTTCCTCGGGCCCGATGTCACCGCCAGCATGCCCGGCATGGCCAGTGCCAAGTCCAAGGCCGATGCCTTCTTCATGCCCGCCGTGGGCTGGGCTGCCAAGGGCAGCAGTCTCACCTATGGCGTGGGTGTGTTCGCCCAGGGGGGTATGGGTACGGAGTATGCCAAGGATTCTTTTCTCACGGCGGGCTCCAATGAGTTGGTGCGCTCCGAAGTGGGCGTGGGCCGGCTCATGATTCCGGTGGCCTACAGTGTCAGCGACAAGATCGAGATTGCCGGCAGTCTCGATTATGTCTGGGCCAGCATGGATATCAAGATGGCCATGAGCGGTAGCGACTTTGGCGACATGATCGCTGACATGGGTGGCAGCCAGGCGGCCGGTTCCGCCAGTGGTTCCATGGTGACAGGCTTTGGCGGCATGGTGAGTGCCGGTATGATGCAGGCGCCCAGCCCCACCGGTGGGCCGGTCAACTGGGCCCGTTTCGATTTTTCCAACAACAGCGATTTCATGGGCGAGGCTTTTGGCAGCGGCATGGCCGGCAAGCTGGGCCTGACCTTCAAGGTCAATTCCCGCCTGTCGCTGGGGGCGTCTTATCATTCCAAGACCGCCCTGGGCGATCTCACCACCAGCAATGCCACTGTTACCATGAATGCCAATGTGGATGACAATATTCTCAATGGGACTTGGGACGGTAAGTCTATTGGTTCAGCGGCTGGTACGTATACGGCGGTGGGTATTCCGGTCAAGGGCGAGATCAAGGTGCGTGATTTCCAGTGGCCCGACACCTTCGGTTTTGGAGCGGCCTTTCAGGCCACCGACAAATTGATGATCGCCGGTGACATCAAGCGCATCAACTGGTCCGGGGTGATGAAGAGTTTCAAGATGACCTTTACTCCCAGCAGCGACAATACCGATCTGGCAGCGGACTTTGCCGGTACCACCATGGATGTGGAGCTGTTGCAGAAATGGAAGGACCAGACCGTGATCGCCCTGGGGGCCACTTACCAGGCTACCGACAAACTGGCCTTGCGGGCGGGCTTCAATACCGCTTCCAACCCGGTGCCTGATCAATATCTCAACCCGTTGTTTCCGGCCATAGTGGAAAGGCATTTCACCTTTGGGGGAGGCTATGCTTTCAGTCAGGCTTCGGCGGTGAATGCCTCGGTTACCGTGGCCAGCGAAAACACGGCTACCGGCGGCAATGGGATCAAGAATGCCCACAGCCAGGTCAACTGGCAACTTATGTACAGCTACATCTACTGACCAAGGACATGAGCGGGTGTTGTGTAGGTATTCACAGGGGCTGTCTTCAGCCCCTGTGTTTTTTGTGGGAGGAAATCGCGCATGAAATCGATTCGTTTCAGTAGTCTGGTGTTGTTGCTGTTCCTGCTGGGGGTGGGCCCGGTGCTGGCGGCCGAGAAGCTGAAGCCCTTCATCCTGGCCGAGCGCCTCGGCGAGGGCAATATGGCTGATGTGGTGACACAGGTGAAGAACAAGCTGGTGGCGGCCAATTTCAATATTGCTGGCGAGTATTCACCCTACCGTTCTGCCCATATCATCGTGGTGACCAATGCGCGCCTGAAACAGGCCGCGGCCAAGTCGGAATTCGGCGGTTACGGTGCCGGCCAGCGCGTGGCGGTGACCCAGGTGGGCACCGAGCTACAGGTGAGTTACACCAACCCGGTCTATATGGCCAATGCCTATCGCATGAACGACGACCTGGCCGATATTGCCGAGCAACTGGCCGGGGCTCTGGGGCGTATCCAGCAGTTCGGTTCCGAGGAGGGCATGACTGCGGCCAAGCTGCGCAAGTATCATTACATGTTTGGCATGGAATATTTCGACGAGCCCAGCGAACTGGCGGAATACGACAGTTATCGCCAGGCGGTGGCGGCGGTGGAAGCCGGGCTGGCCGCTGGCAAGGGAGGGGCGGGCAAGGTCTACCGCATCGATATTCCCGGCAAGCAGGAAACGGTATTCGGGGTCAGCCTGAACAACCAGGTGGAGTGCAGCGGCGACGAGTTCATCATGAGCGAGATCGACTTCAAGCCCCTGCGGTCCAGCGCGCACCTGCCCTATGAAATCCTGGTGTCGGAAAATCAGGTCTATGCCCTGTATGCGCGGTTTCGTATTGCCATCAACTTTCCCGATCTGAAGATGGTGGGGCGCAACAGTTTCATGAACATCATGTGTGCTCCCGGTGCCATCGAGGATGCCCTGGAGGCCGTGGCCGCCGGGGCTTGATGCCTTCGGCGGCGTGGCCCCTCGGTGTCCTGTTCGCACCCAGGAGCAGGCGGAATTCGCTGGGGAATCGTCGGCCGGAGACGATGGAGTTACTGGTGAGAACGTGCCGCTTGCAGGTGTTCGGTCACGGCCAGCAGGTCGGCCTCGGTGTCCACCCCGGGGCCGGGTGTTTCCACGGCCTCGGCCACGTGGATGCGCGCGCCGTGGTACAGGGCGCGTAGCTGTTCCAGTTTTTCGCTGGTTTCCAGCGGGCATGGTGACCAACGCACGAAGCGGGTGAGGAAGCCCGCCCGGTAGGCATACAGGCCGATGTGGCGGAAATGTTCGCTGTGCACGGGCAATTGCTGGTGGCAGGGGAATTCCTCGCGGTCCCAGGGAATGGCGGCGCGGCTGAAGTAGAGTGCGTGCCCATCGGCGTCGCTCACCACCTTGACTACGTGGGGATCGAACAACTCCTCGAGGGTACGAATGCGGCTGCACACGGTGGCCATTTGACTGTGGGGACGGGCCAGCAGGTTGTTGGCCACCTGGTCGATGACCGCGGCAGGCATCAAGGGCTCGTCACCCTGCAGATTGACTACCACGTGCTCGTCGTCATAGCCCCGGCTTTGCACCACTTCCGCCAGCCGGTCGGTGCCGCTGGCATGGTCGCCGGTGGTGAGGCAGACCTGGGCGCCGAAGCTCTCGACCACGCGGGCCACCCGTGGGTCGTCGGTGGCGACGATGATCTCCCGGGCGCTGCTACGGCGGGCGCATTCCACCACCCACTGGATCAGGGGCTTGCCGTGGATCTCCCGCAATGGCTTGCCCGGCAGGCGTTGGGCCTGGTAGCGGGCGGGAATGATGACGCTGAAATTCACTCCACTTCCTCGTCGGCAGGCAGTTCGCGTGCTTCTTCTTCCAGCATCACCGGGATATCGTCGCGAATGGGATAGGCCAGGCGGTCGGCCTTGCAGATCAGTTCCTGCTCTTGCTTGCGGTAGACCAGAGGACCCTTGCAAATGGGACAGACCAGGATTTCGAGCAGTTTTGCATCCATTATGTTTTCCTCGTGTTGCGCAGCGCGTCCAGGCGCGCCAGCAGGGCGGTTTTGAACTCCGGCTCGAGCCGGGCCTGTACCGGCACATACCAGAGCCCTTCGTGGGCGAAGTGCCGGCATTTTACCGCATCCTTCTCGGTCATGAGTACCTCGCCGTCGAAGGCCAGTTCCTGGGCCGTGTAGCGGTGATGGTCGGCGAAGGGATGGGGCGTCAGCCGCAGGCCCTGCTGGCGCAGTTGCGCGAAGAAACGCTGGGGATGGCCGATGCCGGCCACCGCGTGCACCGGACCAAAATCGGCGAGTGGGCGGCGTTGCCCGCTGCGCAGGTTGACCGCTTGTGTCATTTCCAGGCGCATGAGGTATTCGCCGGGTTTGGCCGGGCCGCCGTTGTTGACCACCCAATCCACCGACGCCAGACGCGTGGCGGGTTCGCGCAGGGGGCCCGCGGGCAGACACCAGCCGTTGCCCAGGCGTCGCTGGCCGTCGATTACGGCGATTTCCAGGTCACGGGCCATGGCATAGTGTTGCAGGCCGTCGTCGGATATGATTACGTCGACATCATGGCGTGCCAGCAGGGCACGGATGGCGGCGCAGCGATCGGGAGCCACCATTACCGGGCAGGTCGTGCGACGGGCGATGAGCACCGGTTCGTCGCCTACCAGGGCGGGGTCGCTGTGGGCCTCGACGGCCTGTGGCCACTGGCGGGCCTGGCCGCCGTAACCACGGCTCACCACCCCGGGGCGCAGTCCGGCCCCGCGCAGGGTCTGCGTCAGCCAGATCACCAAGGGGGTCTTGCCGGTACCGCCCACGGTGATGTTGCCCACCACGATCACCGGTAGTGGGGCCCGGTAGACAGGTAACAGACCTCGGGCATAGGCTTGCCGGCGTAGTGCCACCAGGCGCCGAAACAGGTGGGCCGGCAGGCGCAGGGCCAGGGGGGGGCGCCAATCCGCCCGGTATGCGTTCTGCAGCAGGCGTTGCTTCACCATTGGTAGATGCGTTGCAACAGGCGACGGGATACCTGCTCGGCCTGGCGCCGGGCTTGCCAGAACAGGCGCCGGGCCTGGTCGCCTTGCCGGCGTGCCGCCAGCGGGTTCGCCAGCCGGGTCTGCCAGTGGTCGAACAGTTCGGCTGGTTTCTTCAGCCGAGGCAGATTTTGCAGTTCCGGCAGGGGCGGTGGCGCCAGTTCCGGCCCCAGGCTCAACGGCGCACCGCCGGCCAGGGCTTGCCACAGCACCGGCCGCTCGGCCCGCAACAGGTGAATGGCATCGGCCGAGGCGGCCACCGCCCCCAGCCAGCGGGCTTCGTCCATGAGCATCAGCGTGCCGGGTGTCACTGCGGTGCGTGGCCACTGGCTGAAAGGCTGCAGTCCGGCGATTTCCCCCAGGCTTGCGTCGGTGTCGGGGGACAGGCACAACACGGCATCGTCGCTCAGGGGGTGGGCATGCCAGGCCTGCCGCAGGCCGTCCAGCTCGCTCGCCTGGATGCCGCCCAGCCAGAGCAGGCGCAAGCTGTCGCGGTTGCCGCGCAATATGCCGCCCAGGCTGGGTTCCACCTGGGCCTGCACCAGTAGGGTGTGCATGTCGCAGGCTTGTTCGTGTTCCACGCAGGCCGTGCCCGGGTTTACGCCATAGGGCGGACAGGCCAGTTCGAAGTGGCCCCGTTGCAATGGGGCTTCCATTTGAAAGGCCAGGCTGTGACCGTGGTAGTCACTGGCGAGATAGTCCAGAAAACGGGGACCAGGGGTCTCGCCCACGGCGATCACGGCGAAGGGGTCGAGGCGCCGGAAGATCCGTCGTACCGTTCCCGGCGTGTCGCAATGGCCGTAGCCCACGGCGATTTTTTTCAGGCCCTGCAAGCGGAGGGTGTAGAGTTCGGGATAATCACTTTCGAAGCTGAGTACCAGGCGCACATCCTGACGGGTCTGCCGAATGGCCGCCAGCAGATCGGCCGCCAGCCTCACCGAGGTGCGGCTGGCGCCGGCGCGCAACCAGATCAGCCGGCCACGCCCTGGCGGTGGATGCACCCATCCCCAGCGGGCATTGGCGCGGGCCTTGTGGCCAGCCAGGCGGTCGCGCAGGTCGTGATAGAGCAGAACGAGGCGTTTGCCGCCATAGGCGGGAGGTGGTCCGGTGTCACTCATGGCCGAATTGCATGCGGCTGAGGGCGGCATAGTGGCCGCCGCGTTGCAGGAGTTCGTGGTGGGTGCCGGTTTCGACGATGCGGCCTTGTTCCAGCACGATGATCTTGTCTGCCTTTTCGATGGTGGACAGGCGGTGGGCGATGACGAAGGTGGTGCGGTTCTCCATCAAGATTTCCAGCGCCTGCTGGATGTGGCGCTCGGATTCGGTGTCCAGGGCCGAGGTGGCCTCGTCGAGAATCAGCACCGGAGCGTCCTTGAGGATGGCTCGGGCGATGGCCAGGCGCTGGCGCTGGCCACCGGAGAGCAGCACGCCGTGTTCGCCCACCGGCGTGTCCAGGCCCTGCGGCAGGCGTTCGATGAACTCCATCGCATGGGCGGCGCGGGCGGCGGCGATGATGTCGGTCTCGCTGGCCTCGCTCAGCCGGCCGTAGGCGATGTTGTGGGCGATGGTGTCGTTGAACAGGGTGACGTTCTGGCTCACCAGGGCGATCTGCCGGCGCAGGTCGGCCAGGCGCAGCTCGCGGATGTCGATGCCATCGAGCAGGATGTGGCCGGCGTCGAGTTCGTAGAAACGCGGCAGTAGGTTCACCAGGGTGGATTTACCGCTGCCGGAGCGGCCTACGAAGGCCACCATTTCACCAGCCCTGGCTTCGAAGCTGATACCTTTGAGCACCTCGCCCTTGTCCTTGTCGTAGCAGAAATGCACGTCTTGGTAGCGTATTTCGCCGCGGGCCCGCTGCAGCCGGCGGCTGCCGGTGTCGCGTTCGGGTTGCTGGGCGAGAAAGCCGAATACACTCTGGGCGGCGGTGATGCCCCGTTGCAGGGTGACATTGACCGTGGTCAGGCGGCGGATGGGAGGGAACAGCATCAGCATGGCCGACACGAAGGACATGAAGGTGCCCACGCTGATCTCTTCCAGCATGCCCGGCCGGGTGACGATGTAGACCACTAGGGCGAGAAAACTGGCGGTGATGAATTGCACGATGGGCACGCTGGCGGCGTTGACCGAAGTGATCTTCATGAACTGGTGACGGTTGTTCTCGTTGGCCCGGGCAAAGGCGGCGCGTTCGTGGCCCTGGCCTCCGAACACCTTGACTACCCGTTCGCCCTCGATGGCTTCCTGGGAGATGTGGGTGACATCGCCCACCGAGCCCTGCAGACGCTGGGCATAACGGCGGATGCGCTTGTTCACATAGTTGATCAGCACGGCCACCACCGGCCCGATGACCAAAAACAGCAGGGTCAACTTCCAGTTGAGATAGAACATCCATCCCAGCAGGCCGATCAGGGTGAGGGTGTCCTGCACCAGGATGCTGAGGGCGTTGCTGGCCGCGTCGGAGACCTGTTCCACGTCGTAGATCAGCTTGGAGATCAGCTGTCCCGAGGCCTGACGGTCGTAGTAACGGGCAGGCAGCACCAGCATGTGTTCGAACATTTCACTGCGCAGGTCCTTGACCACGTGCCGTCCCACCCAGGCCATGCAGTAGATCACCGCGAACTTGCCCACGCCGCGGGCGAGGAAGATCCCCAGCAGGGCCAGGGGGATGACCTCGATCCAGAACGGATCCTGTTCCACGAAGGTGCCGTCGAGCAGGGGCTGGATGAGGGCAGCGAAGCCCACCTCGGAGCCCGCCACCGTGACCATGCCCAGGATGACCAGGATGAAGGCCTTCCAGTAGGGGCGCACATAGGTCAGCAGGCGGCGATAGACGGCGCGACCGCTGGTGATATCGAATTCGGATGCGGACATAGAATGCGTAGCAGGCCCCATCGGCCACAAAAGGCGCAGTTTACACCAGGGCGGGACAAAAGGGGAAAGAGCCCGTGCAGCTCGCGGGTTTGGAGATATGGTACGGGAGGCCTGCATCCCAAAATGGTGGCGCAATGTTCAAGGTAGCGCGCATCGGGTTACTGCTCCAATGCCCGGGTGGCGAAGCTCAGGCGCGAGAAGCCCAGTTGCCGGGCTGCATCCATGGCGCGAATCACGAACTGGTAGGGTGCTTTGGCATCGGCGCTGATCACCACGTGTTGCCGGCGTTGTTCCCCGGCGATCTCGCGCAGGGCCTGCTTGAGGGTGTCGAGGCGGTTGTTGGCCAGCATTTCCTGGTTTACCGCCATGCGGCCCTGGGCGTCGATAGTGATTTCGAGGTTTTTTTGTTCCAGCCGCTGTTGCGAACTGGCCTGGGGCAGGTCGATGCCCACTTCGAATTCCTGTTTGAAGGTAGTCGATACCATGAAAAAGATCAGCAGCAGGAAGACGATATCGATCAACGGGGTGACGTTGATGTCCGGGTTGTCGGGTTCGCGCTGGCGGAATTTCATGGGCAGATCTCCCCGTTGTTCTCACGCTGGTCGTGGATGATTTCCACCAGCTTCAGGGCTTCCTCCTCCATGGTCACCACCAGGTCGTCGATGCGGCGGCGGAAGTAGCGATAGCAGATCAGGCTGGGGATGGCCACAGTGAGGCCGGCGGCGGTGGTGATCAAGGCCTCGGCGATGCCGCCGGCCAGTACCGAGGCATTACCCACGCCCTGGACCGTAATCACGTTGAACACCTTGATCATGCCCACCACCGTACCCAGCAGGCCCAGCAGGGGGGTGATGGCGGCAATGGTGCCCAGGGGGTTGAGATAGCGTTCCAGCTCGTGCACTACGTGGCGGCCGGTTTCTTCTATGGCCTCTTTCATTACTTCCCGTTCACGTTGTTCGTTGACCAGACCGGCGGCCAGAATACGCCCCAGGGGCGAGTCCTCGCGCAGGCGCTTGATGGCTGCGGCATCGATCTGTTGCCGGCGATAGAGCTGGTAGACTTGGGCCAGCACGTGGCCGGGCGCCACCCGGTTGCGGCGCAGGGTCCAGGCCCTCTCGACCACGATGGCCAGAGCGACGATGGAACACAGGAGAATGGGCCACATCAGCCATCCTCCGGATTTGACCAGTTCCAGCATGAATTCAGAACCTCTCGCTGTGTTGCTGCGGCTCGGGGCCGGCTGCCTCGAAACGATTGCGCCAGAACCTGGGCTGGCTGTAGCGGTAGGACACGGGGGGCTGCACGCCCGCGCGCGTCAGTCGCACCGATATCATACCCGATGTTGCGGTATCGAGGATGCCAATGTTGCGTTTGCGGTAACGGACCACCACTTGGGGACGGGGAAACGCGAAGCGATTGCGGTAACCCACCGGAAACAGTACCCAGCGCGGGGCTACCGCGTCGATGAAGGCGGCGCTGGACGAGGTGCGACTGCCATGGTGGGGCGCCACCAGAACCTGAGCCGTCAGCATGCCCGGTCGTGCCAGCAGATGGCGTTCGGCGCGTGCCTCGATGTCGCCGGTGAGCAGCAGGGCGCCACGTGCATTGCTCACCCGCAGGACACAGGAGGCGTCGTTGCCGCCGTGCCGGGCCATGGCGGCATCGGGATTGAGGATCTCGAAGCGTACCCCGTCCCAGCTCCACTGCTGGCCGGCTCGGCAGGCGCGGGCGCCGGGCAGCTTGTGGGGAACCGAACTGATAACGTCGGCCACAGGCATGGCCCGGCGCAGGGAAGCCGAGCCGCCCCGGTGGTCGTTGTCGCCATGGCTGATGATGAGTCGGTCCAGTGAGTGGATGCCGCGTTGGCGCAAGAAGGGCACGATGACTGCCTCGCCGGCATCGAAATCGGCACTGAAGCGCGGACCGGTGTCGAACACCAGGGTGTGCCGGCGGGTTTCCACCACCGTCGCCAGGCCCTGGCCCACGTCCAGCAGATGCAGCCAGGCCTCGCCCGTTGCAGGGCGTTCGGCCCGCAACAACAACAGTGGGGCGAGCCACAACACCCCCAGGGCACGACCGGGCAGGCCACGCGGCGCCAGCAACCAGATCACTCCCAGCACGGTGGCCGCGAGAACCCAGCCACTGCTCAGGCTCTGGTGCCACACGGCAAAGGGCAGCCCGGCCAGCCAGCCCAGCAGCCACCACAGGCCCTGCAGGCCCAGTTCCGCCAGTTGCAGCAGTGGCTGGGCCAGGTCGGGTAAAAAAGTTGCCAGTGTCGCGCCCAGCAAGGCCGCTGGAATCACCAGCAGGCTCATCCAAGGTACGGCCAGAAGATTGGCCAGTGGGGCGACCAGGGAGGCTTGTTGAAACAGGCTCAGCAAGAGGGGGAGCAGGGCCAGGGCCAGCACCACCTGTACCCGACCCCAGCGCCACCACCAGCCGCCGGGGCGCAGCCGTCCGCCCATGGTATAGAAAATGGCTGCCACCGCGGCAAAGGACAACCAGAAGCCGGCCGATACCGCCGCCAGGGGATCCCACAACAACACCAGCAACAAGGCCAGTGCCAAGCCTTGGCTCGGGGCCAGGGGACGCCTGAACAATACCCCCAGCAGGATCACGGCCAGCATGATCAAGGCGCGCTGGGTGGGGATGGCAAAGCCCGCCAGGGCAGCATAGAGTACGCCTGCCAGCAGGCTCGCCAGCGCCGCTGCCTGGGGTGCCGGTATATACAGCGGCAACAAGGGCAGCCGGCGCCAGAGGTTGCGCGTCAACAGGAACACCAGCCCTGCCACCAGGCCGATATGCAGACCGGAGATGGCCATCAGGTGATTGGTGCCGGTGGCAGTGAGGCGTTGCCAGTGTTCGGGGTCCATCGCGCTGCGATCACCCACGGTGAGTGCCAGCACTATGCCGGCGAAGGGACCGTGGGACAACAGCTCTCGCAGGGCATCGCGCACCCGTTGGCGCCATTGTTGAAGAACATAGGCGTGGTCTGCCTCGGCCAGACGTTGGTTGCCGTAGGGGCGCACATAGCCGGTGGCACCGATACCCTGGCGAAACAGCCAGCGTTCATAGTCCATGCCGCCGGGGTTGGCGAGGCCGTGGGCGCGCTTGAGGCGCACCGTGAGATGCCAGCGTTCGCCGGCGACCAGGGAGGGGGGAGCCTGGTACCAGGCCAGGCGCAGGCGCCGTGGGCCCCGCCGGGTTTCACCGTCGAGGCTCAGTTGATCCACTTCGAACAGGAAGCGCACACCGCGCTGGCGTGGTTCCGGCAGGCCGGCGATGTAGCCTTGCAATTGCAGATCACGCCCTTCCAGTTCCGCTGGAAGGGCGTTGGCCGCCAGCAGGTGGGCCTGCCACAGTGTCCAGGCCATGCCGGCCGCCAGACCCGCGGCCAGGCGCAGGACCCACGGGCCGCGTAACAGCCAGGGGAGGCACAGTAATCCTGCCCACAACGCTTGCCGTTCGGGCAGGGCGGACAGCTGCAGGCTCAGCAGAACGCCGCCGAGAAATGCCAGGGCAAGAATGCGCATCCGTGTGGGACCCTGCCGCAAAGCGGATCGTCACAACATGCGGACGACAGCGCCGGGAGCACGGTGCTGTCCGCGCCGGGCACGGGCTCTTCCTCCATGAAGCCTCACCGATGTGGCAACCATAGTCCGCCTGCCGCGGTTTCTCAACAAACCCGTGCGGCCCTGTTATCATGCGACTATCACGCAACCCAGAGGAGACGTCGCCCATGTCGGAAAACATCGACTCCACCCTGCAGGAACAACGCCGTTTCGAACCACCGCAGGACTTCGTTCGCCAGGCCAATATCGATGCCGAGCGCCTGGCTGCCCTGCGCCAGGCCGCGGCGCAGGATCACGAGGGTTTCTGGGCCGAGTTGGCACGTCACGAGATTAGTTGGCACAAGCCATTCCAGAGTGTGCTGGACAGCAGCCGGGCGCCTCATTACCAGTGGTTTGCCGATGGTTTGTTGAACGTGTCCTACAATTGCCTGGACCGCCACCTGGAAGACCGCGGTGACAAGACGGCCATCGTGTTCGAGGGCGAGCAGGGCGATGTGCGTCGGCTCAGCTATCGCGAACTGCATGCCGAGGTGTGCAGCTTCGCCAATGCACTCAAGGCACAGGGCATAAACGAAGGTGACCGGGTGGTGATCTACATGCCCATGATTCCCGAGGCCGTGATTGCCATGCAGGCCTGTGCCCGTATCGGTGCCATTCACTCGGTGGTTTTCGGCGGGTTCTCGGCAGAATCCTTGAAAGACCGCATCGAGGATGCCGGCGCCAGGCTGGTGATCACCGCCGATGGTGGGCACCGTGGCGGCAAGATCATCGAACTCAAGGCGGCTGCCGACCAGGCTCTGGCCAAGGGTTGTGCCACGGTGGAGAAGGTCATCGTCTATCGGCGTAGCGGTCACCCTGTGGACATGCAGGCGGGGCGCGACATCTGGTGGCACGACGCCTTGGCGGGGCAGTCCCATCACTGTGACCCGGCATGGGTGGGCAGCGAGCACCCCCTGTTTTTGCTCTACACCTCCGGGTCTACCGGCAAGCCCAAGGGCATCCAGCACTCCAGTGCGGGCTATCTGCTTGGCACCATCGTCACCATGCGCTGGGTGTTCGACATCAAGGACGATGATATCTATTGGTGTACCGCCGATGTGGGTTGGATCACCGGTCACAGTTATGTGGCCTATGGCCCGCTGGCGGTGGGAGCCACGGTGATGATGTACGAGGGGGCGCCCACGGTGCCCGATGGAGGGCGCTTCTGGAAGCTGTGCCAGGAACACGGTGTCACCATCTTCTATACCGCCCCCACGGCCATCCGGGCGCTGATGAAACTGGGCGACGAGCTGCCCGCCGCCTATGATCTCTCCAGGTTGCGTCTGCTGGGCACGGTGGGCGAGCCCATCAACCCGGAGGCCTGGGTGTGGTATCACCGGGTGATCGGTGGCGAGCGTTGCCCCATCGTCGACACCTGGTGGCAGACCGAGACAGGAGCCAACATGATCGCTCCCGTTCCCGGTGCCATGGCAACCAAGCCCGGTTCTTGCACCATGCCGTTGCCGGGCATAGAGGCCGATGTGGTGGATCGCAACGGTGAACCCATCGACAGCCCCGATCAGGGCGGTTTCCTGGTGATCAAGAAACCCTGGCCCTCCATGCTGCGCACGGTATGGGGGGACGACGAGCGTTATCACAAGACCTACTGGGGTGAATTCGACGGCCGCTACTATGTGGCCGGTGACAGCGCCCGGCGTGATGCAGACGGTTATTTCTGGATTATGGGCCGGGTGGACGACGTGCTCAATGTCTCCGGACATCGCCTGGGCACCATGGAGATCGAGTCGGCCCTGGTGGCGCATCCGCGAGTGGCCGAGGCCGCGGTGGTTGGTCGGCCGGACGAGGTCAAGGGCGAAGCCATCTTCGCCTACGTGGTGCTTAAGGGTGAGCGCCCCAGGGGCGGAGTGGACGAGGCGCTCACGCAGGAATTGCGCGATTGGGTGGCGCAGCAGATCGGGCCCATCGCCCGGCCCGACGATATTCGTTACGCCGACAACCTGCCCAAGACCCGTTCCGGCAAAATCATGCGCCGGCTGTTGCGCACCATCGCCCGCGGTGAACCTATCACCCAGGATACCTCCACCCTGGAGAACGAGGCCATCCTGGAACAGTTACAAGGCAAGGCCTGAAACAAGGCTTGAGCCTTGCAATGCCGCGGCCACAGATGCGGTTTGCGGGCATCAACAAGTGTCAAAGCTTGCCCTCGCGGGCCAGCAGGGCGTGCTTGGGCCGGAAGGCGCGAATGAAATCCGGGTTGGTTTCCATGAAGGGGCCCTCGAGCAGGTCGATGCAGTAGGGTACGGCAGGAAACACCGCCGTGAGGCAGTCGGCGATGGCCGAGGGTTTGCCCGGCAGGTTGATGATCAGGCTGTTGCCGCGAATGCCCGCGGTTTGCCGTGACAGGATGGCGGTGGGCACCACCTTGAGTGATTCCATGCGCATCAGCTCGCCGAAGCCCGGCATCAGCTTGTCGCATACCGCCTCGGTGGCGTCGGGGGTGACATCGCGCCGGGCAGGCCCGGTGCCGCCGGTGGTGACCACCAACTGGCAATGATCTTCGTCGCAGAGCTGACGCAGACAGTTCTCTATGGTGTCCTGCTCGTCCTCGATCAGGCGCTTGACGGCCTGCCAGGGGGTTGCCAGGGCCTGTTGCAGCCAGTTCTCGATGGCCGGACCACCACGGTCGGTGTACTCACCACGGCTGGCGCGGTCGGAAACCGTCACGATTCCTATTTTCAGTCCTTGCTCCGGCATGTTCTCCTCGCAGGCAGTATTCCACCGCGGGCTAACATAGCAGGCGGGGCGATGGTGGTAAAGCGGGAGCAGTTGCTCAGCGCCGGGAACGCTTGACGGGATGGATGAAGTTGTCGGAGCCGCCAGCGCTGGGAGGTGAGGCCGGGCGAATGGCTTTCATCACCTTCCAGGCGTGACTCATGCCCCAGGAGTAGGCGCCGAACAGGGCCAGGAAGGCGGCAAACTGCCAGGACTCGGGAACGCCCAGGGCCTGGGCCAGCAGCCCCGCGGAGGCCAACAGGCCGGCCAGGGCCAGCATGATCAATACCGAGCGACGCACACTGTAACCGGCCACCAGCAGGATGTGGTGGAAGTGTTCACGGTCGGGGGCGAAAGGGGAGCGCCCCTTGAGGATGCGGCGCAGCATGATGCAGACGGTGTCCAGCAATGGCAGGGCGAAGATCCACAGGGCGTTGACCGGGGCAAAGCCACTGGCCGGATTCTGCGAGGCTTGGATTACCAGCCAGGCGATGGTGAAACCCAGGAACATGCTGCCGCCATCGCCCATGAACACGCTGGCCTGCTTGTGGCGACGGGTGCGCATGTTACGGGTCAGGAAGGCCAGCACCGCGCCTGTGAGCACCGGAAGCAGAAAAGCCTGTTCGAAATGGCCGAAATACAGCGCCACCAGGGTCAGGCTGGCCAGGGTGACCAGGCTGAGGCCGCCGGCCAGGCCATCCATACCGTCGGACATGTTGAGCGCGTTGATGACACCCACTACGGCGATCACGGTGACCGGCAGGGCCATCCAGCCCAGTTGTAGCTGGCCCAAGCCCACCAGATTGCCCAGATGGTTCAGCATGAGCTGGTCGAAGTAGATGGCGATGAACACGGCGCTGATCTGGGCCACGAAGCGACTGGCGGCAGAGAGATTGAGCTTGTCGTCGATGCTGCCGACCAGCAGCAACAGGCCACCGCCCACGAGCAGGCCGAGGAAACCCTCGAAGCTCTCCTGGGTCAACCACAGGGCGGTCAATGTGCCGGCATACATGGCCACGCCGCCGACCAGCGGAATGCTGCCGCGGTGTTTCTTGCGGCCACCGGGCTTGTCCACGAAGCCGATGCGGCGCGCCACGGGGGGCAACAGCCACAGCAAGGCCAGGGTGACCAGGAAGCTCAGCAGAAAGGCGGGTATGTGATCCATGAAAATCTCTCGGCAGTCAAACTCGGAATCGGAAAGCAAGAATCCTTCCGGAGTCTGGCGCGGCACTTCCCCTTATCATTCCTAGGGAGTAGTGTAGACTGTCGGGCCAGGGAAAGAAACCTGCAAATAAGCACTAAAACGATAATTCTTTTCGTGTTTTGTTGCATGACGAGGTAACGCTTTTGGATCGGCTGAGGTTCCATTCCTGGTGGTTGACGGTGGGCTGGGGACTGGTATTGGGTGTCGTTTATTCGTCGCTCACGCCCAACCCGGTGGACGTGTCTCCGCTTGTGCTGGGCGACAAGCTGGCGCATTTCGGTGCCTACTTGGTGCTGATGCTGTGGTTCGCCCAGCTCTACGCGCGCCGGCGCCATCGCATCATCGCCGGTTGGCTCGTGCTCTTGGGAGTGGTGCTGGAAGTGGTGCAGGGCGGGCTGGGTTACCGCACGTTCGATCTGGCCGACATGCTGGCCAATGCGCTCGGCGTGGTGGCGGCCTGGTGGCTGGCCGCCACCACGCTGGGGCAGTGGCTGCGGCGCGGCGAGGCGCGCTGGCTGGCCAGGGGCGGCCGGCTTCGTTAGACTAGCGCCCTCGAAGCCTATAGCGACAAGGAGCAGGGTCCGCATGACCATTCCAACCCTCGAAGCCTGTGTGGGCAATACACCGCTGGTGCGCCTGCAACGCCTGCCCGGTGAAACCAACAACCGTATCCTAGTGAAGCTGGAAGGCAACAATCCGGCGGGCTCGGTGAAGGACCGCCCCGCCCTGTCCATGATCCGTCACGCCGAGGCCCGTGGTGAGATCAAGCCCGGTGACACCCTGATCGAGGCCACCAGCGGCAACACCGGTATCGCGCTGGCCATGGCGGCAGCGATCAAGGGCTATCGCATGGTGCTCATCATGCCCGAGCACATGAGTGAGGAGCGTCGCGGCGTGATGAAGGCCTTTGGGGCCAAGATCATCCTGGTGTCACGTGAACAGGGTATGGAAGGTGCGCGCGATCTGGCCAAGACCATGGAAGAAGAGGGTAAGGGCAAGGTGCTGGATCAGTTCTCCAACCCTGACAACCCTCGTGCTCACTACGAGGGTACCGGCCCGGAGATCTGGCGTGATACCGAGGGCCAGGTTACCCATTTCGTCAGCGCCATGGGTACCACTGGCACTATCATGGGTACCTCGCTCTATCTCAAGGAGCGGAACCCGCAAATCCAGATCATCGGCGTACAACCCAAGGAGGGCGCCAATATTCCCGGTATCCGGCGCTGGCCGGAGGCCTATCTACCCAGCATCTACCAGGCCAGCCGGGTGGACCGGCTCATGGACGTGAGCCAGCAGGAGGCCGAGGAGACCACTCGGGCACTGGCCGCCCGGGAAGGTATTTTCGCCGGTATATCTTCCGGCGGCGCGGTGGCTGCGGCCTTGCGGCTGTCGCAGGAGGTGGAACAGGCCACTATCGTCGCCATCATCTGCGATCGCGGCGACCGCTATCTGTCTACCGGGGTATTCCCTGCCTGATGAACGTCTTCGTGTTCGATATCGAAACCGTCCCCGATGTGGATGGGGGGCGACGCTTGTACGGCCTCGACGATTTGAGCGACGAGGAAGTGGCCACCATCATGTTCCACAAGCGACGCCAGCAGACCGGCGATTCGGAGTTCCTGCGTCACCACCTGCATCGCATCGTGGCCATCTCGGTGGCCCTGCGCACGCCCCAGCGCTTCAAAGTGTGGTCGCTGGGCGAGGCAAGCAGTTCCGAGGCCGAACTGATCCAGCGTTTCTACGATGGCCTGGAACGCTATACACCCACCCTGGTGAGCTGGAATGGTGGCGGTTTCGATCTTCCCGTTTTGCACTATCGCAGTCTGGTGCATGGCATTCGCGCGGCCAAATACTGGGACGTGGGCGAGGACGACCGTGATTTCAAGTGGAACAATTATCTCGGGCGTTACCATTGGCGTCACATCGACCTCATGGACGTGCTGGCTGGTTACCAGGCCCGTGCCAGCGTGCCCCTGGACGAACTGGCCGTCCTGCTGGGCTTACCGGGCAAAATGGGCCTGAGCGGGGCCGGGGTCTGGGAACGTTTCCTGGCAGGTGACATCGGTGGCATACGCGATTATTGCGAGAGCGACGTTCTCAACACCTACCTGGTCTATCTGCGCTTTCAATTGATACGCGGGCAGTTGAGCGAGTTGCGTTATCGCCAGGAATGCGAACTGGTGCGTGAGAGCCTGCTGCACGAAGACAAGGCGCATTGGCAGGCTTTTCTGCAACGCTGGAAAGGCGCCTGAGTCATGGCCAGGCGTGTTCCCCGCGAACCGGTCACGGCGGTGATCGAATCCCTTTCCCCCGATGGCCGTGGCATCACCCACATCGACGGCAAGGCGGTGTTCGTCGATGGTGCCCTGGCGGGAGAACAGGTGCGGCTGCGCTACCGGCGGCGCAAGCGCCGTTACGACGAGGCCGAAACAGTGGCGGTATTGCAGCCCGCGCAGCAGCGCGTGGCGCCCCATTGCCCACATTTCGGTGTTTGCGGTGGTTGCAGCCTGCAACACCTGGCGCATGAGGCCCAGGTCGAGGCCAAGCAAAAGGATTTGCTGGACAAACTCCAGCGCATCGGCAAGACCCGGCCCGAGGAAATACTGACCCCGCTTACCGGGCCCGTATGGGGTTACCGGCGCAAGGCCCGCCTGGGGGTCAAATGGGTGGCCAAGAAGGGGCGTGTGCTGGTGGGTTTCCGCGAGAAGCGCAGCCCCTATCTGGCCGACATGACGCGATGCCCGGTGCTGCATCCGGCGGTGGGGGAACATTTGCCGGAACTGTCCGAACTCATCGGTGGCCTGTCCCGGCCCGATCGCCTGCCCCAGATCGAGGTGGCCCTGGGCGATACGACGGGTGCTCTGGTGTTTCGCCACCTGGACCCGCTCAGCACGACCGACCGCCAGGCCCTGGCTGGCTTTGGCCGGCGCTACGGCCTGCAGATTCATCTGCAACCCCAGGGGCCGGACAGTATCCATCCCCTGTGGCCGGAATCACCTCCTCCCCTGAGCTATTGTCTGCCCGCCTTCGATCTGGAACTGCAGTTCGCGCCAGGGGATTTCACCCAGGTCAATGCCGAGATCAATCGCCAGATGGTGAGCCGGGCGGTAGAGCTGTTGCAAGTCGAGGTCTCACACCGGGTGCTGGACCTGTTCTGCGGGTTGGGCAACTTCAGCCTGCCTCTGGGGCGGCGAGCGGCGGAGGTGATCGGGGTCGAGGGCGAAGCGGGGCTGGTGACGCGGGCGCGGGACAATGCGCGGCGCAACGGCCTGGACAATTGCCGTTTTCACGTGGCCGACCTGGCCAGTGATTTCAGCCAGGCGCCCTGGTTGGGGCAGATCGACCGGCTGTTGCTCGACCCTCCCCGCAGTGGTGCGCTGGAAATCGTGCAACAGTTGCACAAGCTGCGGCCACAGCGCATGGTCTACGTCTCCTGCGACCCCGCCACTCTGGCTCGGGATAGCGAGGAAATCGTCCATCGCCAGGGTTATCGTCTGCTCAGCGCCGGCATCATGGACATGTTCCCCCATACCGCCCACGTGGAATCCATGGCGGTATTCGAGCGCCGCTGAATGGCCGCTCCCGATGACCGTAGCGGCGGGTTTACCCGCTGGCACAGGCAGGTTATTGTTGTAGCCTGTGGCATAGGAGATAGGCGCATGTGGCGAGCTTTGTTTGCGGTCTTGTTCTGTGGTTTGTGGAGTCTGCCGGCGCATGCTGGCATACCGGAGACCATTGCCGAAATGAAGCCCAGTATCGTCGGTGTGGGCACGGTATTGGCCACCCGGCGTCCCCCGGTGCGTCTTCTGGGCACCGGTTTTGTGGTGGCCGATGGGCGGCACGTGGTTACCAATGCCCATGTGTTACCGGATCTGGTGGATGGGGAAAAGCGGGAATACCTGGCTATTTTCTTCGGCCGTGGAAGCAAGGCCCGGCCGCGTCCGGTGGAAGTGGCCAAGCTCGACCGGGAGCACGACCTCGCCCTGTTGCGTTTTGTGGGCAGTCGTCTGCCGGCGGTCAAGCTGGGACGGGCGGACGAGGTGCGAGAAGGCCAACGCTACCTGTTCACCGGGTTTCCCATTGGTGCGGTGTTGGGGCTGTATCCGGTGACCCACATGGGTATGATCTCGGCCATCTCGCCGGCGGCGATACCGGTAGCCTCGCCACGTGACCTGGACGTGCGCATGATCCGGCGCCTGCGCAAACCCTTCGACGTGTTCCAGCTCGATGGCACCGCCTATCCCGGCAACAGTGGCAGCCCGCTGTATCATCCCGAAACCGGCCGAGTAGTGGGTGTGATCAACAAGGTTTTCGTGAAGGAGACCAAGGAAAAGGTGTTGGAAAAGCCCAGTGGTATCACCTATGCCATCCCGGTGCGTCACGTGCGTGCCTTGCTCCAGAGCGCCGGTCTTGCTTTTTGAGCGTGGTCGTTTCAGCCAGCGTGTCTTTTTTGCAGTAACTTCTTTTCCCAGGCCAGGGCCGTGGATACGATTACGTCCAGGTCGTCGTAGCGGGGTGTCCAGCCCAGCAGGCGACGGGCCCGGCTGGCATCGGCCACCAGACTGGGCGGGTCGCCGGCGCGGCGCTCCCGTTCCACGATGGGCAGTGGCGCGCCATGGGCCTTTTCCACGGCATTGAGCACCTCGCGCACGCTGTAGCCATGGCCATAACCACAATTGAGCACCACCGACTCACCGCCGGCGGCGAGGTAGTCCAGTGCCTTGAGGTGGGCATCGGCCAGGTCTTCCACATGAATGTAGTCGCGGATGCCGGTGCCGTCGGGGGTGGGGTAGTCGGTGCCGAAGATGGCGATCTCGTCGCGTACTCCCAGGGCCGCCTCACAGGCCACCTTGGTCAGCAGCGTGGCCTCTGGGGTGGACTGACCGATGCGCCCTTGCGGGTCGCAGCCGGCCACATTGAAATAGCGCAGAATCACGAAGCGAAGATCACTGGCTGCCGCCAGATCCTGCAACATCATCTCACTCATCAGTTTGGAGGTGCCGTAGGGATTGATGGGCTGCTTGGGTGCCTCCTCGGTGACCGGGATGGTTTCCGGAATGCCATAGACCGCGGCAGTGGAGGAAAAAATGAAATGTTTCACCCCGGCCTCGGCACAGCATTGCAGTAGACTGCGGGTACTACAGGTGTTGTTGCCGTAATACTTCAGTGGATCGGCCACCGACTCGGGCACGATGGTGTGGGCGGCGAAGTGCAGCACCGAGTCGATGGCGTGTTCACGCAATAGCTGGCCAACCAGCTCGCGGTCGCCGGTATCGCCCACGACCAGCTCGCCATACAACACGGCATCGCGAAAGCCCTTGCTCAGATTGTCCAGCACGACAATGTTGCCATAGCCCGCTTCGCCCAACTGCTTTACCACGTGGCTGCCGATGTAACCCGCGCCGCCGGTGACCAGAATACCTTTTCGTGTCATTTAGGACCTTGTCACGTTAGAAATGAAAAACGGGACCAGCATAGCCCGGAGCCTGTTTTTTGTCCATCTGGCAAAGCGGGTTGGCGGCAAATCTGGCCGGTATTTCCTCATTGGATTTGTCGTATGCAAGGGGAGAAGATGCCGCTAGACTGAAATCGGCCACAAGAGGAACGAAAACAAAGAGAGCTTCTGATCGATTCGTGTGGGGCTGCAAGGCGGTCTGAATTGATCAGAGTTTGTGACAAACGGAAACTACCCAATCGATGAACAAGGGAATGCGAATTGTTCTGGTTGGCGACCGCGCGGAATGGGCCAGCTTGCCTGTGCAACAGGTATTGGACCATTTTGCGCCGTGCCATGTGTCATGGCTGGCGACAAATGAGGTGACGCGTTTCGTGTTCACCCCCGATGATGTGGTGATCTTGAAACTGGACGCCTATGAGCTGGCCATCTTGCAGCATTTCAAAACGATTCCCGTGCTGGTTTTGTTGTGTGGTTCGCCAGAAGATACCGCCCTCTTGGATCATGCAGAACAGCTTATTCATTGGCCGGCGGGTCAGGAAGAATTCCATATCAAACTGGACAAACTGTGTCGGCTGGTCAACTGGCGTCGTCGCGTGCAAGGCCAGGCTAGCTTGATGGGCAACCTGGTGGGATGTTCGCCAGCGCTGCAAAAGGTGCGCAAGGACATCGAACGTTTTTCCCGTTGCGATGCCCCACTGTTGATCACCGGCGAGACCGGTACCGGCAAGGAGCTGGTGGCCCGCGGGGTGCATTATCTCCACGCCGATGACAGCCCTTTCGTGGCGGTCAATTGTGGTGCCATTCCCGATGAGTTGTTCGAGAACGAGTTGTTTGGTCATGTGCGTGGCGCCTATACCGATGCCCGTGAGTCCCAGCGAGGCCTGGTGGAACTGGCCGAAGGGGGCACCTTGTTTCTCGATGAAATAGAGGCCCTGAGTAGCAAGGGGCAGGTGGCCTTGCTGCGCTTTCTACAAGATTACGAATATCGCCCCCTGGGCAGCCAGAAGGTACGCCGGGCTCGATTACGAGTGGTGAGCGCCACCAATGAGCCGCTGGAATCCTTGGTGGAGCAGGGGCGTTTTCGTCGCGATTTGCTCTATCGCATCAAGATCCTGGCCATCGACCTGCCTCCCTTGCGTCAGCGGGGCGAGGACGTGGTGTACCTGGCGGAGCATTTCCTTGCCCAGTATCGGCGCCGCTATCGCCAATACGACAAATACCTCGCACCGGAGACGCTGGCCTGGATGCAGCGTTATCACTGGCCGGGCAATGTGCGGGAGCTGGAAAACATGGTTCTGCGTGAATTCCTTCTGGCCGAGGGTCCGTGCATTGCATTTGCACCGGAACAACCCGTGCCCGAGGAACGGCGCCGCAACCGTTTCGACCGGCGTTATCATCATCTCTATCAGCGCAGTTTCCGTGAAGCCAAGGCCAGGGTCGTGGGCGAGTTCGAAAAGAATTATTTACGCCACATGCTGGAACAGGCTGGCGGCAATGTGGCCGAAGCCGCCAGGCGGGCAGGCAAGGAGCGGCGCAGTTTCACCAAGCTCATGGAGAAACATGGTCTGGTCCGGCGGGATTTTCGTCGCCTGTCCTGATGGAGATCCTTGCGGTGGGGCCTTTTGGCCTCGTTTTCGTTTCCTCAGTAGGGCCTCAAGGCCCCACCTGTTGCGTGCTTCATTGTCTAACCTTCTGATTTGTCGAAGTCTTCCAGGTGGCATTTTTTGTGCTCCCTTGTGTTCAATTCCAGCGAGAGGGTGGGGAGTGCAGACAATGGACAGCGATGAGGAGGAGGTGGTAGCTGTGGCCAGGGAAATCGAAAACTATCTGGCAGTCCACCCCCGTGCGGCCGATTCCTTGGAGGGCATCACCCGCTGGTGGTTGATGAGGCAACGTATCCACTATGAGCTCGACCTGGTAGAGGCTGCCCTGCGTCATCTCTGTCGCAAGGGTGTGGTGGCCGCGTCTTCGCTTGGTGATGATGAGCTCTACAGTCTCAGGCGGCAGGACTGATCACTGCCAACGACGAATGGGGAGTGACTGGATAGATGGCCAGTGTGAGGGGAGTGCATTCGGTGTGTGATTCCATCGTCCAGTTTTTGCGCAATGCGTATCCTCTGCAAGAAGACTTTCCGTTCCAGTTTCGTGTGGTTTCTTCAGGGGAACTCAATGGAGAGGGCTTCGACGAGACCCTGTCGCTCTATTTGTACCGGGTCACGGTGAACGAGCACGTGCGCAGCCAGCCCCTGCCGGGTCGAGGTGCCGAGGAGCGGACTCCCCTGTCCATAGACTTGCATTTCATGCTCAGCCTGTGGACCAAGAGCGCCGCTGCAGAGCAAACCGTATGTGCCTGGGTGATGCAGCAATTGCATCATTACCCCTTGCTCGATCAGTCGTCGCTCACGGCGGAAGGAGGCTGGCGCAGCGACGACGTGGTGCAGATCATTCCGGCCGAACTATCCAATGAGGATTTGATGCGGATCTGGGACGCCCTGGCCTCCGATTACCGGCTGTCGTTGTCGTACATTGCGCGTGTGGTGCGTATCGACCCACCGGAGCAGGAAGAGTTTGTGCCGGTGGTGGCCACGCGTTTTCAATATGCAGGGCCTGAGAAATGAAAGCCTTGCTCGCCCAGTCCGATCGCCGGGTGCTCGCGTCCTTGCTTCTGGAAGATCTGGTGAGTGGCTTGCCGGTGCGGCGAGGATTGCAGGTATTTCTGGGTGAGAGAACCTTGCCGCGCAACAGGCGGGGTTTCTATATCGTTGAATATGTCCCCGGGCTGGAGTCGCATGGGTGGCGATTCGAGATGCCGCCCGCTTTGCCTCCCGTGGGCAACCTGCGAGTTTCCTTGCTGATACAGGACGAGTTGGGGCATTACCTGCCACGTCGCTACACCCTTGCACTGCCGCGGGATCCCGATCCCGCTCACAGGCTGCAAAGCGACTCCCTGTTTCAGCCGGCGCGGGTGCGTCTCTACCCCGCTCCCAGCGCACCAGCACGCCGCAGTTGGAGTCTGGTGCGGATCAGTGTCAGTCGCTCGGGCAAGCCGCTCGCCGGAGTTTTGTTCCGGGTACGGGGGGAGGGCAGGGTCTGGGGAAGTGGTATATCGGATTTACGGGGGGAGGCTTTATTGGTGGTCGCGGGTGTGCCCGTCACCCGCTTTGCCAGTGGTGCGGCTGCCGAAGGGGCTGTATTGACCCGGGAGTTGCAACTCGTGTTGGAAGCATCCTGGTTGACGGATGAGACATGGCCCGTCGATCCCGATGAGCTGGAGCGCGCCCATGAGGGCAACGGCAACAAATACACGCAGCCGCTCACGCTGGTTGCCGGGCGCAGTGAGTGGCTGAGGTTGGAATTGAACTAGCCAGAGTGGACTGAGGGCCCGGCTTCTTGTGACGAGCGGCTCTGGGGTCGGGATCGGCCATTCGCATCAACTATGAGGAGGTTACAGTCATGCCTGAATACCTAGCCCCCGGCGTCTATGTCGAGGAAACCAGTTTCCGCGCCAAATCGATCGAGGGGGTGAGCACTAGTACCACCGCCTTCGTGGGTCCCACCCGCAAGGGGCCGCTTGACGAAGCGGTGTTCGTGTCCAGTTTTGGTGATTTCGAGAGGATATTCGGTGGTTTTGAAGCGCTGAAATTTGGCGACAGTAGCAAGGTCAACTATCTTGCGCATGCGGTAAAAAACTATTTCGACAATGGCGGTGCCCGGCTTTTCGTCTCCCGGGTGATGGCCAAGGGCGAAGACGACAGGGGCAGCGTCAGCCTGAAGGGCGCGAACGACAAGACGGTCAGTTTCACAGCGCGTACTCCCGGTAGCGCGGGCAATGGCCAGGTCATGCTCAGCCTGATACACACGGAACTCCCTCTGGACAACGCGGTGTTGCTCGATCGGGCCCCAGTGGGTGCCTTACTAGTGGTCAGCAAGGAAGGTGAGGACGATAGTATAGTGCAGACCTTGTATATCAAGGAGAGCGAGGGTTGGTTCGAGCTGCCGCGCCAGCAGGAGGACGAGAGCGTGGATGTCGCCGGGCTGAGTGCGACGAAAAGGGAACTGGTCAGCGTCAATGTGCTGTTTCGTGACGACGCCGGCAACGAGTTCTTCTATGAAAATCTCGGCCTGGCACCAGATCATCCCCGCGCCATTCAGGCGCTATTGGCCGAGACACCCGACCGCGCCATCGACCGCCTGGAACAGCCCTATGCCATAACGGGGGATATCGAGGCGCCCGAAACACTTTATGCCCTGCTTGCGGCCGCCCATGGCAAGACCTTGCGTATCACCGGTGGCCGCGATGGCAAGGAACCGGCGGCCAGCGACTATGAGGCGGCTCTGTCCGTATTGGCCGGCAACGACGAGATCGCCATCGTGGCCGCGCCTGGTTATTCCGATTATGCGGCTCGCAGGGGTATCCAGGAGGCCTTGTTGAAACATGTCGAGACCCGGCGATCCTATCGCTTTGCCGTGCTCGATACTCGTAAGGGAGGCGGTCAGAAGGAAGCGCTGCAAGACAAGAGCTTCATAGACTCCAGCTATGCCGCGCTCTATTACCCGTGGGTCGTGGTGGCCAACCCCCTGGCCAGGGCCGGGGAGCGCGAGCTGTTGTTGCCACCCTCGGGTTTCGTCTGCGGTATTTTTGCCCGCAACGACATCAATCGCTCGGTGGCCAAATCGCCCGCCAACGAAGTGGTGCGAGGTGCCATCGGCCTGGAACGCAATGTCACCATGGCCGAGCAGGAATTGCTGAATCCTCGCGGGGTCAATTGTCTGCGTTTTTTCCCTGGTCGTGGCTATCGGTTGTGGGGAGCACGAACCACCAGTTCCGACCCGGAATGGAAATACATCGGCCCGCGGCGTTATTTCCTCTATCTGGAACATTCCATCGATCGTTCCACGCAATGGGCCGTGTTCGAAAACAACGGTTCTCTGTTATGGGCCAATATCAGAGAGGCGGTTTCAAGTTTTCTCTACAACGAGTGGCGATCGGGAAATCTACTGGGTGGGTCTCCGGAAGAAGCCTTTTTCGTGCGCTGTGATCGCTCCACCATGACCCAGAACGACCTCGACAATGGTCGTCTCGTCTGTCTGATAGGTGTCGCCGTGCTCAAGCCGGCCGAGTTCGTGATTTTTCGCATCGGCCAAAAGACAGCCGACGCCCGCGATTGAAAATGAATGGAGATCAAGACCATGGCTGAACGTACCACGCCCTATGGGGCCTTCAATTTTCTTGTCAATCTCAATGGCCCCAACGGCCCGGAAACGCCCTTGGGTGGTTTCTCCGATGTCAGCGGACTGGGCATGGAAATCACCATGTCCGAATACCGCAACGGTAATGACAAGGAGAATCACATGCGCAAGGTGGCGGGAATCCACAAGGTCAGCGACGTGACGCTCAAGCGCGGTATCGTCAATTCGAAGGATCTGTGGGATTGGCTCAAGCAAACCCAGCGTGAGGGGCCGGCAGCCCAGCGCACTGTCACCATTACCCTGCGCGACGAGGCTGGCAACAGCGTCGAATCATGGGTGCTGCGTAACGTAGTGCCGATGAAATATACCGGCCCCACCCTGGCGGCCAAGGGGGGTGGTGATGTGGCCATGGAGGAGCTGGTGTTGTCGGCCGAGGGGATCGATCTGGAGGTGGCCTAGATGGGCATGCCCAGGGGAGTGAGTTTTACCACCGTGGCGGCACCGCTGGCCGATACCACAGAGCGTGGCGATGTGGTTTGTTTCATTGGCCTGGCACGGCCCCGTGCCAGTGCTGTGGTGGCGCCGGAGCTGGCTGCCTGGTTGCGCCGTTGGGGGTATTGGCCGGCGCGAGGCGAAGCTCCCCTGCTGGGGGTGCCGGTACCGGTATCGGGCTGGGAACAGTTCGATCGGCTTTTCGATTGGCAGCGTGATTTCGCCCAGGATATCAAGGGGGGCGGTTATCTCGGGGCGGCCGTGCGCTCTTTTTTTGCCGAGGGTGGGCGGCAGTGCCTGGTGGTGGCCGAGGCGGAGCCGTTGGATGTGTTGGCTGGCCGCGATGCGCGCGACGCGTTGCTGGAGCGCCTGATTCCGGACACGCTTGCGCAGGGAAACGGTCGGCGGCAGGGGTTGCAACACCTGCGGGAACTTCCCATGGTGAGTTTCGTGGTATTTCCCGATCTGGTCGAGCTGGTTTGTGATCCCGCGCCACCGGCGCCGGAGCCACTTGTCCCTGTGGATGCTTATGCCGCTCGTTTCTCGCCTTGTGCCCAGGGGCAGCCAAAACGCGCCACATCCTCGCGGTTACATAGTGTGTCTCCGCCCATGGCCCATGAGGAGGCCTTGAAACGCTGGCAGGCAATGGTGCGTCGGGCCGCGCGCTGGCTCGCCCGCCATCGTCGCGATGTGCAGTTGCTCGCCGCCTTGCCCCTGGCCGAGGGACGAGAGCGTTATCAGCCCTTGCCCGCTCTGTTTGCCCGAGGCGGGTTCGCCACCCCTTACGCCGAGCAGGAGGCCAGCGTGGCCAGCGCCTTTATCCAGATCGCCTATCCATGGCTGCACATGGTTCATGGGACCGATCTGCCTTTTGCGGTGGAGCCCGGGGAAGGGGCCCTGGCTGGAGTCTTGGCTCGCAATGCGCTGATGCGGGGCAGCTTCCACAGTGCAGCCGCTCTGCGTTTGCGGGCGGCGCGGGCGCTCTTCCCCAGGCTGTCACGGGAGGCGCGTGAGAGCCCTATGTCGGATGAGAGCGACGAGACAAGGCTTTCCCTGATCGACAGGTTCAGTTTGTTTGGTTACGACCTCGGGGATCTGGTGCTGTTGTCCGATGTCACCGCCAGCGCCGATCCCGACTATGGCCAGGCCAAGATCGGCCGCACCCTGGCCTTGGTGTTGCGTGCTGCTCGCCGGATAGGTGAAACCTTGGTGTTCGAGCCGGCGGGTGAGGGGCTGTGGTCCGAGGTGAGGCGACGCATGGGCGTCGTGCTCGAGGAACTGCGCCAGGCCGGCGCGCTGGCGCCCGGCTTCAGTGTTCGCTGTGACCGTTCCACCATGAGTCAGAGCGATCTCGACAACGGCCGCGTGGTGGTCGAGGTGACGGTGCGTCCACGTGCTGCCATCGAAAACTTACAGTTGCGCTTGCGGCTGACGGAAGTGCGTCCGTCTGGCGCTGGCGTGGGGAGGGTGGCATGAAACATCCGGCACCTGGAGCTGATGCCCCGTTGGGCGGTTTTCGTTTCGAGGTTCGTTTTACCGAGCACCTGCTGGGTGACAAGGCGGGCGAGGTGGTGGAGCTCTGCCGGGGGGCTTTCTCCGAATGCTCCGGGTTGGAAGCAAGCATGGAACCCAAGGTGATCAAGGAGGGAGGGCGCAACTGGGGCGTGGTGCAGCGTGCCGGGCGGGTCAATTTCGCCACCGTGGTGTTCAAGCGAGGCCTGACCCGTTGTGGGGATCTCTGGGCCTGGTTCAGCCTGGTGGGCCGACAGGCCTATGCCCATCGACTTGATGTGGACATCACCCTGTTCGACGGTGCTGGGCGAGGGGTGATGAGCTGGAGCCTGGTCAATGCCCTGCCGGTGAAATTCAAAGCACCCGATCTCAATGCCAGTAACAGCGAGGTGGTGATAGAGGAACTCCATCTGGCCCACGAGGGACTGGCGCGGGTCGGTCCGGTGCGGCAGAACCTGATGACAAGCGGGGAAGGGGAAGGATGATGCCGGTGGAGCAAGTTCCGGTGCGGGCCAGGTTTCGCGTGCAGGGTCGGGCCGACAGTGAGTTCGAAGTACATTTCAATCCCGACAGCCTCAGTTACACGGTGTCCAACCAGCTCAAGAACACTGGCTCGGGCGACAGCGCCAAGCAATACGTATCCCAAAGCACGGGCAAGCTCAGCCTGGAGCTGTTGTTCGATACCACGGCCAGTGGCGAAGATGTGCGTATCCACAGCCTCCGGGTGGCGAGCTTGATGGAACCACAGGAAGACAAGACGCCACCGGTGGTGGATTTCGAGTGGGGTGAATATGTCTTCAGCGGCATGCTGGAGAGTTTCAAGGAGAAACTTGATTTCTTCGCCCCCGAGGGTATTCCCCTGCGTTCGGCGGTCAGTATCACCTTGTCGCGGCAGGACAAGCTCTTCAGTGGGCAAACGGACAAGCGGGTTGCGGTGGGTGGGCGTCTCGGCGATGCCTTCCGGCCGCCGGCGGTGGAAGCCGAGGCCGACCCCGGTGCAGATGGGCGCGGGTTGACGGCTACCGCCACCCGCGGCGGCGATCCCGCCGCGGCACGTGATCTGGCGCGTCGCAATGGTGTTGAGAATCTGCGTTTTCCTGGCGCGCGCACGGTGCTGGTGGACGATACTCCCCGCCCTGCCGGAGCGCCGGGGTTGACGCCACCTAACTCCGCCGATGCTCGTTTGCGACGTCCTGTCGAGCGGGCGCGCCGTGCACTTTCAACCCGTGTCTTCCTGGCGCCGGACGAAACCCGGGCTGGCGTGCCGGAGCGCTTCGGTCCCGGCGGCAAGATGCTGGCGCCGGTCAATGGTGCGCGGGCCGAGGTGGGCCGGGTGGGGGCGTTGAAGGATTTGATTACGTTCGAGGGAGAGGACGAATGGGAGTGATCTTCGAAGAGGTGACGGCCGAGATCGCCGAGCGGCCTGCGGTGGACGAAGTGGCCTCCGCCCCGCAACCCGGCGATACCGAGGACGGCCACGAGCGGCTGTTGCGTCGTCGTCACTGGCAAGCCGAGTGGGCGACTCATCAGCGTCGCCAGGCCCGGTTGGAGACCGATTGAAATGGCCGTGATGGAACAGGAAAGACCACCGGTTATCAATCCCAGGCCCTTGCTGGAGGTCGATGGCCAAAGTTCCGAGCGCGTCAATGAACTGGTGTTGGCCTTCGACCTGCGTGAGCAGGAGGGCGGTTTGAGCGCACTGGAACTGCGTCTGAGCAATGTGGCTAGTTTCGACGGTGGTGGTGCCGGTTACGCCTTCGAGGATGAGACGGAGCTCCGTCTCGGTTCCACTTTGGTGCTCTACGGCGGTGACGGCGCCGCGCCGCAGGAACTGTTTCGCGGAGTGATCACCGGCCTGGAAGCGGAGTTTCCCGAGGCCGCGCCGCCCGAGTTGCTGGTGCTGGCCGAAGATGCTCTGCAAGGAGCGCGCATGGCGCGGCGCAGTGAGGTCTACCGAGAGCTTTCCCTCGCCGAACTGGTGACGCGCCTGGCCCAGCGCCTGGGACTGCGGGCCGAGGTTAGCGGGCTTGATCAGATACGTGCCACCTGGGTGCAGTTCAACGAGAGCGACCTGGCTTTTCTGCGCCGTCTGCTCGCGCGCCATGGCGCCGACATTCAGGTGTTCGACAGCACGCTGGCGGTTGCGCCGCGCGCCGAGATCCAGCGCAATGTGCTCGAACTGGGCCTGTTCGATGAGCTGCGCGCCGTACGTTTCGTGGCCGACCTGGCCCATCAGGTCACCGAGGTCACCACCGCCGGCTGGGATGCGATCAATGGCCGGCCGGTCAGTGCCTCGGCCCGGGGGCCGGCCAGCGGCCCGGGGCAGGGACGCAGCGGGGCCGAGCTGCTGGCCCAGACCCTGGGGACGCGCCGTGAGCATCTCGCCCGTCCCGCCGTCACCGACAGTGATGAAGCCCGTGCCCTGGCCGAGGCCGCCTTCGACCAGCGTGCCCGGCGTTTCGTGCGCGCCGAGGGCAGCGCCAGCGGCCAGCCGGCCCTGCGGGTGGGGAGTCATCTGCGCCTGCGCGGGGTCAGCCCACGCTTCGAGAACACTTATTATGTCACGGCCACACATCACCGCTTCGATACCTCGGCGGGTTATCGCACCGATTTCGTGGCCGAGACGGCGCATCTGGGAGAGGCAGGGTGATGAGCGAAAGCCTGTTGCCCCGCACGGCCGAGCTGGCGGCTTGCATTACCCCCCAATTGGCCGAGGTGACCGCGGTGGAAGACCCCGAACAGCGGGGTCGCATCGAGATTCGCTTGCTGGCCTACCACGGTGTGGAGCAGCAGAATGCCCGTCTGTGGGCCCGGGTGGCGGTGCCCTTCGCCGGCGATGGCCGTGGCGCCTTTCTCATTCCCGATGTGGGCGACGAGGTGCTGGTCAGCTTCGTCAACGGCGATCCCCGCCAGGCCGTGGTGGTAGGAGGGCTGTGGAATGGTGCGGGCCGTCCACCCGAGCAGGTGGGGCGACGTATCGACCGCTGGAGTTTCACCGGCAAGGCGGGTACCCGCATCGCCATCGAGGAACCGGAGGGAGGGAATGCTGCGGTGGAATTTTCCACGCCTGGTGGGGCGCGGGGTACCCTGAGCGATGCCGGCGGCGGCAGGATCCGGCTGCAGGTGGCGGGAGCCAGCATCATCCTCGACAGCGAGGGTATCACGCTGCAGACCGGGCTCAAGGTCAAGATCGAGGCGGGTGCCCAGGTGGAAGTGAGCGCCGCCATGGTGTCGGTCAATGCGGGCATGTCGCGTTTCAGCGGCGTGGTCCAGGCCGACACGCTCATAACCAACAGCGTCATCAGCGCATCCTACACGCCGGGGGCGGGCAATATATGGTGAGCCTGGCCACGCACGCACGCATCGACTGGATGGCGCCTTTGCCGCTGTGGGCGCAGCCGACGCCGGTGGGTTTGCGTCCCGCACAGGAACCACCAGCCCTGTGTCCGGCGATCCTGCGTTTCGATCACGACGATTTCATGCGCGAGTACCTCGACATGCTGGCCGACGAGCCCCAGCGCATGCGTCAATGGCTGGTGGAGCCGGAAACCTGGCGTGAACCCATGGCCTCTCCCGTGCGCTCCGTGCCGCGGGAGGAGGATTCGCCGGTGGCTTATCTGATTGGGCGCACCCGCCGTTTGACACGGCAACTGCGCCGAACCCGTGACCAGGGTGAGGGCAGCGTGCCAGGCAAAAGGCTTTCCAGGCTATTATTTCCGGCGCCGGCACGGGCTGCCGATGCTCCGCCTCTGAAGCTCTATCAGGCCGCCCATCAGCGCCATTACCTGATCTGTGCCTCCCTGGTGCATGCCGGACCGGGTCTGGCGGAAGTGGAGGAGGGCGAAACGGCCTATGTGGTGCGGCGTCTTCTGCCCCTGGGCGAGACATCGGGCGTGTTGCTGGAGCACGCCTTCGTAGAGGGGCGCTGGCGTCCGGTAGCGGCTCATGACGAGCATCGTTGCCGTCGCTTGATGGCCGGCGAGGAGTGCCTGCCCCTGTTTGCGGTGCGCTATGGCGGAGAGTGCGACGTCGAGCGCCGGATTCACAGCGCGGTATTGCCGCTCAACCGGCGCGAACAGTGGCTGGGGGCGCCGGTCGAGCGCGCATCGGCCATGGCCGCGGGCGATTCCACGCCGGGAGCCGAGGCCTTGTTGTTGCAGGCGGAAGTCATAGCCCCCTGGCTGGCATTGATCGAACAGGCGGCCTGGCAAGGCCGCACGGCCAGAATGGATTTCGCTGGCCTGGAGGGCGATGTGGAAGCCAGTGAACGGCGTATCTATCGCAGTGCCCGGGACGTGATCCAGACCGGATCCTGGTATGTGTTGCTCGATTTGGCCCGGTTTCTCGAGCGCCATCTGCCCGAGCTGTGGCGCGCATTGCGCGATGGCGGACAGGTGGCGTCAGCGGAGGCACAGGCCGTGCTGGAAACCCTGCGGTCCATCGTGCCCCGACGGGAAGCGCCGGTCTTCCAGGCCCTGGCTGCGCACCCCCATTTCACCGAGGTTCCCGGCAGCCTGGCCGAGGCCTTGCTCCGGGTTCGTGCTGCTGCGCCCGGCCTGGAATCGGTGGATGAGCCGCTGGTGTGTTTCGATACCCGGGAGCAACCGTTGGCGCTGGATTCCCGCTGGCCCGATTTCATTTTTCCCCTGACCGATCCCGCCGTTGCCGTGTTGCAGTTTCCCTCGGCAGGGGAGGAAACCGCGGCGGTGACTGCGCTTGGCGAGGCCATTGCTGCCTTGCTACCCGTGCGTGGTGATGTCTCTGCCGGAGGCGGTATTCCGGACGATACGGAACAGGCCCGTTTCATCGTGCGTTGCGTGTATCGTCGGGCGGCTTGTGGGCCATTGTTTCCCGCTGTGGTGGGGGCGGCCAGCGAGGCATTCCAGATCGCGCCCTTTTTCGATCCCGATGCCCCCGCGCGGCCGGTGCGCATCCCCATGCCCATGGATATCTCGCCGGCCGGGCTGCGCAAGTATCAGAAGAATGTCGGCATTGTCATGTCCGATATGCTTTGTGGCCGGTTCAAGCGCATGCGCAAGCTGGGGCTGGTGGATCTGGTGTTGTCGGTATTGCCCTGGCCGCTGGGGCGTGACCTGCCCGCGTCAGAGGACACGGCCTGCAAGGATGCCCAGGGAGGTGCCATGGGCATGATGCTGATGATCTCCATCCCCATCGTCACCCTCTGCGCGCTGATCGTGATGACGATCTTCGTCGCCTTGTTCGACATCATTTTTCGCTGGTTACCTTATCTCTTTGTCTGGGTGCCGGTGCCGGGTCTCAAGGCCAAAGGCGGGGGAGCGGAGCCATGAGCGAGCCGCTGGTCAGTTGGCCTCTGTTGCCGGTGCCCGATCCTCAGGGGTATTTGCACTATCCCACGCTGGAGGAGAGCGTGCGCCAATCGATCCGCATCATTCTGCTCACGCGCCCCGGCGAGCGCCTCATGCGGCCTGGTTTCGGGGCCGGCCTGGAGGATTTTCTCCAGCAGGAAAACGACATCACCACGCGTCGGCGCATCCGCGAGCGTATCCGCGAGGCCCTGTTGCGCTGGGAGCCACGCTTGCTGCTCGATGGCGTGGAAGTCCGCGCGGCCGAAGATCGGGCGGAAACCGTCGTGATCGAGATCAGCTATCGCCTGCGGCGCGACAATCGTCCAGGGCGGGTGGGCATCAGTATGGAACTACAAGGGACGTCGCATGCCGATAATACCGCCACGACTGGATGACCGCAGTTACGAGGACCTCGTCGAGGAGCTGCTCGCGCGGGTGCCGGCGCACACCCCGGAGTGGCGCCCGGCCGAAGCCGGCGATCCGGGGCGTACTCTGTTGGAGCTGTTTGCCTGGCTGGCCGACACGGTGCTCTACCGCGCCAACCTGGTGCCGGAGCGCCAGCGCCTGGCCTTTCTGCAGTTACTGGGCCTGCCCTTGCGTCCGGCCGAGCCGGCTCGTGGCCTGCTTGGCCTGAGCCTGGACGAGGCGGTTCCCGCGTCGGCGGCAGTGTTGTCGGCCGGTTCCTCCGTGGCGGGGCCGGTGCCGTTCGAGACCGTGGCCGAGGCCGTGGTGCAGCCCCTGGTGGGCGAGTGCTATTGCAAACGTCCCCTCGATGAGCAGGAGCGCGAGGCGCTGGCCGATACCATCGACGAGCTGCGTGATTTCTACGGGCTTCAGGGCGAGGTGGCGAGTTATGTCACCACGCCGGTATTCCACGAGGGCGAGGCGCGCTTCGACTTGGTGCAAGACAGCGTGGATGCCTCGCTCTGGATGGCCCTGTTGGCGCCTCCCGGGGTCGACCCAGGCGTGCTCAGGGCACGCCTGGCTGGGACCGACGACGATCGCCGCCTGCTCGACATCGGCCTGGTACCGGATGCCGCCGGCAATGACGGCATGACCCAGGCCAGCGTCGTGCGCCGCGCGTTGCGCTGGAGTATCAGCACACCCCGTCTCGAGCAGGAGCGACCGCTCTACCACCGTCTCAGCCCCGTTTTCGATCGCAGCGAGGCCCTCACCCGGGTAGGGGTGGTGCGTCTGCGCCTGCCGGCCGATGCGAGCGAGTTCGGGGTGTTGGAAGGCGATGCCCGCAAGGAGAGCAATGCCGGTGTCGGCGAGCGTCCACCCCGGCTCGATGATCCCGAGCGCCTGGCGCGGCTGGTGGCCTGGTTGCGCCTGCGGCCCGAGCCTGGCACGGCCTCACTGGTGCTGCGCTGGGCCGGGCTCAACGCGGTGGAGATCGATCAACGCCAAAGCGTGGTCGAGCGCGTGGTGGGGCAGAGCGACGGTAGCGCCGACCAATGCATCGAGCTGGGCCTCACGGCGGTGGATCCTGGTAGCCTGCGACTGGAAGTGGAGGAGGAAGGTCGGGGCTATGTGGCCTGGCGGGCGATCGACGATCTGGCGCAGGCTGGGCGGGACGATGCCGTTTTTCAACTCGATGCCGAGGCGGGCACGGTGTGCTTCGGCGATGGCGTACGCGGTCGTGTGCCGGAGTCGGGCAGCCGCATCAAGCTGGCCTTCGCGCGGGCCGGCGGTGGTCGGGCCGGCAACCTGCCTGCTGGCACGCTCCGGGCCATCGACGCCAAGGGCCCGGATGGTCGTCGCCTGGGGCGCCCGCTGAAGGTCTTCCAGCCGGTGGCGACCCAGGGCGGTGCCGATGCCGAGACCGTGGCCCAGGCGGAGCGCCGCATTCCAGCCCATCTGCGGCATCGCCAGCGCGCCGTCACTGCCGACGACTATGCCGCCCTGGCCTTCGAGGTGCCGGGCCTGCACTTGGGGCGGGTCGAGGTCTTGCCGCGTTTTCTGCCACGCCAGCGGCGCGAGGAGGTGCCCGGGGTGGTGTCGGTGATGGTATTGCCGGCCAAGCGCGGGTTGCAGCCTCCCAACCCCCGTCCCGATCAGGCCAGTGTCAATGCGGTGCACGACTACCTGGCCCAGCGCAAGCCCCTGACCGCGGAACTCTATGTCATCGGTTGCGACTACGTGCCGCTCGCCATGGCTGTGGGCATTGATGTGCGGGCCGGTTTTGCTCCCAACCAGGTTGCCCACGAGGTGGAACAGGCCGTGCGGCGTTACCTGTGGCCGCTACCACCCCTGGGCCCCGCGGGCCAGGGCTGGCCGCTGGGGCGTGAGGTGGCCGAGGGTGAGCTGGAAGTGGTTGTGGCGCGCGTGAGCGGTGTGCGCAGCGTAAACGGTATCACGTTTTTCCGGCGCACGGCCGAGGGTGGTCCCTGGCGGCGACTCGAGCGGCCGTCGCCTTGCGAGCCCGTGACGCTCGGGCTCGATCCCTGGCAGTTGCCGGAACTGTTGCTGGTGAGCGTGGCCACCGACGGCAGCGTGGCCACGGTCATGGACGAAGGCGAGGCGGCACCGTCGGGAGAAAGTACACCGGTGGCCATTCCCCTGGTGCCGGAGGTGTGCTGATGGATGCCAACGGTCTCAAGTTCTGGTTGCTGGCCGATGCTGGCCACTGGCGTCTGGAAGCGGCTGCGGGCAGGTTGAGCTACCATGACAGGCGACGTGCCCTGCGCCTGGCGCGCCAGCGCCGCGACGCGCCCGTGGCGGAACGTCGTGAGGAGGCCGAAGCTTTGCTGCAGCAAGTGCCGGCGCTGTATGACAGCGAGGGCAACCACGCCTGGTACGATGCCGGCGAGCACCGCATTCTGGCGCAGCGCCCCGGTGTCGCGGCGCCGGTCACCCTGTTGGATTTGCCCGCCGGCAGCAAACTCACCGACATGGTGCTGGATAGCGAGGGAGTGCTCTATCTCGCGCTCGATGGCGGTGTGATACTGCATGATCGCCGCCGGCGGTGGGACGATATCCGGCTGAGCCTGGAAGACTTCGAAGCCTGGCGTCTGGCGGCCAGCCCGACGGCTGGCTGCTGGGTGCTGGATCGGCGGGGCCGCTTGGCCCAGGTGCTGGGACGGCCGCGGGCGTCGCTATCCGATGAAACCCGGGGACGGCCGCGGCCCTGCCCGCCCGATCCCGAGGCGCCTCGCCTGCAGCTCCGCTCCCTGGAGTGGCCCGAGGGCGAACGGCCGGTGGCCCTGGCCTGTGCCGGGGATGGACGGCTCGCCGTGTTGAGTTGGCGCGACCAGGAAACGGCCCGCTTGTGGTTGTTCTCCCCGCGTGGCGAGGCGCGTCCACCCTTGGTGCTGCATGCCGCCCGCTGGCCCTTTACCCTGGCCTGGCTGGGGGCAGAACAGGTTGCCGTATTGCTCACCGGAGAACCACACGAGGCCCGGGTCTATGCGGTGGCCGGCGAGGGCATGGAGCGCTGGCCGCTGGGCGATCTCTATCCGCTCAAGGCGGATTACCGGCCCGCGCCCTTTCTGCATGGACCCGGGGCGGCGCGTTACCGTGCCGGCAGGGCGGCGAGCCATGCCCTGCGGCGACTGAGTTATCCATTCTATCAGCGCAAGGGAACCGTCTCTGCCCGGCGGCCGGTGGACGGCCTCGAATACGGGCGGGTCTGGCACCGGGCCTATCTGGAAGCCGTGATTCCTCCGGGCTGTGGCCTGCGCCTGTGGCTGGCGGCCAGCGACAGTGAGCAGGATGCCGAGGCGATCGAGGCCTCACAGTGGTTCGAGCATCGGTTCGGCGCGGGTTTCAGCACCACGCCGGAGGAAGGCGTCGCCGTGGGCGCATGGGAGCCCAGGGCCTCGGAACTGCCCCATCACCCAGGCTTGTTGCCCTGTGTCCGCCAACGGGGACGCGCGGGTCTGTTCTCGGTGTTGATCCAGCGTAGCGGACGCAAGGTCAGAAGCCTGCGCGGGCGTTACCTCCATGTCAGGCTGGAATTTAGTGGCACCGGCAATGCGACGCCCGAGGTCTTTGCCCTGCGCATCTATGGCGGGCGTTTTTCCTATGTGGAGAACTATCTGCCCCGGCTGTACCGGGAACAGCTCGTTGCGCCCGAAGCCGACCAGCAGGGGGCGGCCACCGGCGCCGATTTTCTAGAACGCTACCTCGCCATTGCCGAAGGCGTGATGACCCAGATCGAGGACAGTATCGCACGGGCCGATTTGTTGAGCCGCCCGGCCACAGTTCCGGAGGAGGGGCTGGAATGGTTGGCGGGTTGGCTCGGGCTGGCTCTCGAACCCACCTGGAACGAGGCCCAGCGGCGCCGCTTCCTGGCCCATGCCATGACGCTCTATCGTTGGCATGGCACCCGGCGGGGCCTGGCCCTGGCAATCGATCTGGCCACCGAGGGTGCCGTGGCCGATGGCCGGGTGGTCATTGTGGAGGCGTATCGCCTGCGCCGGGTGGTGGCCACCCTGCTTGGTGGTCGCTACGGTGGTGAGGATCCGCTCCTGCCCGCCGGTAGTGATCTTGGCCACAGCATCATCGGCGACAACCTGTTTCTGGGCGAGGCCGAGGTCGAGGAATTTCTCGCCCTCTTCGCTGCTTCACTGGGTCTCGACCCCCGTGAGCAGGCCGCCGTGGCGGCCTTGTTCGACCGCTTGGCCCATAGACTCACTCTGTTGGTGCGGGAGGATGCGACGGCTGCGCTCGCCGCGGCGGTGCAACGCATGGCCGAGCGTCAGGTGCCGGCCCATGTCCAGTGGCAGATCATTTCCGCCCCGGCGCCCCTGCTGGTGGGGCTGAGCGCCCTGGTGGGTGTGGACACCTATCTCGTTGAGCGGGAAGCTCCCGGATCCGTCACCGTGGGACGAGGCCGGTTGGGCGGTGGCGACCGGGTGCGTGCCGGACGGGGGCTCGCTCCCGAAGGAGGGACGGCCGCCGGTCCGGGTCCGCCGGTGGCGCGGGCCGATGATGTTGCTGTAGCCTGGGGCGAGGACGTGGTCCTGGATGCCAGCGCCTCCACAGCCGCCCCAGGGCACCGCCTGACGGAATACCGCTGGCGTATCACTGATTGAAACACGAACGAAAACACACAGAGGAGAAATACCATGGCAAGCGTAACACTCGATGAACTGCGGGCAAGTGGCGTTTACAAGAGCACCGACAAGACCCTCAAGATCGAAATGGGCGACAAGCCCTTGTCGGTGGGTGGCCATACCTTCGAGCTGCAGGTTACCGACGATTCGCAAAACATATCGGCGCCCACGCAGATCCTGGTGATCGTGGTCGACGACCAGGCACCTACCGCGGTGGCCATGTTGCGCGACGAAAACGGCGTTGTCCCGCCCGACAACCGCATTGGTTTCGGCAGACCCTTCATCCTCGATGGCAGCCGCTCGGTGGACTCCGGCGGCGGACGCATCATCGAGTACGCCTGGCGGTTGCTGGACTGATGGTGAGTTTCGTGCGCCGGCGACGGCACACCAGCAGCTCGCCGCGCCTGAAGGTCAATGGCGACCTCAAGCCGGGCACATACCGCTTTCAGTTACAGGTGACCGACGATAGCGGCAATCGCAGTCGCCCGGTGATCTTGAAGGTGATCGTGTTGGGGCGCCAGCGGCGGCGCAGAGGCCCGGGGCTGGGCCTGGATCCGGGCCGGCGTGTACTGGACGTGTTCCCGGGCGGCTTTATCCGGCCGCCCGGTCGGCCACGCTAAGCACCCAAGGGAGACGAGGCCATGAACAAAATTGAGGATCCGATGCCCGTATTGCCTGCCGAGCGGCCCAACTATGCCGAGGGGGTGATGCTGGCGGCCGAGGATTTCCGCAGCGAGCAGAACTATCACCGTGGCCGGCTGGCGCGAGCCCTGGCGCTCACCGCCGGCTATGGCACGGTGGCAGGGCTGGAAGTGGTCTACCAGGCGCCCGGGGAGGATTCGCCGGCGCGCTTGCGGGTGGCGCCGGGGCTGGCCATCGATCGGCTTGGTCGGCTGGTGGAACTGGAACGGGCCCATTGCCTGGAACTGGGCCCGTGGTATGCAGGCCAGGAGGACGATGTGTTGGCGCGGGCCTGGCATGAGGCTGGCGCGCTCTGGGAAGGCGCCCCCGCCGGCGTGGTGGCCGACCTCTACCTGCGTTTCGAACTCTGTGGCGTGGGCAAGACACCGGCCTTCGATTCCAGCGCCGCCGGCAGTTTCAACAGCGTTGTCGATGCCCGCCTGCGCGATGGTGCTGCACTCGAACTGGTGCCCTTCAAGCGAGGCGACCCCTCCCCACTGCCACCGTCGGAGGCGGATTTGGAACAAGACCCGGTGCGTCTGCGCGAGGCGATCTTCGCCGCCTGGGAAGCCGATCGTCGCCTGCGCGATCTGGAGCCTGTCGCCCGCGAACGGGCCGCGGGCCTGTTGTTGGCCCGGGTACTGATCCCGGCCGATGCGGAGATGGCGGAGGGGCCTCCCGTGCGTCGTTTCGATGCGGCGGTGGTAGTGAGAAACGATCTGCGCCCCTTCGTGGTGAGCGCCATGCTCTTGCGGCGCTGGCTCGACATCGGGGTGTGACGAACAGTCCCGGCATTTGTGCAACGAAGCAAAGCGGCGTCCTAGTTGCCGGGCGAGGAATTTACAACGGGCTGACAAACAGGGGGCGAGGCCATGAGTACAGTGGAAACGGAATCGCAGCGCGAGGTGCTCGACCGGGAAACGCTGCGCCGCCAGCGGGAGGCCGGGGTGGTCATCATCGACGGAGGGCGTCGCCGACCGCTCTGGTTCGATGGACGTTTTCTCGATGCCGAGGCGCTGCGCGGCGAGCAGAACTATTTTCTTGCCCGTCAGGCCGATCTCGGCCGGGTGGTGGGCAGTGGCGTGATCAGCGGACTGGAGGTCGAGCTGGAAGGCCCGGGTGCACGGCGTTTGCGTATCGAGAGCGGCCAGGGGCTGACACCATCGGGGCGTCCGGTGGTCATCGCCGAGCCGGTCATCCTAGACCTGGGTGACATTGCCACCGCGCAGACCCTGGATCTCGGCTTCGGCCTCACCAGCCGACCGCGTCAGCCACCCTTCAACCGCACGGGGCTCTATGTTCTGGCCCTGCGGCCGGTGGAATACACTGCACAACCGGTGAGCGCCTATCCCACGGGGGTGGAGGGAGAACGGGTGCTGCGCGACGGCGCCGTGGTGGAGGCCACCGCCATCACTCTCATTCCCTATGCCGCGGGCGGCGCGTGGGACGACGATGTCCAGCGGCGGCGCCAGCGCATCGCTCGCGAGATTTTTCTCGCTGGCGAGCGTCGGGGGCAACCGGAGGAGGTCTTGCCCCTGGCACTGCTGGAACTGGAGCAGGGTCTGGTACGCTGGCTCGATCTGTACCTGGTGCGGCGCGAGATCGGCTCGCGTGAGCGGGACTGGGGGCTGGGGCAGACGTCCCGCGCCCTGAACGTGGCCCACCTGCGCCATTATATCGACGTCCTGGAATCGCTGGAGCAGACGCCAGCCATCGGCCGCATCGTCGCCACCGAACAGTTCGAAATCCTGCCACCGGTGGGGCCCTTGCCGCAGGCGGCGGTGGAGCCGGGCAGTCTCAAACACGGCTTTTTCCCGCCGGGCATCGCAGTGGACCTGGCCGTGATCGCCGAGGACGAATTGCCCGCCGTGGTGGAAGACAGTCTGTTGCTGCCACCTCTGGACCTGAGCCTGGACGAGGGCGGCCTGGCTGGCATGGCCGTGCAGGTGATGATCCCCCTGTCGCGCCAACGGCTGGCGGCCTACCTGCCCCGTCTCGGTGCGTCGACGCGACCCTTGGGAGGGCGCGAGGATGATAACGATGCGCTCTGGCGCGAACTGCTGGGTGGCGCGCAGCGCTTGTGGTATCGGCGTCACCGCAACCTGGCCCATGGCGCCGAGCCGGTATCGCAGCGTTTGGCAATGGAGGCGGACGAAGAAGCCTTGATGACGCAGGCCAACGCGGTGGTCGCCGCCGCCGGCCTGAGCAAGGATTTCAAAAGATTGCTGAACCGGGCCAGTCCGGGCGGGGTGCTCGCGCTCTATCGGCTTATGGCCGACCTGGCCGACGGCTCGCCCCTGTTGCCGCGGGCGGTGCTGGCCGAGTTGCGTTCGCACGAGCGCATCGACGCTGCGGTGGTGGCGCAGGTGGCGGCGGGCTACGGCGAAGGCTTTGGCGAGGGACTGGCGCGCGTGGAGGCGCTGGCGCGCGGCAAGTGGCTGAAACAGGCTGCCGACGAGGGGCTCCTGCGGGCGCTGGACCGGGCCGGGCAGACACTGGACGAGCCTCGCCTCGAGGACATGCTGGAAAAGCTGGCGGAAACCCTGGCGGCAGGTGATATCGAGGACGCACGGATGGTGTTGAAGGAGGCGATGCGATGATCACAGCACAGGCGGGCCTGCCATGAAGCCCCTTCCTATAGGCCGAGTGATCGAGGGCGAGCGCATTCTGGGAATCGAGCCGCCCCTGGCGCGCGCCCCCGACGCCGGCTGGCGCCAGCGGCTCAATCTGTTTCCGGGGCGGCAGTTGACGCAGGCGGCACTGGAGTTGGAACAGACGGGCCGCGATGGCCACCTGGCCCTGCTGGCCCGGGCCCTGAGCGCCGGCGTGGTAAAAGGGCTGGAGGTGAACCTGGTGACAGCCGGAGAGCCGGCGGCGCAGATCGATCTCGCCGCCGGCTGGGGCCTGACGACAGGGGGCCAGATCGTCACCGTGGACCGGGCGCGGCGTCTACGCCTGGCGGATATTCCGCTTTTCGGTCCGGCCGGCCTGGTGGACCCAGGGGGGCGCGCGGCGCCGGAACAGTGGGTGGTGGGGCGTTCCCTGGCCGAGTTGCCGGAGGTCGAATTGCCGCCGGTGATGGTATTGCTGGCCCAGCCGCTGCGCATTCGCCAGGACGGCAACAGCGGAGCGACGACAGAAGACTGTGGCGACGATGCCGAGGCAGAAGCGTTTCGCAACCGGCAATGGGTCGACGGCTGTCGTCTGCTGCTCCATCTATGGCCGGAGGGTGACAACCCCGGTGGGGCGGGCCTGGGTCCGCTGCCGCAGAGGGATGAACGCTGGCGCAACCGCCTGGCGTTCACGCTGTTCCGGCATGCCCGGCAGCGGGGAGGACACCTGCCCTGGGACCGCATGGGCCTGGCCCTGGCCTTGCTGGGGCTGGATGAGGCGCGTCGGCCCTTGTTTGCCGATCGTCACGCCGTGGTGCGCCGGGGTGGCGAATTGTGTCCCGTTGGCTTGCCTTTTGAGCGTATCGCCAAACATGGACATGAAGAAGGCGGCGCGGGTCCGCGCCCGAGATTTCCCTCGCGTGGCGAGCGTGGCCTGTGGCGGGCGCGTTTCGAACAATTCAACCGGGAACTGGCGCAATGGCTGGCGGATGTCGCCGCTGAGCCGGCCGGGCTGGAGGCGCGGGCCCGGTTTCGTCATCTGCCGCCGGTGGGCGTGCTGCCCACGGGAACCCTGGTGCCTGGCCAGGGGCGGCAGCGCTTTTTCCCTGCCCACTACCAAGTGGAACTGGTGGCTCTGCCCTTGGACCAGGTGGAGCTGGCCATCGAGGAAAGCGCGGGCCTGGCCGGGTTCGACCTCATGGCGGCGACACCCGAGCGGGTGGAAGTGGTGGTGCCTGTGCCGCCGGCGCGTTTCGATCCCGAGTTGTTGTTCCAGGCCCGCCCGGCGGCGGATTTCGACGAGGCACTGGCGCGTTTCGAACGACGCCGGGGGCATTGGCTGGCGCGGCGGGAGGTGGTCCGCCAGGCCTTGTCGCGCCTTACCCGGGCGTTGCGGGGCGAGCCGCTGGAGTTTCCCGAGCCCGACCCCAATGCCATCGACGAGCTGGAGCCAGCCATTGATTTTCGGACTGTCCTGGCCGAAGCCGCGGGCGTGGCGCCTTTGCGCGCGGAGTTCATCCTGGAAGGCGACCTGGAGGCGGGGCATCTCCATGCCCTGGAAGTGGAGGCACCGAAGGGAACGGATTTTCGGGTCTGGCTCAACGACCGCCTCTTGGCGCGGGGACGGGGCCATGGGAACAGCCAGACCCAACCCCTGGGGGACCTGATGGGGATTTTGCGGGAAGGGGAGAACCGGCTGCGCCTGGTGCTGGATCCTGCCGGGCAGCGGGCCAGGCTGCGCCTGGTGGAACGCGAGCCCGATTTTGGCGTGACCGCCGCGGGTGTCCTCGCCTTGGACGAACTCAAGCAACGGCTTCCAGGGGGGTTGTTCGATGGCGCGTTGTGGCAACGGCTCGACGAACAAGGCCTGGAGCGTTTCATCACCTTTCTCGAACAGGCCATAGCCCAGGGCGACGATACCGTGGACTTTGGTTTTCTGCGCATGCGTACCGAGATGTATCGCATTCGTCAGATTATTCTCGGCAGCGAGGAAGCGACCAAGCTGGCCACCTCGCCGGTGTTGGCCGAGATCGCCAAGGGTGAATCGGCCATGGCGACGCGCCAGGAATTGGCCGATTTCTACCAGCGCCTGAAGCAGAAGCCCAGATCCGATGAGGACGCCGGCCAGGCGTCTTCCACCAGCACGGATTCCGTTTCCATTGCCCCGGAGCTGGTCTGGTCTGCTGTTTTTCCCACCAGCCAGGCGCTGTTCCGCGATGGCGTGGGCAGGCGTCGGGATGACAAGGAGGACGACGAGACCCGCAGGGGCAAGTCCAAGGGCTTTGCGGGACTCTATCGGGCCGGATACCGCTTCGATCCCGAACGGGTGATCGGGCAGAATCCGCTGGTGGGCAAGAGCGCGGTATTGCGCAATGTCACGGTGGCTGAGCGGCTCAAGGAATCGGCGGCGCAACTGGCCTATCAGGCGGCCCTGGCGCTGCGGGTGGAATTGCTCGAACGCCTGCGCCAATGGCCCCTGTCACTGAGCGGCCTGATGGCCCTGGAAGGCGTGTCAGATGATCGTCCCGACATCCTGTTCGAGAGCCTGGGCGATGATCACTTGAGCCAGGTGATACAGGGCGACTACGACCCGGTGGCCGATGCCAGCGATGAATCGGCCCTGTTCGATGCCGCGGTGCAGGCGCTGGAACGGGTGGCCGCCTTGTTGCGGCGTTTCGAGGGACGTCTGGGGGCATACCGTGTCGCTGTGCGTTCCTGTGAGCAGGTGGCGCAGCGCCTGCGGGAACAACTGACGGAGGCGGCGCGGCGTCTGGAAACCATCGAGCAAGGCCTGGCCGAGGCGCGTCACGACCTGAGCGCGGCGCGGGTCTTGCGAGGCCAGGAGCAGGCACGAGTGGACGCCATCAATGCCCGTCGGGCCGAAGTGCTGGCCAATGAGGTGCCGTTTCTGCTCTTTCGCCGTCCCCGCGGCATGTCACAGAGACCTGGGGCGAGGTGGAGGCCCCTGGCGGCCGAGCCCCCGTCTCGGCAAGTGTCTCCCTGTGAGGTGAGGGCAGAGGAATTGCCCGAAGCTCTCATAGAGGCCTTGGAGTTGTTGCGGCGCATGCCCCTGGCTTGGCTGCGCGACGGTCCGGCCCTGCTGGAACGGCTGCGGCGGCCCGCGCCCTTGCGTCGTCTGCTGCGGAAGGCCCGAATGCAGCAAGAGGCCTCCCCGGTGCCGGAGCAGCGGGTGGCCGTGTCGGCAGGGATCCAGACGCTGTTGTCGCGGCAGTGGCAACGGGCCGGACAATGGCGCCAGGCGGGATTGCTGGCCGAGCCGGCTCTGATCGATCGCCTGGGATGGCGTGCCTTGCTGCGGCAGGCGCCGGCCAGCGTCACCCTGGGTGATCTGATGGGCGAGGAACAGAGTGACGCGGGGCAGCGGGCGCGGGGTCGTTACCACAGTCTGGCTGCGGCCCTGGGCTGTCTCCATGGAGCCTTTTCCGCCTTGCCGCCGGTGATCCGGCTTGCCTGGGCAGAGCGGTTGAGCCAGTTCGATGAAGCGGTGGATCTGCGGCGTCTCACTGCCTTGCCCCGTTTCGCCGATCTCGACTCCGTGACACGCCACGATCTGCAATTGCGCGTGGATCAGGTGTTTGCCGCCATCAGGCCAGACGAAGCCCCGGCGCGGGAATTGATGAGCGAGCTAGTGCGTGTCACCCTGCTGTTGGCCAGCGCGGCACCGGTGGACCGCATCCTCGCCGGGCGTCTGGATGCGCCGGCACGTCTCGAACAAGGCAGTGAATTGCGTGTCGTCGCCGATCCGGCCCAGGTGCGTGCGGGCATGGAGGTCTCCCTGGGGCAGGGCCAGGCCCTGGCCCGGGTGGTCGACATCGATGCGCAGGAGGTGGTGGTGCGGGTCACCGCCGTGGCCCGGCCGGGCATGGAGCTGGCCGTGGGCACGCGGGTTCAGTTCTTCAACCGGGCGTTGATTTCCCAGAGGCGTGTGGGGCGGGTATGAGCACCACCCTACAGGTGCACAATCTGCGCCTGCGGGCGCAGCGCCATGAACAGCTCTGGCCCCTGCGCTGTTTACTGGAAAATGCTCTGGCGGGCATGTCGTTGCCGGCCTTGCCACCGACGGCGGTGATCCTGGTGCGGCATTTCCACTGCGGCCGGCTCGACCCCGCCCGCGATCATCCCCTGGTTCTCGCGGCACGTTTCGAGCAGGCCCTGCGGGCATCTCTTGGCGCGGGGGCGTGTTGTGTGGACCAACAGGAGGCCGAACAGGCCACACTGGTGTGGTTCAGTGACCCGCTGCAGCCCTATCGGCGTCTGCTGAGCCTGTGGCTACAGGGCCGGGTGCCGCGGGCATGGTACTGGCGCAGCCTGCTGGGGGTATCGCCACCACGTTTCGATGCGGCCGGTGTGGCCTGGTTGTTCGAGCATGCCTGTACACCGCCGCTGGGTCCGCGAGCCGGGGGACTCTTGGTGGAGAGCGTGTTGTCGCAGGACGCAGGGGCGCGGCTGTGGCCCATGATTTCGCCCACTCTGGCGCGGCGTCTGCTGCCAGAGCCGCCCCGGCCCGTGGCGCCGGCGCCTGCTGTACCCGTTCCTGGCCTGCCACGCCGCTGGCGGCAGGCTTTGGACGAGGCCTCGGCGGTGTGGGGCGAGACCGACGGGCGTCTTCACTGGCTGGCCTGGCAGGCCCTGTGCTGCACCTATCCCGCCCTGGGCCAGCAGACCGATGTGGTGGCGCGCATTCCCCGCTGGTTGTCACACTGGCGAAGGCAAAAGCGCCAGCAAGACATGCAAACGCCCGGGCCAGGGACGAAGGATCCGAGCATGGTCCGCGCGGCCGCCACGAAGCGGCCGGCCAGTGTCGTCATTGCCGAAAGGCAACGGCTTGCTGGCGATCCGGCGCACATCGCCAGTTCGTCCGTTCCACAGTCATCGCCGGGGAGGGGTGACAGCCTCGTCGTTATGGAACGCGGGCACGGGGTGGCGGCATGTTTTTCTCCATGCAGTGGCCTGGCCCTGGTGGTGCCGCTATTGCAGCGTCTTGGCATGGCGGATTTGTTGGCTGCCCACGAGGCACCGGTGATGACCCAGTTTCCATTATACCTGCTGCTGGCCATGGGGCGCCGGTTTGGCATTGCCGCGGAAGATCCGGTGACACCTTTGTTTCGTCCCTTGCAGGCATTGCCGGCGGTGGAGTTCGTACCAGAGTCCCCGGCGCTACACTGGCGACAGCAGTCGCGCCAAATGTCCCTGATGGCATTGCGACACGCGTCGCCCCCGGTCTTGATCGTGCGGGCCCAATTGGCCATGGCGCGTTATTTGCGGCGCTATTGCCACATGAGCCTGCGCCAATTGGTGTGCCGGCCCGGCCGGGTGCTGATAACGCATACCCATTGGGACGTGTTGTTCGAGCTGGAGCAAAGCGATATCCGCCTGCGCCGCCTGGCATTGGACTGTGATCCCGGCTGGGTTCCCTGGTTGGGGCGGGTGGTGAGGTTTCACTATGGCATGGAAGAGGGGGAATATGCCTGAGGGGCCTGTATCCTGTGACCAGGCCACGGCCGGTGTGTCGCTGGGCCAGTTGGCCTGTGCCCTGTTGGGGGAGGTTTTGTTTGCCGGAGGCGAGACACCCCGGGGCAGCGAGCAAACCTATCTGTATGCCCAGTGGCAGCCGCTGGCGGGAGCCGATTTCGTCGCCCTGCTGAACCAGAGCCTGCTGTCGCCGCAACCGCGGGATGCGAACCTGGCCAGGCTGGCGAGGGAATTGGCATTGCAGCCGGTGGAAACCCTGGCGGTGGTGTTGGCGCTGGCAGGGGAGGAAGATGCCGTGATGGGGCAGGTGATACAGCATTTGCAGGCCCCGTTGCCCGGCTCGCGTCCCAGCCTGGCCTTGCTGGACACGGTCCTGGCCCCGCTGTTGCCACATGCCTCGGTGTTGTGGCACCTGGTGTCCGGCCAGGCTCGGGCCCTGGGATTGCTGCATCTGTTGGAACACCAACGACCCTTGCCGGAGCAGTTGGTGGGTCTGCCCCTGCCAGTGCTGATGGCTCTACGCGGGCAGCGTCTGCCGGCTCCCCGTCTGACGGAAAAACTGCCCCTGCCGACATCGATTCTGGCACGGGTGGAACGGGAGGCACGGGCCCTGGCCCGGGAGCCCGGCGTGCTGGTGCTGCGGGGAGCAAGTGGGCATGAAACCCTGGCAGTGGCGGCGAGGATCGCCCAGGCCCTGGGACGGCAACTGCACTCGGTGCCCGCCGATAGCGATGCCTGCAAAGGTCTGGACATTGCCTGTCGCCTCACCGGCGGAATGCCCTTGTTCGATTTCACCGCCACCGCGGCGCAGGAGTGTCGGTTGCCCTGCCTGCCGGCCTATGCGGGGCCCGTATTGGTTGCAACGGGGCTGGACAGCCGGGTCGTCTGTGATCACGCCCCCATGGCCCAATGGATCCTGCCGGCGCCGGGCGTGGACGAGCGTGAACGGCTCTGGCGACAGGGACTGGGTGATGCCTCTCTGGCACGCGTATTGGCGCGGCGCTATATCCAGGGCAGTGGACGCATTGCCCAGCTTGCGCAACTGGCCCGTTACCGGGCGCGAGCGGCGGGGCGCGATGTGGTTAGCGAAACCGACGTGGAACAGGCGGCCTGGGAATTGGGGGCGGGCGCCTTCACCAAGCTGGCACAGCCGGTGACCGAGCGGGTGAGCGATGAGGCCCTGGTGCTGGCACCCGCCCTGCGCCAGGCCCTGGAACATCTGGCATGGCGCTGTGAATACCGCGAAGACCTGACGCAGGACCTGGGGACGGCATTGCGTGCACGCTATCAGCCCGGTGTGCGTTGCCTGCTGACGGGGCCTTCCGGCACTGGCAAGACCCTGGCTGCGGCCTGGCTGGCCACGCGTCTGCGTTTGCCGCTCTACCGGGTGGACCTGGCCGCGGTGGTGAGCAAATATATCGGCGAAACGGAGAAAAACCTGGCCGAGTTGCTGGCCTGGGCCGAACACGCCGGAGTGATATTGTTGTTCGACGAGGCCGACGCCCTGTTTGGCAAGCGCACCGATATCAAGGAAGCCAATGACCGTTTCGCCAACAGCCAGATCAATTATCTGTTGCAGCGCCTGGAGTGTTATGCGGGCATCGTGGTGCTCACCAGCAACGGCCGCGAACGCTTCGATGCAGCTTTCACACGCCGCCTGGACAAGATCATCGAATTCGCCCTGCCGGCGCCGCAGGAACGGCGAGCCCTGTGGCTGACGCATCTCGGAGAGGCGCATGGGCTGAGCGCCAGCCAGATCAATCAGCTTGCGGTATTGTGCGACCTGGCGGGCGGGCATATTCGCAACGTGGTGCTCGATGCCGCGGTGCTGGCCCGCCAGCGAGGCGGCGCCATCGACATGCGTCTCATCACCCATGCCCTGGCGGCGGAATATCGCAAACTCGGGCGCCAGATGCCCGTGGAGCTGGGGAGCTGAAGCCATGGCCCTGCTGCCGTTGCGGCGAAGTGAGGGGAAAGTCCGCCAGACGGCAGCTCGAAAACCGACCGTGCGGCGTAAGGCTCATTCTCCCACCGCAGCGCTCTTTTTGTTGCGTCGCCGCGAGGGGAAAGCCCAAGCGCAGGAGGAAAGGCAGGGACAGAGATCCGCCCCGCCCCAGGCCAAGCTGAACATCGGGGCTGTCGACGATTCCTTCGAGCGCGAGGCCGACGCGGTAGCAGAACAGGTGGTGCGCGCCAGCGACCCGCAATCGGCTGCTGAGTACAAGGCGAGGGCCCCGCAGGGGACGGCGTTGCGCCACAGTATTACACCCTTGTTCCTTCGTCGCAGCCTGCAACGCCAGGCCGATGGAACGGCGGAGCCCGCGGCCTTTGCCGTGGACGAGTCCGCCATGGCCACGCTGGCCGATGAAATGCAAGCGGCGTCCGAGACGGAAATGGAGGACGCGGAGGAAGGGACCGAACCCCCGGTACAGGCCAAGCCGGTGGCCATGGGAGCCCCTCAGGCCCATGAGGCCGATGCCGATTTCGAAGCCCGCTTGCATGCCCGCAAGGGAGCGGGGCAAGCCTTGCCCGGCGAACTGCGAGGTTTCATGGAGTCGCGCCTGGGGGCCGATTTTTCCGCCGTGCGCGTGCATCGGGGAGCCGAGGCCGACGCGCTCAACCGGCGTATCTCGGCGCGGGCCTTTACCCATGGCGCGGATATCTTTTTCGCCGCCGGCCAGTTTCGCCCGAATGACCCCGAAGGGCGCCGTCTGCTGGCCCATGAATTGACCCACGTGATCCAGCAGGGTGCGGCCCCCCCCTTGGTCGGCGTGCCAGGGCCCGTGTTGCAATCGGCGCCTGCGGGCCGGGTGCAGCGCGGCCTGCGGGAGTGGTTGGCGGAGAAGGCCAACAGCTTGCTGCGCCACATTCCCGGTTTCACCTTGTTGACCGTGATCGTGGGCTACAACCCGGTATTGGGCCAGGAAGTGGCCCGCAGTCCGCGCAATCTCCTTGAAGGCGTGATCTCCCTGCTGCCGGGCGGCGCCCTACTGTTCGACAGGCTCAACGAAACGGGCGCTGTGGAACAAGCGGCCAATTGGCTCCGTGGCGAGATCGATGCACTGGGGCTGAGCCTGGCCCTGGTGCGCCGGCTGTTTTCCCGGGCCTGGGATGAAATGGGCATCCTCGAGGGTATCGCAGGCAATGTGGCCATCCTGAAGCGTATATTCGGTGACGTGCTGGGGCGCATTCTGCGTTTCGTCGGCCGCGTGGCGGGCAAGATCCGTGAATTTGTTTTCCGCGGCGTGCTGCGCCTGGTGGGCGCCCCGGTGGAGCGGGTGATGGCCCTGCTCAACCGGGGCGCCGGCGTCTTGCGCAGTATTTTCGATGATCCGATTGGTTTTATCCGAAACCTGTTTCTGGCGGTGAAAAGAGGACTTGGCGGTTTTGTACAGCGTATCGGCAAGTATCTGCGCGAGGGCCTGGTTGCCTGGCTCACCGGTGCCATCAGCGAGGCTGGCCTGCGCTTGCCCGAGCGCTGGGATCTGCGCGGTGTGGTGTCGCTGGCTATGCAGATTCTGGGGCTGACCTACGCGAATGTGCGCGCGAAACTGGCGCGCCGCCTGGGAGAGCGCGCCGTTTCCCGCATCGAACAGGTGGTGACTCTGGTACGCGAGATGATGACACGTGGCCCCATCGTCCTGTGGGAAAGAATCAAACGTCGTCTGACCAGCCTGAAAGACACGGTGATGAACGCCATACGTTCCTGGGTGATCACAAAAGTGATCGTGGAGGGGGTGGGCTGGCTGCTGGGGCTGCTCAACCCGGCGGCCGGGCTGGTCAAGTTGGTTCGCATGTTGGTGAACGTGGTGATGTTCTTCGTGAACAACTGGGAGCGCCTGCTCGCCTTCGTCAACTCGGTATTCGGTTCGCTGGCCGCCATCACGGCGGGACGGGTGGCCGATGCGGCACGCTTCATCGAACAATCCCTGGCCCGGATGGTTCCCCTGCTCATCGGGTTTTTTGCACGCCTGCTGGGCCTGGGCGGCATCTCCGACAAGATCCGTGAAATCATGCGCCGGGTACGCCGCCCCATAGAACGGGCCATCGATGCAGTGGTGGTACGCCTGGTGCGCTTTGCGCGCAAACTGTTGCGTCGCCTGCGCAGTGGCATCCGGCGTACCGGTCAAGGGGTGCTTGGCTGGTGGCGTCAGCGTTTGAACTTCTCTACCCGCAAGGGCGAAAATCACAGTATTTACTTCCGGGGGCAGGGCGCCACCGCCAGTTTGATGGTCAACAGTTCCCCCAAGACCTTTGCTGCCTTTCTGCAACAACAGGAGCGAGTGTTGGCGCCCAGGGGCGAGCGTTCTCAACGGCGCAATGCAGAATTGCTGCAGGCCTACCGGGACATGCGGGACAAATACCGGGAGATCCAGCGGGCCATCGAGGCGCGTAAGCGCAGCGGCGACGACAGTGAGCTGGCCGAACTGCGAGCCTTGAGGCGCAAGACCAAGGCCTACATGGACAAGCTGGAAGAATTTGGCGAATGGGACCTGGAGGAGACCAAGATCGCTTATTCCGGCGGCCGCCACGGTTTTGCCGGTGTCGCCCTGGCCGAGCCCCTGACCCGCAGGGGCAAGCCGGGCAGCGAGCCCACCGTCAGCGACAATGCTTTTTGGCAGCGTTTGCGCCGGCGCAGGCAGGGGAACAGGAGCTACTATGTGCGGGGCCATCTCATCAACCACAATGTGCACGGTCCTGGCAACACCTGGAAAAACCTCACTCCCATTACCCAGGATGCCAACAGAAAACACGAGCAAGAGGTGGAGAGTAAGGTCAAGCAGGCGGTGAATGAGGGGCAGACCCTGTCCTACAAGGTGGAGGCCAAATATGGCAGGGGCGTGAACACCTCCCTGATCACCGCCATCGAGCGCGATCAGCGGGCCGATGCCCGCACCAAGGCCTTGCGCAAGGACATCGTGCAAGCCGAGCAGGCCCTCCCCCTGCGGCTTGTTTGTACGGTGAAAAAGAAAAAGGACCAAGGCCAGGGCTACGAGAGCTGGATCTCGAACTATCCCATCCCCAATATCCCGGCACAGGGTTCACCCGACGACTATCAGGTGGAGGCGGGGCCGGTGCCGCGCTATAGATTGCTCAGACTCAACCTGTCACAGCCGGTGCCGGAAGGTTTCCAGGGCGATGAACGCCAGGTGGCGCTGGAAGCCTATACCCGGTTGCCCAACATCGGCCAACGACGAGCTGCCGTGCTGTTCGAGATGCGCACGAGACTGGTGGGGCCGGAGCAGACCAAGGAAGCCCTGCGCCAGCGAGGGATTTCGCCGAGCTATGTGGACGCCTGGCAGGCTGCCGGTTTCGAGGTGAGGTATTCTGGAACCACCCGCTGGGAGCCATCGCGCACCACTGGTTGATTCATGGCGGATGAGCGGTTTTCTTTCCCAACGGGGCCGCTGTGAGTATAATCCGTGGGTTTTGCGCGAAAGTGGCGGAATTGGTAGACGCGCTGGATTTAGGTTCCAGTGGGGCAACCCGTGAGAGTTCGAGTCTCTCCTTTCGCACCAGATTTCCCCTTCCCCCGGTCGATGGTTGTCCGCCGGGGCCGTATGTCGCTGATTTGAGGTATGAAAAATGCAAGTATCCGTTGAAAACACGTCTGCCCTGGAGCGCAAGATGACCGTGGCCGTGCCGGCAGAACGAGTGGACAATGAAGTGAAGAGCCGCTTGCGCTCCATGGCGCCCAAAGTGAAACTGGCGGGCTTTCGTCCTGGCAAGGTGCCGTTCAAGCTGGTGGAGAAACGCTATGGACAACAGGTGCGGGGCGAGGTGATCGGCGAACTGGTGTCGTCCACCTTCTATGAGGCGGTGGAGCAGGAGAAGCTGCGTCCCGCCGGCATGCCGAAGATCGAGACCACCCGTGCCGATGCGGGCCAGGATCTGGAGTTTACCGCCATTTTCGAGGTCTATCCGGAATTCGAGGTCCAGGGTGTGGAGGATATCGTGGTGGAACGGCCGGTGGCCGAGATCACCGAGGCGGATGTGGATGCCATGATCGACAAGCTGCGCCAGCAGCGGGTACAGTGGCAGGAAACCGATCGGCCGGCGCAGGACGGTGACCAGGTGACGGTGGATTTCGAGGGCCGCATCGAGGGTGAGGTCTTCGAGGGGGGCAGTGGCGAAGACATGAGCGTGATCCTGGGCTCGGGGCGCATGATAGAGGGCTTCGAGGAAGCTCTGGTGGGTGCCAAGGCCGGTGATACGGTGACTGCCGAGCTGAGTTTTCCCGAGGATTATCACAAGGAAGAACTGGCTGGCAAGCCGGTGACCTTCACCCTGCAGGTCAAGAAGGTCGAACAGCCGGTGCTGCCGGAGCTGGACGACGCCTTTGCGGCTTCCTTCGGTATCGAGGAGGGTGGCATGGAGGCCTTTCGCAAGGATGTGCGTGAGAACATGCAGCGGGAGCTGGATGCCGCACTCAAGGCTCAGCTCAAGAAACAGGTGATGGATGGCCTGCTGGAGAAGAACCCGTTCGAGGTTCCCCAGGCCATGATCCAGGCCGAGGCCGGGCGTATCGCCGAACAGATGAACGAGCAGATGCGCATGCAGGGCGGGCAGGTTCCCGAGACCATGGCATTCAAGGCCGAGCAGTTCCTCGACGAGGGGCGCCGGCGTGTGGCCCTGGGCCTGATCCTGGCGGAGTTGATCCAGCACAACGAACTGAAGGCTGACTCTCAGCGGGTGCGCGCGGAGGTGGAGAAGATCGCCGCCGCCTACGACGAGCCCGAGGAAGTGGTGAAATGGTATTACGGCAAGCCCGACCGCTTGGGTGAGATCGAATCCATGGTACTCGAGGACCAAGTGGTCGACTGGGTATTGGAAAGGGCGCAAGTCACTGATAAACCGATGTCTTTCTCCGATGTAGTGGAGTCTCGGAAGAGTTGATGGCTTAAGGATCGACAGCGATGACCGATAAGTCGCATAACGACACAACAAAAGGACCAATGATGAACCTGGTACCCATGGTGGTCGAACAGACCGGTAGAGGTGAGCGGGCCTACGATATCTATTCCCGTCTGCTCAAGGAACGGGTGATCTTTCTGGTGGGCCCGGTGGAAGATCACATGGCCAACCTGGTGGTGGCCCAGTTGCTGTTTCTGGAATCGGAGAACCCCGACAAGGATATATACCTTTATATCAATTCTCCCGGCGGTTCGGTCAGCGCCGGCCTGTCCATCTACGATACCATGCAGTTCATCAAGCCCGATGTGAGCACCTTGTGCATCGGCCAGGCCGCCAGCATGGGAGCCTTGTTGCTGTGTGGCGGTGCGGCTGGCAAGCGCTTCTGCCTGCCTCATTCGCGCATGATGATCCATCAGCCACTGGCGGGATTCCAGGGCCAGGCGACGGATTTGGAGATTCATACCAAGGAAATATTGCGGGCCCGCGACCGCCTGAATAAGATAATGGTGGAACATACGGGTCAACCGATGGACAAAATACAGAGAGATACCGATCGCGACTTCTTCATGGGAGGCGACGAGGCGGTGGAGTACGGTTTGATCGATGCGGTATTGACCCGGCGTGGCGATACGGCGGGCGACAAGACCTGACAGGGCATTGCAAAGCCGGCCATGGGTCTGGTGCAAGGGGAAAAGCGGGACGGATTTCCTGTTTTCCTTGTTTTCAATGGGTTACAATCATTGGAAGGGCGGCATTGCCCTGTGCCGTGCGCAGGCTGTGGAAAGAGCGTGTTTTTCAACAGCTTGCTAAAGGACGGCTTAAGCCGTTCCTGTTAGCCTGGTTGGGCGTGGCTTGACCGGGAGTCTGAAGCAAATAGAGGTGCGCGTATGAGTGACGATGAGCACAACAAAGGCGGCGGAAATGACAAGTTGCTGTATTGCTCGTTCTGTGGCAAGAGCCAGCACGAGGTCAGGAAGCTCATTGCCGGGCCATCGGTATTCGTCTGTGATGAATGTGTCGAACTCTGCAACGACATCATTCGCGAGGAAGTGCAGGAGGCTGCGCCCTCCATCCATGGCAGCAAGCTGCCAACTCCCAAGGAGATCAACGAGGTACTGGACGAGTACGTGATCGGCCAGGATCGCGCCAAGAAGATTCTCTCGGTGGCGGTCTACAACCACTACAAGCGGCTCGACGCCGGCCAGAAGAAGGACGACGTGGAGTTGTCCAAGAGCAATATCCTGTTGTTGGGGCCTACCGGCTCGGGCAAGACCCTGTTGGCGGAGACCCTGGCGCGGCTGCTCAACGTGCCCTTCACCATTGCCGATGCCACCACCCTCACCGAAGCGGGCTACGTGGGCGAGGATGTGGAGAACATCATCCAGAAACTGCTGCAGAAATGCGACTACGACGTGGAGAAGGCGCAGACCGGCATTGTCTACATCGACGAGATCGACAAGATCTCGCGCAAGTCCGACAATCCTTCCATCACTCGCGATGTATCCGGCGAAGGGGTGCAGCAGGCCCTGCTCAAACTCATCGAGGGTACCGTGGCCTCGGTGCCGCCCCAGGGCGGGCGCAAGCATCCGCAACAGGAGTTTCTCCAGGTGGACACCTCGAACATCCTGTTCATCTGCGGCGGGGCCTTCGCGGGTCTCGACAGCATCATCCGCGAGCGTACGGAGAAGGGCGGCATAGGTTTCGCCGCCGAAGTAAAAAGCAAGCAGGACTCGAGAAAGGCCGCCGAGCTGATGCACCAGGTGGAGCCCGAGGATCTGGTGCGTTATGGCCTGATTCCCGAATTCGTCGGCCGGCTGCCGGTGATCGCCACCCTGAGCGAGCTGGATGAAGACGCTCTGGTGCGGGTGTTGACCGAGCCCAAGAATGCGGTGACCAAGCAATACACCAAGCTGTTCGAGCTGGAAAATGCCGAGCTGGAGTTCCGCGACGATGCCTTGCATGCCATCGCCCGCAAGGCCATGGCGCGCAAGACCGGCGCCCGGGGTTTGCGTTCCATCCTGGAGAATGTGCTGCTGGACATCATGTACGAGTTGCCCTCCATGGAAGACGTGGCCAAGGTCATCATCGATGCCGATGTCATCGAGGGCAGGTCCGAGCCCCTGATCGTCTACGAAACCCAGGACAAGGCGGCCGGCGAGGACTGATTCGTCAGGGCACACATACCCGGCCGTGAAACGCCTGCACCTCTTGCCGGTGCGGGCGTTTTTTGTTGCCGGGGGCTGTCCCGGACATCTCACCCGCCACAACGGGGAGGCATTATGCAATTGTGACTTCCATCGGCTTCGGGATGCTGGCACGCAATGCGGGCTCGACTTGAAAACTTCCACCCTGATACCTATATCGGTAGGCAGACCAAAGCCCGGAGCACAGGGCCGGGAGACTGGCGAAGAAATTGCACATTGACGCGATGACGGTTCATGGCGCATCGTAAACATGGCGATGTGCGCCGTCACCCCACCCTCACGCCCGCAACGGCCGGCACGACCGGCGAGAACTTGACGCCAGCCGGGCTGCATTTTACGAAGTAGGACTCTGATTATGGATCAAAACGAAAAGACCTCTGAACTGATCGACGACCAATTGCAGGTCATGCCTGTATTGCCGCTGAGGGACGTGGTGGTCTATCCCCACATGGTGATTCCTCTCTTTGTGGGTCGGGACAAATCCATCAAGGCCCTGGAGGCGGCGATGGAGGAGGACAAGCAGATTCTCCTGGTGGCGCAGAAGAGTGCGGCCGAGGACGAACCCGATGTGGACGACATCTATCGCGTGGGCACGGTTGCCACCATTCTGCAATTGCTCAAGTTGCCCGACGGCACCGTGAAGGTGCTGGTGGAAGGCGTGCGTCGCTGCAAGATCCTGCATTTCCTCGGCGGCAAGGCCTATTTTTCCGCCCAGGTGGTTTCGGTGCCCGAGCCTGAGTTGGAGGAGCGCGAGATGGAAGTATTGATGCGCTCGGTGATGGCCCAGTTCGATCAATACGTGAAACTTAACAAGAAGATTCCGCCGGAAATCCTCACCTCCCTGTCGGGCATCGAGGAACCGGGACGTCTGGCCGACACCATCGCCGCCCACATGGCGCTCAAGATCGAGGAAAAACAGAAAATCCTGGAAACCTTCGATTTGCGGGAGCGCTTCGAATTGTTGATGAGCGTGATGGAATCCGAGATCGACCTGCTGGAAGTGGAAAAGCGCATCCGTGGGCGGGTCAAGCGACAGATGGAGAAGAGCCAGCGCGAGTATTATCTCAACGAACAGATGAAGGCCATCCAGAAAGAGCTGGGCGACATGGACGAGAGTCCCAACGAGATCGAGGAACTGGCCAAGAAAATCGAGTCTTCCGGCATGTCCAAGGAAGCCAAGGAGAAGGCCACCTCCGAGCTCAACAAGCTCAAGATGATGTCGCCCATGTCGGCCGAGGCCACCGTGGTGCGCAACTACATCGAGTGGATGGTGTCGGTGCCGTGGAAGAAACGTACCAAGGTGCGCCACGACCTGGCCAAGGCGCAGGAAGTACTCGACGCCGACCACTATGGCCTGGAGAAGGTCAAGGAGCGCATCCTGGAATACCTGGCGGTGCAGCAGCGGGTCAAGAAACTCAAGGGACCGGTATTGTGCCTGGTGGGGCCACCGGGGGTGGGTAAGACCTCTCTCGGACGCTCCATCGCCCGCGCCACCAATCGCAAGTTCGTGCGCATGTCCCTGGGCGGGGTGCGCGACGAGGCCGAGATCCGCGGTCACCGCCGCACCTACATTGGTTCCATGCCGGGCAAGATCATCCAGAACATGGCCAAGGTCGGTGTGCGCAATCCGCTGTTTCTGCTCGACGAGGTGGACAAGATGTCCATGGACTTCCGGGGCGACCCGTCGTCGGCCATGCTGGAGGTGCTCGACCCCGAGCAGAACAACAGCTTCAACGATCACTACCTGGAAGTGGATTACGATCTCTCCGAGGTGATGTTCATTGCCACGGCCAACAGCCTGAACATCCCGGCGCCCCTGCTGGACCGGATGGAAGTGATCCGCATTCCCGGCTATACCGAGGACGAAAAGGTCAATATCGCCCGGCGTTACCTGCTGCCCAAGCAGATAAAGAGCAGCGGTCTCAAGAGCGACGAGATCGAACTCACCGAGGATGCGGTGCGCGATATCATCCGTTACTACACCCGCGAGGCCGGGGTGCGCAATCTGGAGCGAGAGATCGCCAAGATCTGCCGCAAGGTGGTCAAGCAGATCCTGCTGGAGCCGGACAAGAAGCAGGTTAGCGTGACGCCGCAAAACCTGGAAGACTATCTGGGCGTGCAGCGTTTTCGTTTCGGACGTGCCGAGGAATACGACCAGGTGGGACAGGTGACTGGTCTGGCCTGGACCGAGGTGGGAGGCGACCTGCTGACCATCGAGGCGGCCACCGTGCCAGGCAAGGGCAAGATGACCATCACCGGGCAACTGGGTGACGTGATGAAGGAATCGGTGCAGGCCGCCACCACGGTGGTGCGCAGTCGGGCCCAGGTGTTGGGTATCGATCCCGAGTTCTATAGCAAGAACGACATCCACATCCACGTCCCCGAGGGGGCGATACCCAAGGATGGTCCCAGTGCGGGTATCGCCATGTGCACTGCCCTGGTATCGGTGCTCACCGGTGTGCCGGTGCGGGCCGACGTGGCCATGACGGGCGAGATCACCCTGCGCGGTGAAGTGCTGCCCATCGGCGGTTTGAAGGAGAAACTGCTGGCGGCTCACCGTGGGGGTATCAAGACCGTGATCATTCCCAGCGAGAACCGGCGCGACCTCGCCGAGATTCCGGAGAACATCCTCAAGGATCTGGAGGTGCATCCGGTGAAATGGATCGACGAGGTATTGCAACTGGCCCTGACCCACATGCCCGAGCCGACCGATGAGACCGAGGCGGCAGTGGAGAAGCCGGCCAAGACTGACAAGAGCAAGTCGAAACCCTTGCAGCACTGAGCCTATTGCATGCGTACATAATTGCGTTGCTCAAAGCCCTATAAGATCAGGGGATTAGGAGCTTGTAGCGCAGGCGCCATGGAACATTCGCGGGGGTGACATGTTGCTTGACAGACCTTTTTGCCAACTGGTATAAAGTGCGTCCATCGAGTTGGGTGAAGCCGCCGCGCGCAACGGCGGCTTTCTTTTATGACGCAACAGATTCATAGGGGAGTTGCGAGAGTGAACAAAGCCGAATTGATTGATGCCGTTGCCGAAGCGGCCGACATTTCCAAAGCCTCCGCGGCCAACGCCTTGGATGCCGTGATCGACAGCATTACCAATGCCTTGAAAAACGGTGACACCGTTTCCCTGGTGGGTTTTGGTACCTTCAGTGTCAAGGAGCGCGCCGCGCGTACTGGCCGCAATCCGCGCACTGGTGAAGAGATCACCATTCCTGCTGCGAAAGTTCCCGGATTCAAGCCTGGAAAAGCCCTGAAAGATGCTGTAAACTAGCGCGCCTTCCGGGTGGTTAGCTCAGCTGGGAGAGCATCGCCCTTACAAGGCGAGGGTCGCAGGTTCGATCCCTGCACCACCCACCAAACAACAATCGAGCAACGGAGTGGTAGTTCAGTTGGTTAGAATACCGGCCTGTCACGCCGGGGGTCGCGGGTTCGAGTCCCGTCCACTCCGCCATTTCGAGGGCGCTCCCAGGGGAGTGCCCTTTTTTATTTGTGTTCCGGGACCGGCATGGAACCACCGGCCCACTCCTGAACGAAATCATTACGCGGAATAAAGCCCATGCTGCAAGTCATTCGTGAACGTGCCCAGGGACTGATTGCCTGGTTGATCATCGGAGCCATCGTGTTGTCCTTCGCCCTGTGGGGCATCAACGATTACCTCACCGACGACGACAGCGGCTTCAATGCCGCCACCGTCAACGGCATCGACGTTTCGCTCTACGAATATCAGGTGGCCTATCAGAACGAGCGAGCGCGTTTGCAGCAAATGTTCGGTGACCGCTTCGACAGTGACCTGTTCGATGACCAGATCAAGAAAACTGCGCTCGAGCGTGTGATCGACAACGAATTGCTCACCCAGTTCGCCAGCGAGCTGGGTTTCCGTATATCCGACGCCCAGCTTGCCGGCCGCCTGCATGGCATCGAGGCTTTCCAGCAGGATGGGCGTTTTTCCAGGGCGCTCTACGAACAGCAGGTGCAGGCCTCGGGTGAAACCACCGCCGGTTTCGAATACCGCATGCGTCGGGCGCTGTTGGCCGATCAGGTCATCCTTGGTGTTGCCGGCACCGATTTCGCCACCAGCCCGGAGGTGGACGAAGTGGCGCGGCTGAGCAAGCAACAGCGAGAGCTGGCCTATGTGCGCATCGAGCAGGCCAAGTTTGCCGCCGAGCTCCAGTTCGACGATGCCGAGATCGAGCAGTTCTATCGCGAAAACAGTGACCGCTTCAAGACCGAAGAACAGGTCAGCCTGCAATATGTGGAGTTGTCGGTGGACGAGCTGGCCAAGGGTATCGAGGTCACGGAAGACGAGTTGCGTGAATACTATGAGGAGCAAAAAGACCGTTTCGTCACGCCGGAGGAGCGTCGGGCCCGCCACATCCTGATCCAGATCGACGACGACACCGATGCCGATGCGGCGCGCAAGCGCATCGAGGAATTACGCCAACGTATCGAGCAGGGTGAGGACTTCGCCGAATTGGCCAAGCAGTATTCGGAAGATCCCGGTTCGGCCACGGAAGGCGGGGATTTGGGTTTCTTCGGCCGCGGCATCATGGATCCTGAGTTCGAAGACGTGGCCTTTGCGCTCGAGGTGGGCGAGGTGAGCCAGCCGGTGCGTACCCAGTTTGGTTATCATCTGATCAAACTGGAGGCTGTGCGCGGTGGAGAAGGCAAGTCCTTTGCCGAGGTGCGTGAGCAACTGGCCAGCGAACTCAAGCGCAAGAAAGCCGAGCGCGTTTATTTCGACAAGGTAGAGCAACTGGCCAACCTGGCGTATGAAATTCCCGACTCGCTGGAACCGGTGGCTGAAGAGCTGGGCCTGAGCATCGAGACCACGCCATTGTTCGGTCGCTCGGGCGGTCCGGGCATTGCGGCCAATCGCAAAGTGGTGGATGCGGCTTTCAGCGACGATGTGTTGATCGAGGGGCTCAACAGCGAACTCATAGAGCTGGGGCGTGGTCGCAGCGTGGTGGTGCGCAAGTTGTCCCATCAGCCGGCGGCGCTCAAGCCGCTGGACGAGGTGCGTGAACAGGTCGTCACCCTGTTGCGCCAGCAGAAGGCCAGGCAACGGGCCGAGCAGGCAGGCAAGGCACTGGTGGAGGACATTCGCCAGGGCAAGGATCCCGAGCAACTGGCCAAACAGGCGGGTTACCAGTGGCAGGCGCCGCGTTGGGTGTCAAGGGACAGTCGGGACCTGGATGCCGAGATTCTGCGTCGCGCCTTCAGCATTCCCGTACCGGAGCAGGCGCCCGCGGTCGCCGGGGCCAGCCTGGGCAATGGGGACTTCGTGGTGCTCAGGGTTTCAGCCGTGCGCGATGGCGAGATCTCCGACGACGAGCGCCAAAGCATTGCCCGCAACCTGGCCAGCATCCATGGTCTGGAGAGTTTCAGCGCACTGCTCAAGACTTTGCGCGAACGGGCCGAGATCCAGCGTTATCCGGGCAATCTCTGAGCCGATATGAACCTGTGGCGCCAGTACAGTGGAGCGTTGCACTAGGAGCCTGTAGGGCTTAGGGATAATCTGCCGCGCGGGCGGGAGAGCGATCTAGGAAATCGTCCATGAGCAAGTTGAAACTGCATTGGCAAATCCTCATCGCCCTGGCCTTGGCGGTGCTGGCGGGCTCGCTGTCGGGCACCGAGGGGGCCGTGTTCGGGCTGCGATTCTATGCGGTCTACGACTTCATCGGTACTCTGTTTCTCAATGCCCTGAAAATGCTCATCGTGCCGCTGATCATGGCCGCCATCATCACCGGCATGGGCAACATCGGCGCTTCCGGTGCTCTCGGCCGGCTGGGCGTCAAGACCCTGCTCTATTACGCGACCACCAGCCTGTTCGCCATTCTGGTGGGTCTGTTCATGGTCAATCTGGTGCAGCCCGGCATCGTCGATGGCGAGCCGGCCAAGGATCTCATCGGCCTGCAGGCCGACAGCAGCGAGCTGGTGGAAAAGGTGGAGGGCAAGGGCGCCGGCGATATCGCGGCGGTGTTCTTGCGTATGGTGCCGCCCAACATCGTCAGCGCCGCGGCCGAGGGGCAGATGCTGGGACTGATCTTCTTCAGCCTGCTTTTCGGTTATTTTATGGCCAATCTGACCGGCCGCCAGGGCGAGGTGTTACAGAATTTCTGGCAGGGTGTGTTCGAGGTGATGATGAAGATCACCGACCTGGTGATGAAATTCGCGCCGCTGGGGGTGTTTGGCCTGGTGGCCAAGGTGATCGCCAGCACCGGCCTGGCGGCCTTTGCTCCGCTGGCGATGTTTTTCTTCACTGTACTCATCGCCCTGCTGATTCACTTCGTGGTAGTGATGTCTCTGCTGTTGCGTTTCGTCGGAAGGGTCAATCCCTTGCGCATGTATCGCGCCATGGCGCCGGCCCTGTTGACGGCCTTCTCCACCAGTTCGTCCTCGGCCACCCTGCCCTTGACCCTAGAGTGCGTGGAAAAGAATGCTGGGGTGTCCAATCGCACCAGCAGTTTCGTATTGCCCCTGGGCGCCACGGTGAACATGGACGGCACGGCTCTGTACGAATGTGTGGCGGCCCTGTTCATCGCCCAGGCCTACGGGCTGGAGTTGAGCTTCGCCATGCAATTCACCATCGTGGTGACGGCCCTGCTCACCTCCATCGGCGTGGCCGGCATTCCCTCGGCCAGTCTGGTGGCCATTTCCATCATCCTGGCGGCCATCGGCCTGCCGGCGGAGGGCATCGGTCTGATTCTGGCGGTAGACCGGGTGCTGGACATGTGCCGTACCGCGGTCAATGTATTCAGCGATTCTTGTGGCGCGGTGATCCTGGCGCGGCTGGAAGGGGAGAAGGATGTCCTCAGGGCCTGAACAATGGGCGGGCGGTCACCGCCCGCGGGATCAATCCAGCACCGGCATGCCGATGATGTTGTAGCCAGCGTCCACGTAGATGTTTTCGCCGGTGATGCCGGCGGCGAGGTCGGAGCACAGGAAGGCCGCGGTGTTGCCCACGTCCTCGATGGTCACGTTGCGCCGCAGGGGGGCATTGTCTTCCACTTGTTGCAGCATCTTGCGGAAATCACCGATGCCGGCGGCGGCCAGGGTTTTGATGGGGCCGGCGGAGATGCTGTTGACGCGAATGCCGTCGGGGCCCAGTGACTGGGCCATATAGCGCACGTTGGCCTCCAGGCTGGCCTTGGCCAACCCCATCACGTTGTAGTTGGGCATGGCGCGCTCCGCGCCCAGGTAACTCAGGGTGAGCAGGGCACCGTTGTGCCTCAGCATGGGCCGGCCCAGCCGGGCCATGGCGGTAAAGCTGTAGGAGCTGATTTCATGGGCAAGGCGGAAACCCTCGCGGGTGGTGGCATCGACGAAGTCGCCGCTGAGTTCGTCCTTGGGTGCGAAGGCCACCGAGTGCACCAGGATGTCGAAGCCGTCCCAATGGGCCTTGAGATTCTCGAACACGGCTTCGATCTGGGCATCTTCGCTGACATCGCAGGGAAAACACAACTGGGAGCCCAGTTCGGCGGCCATTTTCTCCACTCGTCCCTTGAGCTTGTCGGTCTGGTAGGTGAAGGCCAGTTCGGCACCTTCCCGGTGCATTGCCTGGGCGATGCCCCAGGCAATGGAACGGTTGCTGGCCAAGCCCACGATCAATGCGCGTTTACCTGCTAGAAAACTCATGTCTAATCCTTGGATGTTGTGAATGAAAGCGGCACGGCCGCGAATGAGTCGAATTATAGTGGCATGGCCGGGGCAAGCAACTGTTTGTAGTCCGCCAGTGTCGCCGCGGGTCGACAATGGCCGGCCCGAGCTGGCATTATGTGCGTCCTATCGAGCGATTGAAGGCAACGAGCATTATCGTGATTGCCAAGTTGCGGAAACTGAGAGGCGTATTGCCGATTGCCTGGCTGCTGGCGTTGTCCGCCTGTTCCGAGGTGGTGCTCAACAACCCCTATCCACGCGAGGAATGGCGTGCCAATGTGCTCTATTCCTCTTTTGCCGAGCGGCCCAAGCACCTGGATCCGGCACGTTCCTACAGTTCCAATGAATACGCCTTCATCGGTCAGATATACGAGCCGCCGCTGCAGTATCACTATCTCAAGCGACCCTATGAGCTGATTCCCCTGACGGCCAGCCGCATGCCACGGGCCGAGTTCTACGATGCCCATGACCGGCCTCTGGCGCCCGACGCCGACCCTGAGCGCATCGCCTATACTCTCTATACCATCGAGATCCGCCCCGGCATCCGCTACCAGCCCCATCCCGCCTTCGCCCGCGATGCCCAGGGGCGATTGCTTTATCACCGGTTGACGCCGGAGGAGCTGGCACATATCGACAGTCTGGCCGACTTTGCCGAAACCGGTACGCGCGAGCTGGTGGCGGCGGACTATGTGCACCAGATAAAGCGCCTGGCCCATCCGGCGCTGCATTCCCCCATTCTCGGTTTGATGAGCGAGTACATCGTGGGCCTGGGCGAGCTGGCCCGGCGCCTGCGCGAGGCGCCGCGGGGAGAATTCCTGGATTTGACCCGCTACCCGCTGGAAGGGGCCCGGGTGCTCGATCGTTACCGCTACCAGATCAAGGTGCGGGGGCGTTATCCCCAGTTGTTGTATTGGCTGGCGATGCCCTTTTTCGCCCCCATGCCGCCGGAGGTGGAACGTTTCTATGCCCAGCCGGGCATGCAGGAGAGAAATCTCAGTCTGGACTGGTATCCGGTGGGCACCGGCGCCTACATGTTGACCGAGAACAATCCCAATCGCCGCATGGTGTTGGTGCGCAATCCCAATTACCGGGGCATGCCTTATCCCGCCGAGGGCGAGCCGGGTGATGCCGAGCGTGGTCTGTTGGCCGATGCCGGCAAGACCATGCCCTTCATCGACAAGGTGGTCTACAATCTGGAAAAGGAAACCATTCCCTACTGGAACAAGTTTCTGCAAGGGTATTACGATACCTCCGGCATCAGCTCAGAGAGCTTCGATCAGGCGGTGCAGATCGGCAGTCAGGGCGAGATCACCCTCACCCCAGAGATGCGGGACAAGGGCATACGCCTGCTCACCACCGTGGCCACCAGTATCTTCTACCTGGGCTTCAACATGAAAGACCCGGTGGTGGGAGGCTTGAGCGAGCGCGCCCGCAAGTTGCGCCAGGCCCTGTCCATCGCCATCGATTTCGAGGAATTCATTTCCATTTTCGCCAATGGGCGCGGTATTGCTGCCCAGGGACCGATTCCACCGGGCATCTTCGGTCATCGCGACGACTTCAACCCGTATGTATACGAACAACGTGACGGCCAGCGACGGCGCAAGTCGCTGGACGAGGCCCGGCGTTTGCTGGCCGAGGCGGGCTATGCCAATGGCATGGATCAGCGCACCGGCAAGCCACTCACACTCTACCTGGATATTACCGCCAGTGGTCCCGACGACAAGGCCCGTCTCAACTGGTATCGCAAGCAGTTCCAGAAACTCAACATCCAGTTGGTGATTCGCAATACCCTCTACAACCGTTTCCAGGAGAAAATGATCAACGGCACCGCGCAGATCTTCATCTGGGGCTGGAATGCCGATTACCCCGACCCGGAAAACTTTCTATTCCTGCTCTACGGACCCAACGGCAAGGCCGATCATCGTGGCGAGAACGCAGCCAACTATGCCAACCCCGAATTCGATCGTCTGTTCGAGCAGATGAAAAACATGGACAACGGGCCCGAGCGCCAGGCCATCATCGACCGCATGGTGGACATCGTGCGCCGCGATGCGCCCTGGGTGTGGGGCTTCCACCCCAAGCGTTTCGGGCTTTATCATGCTTGGTATATGAATGCCAAGCCCAACCTCATGGCACACAATACCTTGCAATACCGGCGTATCGACCCCGGGCTGCGTTTCGAGCAGCGCCAGCAGTGGAACCGCCCGGTGTGGTGGCCGCTGGGTCTGTTCTTGGGTCTGCTGGTATTGGGCACTTTGCCGGCGATCTATACCTACTGGCGCAAGGAACACAGGCCGCCGGCACGACAGGAGGGGGTTTGATGCTGGCCTATATCGTGCGTCGCCTGCTCTATGCCGTGCCCATTCTCATCGGGGTGAACCTGCTCACCTTCCTGCTGTTCTTCGTGGTCAACACCCCTGACGACATGGCGCGCATGCAGCTCGGCATGAAGCGGGTCAGCGAGGAGGCCATCACCAACTGGAAACAGGAGCGTGGCTACGACAAGCCGGTGATCTACAACGCCGAGGCCGAAGGGGTGGAACGCTTCACCGAGACTATTTTCTTCCAGCACTCGGTGCGCCTATTCGTGTTCGATTTCGGTCGTTCCGACAGTGGCCGCGACATCGGCCACGACATTGCGGAGCGCATGTGGCCCAGTCTGGCCATTGCTCTGCCCACTTTCGTGATCGGCATCCTGGTCAACATCACCTTTGCACTGCTGATGGTGTTCTTCCGCGCCACCTACGTGGACTTGTGGGGGGTGGTGTTGTGCGTGATATTGATGTCCATTTCCGGTCTGTTCTATATCATCGGTGGCCAGTATCTGGTGGGCAAGGTCTTACACCTGGTGCCCATCTCCGGCTACGACGACGGGATCAATGCCATTAAGTTCGTGATCCTGCCGGTGTTGATCGGGGTGATCTCTGGCATTGGTTCCGGTACGCGCTGGTACCGCACCATTTTCCTGGAAGAAAGCGGAAAGGACTATGTGCGTACCGCGCGCGCCAAGGGTCTGTCCGAGTTGCAGGTGCTGTTTCGCCATGTGCTCAGGAATGCCCTGATTCCCATTCTCACGGGGGCGGTAGTGGTGTTGCCGTTGTTGTTCATGGGCAGCCTGATTATGGAGTCCTTCTTCGGTATTCCCGGCCTGGGCAGTTACACCATCGATGCCATCAATGGACAGGATTTTGCCATTGTGCGGGCGATGGTGTTTCTCGGTTCGGTACTCTACATCCTCGGTCTGTTGCTCACCGACATTTCCTATACCCTGGTGGACCCGAGGATACGCCTGCAATGAGCCCACTCAGCGCACGCAAGGGAATCTTCATGCTGCTGGGCCTGCTCGTGGCGTTGGGTGGTTTTTATGCCGGGGCGATGGCGTTCACCGGGGCCAAGCCCGTGTTGTTGTGGACCGATGCCCTGGTCTATGTGTTGGTAGTGGCCATCGTCGGTTTCGTGCTCTATGCCCGCAGCCGGGAACACTTGCGTGACCCCTGGCGTCAAGTATTTCGCCGGCGCCTGGGCCTGGCCTCGTTGGTGGTCTTGCTGGCCTACGTGTTCATCGGCCTGCTGGACTCGGTGCATTTTCGCACCGCAGTGGATACCGGTGAGGGCGAGCGTCCGGCCGCCTACGCTGGTGAGGTGCTGAGTGTACTGGACTTGGTGTTGACCCCCCTGCGCGAGAGCAGCGAGAAAACCTATTCGGCGCCCTTCGCCACCCACTCCTTTGCCAAGGAAACGGTGGAGTATCCCGATGGCAGCCGCGCGCGTATCTACCCGCGCCTGCGCCATGGTGGAGCGCACCTGGCCGATCCCGAACGCGAGCATGCGGCTGATATTCTGGCCAAGCTGGCCTGGGGCAGTCTGCTGGGGCTGATCATCTGGGTCTTGCTGGTCTTGCCCCTCGTGGCCTGGCTGGCGAGGCGTTGGCGCATGTCCTGGAATGTGGCCCTGGGTCGTATTTTCCGCGGGAGATGTGACATACCTTGGTGGGTGGTGTTGCTCACCTTGGCGGTGTTGTGTCTGTTGTTGGGCCTGGCCCTGGTCCTGGCACCTCATTACCATGTGTTCGGTACCGACAAGGTGGGCGAGGACGTGTTCTACCAAAGTCTCAAGAGTATTCGAACCGGCCTGGTGATCGGTACGCTCACCACTCTCATCATGCTGCCCTTTGCAGTATTGCTGGGAATCTCGGCAGGTTATTTCCGCGGCTGGGTGGACGATGTGATCCAGTACCTCTATACCACCCTGAATTCCATTCCCGGCGTGTTGCTGATCGCCGCCGCGGTATTGATGCTGCAGGTCTACATGGCCAATCATCCGGAATTGTTCGAAACCGATGCCCAGCGGGCGGATCTGCGGTTGTTTTTCCTCTGCGTGATTCTCGGCATCACCAGTTGGACCGGGTTGTGCCGCATGCTGCGCGGCGAGGCGCTGAAACTGCGGGAAGTGGACTATGTGCAGGCGGCCACCGCTTTTGGCGTGCGCCATGGGCGCATCATCGGCCGTCACATCCAGCCCAATGTGATGCACATCGTGTTGATCTCGGTAGTGCTGGATTTCAGTGGCCTGGTGCTGGCCGAGGCCGTGTTGTCCTATGTGGGCGTGGGGGTGGATCCCACCATGTATAGCTGGGGCAACCTGATCAACGGTGCACGCCTGGAAATGGCGCGCGAGCCCATGGTGTGGTGGTCCCTGCTGGCCGCCTTCGTGTTCATGTTCGTGCTGGTGCTGGCGGCCAATTTATTCGCCGATGCCGTGCGCGATGCCTTCGATCCCCGACTGCGGAAACAATGACCATGCAACAACCCCTGCTGGAGGTAAACCATCTAACCACCTGGTTCGATACCCGCGAGGGCAAGGCGCGTGTGGTGGATGGCAACAGCTTCCGGATCCATCGCGGCGAGACCTTTGCCTTGTTGGGCGAATCCGGTTGTGGAAAATCCATGACCGCGTTGTCGATCATGCGCCTGCTGCCCGGCCAGGCCCAGGGCAACATCAGTGGCCAGGTGTTGCTGGATGGCGAGGACCTGCTGCAGTTGCCGGAGGCCGCCATGCGGCGGGTGCGCGGCAATCGCATCGCCATGATCTTCCAGGAGCCCATGACCTCGCTCAATCCGGTGCTCACCGTCGGCGAGCAGATCGCCGAAGTGCTGCGGCGCCACCGCGGCCTCAGTGGTGCGGCCTTGCAGCGGCGGTTGGAAGAGTTGCTGGCACAGGTGGGCATTCCGGCGCCGCGTCAGCGTCTGGGAGAGTACCCTCACCAGTTGTCCGGCGGCATGAAACAGCGGGTGATGATTGCCATCGCCCTGGCCGGGGAGCCGGATCTGCTGATCGCCGACGAGCCCACCACTGCCCTGGATGTGACTATCCAGGCCCAGGTGCTGGGGTTGCTCAAGGAACTGCAATCCCAGACTGGCATGGCGGTGCTGATGATCACCCACGACCTGGGCGTGGTTTCGGAAATGGTGGACCGGGTGGCGGTGATGTATGCCGGGCAAATCGTCGAGCAGGCCGGCCGGGCAGATTTTTTCGCCCAGCCCCAACACCCCTACAGCCAAAAGTTGTTCGAGGCCCTGCCGGACATGGACAAGCGCGACCGTCTGCTCAGTGTGATTCCCGGCAGCGTGCCGCCGCTCACCCAGACTTTTCAGGGCTGTCGTTTCGCTCCCCGCTGTCATCGGGCCTGGGAACTGTGCCATCAACGTGAGCCCCAGTGGTTGCCTGCTGGCGAGGGGCGCAGCGTGCGTTGTCATCTCTACGATCGCCGCGTTCCGCATCCACAGCAGACCGGTGAGGCTCCACAGCCACTGGACCTGGCCCATGCCACCACCGGCGAGGTGTTGCTGGAAGTGCGCGATCTCAAGGTACATTTCCCCATTCGCAAGGGCTTGCTCAAGCGGGTGAGGGGGCATGTCTATGCGGTGGACGGGGTGGATCTCAGCCTGCGCCATGGTCAGACCCTGGCCTTGGTGGGAGAATCCGGTTGTGGCAAGACCACCCTGGGCAAGAGTATCCTGCAATTGCTGCGGCCCACTGCCGGCGAGGTCTGTTTTCAGGGGGAGGATCTCACCCGCCTGCGCGGCGAGGCCCTGCGCCGGCGCCGGCGCGATTTCCAGATTATCTTCCAGGATCCGTTCTCCTCCATGAATCCCCGCATGATGGTGGGTGACATCATTGCCGAGGGCATGCAGGCCCAGGGCATCGGTGGTGACCGCGAGCAACGACTGGCGCGGGTGGACGAACTGCTGCAGCAAGTCGGGCTCAAGCCGGAGCACAAATTCAAGTATCCTCACGAATTCTCCGGAGGGCAGCGCCAGCGTATCTGTATCGCCCGTACCCTGGCGGTGAACCCCAAGCTCATCGTCTGCGACGAACCCACCAGTGCGTTGGATGTGTCGGTGCAGGCACAGATTCTCAATCTGTTGCGGCGTTTGCAGCAGGCATTGCGCCTGAGCTATCTGTTCATCACTCACGACATTTCTGTGGTGTCCTACCTGGCCGACGACGTGGCGGTGATGTACTTGGGACGGGTAGTGGAACAGGGGCCGGTGGGCGCGATCCTGGGCGAGGCCCGTCATCCCTATACCCGGGCCCTGTTGGCGGCGGTGCCGCGGGTGCATGCCGATGTGCCGCGCCAGATGGTGAAGCTGGAGGGTGATCCTCCCTCGCCCATGGATCCGCCTGCGGGCTGTCACTTTCACCCACGCTGTCCCCAGGCCAGCGCCATTTGCCGCGAGTGCTATCCCGAGCAACGTCAGGTCGCATCCGGTCACTGGGTGCGTTGTCATCTGTATTCCTGAGGATCAAATTTCCTCCTTCATGGGCCGATATCGGTCTGGCCAGGCCGATGTGCTTTCCTGGCTCGTTATTTGTATGGAGAAATGGATCACATCGTGGGATGCGGTGTTGCCCGCGGATCTGGCCCGGCAAGATGGTTTGTTGGGTCACCAACGCAAGCTTGAGGATCAAGTGTCATGGCGATTAGCAGCACATCATCGGGAAACCGAGTCACCATCAAGATTTCAGGGCGTTTCGACTTCAACGATCATGTGGCCTTCCGCGATGCCTACCACGACGCCGCTCCGGAAGCCAGTTATGTGCTCGACATGAGTGCCACCGACTACATGGACAGTTCGGCACTGGGCATGTTGCTGTTGTTGCGGGAGCACGCCGGGGGCGACAAGGCCAATATCACTATTTCCGGTTGCAAGCCGGAGATCAAGAAAATACTCACCATCGCGAATTTCCAGAAGTTGTTTGCCATCCAGTAAGCCAGTGGAACAGGCGCTGTCGATGAATATCGTTTTCGACGGAATCTCGTCACAGGCCCAAGAGGTTGCCAATTGGTTGGCGGCCAATGGACACCGGCTGTTTTCGGCTTTTCATGAAACCTGTGATCTGGTGCTGCTGGAGCTGACGGAAACCACCGATACCCGTCGCCGGCTGGAGCACTGGCACTCGCTCACGCAGGTCCGCCGCATTCCCCTAGTGGTCCTGGCGGGGGAGGAGGCGAGCCGGCATGGCTTGCAATGCCTGCAACAAGGCACGGTGGACGAGGTGCTGCCCCTGCCACTGGATGAGGCTTTGTTCGCCGCCCGCCTGGCCTTCTGGCAGCGCTATTTGCCCCAATGTCGCCAGGCGGCCCATTACGAGGCCTGTGTGGCCCGGTATCGGCAGCACCTACGCGAGGAACAGGCCGTTCTGATGAAGGTTCTGGCGCGTTTCGAAGACAGCTCCATTCCCTCGTCCTTGGTATCATTGGTGAAACACCATGCCATGCCCTTTCACGGCAATATTTGTTTGGCGATGCCCAACCCGGCTGGTGGACTCACTATCTTGCTGGGTGATTTTCCCGGCCATGGCGTGGCCGCGGCACTGGCTGTATTGCCGGTGGCGGAAGCTTTCCGCAGCATGACGGCAAAGGGCTACGGTATCGCCGAGATGCTACCGGAGCTCAATGCCAAGCTGGAGCCCCTGATGCCGAAAGGCGAGGGTTTTTCCGCCTGCCTCGTGCAACTGGAGGCCGATTGCCACTCGCTGCAGATGTGGAATGGCGGCATGCCGGATGTGTTGATTCAGTCGCCAGATGGCGGTAGCCCCAGGCGGTTGGCTGCGCGCTCCCAGCGTTTGGGCGAGGTGGCCTTCGCCGAACTCGATGCCGTGCCGGAACGCATCGAGATCCTGCCCGGCAGCCGCCTCGTGTTGCACAGCAGGGGGATGGCCGGGCTGTCTCTGGACGAACCGCTGGCAACCATGCTGACCTCACAGCGGGATGCCTCGGTCATCGTGCAACAGATAGAAGGCGCCGTGGCGGCTCGTGGCGTCGAGGAACTGGACGACGATGTCTGCCTGCTGCTGTTGCATTGCGATCCCGAACAACTGGCGCGGCTCGGCCACGAAGGCGAAGCGGCTCAGGCACGGGCGGTCAAGCAGCAGGCCTCCCGCTGGGACATGAGCCTGACCCTGGGCTACGACAGTCTGCGCAAGTCAGGCCCGGTACCGGTGTTAATGCAATTGGTGATGGAGTTGCAGGGCCTGGAAGATCATCGCGAAGCCCTGTTTACCATTTTGTCCGAACTGTTCAATAACGCCCTGGATCACGGCATCCTGGGCCTGGATTCCAGTCTCAAGCAGGATGCCGAGGGCTTCGTGCGCTATTATCAGCAGCGTGAGCAGGCCCTGAACAGCCTGGCAGAGGGTGAAATTCGTCTGGACTTGAGTCACCAACCCGCAGTGGATGGTGGCAAGCTGGAAATCCGCATCCGAGACTCCGGCCGTGGGTTCGATGTTGCGGCTTTGCAACAGGCCGGAGAAGAAAAGAGAACGTACTGTGGCCGGGGCCTGGGGCTGGTGCGTGCCTTGTGTCAGGAATTGGAGTTTCTGGGCTGTGGCAACGACGTGCGCGCGGTGTATCAATGGCATTATTCATGAGGGTCGCAGGAAGCTCCTAGGAAAAAGGTGGGATTTCGGCGCATGGATGAATATGATAGTTTGCATTAGAAGAATTATAGGGGCAGTCTCCTAGAGACGGGGTGACGTATGTTGAGGGCATTGATCGCGGATGACCACGCCTTGGTTCGCGAGGGCATCAAGCTGGCGGTGCAAAAACTCGGTGACCAGGTAAGTGTGCTGGAGGCTGCCGACGGCAAACAGGTGCGGCGGCTGGTGGAAGAGCACGATGACCTGGACCTCATCGTGCTGGATCTCTTCATGCCCCATGCCGAGGGTTTTTCCCTGTTGCGTGATTTGTGCAGCAAACTGCCCGATGTCCCCGTGCTGGTTCTCTCGGCCTCGGAAGATGTCACCCACATGCGCAAGGCCATCGACTGGGGAGCCGCGGGCTATATTACCAAGGCCGCCGACGAGCAAGACCTGCTCGAAGCCCTGCGCCAGGTACTTTCGGGGGGAGTCTATATTCCCGACATGTCCGATGACGAGGTGGATGGCGAACGATTGCCACCGCCCAGCGTGGAAGAAGCGCCCCGCCTGACCAAGCGCCAGCGTCATGTGCTGGGCCTGTTGTGCCTGGGCAAGACCAACAAGGATATCGGCCGGGCCCTGGGCCTGTCCGAATACACCGTCAAGGTCCACATCACGGCCATTCTGAAGGAACTCAAGGTGCGCAACCGCACCGAGGCTGTGCTGGAGGCCAAGCGTCTGCGGTTGTTGCCCCGCTCCGGTGATTGAGACGCTGACAGCCCTGTTTTCGCGTGGTTTTCACAACGCCAATGAGGTATTCTCAAGGCCTTGTCCCAGGGAGGGCTGGATTGCGGGAAGCAGAAGAGGATTCTCGGTAGCCACAGGCCCCTCTGGCGCCCTGTTTCGCGGTCTCGTTCTGTTCTTACGTGATGTCCAGCCATGACAATGTTCGCATGAGGGTGTCATGTATTCGGGCTTGTTGAGAAAACCGTTTTTTTTCCTCCAGAGTGTATTTTTGTCTTTGCCCTTGGCGGTCAGTGGAGCGGAGCAGGCTCTGCCGTTGGGTTTTGCCAGTACGGAAGAGGATTTCCTCGCCGAGGTGCCCCTGGTGCTCACCGCCACCCGGCTGCGCCAGCCGCTGAGCGAGGCACCGGTGTCCATGACCGTGATCGACAGCGAGATGATCCGGGCATCCGGACTGCAGAATCTTGCCGAGCTGCTGCGCCTGGTTCCGGGATTTCAAGTGGCCCAGGGCAATGGCAATTACTTCGTGCCCACTTACCACGGCCTGGTGGACGATTGGCCGCGGCGCATGCAGGTCCAGGTGGATGGGCGCTCGGTCTACCTGCCGGTATTGTCCACGGTGGATTGGAGTTATCTGGGTATCACCCTGGATGATGTGGAGCGTATCGAGGTGATTCGGGGCTCCAATACCCCAGTGTATGGATCCAATGCGTTCTTGGGGGTGGTCAACATCATCACTCGGCAACCCTTTGAAACCCGCGGCTGGTATGCGCGTGCCACTGTAGGCGCGCTGTATGCCGGCAGACTTAGAAAGGCGCTGGAAAACAGCGATGGCAGGGCATTGGGGGAGGCGCTGGATTCCCGCGAGGCCGTATTGCGCTATGCCTCGGATCTTTCCGGTTGGGATTACCGGGCCACTTTCAACTATCGCACTGATGACGGATTTGCCCGGGTGGACGACAGTCGCAAGGTATCGGCGGCCAGTTTTCGCGCGGTCAGAAATCTCTCCGCCAGCGAGCGCCTGGATCTGGAGCTGGGCTACAGCACCGGTCCTGCCGGTACTGGGGTGTACGATGGCGATATCGATTTCTTCAACAAGCCGCGTGACAAGCAAACCACGGTGGATTTCCAGAGCCTGCAGTGGACCCGGGCCTGGTCGGCGAACAACGAACTGAGTCTGCGCGCCTATCACAATGGCTATCGTCAGTACGACAGCTACAGCCTGGGCCGGATATCCAGCGTGTTCACCGATCTTGGCAGCCCGGTGACGCCGTCTCAGGTTCCTGCCATCATGCAGGGACGTCCGGACCAGGATTTTCTCTATGGCGAATACGATGCCCGGGCCCATCGTTTCGATATCGAGCTGCAACACGTCATGCAGTTGTTACCGGACACACGCCTGATCTGGGGTGCCGGAGCGCGTCTGGACCGGCTCAGGAGCCGCTGGAGCCTGGCGCGTGACGGCTATGTGGAAGACAAGAGTCAGCGCCTGTTCTTCAATGTGCAATGGCAGGCCCTGGACGCCCTGTTACTGTCGGTGGGCACCATGGCTGAGCACAATCAGATCATCGGTACCCACCAATCGCCACGGTTTGCCCTGAATTACCTGCTCGATGAACTGCGCACCGTGCGTTTCAGCGCCACCCGCAGTATTCGTAGTCCTTCCTTGCTGGAGGCCAATGTGAAACGCGGAGTCTTCTTCGAGGATGGCAGCCTGGCCACGGTGTTGCGTACCCGTGCCGAGGATTTGCGCGAGGAAGAGCTGACCTCCTTCGAGCTTGGCTACATCGAACGCTTGCCGCGATGGTACATCGAATGGGACGCCAAGCTGTTCCATGAAAAAATCACCGGTGCAATTTTCGATTCCACCGATGAAAACTATCCCCAGCCGCGGGTGATGGCAGGAGGACAACCCATTGCCTACGAGGGTGACAGCCCCTTCATCTATCTCAATGGCGTCGATTCCGATGTTTCCGGCTTGGAACTGCAATTCAGTTTCAGGCCCCGCCATGGCAGTTTGCTGCGGGCCAACTATGCCTATGCCGAGAGCCGGGTGGTGCAATTGCGCAAAATCAATCTGCCGCCCCCCGATACAGAGGAATATCGTCGTCTCGACGAAGGACGCTACAAGGCGGTTCCCACGCATACCTTGAGCCTGCTGGCCAGCCAGCGCCTGGGCAAAGGGTTCGAGCTCAGTGGCAGTTTCTACCGGGTCTCCGAAATGAAATGGCTGGGCGATGGCGACACCCTGCCCAAATACAACCGCCTGGACCTGCGCTTGGCAAAGAATTTCACCATGGATGGCAATGAGAGCCATGCCGCCCTCATTCTGCAAAACCTGCTCAAGGACTACAATGAGTTCAATTTTCACAATGTCTTCGGTCAGCGTATCTATTTGCAGGTCGCGCTCGAACTCTGAGCGCGGTTAGAGGGGGCTACATGCCTTGCCCCGCGCTCATATTGCTGGTGTTGCTGGTGTTGTGGCTGCCCTTGCCGGTTGCCTCGGCTTCGTTGACGCTCGATATCGTCCTGAGTGCGCGCAGCGCACCTTACCTGGAAGCCGCCAGGGCCTTGCGGCACAATCTGGCGCCGGAGCTGTTTGCCGAGCAAGGAGTGAAAACCTGGCTGCTGGAGGACTGGCTCGCGCGACGTCAGCCCCCGGCAGGTGTGGTAGTGACCCTGGGAACCCGGGCTGCTCACCGTCTGGTTTCGCTGGCGGGAGAATACAAGCTGCTCAGTTCCATGATCACGGCCAGCACCTATCACCTGATGGCAGGCTCGACTCCTATCCGACGGCATTGGGCGGCCATTGTGCTCGACCAGCCAGCCTATCGCTATGTGCGTCTCATCGCTGAACTATTGCCCGAGGCGCGCCGCCTGGGCCTGTTGTATGGTGACGACTCCCGCCGCCTGCTCGGCTCGCTGGATGCTGTGGGAAAGGAACATCGTCTTACCTTGCAGATGATACATGTCCAGCCGGACGATAATGTCGCCAAGGCCATAAAACGGCTTGTTCGTGACAGCGATGTGATACTGGCCTTACCCGACCCGCTTGCGTTGTCGCCACAAAACGCCAAATGGTTGCTGTACATGGCCTATCAACGGGGTATTCCCGTGATCGGCTATTCACATGCGCTGGCCAAGGCGGGCGCCCTGGCCGCCCTGTATACCACCCCGCAGCAAATTGGCCGGGAGACGGCGGAATTTCTCAATCGTTACGGGGAAGATGGATCTTTTCCCGCTGGCATGCACACGGCGCGCTATTTCAAGCTCGCACTCAATCCCTGGGTGGCGAGATCACTGCATATCAATGTACCGGAGGAGAAAGAACTCAGTCGCAGACTGCATCGGCAGGAGGGCAGACATGGGGCTGAGTAAACCCTGGCAATGGGGCATTCGTGCCCGGTTGATCATGCTGGCGGTGTTACCGGTGGCCCTGGTTGCCCTCGGGCTGGGTTACTACCTCATCAGCTCTCGTCTGAGTGAACTCGAACATGGATTGCAACAACGTGGTGATGCCATTGCCAAGGGCCTGGTTCCGGCGGTGGAATTTGGTCTGTTCTCCGGCGACCTGAGCATGCTGCGCTCGCTGGCGGCTTCGGCCTTGGCCGAGCCCGATGTGGTAGCGGTGGACTTCCTCGACCAAGACCAAGAGTTGGTCTGGCACTCCCACGTCGAAGGCTTCAGCCAGGTGGAATCCGTACGCGATGATGGCAAACTGGTTGTCACGCTCCCCGTGCGCCGGGGTGAAGTGACCATGGCGGATTTCGAGCTGCAACCGGGAGAGCGCAGGTTGCCGGAAGTCATCGGCTGGGTCAGACTCATCCTGAGCAAGGAGATGATGTATGAACGGCGCCGGCAAATGATCGTCAACAGCCTGTTGTGGATCCTGGCGGGCCTGTTGACCAGTCTGCTGGTTGCCCTGCGCATGGGCAACCGGGTGGCGACGCCCATTATCGAGCTGACGCACATGGTAGAGCGCCTGGGGCAGGGCAAGATGGGTGAGCGAGTGCCTGAAGACGGTGGTGGTGAACTGGGCAGCCTGCAGCAAGGAGTGAACAGAATGGCTGACGCCCTGCACGAGGCTCATTGCAGTCTGCATCAGCGCATCGAAAAGGCCACCCAGGAGCTGCAGGATACCGTTGCCGAGCTGGAGCGCAAGAATCGCGAGTTGGAGGCCGCGCGCATGCAGGCCCTGCATGCCAGCCAGGCGAAAACAGACTTTCTGGCCAAGATGAGTCATGAGATTCGCACGCCGGTCAATGCGGTGATTGGTTTTTCGCGTTTGCTGCAACAGTCACTGAGCGATCCGGAACAACTCGAGCACGTGCGCACCATCAATCAGGCCGCTTCGCAGTTATTGTGCATCATAAACGATATTCTGAACTTCTCCCGCCTGGAACTGGGCAACGTCAAGCTGGAGGCCATCCCCTTCGATATTCGCGATTGCCTGGAAGATGTAATCACCATGTTCCGTCCCATGGTGCACGAAAAAGGGCTGGAACTGGTCTTGCTGGTGCATTCCGACGTGCCGGTAAACCTGGTGGGCGATCCCACGCGTATTAGCCAAGTATTGTCTAACCTGGTGAATAACGCCGTCAAATTCACCCAGCGGGGCGGTGTGACAATCCAGGTATTGGTGGAGCGCGAACAGGCCGAGTCTGTTTTTCTTAGGATTGAAGTCACCGACACGGGTATAGGTATGAGTGAACAGGATAAGAGTGACCTGTTCACAGCTTTCTCCCAGGCTGATAGCTCTATCAACCGGCGTTTTGGTGGCACAGGCCTTGGATTATCCATAGCCAAGAAACTGGTTGAGTTGATGGATGGCGAGATCGATGTGGAAAGTACGCCAGATGTAGGATCAACCTTCTGGTTTACCTTGCGCTGTCGCAAGCAGTCTGCAATCAGGCAAAACCATCGCGATGCGGTATTCGTCGGTGAAAAGGTCTTGGTTTATGACAGTCATCCCCTTGCGCGCAGAGCCTTGCGCAATATATTGCTCAACTGGCGCATGCAGGTCTATAACAGTGGTGATCTGGAGCGGGTAAAGCAGGTTTTGGGTGAACGCAAGGAAAGTTCTGGTGAAGCGTTCAAGCTATTGCTTCTAGGTCTGTCGCAGGATGAAATGAGGCCTGGCATTTTATTGGGCATCATCGCAGACCTTCGACAACACTACAAAGGCCCCATCCTGCTCCTGATCAATGCGGAAGACTATGACCTTCCTGAACCTCTCAAGGGGGATGCCGGCATAGACTGCATAGCCAAGCCGACCCGGCGTGATACCCTGCAGCGTCATATGCTGGGCCTATTGTCTCGTGAGGGCGTAACGGAAGTGTGCCTGCCGGAAACAGCGGAACAACTTCGGACGCAACGCTTGAGAGGTCTGCAAGTATTGCTGGCCGACGACAACGAGTTCAACCTGACTCTGGTCCGCACTCTCTTGGAACAGGCCGGTGCCATGGTGGTGGAGGCGAGAAACGGTGAGGAGGCGGTGGCACGTTTCAGCGAAGCCCGGTTCGATCTGGTGTTGATGGATATCCACATGCCGGTGGTGGATGGCATCGAGGCAGCACGTCGCATTCGTATGCAGGCGGGCAGCCGCATGGTACCCATAATCGCTCTCACCGCCGATGTGTTTGCTGACCAACAGCGTAGCCTGCGCCAGGCTGGATTGGATGATTGCCTGTTCAAGCCCATTACCGAAGAAGCCCTATGGCAGATCGTCGAGCGTTGGGCGGGAACCAAACTTGCGCCACGGGACATGCCCCGGCGGCGATCCAATGACCATACAAGCACCACGAGCGTCGTTGCAGCCGATATCCCACCGCAGCTACGGCCTAAGCTCTATGCCGAGTTGCCGCGCCACCTAGACTACATCAACCGGGCACATAATCAGGCTGACAGGGATGCATTGCGGGAGCACATTCACAAGTTGCATGGTGTGGCTGGTTATTTCAAGCTGAGTGATTTGCTGGGCATTACTCGGGAATTGGAAAGACGCTTGGCCGATGGCCAGTCGCTGGATGATGAATCCATCCATGAACTCAACCGCAGTGTGGAACAACTGCTGGTTTCACTCGACCCTCCGACCTGAAAATGTTTTTTCATACTCTGTAGATTGTCGTAAATCTGTAACAGAAACATCATAAAACCGTAAAAAAAACTCCACATAATGGCCTCGGTTGAGAATTTATAAGAACCGGGGATGCCATGATATCAACTCGTACTAATCGCCCTATTCTAATAGGGGGCATCTTCCTAGCCTTGGTCATGCCCGTGATGGCTGACGACCAGGTCGGGATAGAGAATATCGGTAATCTGAGCAAGCGCCTGATCGAGCTTCGTGGCAAGGTGGATGATCTCAGTTCCGAGCTGGCTTTGCGGCGCGAAGAGTACAGGCAGCAGGCCAAGGTGCTCTATGCTCGGAAAAGCGAGACTCAGGCCGAATTGGAGCGGCAAAAGGGTCTGGTCAAACGCCTTCAGAAGAAACTCGAAGACAACAAGCAGCGCCTGGCCCAGGCCGGCCTGAGCGATGCCCGTCTCACCCCAGTGGTTTTGGCGGCGGCCGAGCATCTGGGACGGCAAATCGAACAAGGCCTTCCCTACAAGCGTGAGGAACGGCTGGCGGATGTCCATGAATTGATGGAACAAGTGAAAAGTGGTGTTGTTCCGGCGAGCAAGGCCGCGGCTCGTCTCTGGGCCCTGATAGAAGACGAGCTACGTTTGCGACGTGAAAATGGTCTGTTCAAACAAGTCATAGACCTGGAAGGCTCCCAGCTTCTGGCCGAGGTGGCTCGCGTGGGTATGGTGATGATGTATTTCCGTACCAGTGATGGCCGCATTGGCAAGGTGAGCAAGTCACGAGAAGGGAAGTGGCGCTATACGACATTGACCGACAAGTCCCACACAAGGCAGATCGAAGAGCTGATGGATGCCTTCAGGAAACAGGTGCGTAGCGGCTATTTCGAGCTTCCCAATGCCTTGGTTCAAAGTGAGGTGATGTGATGAAGGCCATCGACAAATGGCGTGGCATGTTGCTGGTATGCCTGTTTGGCATGATTCCGCTCGCGCTGGGGGCGGAGGCTGACGAGCTCGAGCGTGCCTTTCAAAAGGAATTTGCCTTCCTGGAAAATCAAAAGCGAGGTCTGGAAGCACGTCTGGCCGAGTTGAATGCGTCCGCACGCGAGCAAGAATCCCTCCTGAAGGCGCAGATTGAGCGTTTGATGCAGCAGCGCCTTGTCGAAGAGGCCAAGGCGGAGCGCTTGAATCAGCGCGTGTCACAGATCGAGAACCAGCTGCAGTCTGCTGAGGGTAATGCCGAATCACTGCGGGCTGTTCTGGATCAGGCAGGCAGCCGGCTTTCCGATCACATGGTCGATGCGGGGGTGACTGATTCGATGCCGGCCAATGACAAGCTGGCCCGTATTTACTCGGCGGGTATTGAGCTTCTTCAGCGACAGTCCAGTATCTATCGCACTCAATCAGAGTTCTTCCTGGCCAATGGGCGCAAGGTCAGTGGTACGGTGATACACCTGGGCCAGGTGGCGGCCTATGGTGTCAGCGATGAGGGGGCAGGCGCGCTGGCGCCAGCGGGGAATGGAAAGTTGAAGTTATGGCCCGAGTCCACGGCAGATATCGCCAAGGCGCTGCTCGCGGGCGAAATGCCGTCATCTTTGAAGATATATCTGTTCGAGAGTCTGAAAAAAGGGGTGAAGGAACAACAGGGCAGGAAGCTCCTTGGCGTGATTGAAAGTGGTGGCCCGATCGGTTGGGTGATCGTCGTTCTTGGAGCCCTGGCCGCACTGATGATTGTTTTGCGAATCATTTTTCTGCGGCGTGCAGGTCGTAATGCCAGCTACATCGTTCAGGTGGTCTCCGAGCATGTGAAACGGGGTGAGGTTGCCCAGGCGCTGGCGGCTTGCGAGGGGCTCAAGGGTGCCACGGCACGCGTGGTGGCATCCACTCTGAGAAACCTGGATCGCGACCGTGATCATATAGAGGACATCATTTCGGAAAGTCTTCTGCACGAGCACGTCTATCTGAACCGCTATGGTGCCGCAATCATCGTTATCGCCGCGGTATCTCCCCTGCTGGGCCTCCTGGGAACGGTGACGGGGATGATTACAACCTTCGATGTAATAACGCAGTTTGGCACCGGTGATCCCAAGTTGCTTTCAGGTGGTATTTCTACCGCATTGGTGACCACGCAATTGGGCCTGATCGTGGCGATTCCCACCCTGGTGATAGGTAACCTTCTGACGGCCTGGAGCAACCGCATCAAGGATGAGATGGAAAAGGCGGCATTGGCAGTGGTCAACCTGCACGAGAGCCGGCGGCCCAAGGTCGTGATGCAGGATGCAGCATGAGGTGAGCCGGCGATGAGGTGGGATTTTTTCTTCGAAGCCGGTGGGTTGGTGATGTTGCCTCTCGTGGTCATGACCTTGTTGCTCTGGTATACGCTGGGCTATCGCCTCGCCGCCATACGGCGCAGTGCCTCCCGGTGCAATCTCCGTGAGCGCATACGCCGTTACCAGAGCCAGCAATGGCACAAACCCGGTGGCATCATAGACGAGGCCATTGCTCAGGGGCTTGCCATTGCCAAACAGGTTGATGGAGATCCGAGGCCGTTTCTCGACGAGGCTTTTTGGCCATACCTGAGGCGGATGAATCGTCATTCGGCCCTTGTTCGTGTGATCGTCTACAGTGCACCCCTGCTTGGTCTTCTGGGCACTGTGAGCGGCATGATAGAGACTTTCGACTCCCTGCAGAGCATGACCTTATTTTCACAGAGTGGAGGCATAGCCGGGGGAATCTCACAGGCCCTGATAACGACCCAGTTCGGCCTGGCCGTGGCTATTCCCGGCTTGTTGATGAATGGTTTTCTGGAAAAGAGGGCTCGCATCATCAGCATGGAGCTGGATCAGCTCAAGGATATCATCACGAGTCAGTACAGAGCGAGGCATTGACATACCATGCGCTATCGTGAACGTAGCAATATCGAGGAAGAGATCAACCTCTCGCCTCTCATAGATATGGTTTTCATTCTGCTGATTTTCTTCATGGTCAGCGCCACCTTTGTCAAGGACATGGACCTGGAGATAAATCGCCCCAAGGCCAGCAGCAGTACAGTGTCGTCGTCCAAGGCGATCCGTATCTTCATCGACAAGAAGGGGGACGTCTATCTCGACGGACAGCCTGTTCGAAGCTGGGTTATCCAGTCACGTTTGCGGGAGCTTCTTCAGATGGGGATCAGCCAGACCGTACTGGTCGTTAGCGACGACAGCGTGCCGGCCAGCAAATTGATCGAGGTTGTCGACCAGGCCCGCCTGGCCGGTGCCGAGAACGTGGGCGTGGTAACACAACAGGAGGCAATGTGATACTGGCGGCCGGGCCATGGCGTTACCGCCTATGGGGCGTTACATCCATGTTGCTGGGCAGCATGGCGGTGTTTACCTTTCTTTGGTTGATGAATGTGGTTTCCGAGCGCGTGGATGAGCAGTCCGGGACCCGGCCCATCGAATTCCAGGTGGCTTCGCCACCACCGCCACGACCAAAGCCGGTACCCAAGAAAACCCGGCCACCGGCAAAGAAGCTTGCGCCTCCCAGTGTTCCATCGGCATTGCTGAATTCACAACTTTCAGGCCTGGATCTTGGACTGGAAAGTTTCTCCGCTGACGAGATAGGGCGAGTGGATCAGTCCCTGCTGGGAGATGTGGAGCAGGTTGTCATGACAAGTGACATGGTCGATGTTCCGCCAAGGCCGCGTCAACGCATGCCTGTGATCTATCCTGCCCGGGCCAAGGCAAAGGATATCGAAGGCTACGTGGTTGTGAGCCTGCTGATCGACAAGCGGGGGCGTGTGGAGACGGTGAAGGTCCTGGAGTCCGACCCGGATGGTGTATTCGACAAGAGTGCCGTGCGCTCGGTAAAGAAATGGCTGTTCGAGCCTGCACGTTACAAAGGCAAGCCAGTGGATACCTGGGCTACCCAGACCATTCGTTTTGAACTAGGCTGAAGCAATATGTCGCTGCGGGGAAAAATAGGCATGATTCTGCTGTTGCTGGCCGGCTTTCACGGTATGGCAATGGCTGCCAGCGAGCGCAAGGTGGACAATGTAGCCCTGGCTGCATTGCTGATTCGTGATGGCGAGTATCAGCGTGCATCCGAGGCCTTGGACAAGGTCGATCCCAATGACGATAAGATCGACAGAAAGCGTTATTACATATTACGTGGATTGGTTAGTCTCAAGTCGCAGAATTTCTCTCTGGCTCGTGATAGTTTCCTCCAGGTCATAGAACGGGAAAAGAACGACAAAATCATTCACGTCTATCTTGCCCAGGCCTATTACGGGCTGAAAGATTATCCAGAGGTTCTTCGCCATATCGAACTGGCGGGGGAAACAGGTGGGGGACGCCCCAGGTTATGGCTTTTGCATGCCATTACCCTGTGGGAGATGGGGCGCCTGGATGCAGCCTGGGAAATACTGGGCCAGGCCAGGGAGCGTTTTCCACAGTGGTCCGAATTCTTGCGCCGACAGGTTTTTTTGTTGATCGACATGGGGCTCTATCAACATGCCTCCGAAAAAGGCATGCAATTAGTTAGTGATTTCAGTGCCGGTATCAAAGACTATCTTGCCATTGGTAAGGCCTTGGCCCAGAGTGGCCAACTGGAGAGAGCGCTTGCCTTTTTGGAGCAGGCACATCTTCTTTATCCCGGTGATCGTGATACCGCAGTGGCACTTGCCCAGGTCTACGTCAAAAAGCAGAACTACCAGGCGGCGGCCAGTATCCTTGAGCAGGCCGCCTTTCGTTATCCCGCATTGTGGGGTGATGCAGCCGAGTTGTGGCGTCGTGCAAAACAGCCCATGAGAGGGCTTTTCATCAACAGCATGGTGCTGGACCAGAAAAAGAAATACAAGCAGCGTCTGGCCCTTCTTCTGGAAGCCGAGCGTTTCGATGACGTCGTAGAGATGGAGGACGATCTATATCGGGCTGGTTTGTTGTCTGACCAGAATATCCTCTACGCGTTGGCCTATGCCTCTTACCGCACAGGGCTCTTCCTGTCGGCCCATCAATACCTGGATGAGATAACCCAGCCCAAGCTGTTCGCCAGGGCGGCTACCTTGCGCTCGGCCATGGAGGCCTGCGACGACACACCCTGGTTGTGCATCGATTGATTGTCACTTATATGATATTCAGACACTTCCTTATCGCCTGCGCTGCATTTTCTACCTTCTGGGGAACGGGTGTTCTCGCCGGACGGGCAGCCTCTGTCTCACTGTATGTTTTCACCGCCGGTGAGCCAGTGTCCCAGGCTGTGCTGGAAGTGGATGGGCAGCCCCGTGGTCGCAGCAATGAGTATGGTGCCTTCCATCTCGAGCTGGACCCTGGCAAGCATCGAAGCAAGCTATACCTACCCGATGGAAGCGATGCAGAGATCGAGCTGGAGCTTCTTGCCGGTGAAAACGTATTGCTCATGGCCTCGAGGCCTGCTGCCGGTGAGGCATTTTTATGGGATATAGAAAGCTCGCGCGGGCAACGGCAGATTTCCGCCGGATCCGGGAGCCAGGAAGCTGAAAGGCCTGCCGATGCCATGTTGCTGGGCAGGGTCATATCGCTGCAGACCGGGGCTGGAGTCGCGGGTGCCAATATCTACGTCAGCGGCCTGAGAGGCGTCATCAAAACGGACGACGAAGGTGCATTTCGTATTCCCTTGATGTCTGGAACCTATAGTCTGTCGGTGGTGCATGGTGAATACAGTCCACAGACGCTGCGCGGCATCGAGTTGGGCAAGGGTAAGCCCAAGAGCCTGACTATCGAGCTTACGCCCAGTGGCGTACAGTTGGCCGAAATGGTGGTGGCAGCACCAGCACTGGAAGGCGGCTTTGCCGCTCTCGTGGACGAGCAGCGCACGAGTGCTTCGGTGGCAGAGGTGATTGGTGCCGAACAAATGTCGAATACCGGCGACAGTGATGCTGCGGGTGCTCTGAAACGTGTCACCGGCTTGACCCTCATCGACGGGAAGTACATTTACGTACGTGGCCTGGGTGAGCGTTATTCCAGCACTCGGCTCAATGGCGCTGGCCTGCCCAGCCCGGACCCTACTCGCAAGGTGGTTCCGCTGGACTTGTTTCCCACTGGAATGCTAGAGAGTGTGGTGATTCAGAAAACCTATTCGCCAGATATGTCCGGCGACTTTGGAGGGGGTACGGTACAGTTGCGCACCCGCGGCATACCAGATGAGAAGAATCGTAAAGTGAGTTTGTCCCTCGGCGGAAATACCCTGAGTACTTTTCGTAGGGGACGCAGTTATCTAGGGGGGAACTTGGATTGGATAGGCCTGGACGACGGTAGCCGCGCTTTCCCGGCGCGCCTGGATGAGTTGGCTCAGGGCGGGCGGCTGCCCCTGTCGTTTCTATCGCCGGCAGAACGGGAACAGGCAGGTGAAGCCTTGTCCAACAACTATGCCACACACGCAAAGCTCTTGCCGCCAGACCTTGGTCTGAAAGCCTATCTCGCCGATCGCTACGAGTCCTACGAGAGTGACTGGGGCTGGGGTTACAATGTGTCGCTCAATTACAATAATCGTTGGCGTTATCGTGAGCAGGAGCGGGCTACCTACAGCCTGGATGGTCTCGGTGGATTAGAAATCCAGGATCAGTTGACACGCCAGCAGACCGAGAACGAAATCGACCTGGGGGGCATGCTTGCGTTGGTGCTGGAGCTGGGGGAGTCCCACGTGTTGAAAAGCACGACGCTGCTGAGCCGCAAGACGACCGATACGGTCCTGGTGGACGATGCCTATTTGTCGGAAAACGATATTTCGGTTATAGATACCACCCTGGAGTGGGTGGAGAGGCAACTGTTCACCCAGCAACTCAGTGGCCGTCATGTGCTGGAGTCCCTGGAGGACTTGAAAGTGGACTGGGTATTCAGTTACGCCACAGCACAACGCAGCGAGCCGGATACCCGCTTCTACAGATACCAGTTGCGTGACAATGGTCGATACGCCTTTTCCCAGACGGGGCAGTCCAATGAGCGCAGTTTCGAGAACCTCAACGACACCAGTATTTCCACCGGTATAGACCTCGAGCTGCCGTTGTATGATGTTTTTTCTCGACAGGGGCGACTGAAAGCCGGTTTCCTGTACGAGTCGAAACAGCGAGAAAGCCGTTTTTTGCGGTTTCAGCTACTCACCGACTGGTCGGTCAACAATATCGACCCAGCAGTTCTCTATTCTTCCTCGCCAGAGGATATTCTGACGCCGGAGAATATTTCACCCCGAGGCTTCGAATTACGCAATACCACACTGCCCACAGACAACTATACTGCCAGCCAGGGTTTTATGTCCGGCTACCTCATGGGGGAATTGTCTCTTACCCCCAAGTTCAAGCTCATGTCAGGGGTCCGGCTGGAGAATGCCTTGCAGGAAGTGACTACCTTTCAGCTTGACTCACCGGACGAAAAGAATGTGGCTAGGTTGCAGACGTCCGATGTCTTGCCTGCTCTCAGTTCCACCTGGCAGTTTTCTCGTGACAAGCAGTTGCGATTTTCTATAAGTCGTACGCTCAACAGACCCGATTTCAAGGAGCTTTCCGAGGCGCCCTACGTTGATCCCGAGACACGTGATGTCGTGATAGGAAATCCAAGGCTGGAGCGTGCCCTGATCGGTAATGCCGATTTGCGCTGGGAATGGTATATGACCCGCTTTGAGACTTTCTCGGTGGCAGCCTTCTACAAATCCTTCGACAAACCCATAGAACGTATTATCCGACTAGGCGCGGGCGGCATACAAAGCTTTGCCAATGCCGGCTCTGCGGTCAATTATGGTCTGGAGCTTCAGGGAAGGCTATGGCTGTCTCGCCTGTTGGGTAAGGCCTGGTCGCGTTTCTATATCGAATCCAATCTGGCCCTAACCCAGTCCATGGTGGACCTTGGAGAGGTGGGGGAACAACAAACCAATACTCGCAGGCCGTTGCAGGGACAATCACCCTGGGTCATTAACGTCATGCTGGGTTATGAAAATCTCATCAGCGATACCAAGGCATCCCTGCTCTTCAATATGTCGGGTTCCCGTATCAGCAGCGTGGGAACCTCGGGTCTTCCTGATGCCTATGATCAGCCTGCGCCACTGGTAGATTTCGTTCTGTCAAGGCGTATCTTTGAAAGGAGCGAGGACAAGATAAAGATGAAACTCAAAATAAAGAATATTCTCGACCCTGACTTCGAAACACTCCGGGGTGGACGCATGGAGAAACGCTATAGGAAAGGAAGGTCTATTTCTCTGGGTGTGGAGTACAAGTGGAAGTATTGAGCCCTCGAAACGGGCGATACGTATTTCCAGAAGTTCCTTGTCCATCATGAGATCCCCGGCCAGGCGCTTGGCGAGCTTGAGCTAGTTCTCCAGGGCGGCCACCTTCGGATCGTCGGTGCGACGCTTCAGACCTGCCAAACCTGCCTCCAGGAAATCCTCCCGCCATTGAGACAACACCGAGGCCGGCTTCCCCGTCTCCCGAATCAATGCATCCAGACTCTCGCCACGCAGCAGCCGGAGCACGATCTCCTGCTTGCGCTTGACAGACCAACGCTTCACGGACTTCTCTCTAATGGACACCTCCTGTGCCGCTCTCACTCTACGACCAATTGGATGTCCAGTTTATTCGGGGGCTGCCTAGAGGCTCCTTAACAAAACAGTCACAAAGAAGTAAAAATTCTGTAATCCTGTGTTGATAAATTTCTTCCACCTTATTTTATGAACCTGATGTGGGAGAGATAGCATGAAGTTTAGAAAAAAGATTCTGGCATCAAGTGTTACGGCTGTTTTGAGTACCGGTATTTCTGGCTGCTTCCATGACAACGGCAGTAGTGATTCTGTTGGCTCTTCTGGCAGCGACGAGAAAACACTATCCAGCTCCACGATCACCCTGACCAATGACAATATATATCTTCTGGCCAGCGGTTTCCCAGGAACCTATATTGGCAATGGCGATGCCGCAGACGGGGATACCACCAACGATGATGCCATGACCCTGGTCGTGGAACCGGGAACCCTGATTCTCGGTAACGAACAAGAGGCCTTGATGATCACCCGAGGGTCAAAGATCCAGGCCAAGGGCACGGCCACAGATCCAATCGTCATGACTTCCAAGAAACAGTTCGACAACTGGGTGGCCGGAGGTGATGGTACCAGCGGCCGCGGTGAGTGGGCGGGCTTCGCCTTGATGGGTTATGCCAAGACCAACGAGTGTGGCAACCCTTGTGATGTAGAGGCCGAGGGCAATATCGGTGCTTATGGGGGAATCAATGATGCCGACAATAGTGGCACTATAGAATATGTAGTCGTACGCCATGCAGGCAACGATATCGATGGTTTGGGCAATGAGCTCAATGGCTTCACCTTGTTCGGCGTGGGCTCTGGAACCACCATCAATCATATACAGGTACACAAGGGCTACGATGACGGTATCGAGCACTTTGGGAGTTCCGATTTCATGGATCATATCGTGCTTACCGGCAATGCCGATGATAGTTTTGATTGGGGGCAGGGTTATACTGGCGGGGCTCAGTTCATTGTGGTCAAGAAAGCCGATGACGACGCCGACCGGGCCATCGAAGCCGACAACGACAAGAAGAACCCTGAGGCTACACCGGTATCCAAACCTATTCTGGCCAACATGACCTTGATGGGTCCATCCAATCCAGGTACAGAAGCCACGGGTTCCGATGGTATCTTGTTGCGTCGCGGTACCGGTGCCCATATCTACAACACTATTATCACGGGCTTCCCCGACGCCTGTATCGATATCGATGGTGAGGCAACCCTGCAGGAGGCAGGTACGCTATCTGACAATACCGATGGCAACCTGGAAATTCATAACTCCCTGGTGCACTGTCCGGCCAAGGAGGACTTCGAGAGCGGGGACAGTGATATTGCCGCCAGTGATATCCAGACCTGGTTCAACTCCGATGCAGACAACATGACGGGCATGGCGCCGATGTTGGCGAGCAATGGTCAGCCGACTTCAAACTCACCTGTTCTGAAGTCGTCGAGTTTCGCCATCAATGGTGCTAGCCTGGGGACTGGTTTCGTAGATACCGATTACGTGGGAGCGTTCGGTCCCAATGGCAGTAACTGGACCGAAGGTTGGACGGTATATCTCAATGGCAACACCACAGTCTGGGAGCCTGCCGCGGGGGGTACGCTAAACGGCGCGTCGCCAGCATCCGATGGTACTTGCCCAGAAGGCACGACCTTCGTCAAGGCCATTGATCTGCCTGCGGCCGTAGGGGGAGGGCAAATGGACCTGTGTCAGTTGCAGCGTCGATATGATGCTTCTGATATCAAATGACTCTTACCTCCTGTTTTTCCTGAAGGAGAAACGCCCGGCTTGTGCCGGGCGTTTCGTTTGATGGTTCCATAAGCTCGTAGAAGCGTTGTACCCGGACTTTTTGAATTGTGGGCTCAATTGTTCTTCTCCAGCAGGTGGTCACGATAGCTTTGCAGGGCAGTGAGCAGGTCTTTCTGCTGGCGAGTAAGGTGAGGGGTTTGTCGAAGTTCGGACATGCGCTGGTCAAAGCCTTCTAGGGTTATGCTGGCGCCGGCACTGGGGTCAGTGAGCCGCTGCAGGCGGAATTCCTCCCAGTGGTTTTTTTCCTCGGCGCTCAGAGTCTGGGGGTGGTTGCGGGCGCGGTAGCGAAATAGCATTTCGGGAAGACGGGGGTCGTCGAAGTCACTCGCGAGCTTGGCCAGATGTTCAGGCGATGTTTGATGTATGCGCATCATACGGCGGCGGTCGGCATCGCTGAAAAAGCCGCCACTGTAGAGCATCAGGTCGGGGTTGGTTTCGGTATCGAAACGAGATTGTTGATAGGCTTTCCGCAGGGTTTTGATGAAATGCTTGTCACTAGTCAGTGTTTCCAGGTGGTGACGGCAGAGGGTGAGGTCGATTTTCCAGCGCTTGCAGGCTTCCGCGGTGAGTGTACTGGCCGGAGCCACTACGGGTGCCTTGTTGATGTGTATGGTTTTCACTGGCAAGCGTGGCGTGTCGTCAGGCAACTGGTCTTGTCGTGTGTACAGGCGTTTGTGCAGTTGCGAGCTATCGAGATGGAGGAAGGGTTCGGGGTCGACACGCAGGTCGTAGACGATGATTTCGTTCTTGTTTCGCGGGTGAACTGCCAATGGCGCAACCAGGGCGATGCATCCCAGTTCCGCGGCATACATGGCTGAAGCGTGTAGCACGGGAGTGTGGTTGCGGGTATCCAGCAGGCTGGCGACCCGTGTTTTGACACGATGCCGGAAAACGTAGTCGTAGAGTCGCGGCTGTCGTTGCTTGACCAGCCTGGCCAGGGCGATGGTGGCATGCACGTCCGACAGGGCATCATGGGCATCTTGATGTTCGATGTCATTGGCGCGAGTGAGGTCTTCAAGACGGAAACTGGTGTGACCGTCTTCCCGCTTGGGCCAGTTGATGCCCTGGGGACGCAGGGCATGGGTGAGGCGCATGACGTCGATCAGATCCCAGCGGGAATTTCCATTTTTCCATTCACGGGCATAGGGGTCGAAGAAATTGCGGTAAAGGCTGTTGCGGGTGACCTCGTCGTCGAAGCGCAGGTTGTTATAGCCGGCTACGCAGGTGTCGGGGCGGGAAAATTGTTCATTGATGCGAGCGATGAATTCTGTTTCTGGTAAGCCTTTCTCTCGTGCCACCTGGGGCGTAATGCCGGTGATCAACACGGCATCGGGCTGAGGCAGAAAGTCGTCCGCCGGGCGACAATATAGCGTCAAGGGCTCACCTATGGGATGAAGTTCGAGATTCGTGCGCAGGCCGGCGAATTGGGCGGGGCGGTCCCGCCGTGGGTCGGCACCGAAGGTTTCAAAGTCGTACCAGTAAATGCTTGCACCCATGTCTTGTTCCTTGCCGCGGTTGCGATGAAGTTTCTTTGTAGCAGGTAGGCCTGCCAGAGGCAATTACAGTTCCACGGCAAGCGGACGGACCAGGCAGACATGGCGAGGAGTGACCGTGGCGCTGTAGGCCAGGATTTCTACATCGTGGTCAGCGGCCTGGCGCAGGGTATCGCCATAGTGAGGATCGATTTCATCGGCGGGGCGCAGGCTTTTCACATCGGGCCGTGCCACACAGAAAAACACTACTGCCCGGTGACCTTGGGAAGCCATGTACATCAGCTCGCGCAGATGTTTTGTTCCACGACGGCTGGGGGCGTCGGGAAAGGCGGCCACGCCGTTTTCGGCCAGGGTGACATTTTTTACTTCCACGTAGCAAAGGGTTTTGCTGTTTTCCAGTAACAGATCTACCCGGCTGTTCTCCTGCCCGAAGGCTACTTCCCGGCGTAGACGGTTAAAATCCTGTAATTCACCAACCACGCCGCTCTCTATGGCCTCGGCTACCAGGTTGTTGGCACGAGCGGTGTTCACACACACTAGCACGTCCTTGTCGATTTCACTCAATTCCCACGAATAGGGGTAGCGGCGCCGGGGATTGTCCGAATGGCTGAGCCAGATACGCATGCCTGTCTCGGCACAGCCCGTCATGGCGCCTGTGTTGGCGGTGTGTATGGTGATCTCTTGACCATCGTGCAGGATTACGTCAGCAAGAAAGCGCTTGTAGCGCCGGATCAGGGTGGCTGGCTGTAGGGGAGGGGAGAAATACATGGCATACCTTGTCGTGATGGTATGTGCGATTCTGCCATGGCTGTCACATCGAAATCGAGAGAAAAATATCTCCAGAAGATGCTGTATTCGGGCCTTAGTTTTTCACGGGTTTTTTGGCCAGTTTGCGTTGCAGGGTACGGCGGTGCATGCCCAGCGCGCGGGCGGCAGCGGAGATGTTTCCATTGTTTTCCAGCAATACTTTTTGCAGGTGCTCCCATTCCAGCCGTCTGATTGATAAGGGGTTTTCTGCTGGCTCGACCTGGCTGTCACCATTGTCGCGCTCCAGGGCGTGGATGATTTCCTCGGCGCTTGCGGGCTTTGTGAGATAGTGGGTGGCGCCCAGTTTGATGGCCTCGACGGCGGTGGCAATGCTGGCGTAGCCGGTGAGAATAACCATGCGGATGCCGGTGTCCATGGACTTGAGTTGCTTGACGACCTCCAAGCCGGATTCGCTGCCGATGCGCAGATCAATGACGGCGTACTCTGGATTGTGGTCATTGGCCAGCTCCACGGCACCCTGCAGGTCGGTGGCGATGTAGGTCTCGAAACCGCGTTTTTCCAGCACTTTGCTCAATACGCGACCAAACGTGAGGTCGTCATCTACCAGGAGCAAGGAGGGGGAAGTGGCTTCATTCATGGGTATTTCCAATAAGGGGCAGGCGAATCCGGGTGCAGGTGCCGCCATGTTCGCGTCGACGATGATAGACTTCGCCACCGAGACGTTCGATCACCGCATGGGCGAGGAACAGGCCGATACCGAGACCTTGTTCCTTGTTGCTGAAGGGTATTTTCCCTGCGGTGCTGGCATTGAGGCCGGGGCCGCGGTCGAAAATCTGGATCTCCAGTGAATGAGCAGACCATGAGGCGTACAGCTCGACGTTCTCCGGCGATGCATCGGCGGCGTTGTCGAGGATGTTGGCCAGGGCTTGGTCCAGGGCCCGGTCGGCAAGTAGGGCAGGGGCGGGCGATGGCCCATCCAGTTGTTCGTGGAGATTGACGCCAGGCCGTCTGACACGCCATTGCCGGATCAGTTCTCTCAGATAGTGATCGGCAGGGCGAGCATGGCCTTCATCGGCGCGTTGTTGTCCGGCGGAGGCGGAGATTACCGACAAGGCCTGCTTGCTGCGGTCCACCTGTTCGCGTAACAGGCGAAGTTGTTCGTGCAGTTGGGTATCGCGTTCCCTGGGATATTCAACGAGCAATTCATCAATGATCAGGGCCATGGTGCCCAGTGGGGTGCCCAGTTCATGGGCGGCACCGGCGGCCAGAGTGCCCAGGGCCACTAGGCGTTCGTCGCGCAGAGTCTGTTCGCGGGCCTCGGCCAAGACCCGGTCGCGTTCGCGCAGGGTGAGCGCCATGCGGGTGACGAAATAAGACATCAGCGCGGCACTGAGAAGGAAGCCGAACCACATACCGAAGACGTGGCGGGAGAAACCGCTGTCGTGTGGCATGCGGAACACTTGGTCAGCGGCCAGTGGCAGGGGTACATAGAACATCATCAACAGGGAATAACAGCTCACGGCCAGGCCCGCCATACTCCATACGTAGGTGGGAGGTAGCACGGTGGCGGCTATCATCAGCGGTAGGAGATAGAACCAGGCAAAAGGATTGGTGGCGCCACCGGTGAAATAGAGTACGGCGCTGAAGACCAAGACATCGCTCGCAAGCTGCAGGAAAAACTCGAAGTCGGAGACAGTTTGTGGGCGGCGTGAGCGCCACCAGGTGAATAGGGCCCAGGTCCCTTGGGCGATGAGGAGCAGGGTCAGGGGCAGTAGCGGTAGCGACAGGTCCAGCCAAGCCTGGGTGAGAACGACGAGCATGGCCATTATTCCCGCTCCAATGGCGCGCAGCCCGGCAATACGGCGCAGATTGTGTTGCGTGGGGGCGTAGCGGTCGTCGACGCAGATCATGGCGGTATTATCCCGTATGCCAAGGGATGTGTCATGGTGGTGCGACAATATGTCACATTCCCGGCTGAATCTCATCCGTCTAGCATTTTTCCTGGATTTCAAGTGGGGAGATTGTGATGTACGGAAAGCGAATTGTTTCATGGCGGATGATGCTTATATCGGTGCTCGTGGCCAGCTTGTCCTGGGCTGATATGGCCCGGGCCTATGTGGGACTGTGTTGTGGTAAGTGTGGCGGCAACATGCCTATGAATATCCCGGGTGGTGGCGTCCCGGAGACCCATGAGTACCGCGTAAAGTTCAGCCCCATGCGCATGAAAATGGAAGGGCTTCGCGATGGTTCCGGGCGCCTCGATAGCGATAGCCTGCTAGGCATGCCTGTGATGATGGGGCGGCCAACCGGTAAGTTTATGGCGGTGCCCACATCCATGGCTATGGATATGCTCAACATTACTGCCGGCTACAGCTTTACCGACGATTTATTCGGTGCCGTGATGCTGATGTACAAGCGCAACAGTATGGACATGCGCTTCAACGACATGATGAAGACCCAGGTGGGGCGGGAGGGCTTTGTCATGAAGTCCAGTGGTGTGGCCGATACCATGCTGATGGGGAAGTATCGCTTGTTTGCCGACGACCCGCTGATCCCTAGCCGGCAGATGTCGCTGTTGTTCGGCTTCAACCTGCCGACAGGTTCCATAGACCAGCGCAACACAGATCATCCGGTGCCCACGCGCCAGCAGGAGTTGCAGCCTTATGGCATGCAGCTCGGTTCCGGAACGGTCGACCCCAGTCTCGGCCTGCTCTACCAGCGCTCTGCCTCGCCCTGGTGGTGGGGGATGAACGCTCGCTACACGGCACGCCTCTACGACAACAAGCGTGGTTACCGTCTGGGCGACGAGGCACAGGTGGACGTTTATGCCATGTTTCAGTTTCATCCCCAATGGCTGATACAGGCACAGATCAACGCCAGCCATCAGACGGGTATTCGCGGCGAGATGGATGAGTACCGTGATGGCGATTCCGGGCATGCCACCCCGGGAGATCCGAATTCGCCGGCCACCACGCTGCTGTGGAATACGGACAATTACGGTGGAAGCCAGGTTTTCGCCACCTTCGGTGTCCAGTGGCAGCCAGTGTCTCTGCATATCCTTGATCTCAATGTGGGCGTGCCCTTGTACCGCAACCTCAATGGTCCGCAGCTTGAACAGGACTACCGTGTGATGCTCACCTGGTACATAGAGTTTGTTACCAAGAGCAGCCGCCGTTACGGCATGGGGAAGACACAGCCCAATGACAGCAGGCTGGGTTTCTGAGATGAAGCTCCTGATGTTCACACTGTTGTCAGTGCTGCTCGCCGGCTGCGTTGCCAGTGGAGTGACCACGGCGCTGCCGGACGCCAGAAGCTCCGTGGTGCAAATCTACACGGCGTACTGTGGTGCTTGTCACGGAGTGCCGCATCCGGGGCGCCACCGTGCGGCCGAGTGGCCAATCATCGTGCAATTGATGGAAGGACATATGCAGAGACGAGGTATGGAACCACCTCAAGAGAATGAGCGGCAGGCTATTCTGAGGTATCTGCAGGAGCATGCGCGATGAATGGACATTCTTTGTTTGTCATGCTGGCAAGCCTGTGTTTTGTCACAACGGCCATGGCTGCCGATGTTCCGTCGGAGAGCCTCGATTATCCGAAAAAACGCCTGCCCGCGCCGGATTTCTCCTTACGTGACCTGGATGGTCAATCTCTGAGGCTCTCGGACTATCGTGGCAAAGTGGTGTTGCTAAACTTCTGGGCCACTTTCTGCTCTCCTTGTAGGCGCGAGATGCCGGCATTGGAAAAACTGTGGCGTGACTACCGTGGGCAGGGGCTGGTGGTGTTGGCCGTGGCCGCCGATCGTGGCGCCCCAGACCACGTGCGGCGTTTCATCGAAGAAGGCGGCTACAGTTTTCCGGTAGTCCTGGATCCCAACGGCGCGGCGCGCAAGGCCTATGAGGTTGTTGCGTTGCCCATGACCTATATCATCGGGAGGGATGGCCGCTTCCACGCTCGCGCCTTGGGTGAGCGACGCTGGGATAGTTCCATAGTCCAGGCACGTATCGAAGCCCTCCTGGCCGCCGAATAGCGGGGCATTGATTTTGGCACTAGAGATCTTGTTTATGCAATTTCCCTATTATTCGGCGATGGCTGAACAGGAGTTCGGCGACGACAACGATGCCATATCCGAAACCGATCCAGGCCAGGCTTTCTCGACTGGTCTGCCATAGATAAGCCATCAGGGTGAGCCAGGCGGCCAAGGTGCCCAGCATGCCCAGCAGGGGATACCAGGGCGGGATTCCAATGTGCTGGCGCAGGCGCCAGGCTGACAGGTTGATGGAGAAAAAAATCAGCAAAAAGCTGGAACTGGAGAAAGATGCGATGATGGTCAGATCTCCGAAGTTGACGAAGGCCAGGCTCAAAAGGGTGATGACGCTCAGGCTGAACCAGGGGATATTGCTGTTGCAACGGACGAAGGCAAAGGCCTCTGGTAATTCTTTTTCCTTGGCCATCGCTTTGCCTAGGCGGGCAGTGCCAAACAAAGTGGCATTGATGGCGGAAGCGGTGGAAAACAGTGCCGCCAGGCCAATGAGTAGAAAACCAGCCTGGCCCAGAAAGGGTTTGGCGGCGACGGCCAGGGCGTATTCACCGTAACGGTTGATTTCTTCCGGTGTCAGATTGCCCACTGCTACCAGGGAGACCAGTACGTAGATGGCAAGGGTGATACCAATGGACCAGAAGATGCCCCGGGTCAGGTTGTGTTCGGGGTCCACCATTTCGTTGACGGCGTTGGGTATGAGTTCGAAACCTTCATAGGCCACGAAGATCAGCGCTGCGCCCATGAGCACGCCAAGCTGGCCCCGGTCGAAGACCGGCAGCAAGAGATTGGTTTGCACAAAAAACAGGCCGATGACGGCAAACAGTGACAGAATGAGGACTTTCACTGTGACGATCAGTAGCTCGGTACTGCCACTGGCCTTTATCCCGTAGAGATTGATGGCGAGAAAAATGAGCAGGACGAAAGAGGCGAGCAGGTGGTGTACCAAGGGGTTGGCCTGTTCTCCCAGGCCGAGCACGGCCGAGCCATAGGTGCCAAAGGTATAGGCATACAGGCCAAGGGTGCCAATATAACCTGCCAACAACAGCCAACCGCCGATACCGGCAACATTGGGCTGACGAAAGGCCTTTTCTAGGTAGGTGAAACTGCCGCCATCGGACTGGAACTTCAAGCCAAGGCGGGCATAGGCCATGCCGGTAATGAGAGCGATCATGCCGCCCAGCGCGAAGGCGAGCGGGGCGGCATGTCCTGCCTGGGCGATGGCCAGGCCCAATACCGAAAATATACCGCCACCAATCATGCCACCCACGCCCATGGCGACTACTTCCTTGAGAGTGAGTTTTTCGTTATGGCCCGGTTTCATTTTTTCATGCGAGGTATGGATTTTCGGGTTCATGTTCTACGGTATCTTTTTCAGGTATTGGCGTCATGGGCCTGTAGTCGCTTTGGAATGGGTTTTATTGCTTCTATACTGGTGTGGCAAGCGCGTTTTTACAAGAGTTGTCCGCATTGGGTTTGAAACACAGGCGGGGCGTACCCATATCTTATATAAGAAGGGCCGGTTACTGGAATGCCGGCATGAGAGAATAGGGAAGGAATGGCGCCAAACAGCCCGCCCGCTCCCGAAGGAGGGGATCCATGGATTCTGTCTTGATGCAAGAGATGCTGCGCGACATGTTGCTGGCGCGAGCATTCGAGGAGCGTGCGGCGGAGGAATATGCCCAAGGGAATATCGCCGGTTTCTTGCATCTCTATCCCGGCGAGGAGGCTGTGGGCGTGGGCGTTATCCGTGCGACGGAACCTGCCGACTACATCGTTTCCACCTATCGCGAACATGTCCATGCTCTGGTCCGTGGCATTCCGGCCGGCGCCGTGATGGCCGAGTTGTTCGGTAAGAAAGGGGGGTGTTCTGGCGGCATGGGCGGATCCATGCACCTATTCGATCGCGAGCGCCGTTTCATGGGGGGGTATGCCATTGTGGGCGAGACCTTTCCTGTGGCTACGGGCATTGCCTATGCCATTGCCATGCGTGAGTTGCCGGAGGCCGTGATCTGTTTTTTTGGCGACGGGGCGGTCAACCAGGGCACCTTTCACGAAAGTCTCAACATGGCGGCCCTGTGGCGTTTGCCGGTGCTGTTCGTGTGCGAAAACAATCATTACCAGATTGGTACCGAGATTCACCGTCACTCGGCTGTGACCGAGGTCTACAAGCGCGCTTGCGGCTACCGTATCCCAGCGAAAAAAATCAATGGCATGGATGTGCTGGCGGTGTATCAGGCCACCCGGGACGCGCTGGCGCAGATTCGTGCCGGCAACGGTCCCCAGCTTCTGGAGTGTGAAACCTACCGTTTCCGCGGTCACTCCATGGCCGATGCGGGTAATTACCGGCCACGAGTGGAATTGCAGGCCTTCGAGAAAACCGAGGACCCTGTCAAGATTGCCACCGCCGAGGCTCTATTGCCCTATCCTTCTAGCGAGCAGATCATTGCCGCAGGCTCGGACAATATTGAGCGCCTGGCCAGTTATCTCGATCGCGCCGGGCATATTACCCCCGGGGCTTTGGAGGCAATGCGACAGGAAGTGAAGCAAATCGTGGATGCTGCAGTACGCTTTGCCCACGAGAGTCCGGAGCCCAGTATGGAAGATGCCGAGGCTGCCCTGGAGTGCAACCGGCATGGTGAGGTCTTGCTGTGATTACCGCACAAGCCTTGAAGCTATCCATGAGCAAGAGCGCCAGAGCTGTTTGGGAGTTGTTGCCGATATTGGTCGCTGTATTGCTGCTGGCCGGCCTCATGGTGCCGGCGGTTCCCCTGCTCATGCATGATGGTCTGCTGGGTCAGGGGGACTGGCTCGATACCCTTGTGGCCGCCGGCGTGGGCAGCGTGGCCGCAGGCCAGCCCTTGGTGAGTTATCTTCTGGCAGGAGAGCTTCTTTCCGAGGGAAGTTTCACTGGTCTGGGTGTGGGAGATGCCCTGGCGGGACTACGGCCAGTGGTGGAAATCATGACCATAAATTTTGCCTTGTTGGCCCTGGATGCCATCATCAATATGTCGACCAAGATACCATTCATGTCCGGTGGCCAGTTTGCCATGCCGCTAGTGGTGCGTATGCCTGGTGGGGTTGCCAAACAGTTGGCCGCACAACACTCTCATCGCCTGGAGCAAATCCTGATGAATGTTCCTGGAATGAGGATTGCCGTGCCGGCCACTCCCCAAGATGCCTACTGGCAACTGCGACAGGCCATACGCAGTAACGAGGCCGTCGTGCTTCTTGAGCACGAGTTACTCTATTTTACTCGAGGTATGCTGGACACCACGCTGGAGCCACTACCCATGCATTGCGCACGGGTGCGTCGCGAGGGCAGTGACCTGACTCTCGTCACCTATTCCCGTATGGTGGATCTGGCGCTGCGTGCTGCCGAGCGATTGGGCGAGCAAGGTATCACTGTAGAGGTGGTCGATTTGCGCAGCCTGCGTCCTATCGATTGGGAAACATGTGCCAGTTCGTTGGAGAAAACCCATCGTCTTCTGGTTGTGGAAGAAGATTCTCTGTTTGCCGGTGCAGGTGCGGAAGTGGTGGCCAGTCTGACCGATCGGTGTTTTTATTCCCTAGATGCACCACCCAAGCGGCTGGCGGCACGGGAGCTGCCTATCCCCTACAATGGAAAGTTGGAGGCGGCTTGTATTCCGGACGTTGCAAGTATCGTCGATGCGGCAAGCGCGCTTGCCCGTGCATGAGCTTGACAAATGGAGAGCAAGGAAGGAGAGAAATCATGTATAACCAAGAACGTTTGACAGAGACACATATCCGGGAATACGAAGCAAGAATGAAACATATTGATGAACTCATTTCCCGGGCCGAGAGGGCTGAGCATCTTACCTCCGCCCAGATGGAGGAACTGGGAGCATTGCGCGGTCAGCGTGCTAGATTGGCCGATGAATTAGAGCAGATCAAGAGCTCCTCGCTGGAAGAATGGGCGAAAAAGGGTGGGCCTATGATTATTTGGGATCTGGTGGCCGAGCGGGCGGAGAAACTTATCGAACACATCGAATGAACTTGCACATAACAGAAGAAAAACGGCGTAGTGAGTGACAGAGTGTCATTTTACGCCGAGCTTGTTTGACACGAGGGACCATTATGACTGAACCAAAGGCCGACAAACCCGCCAGAGTCGAGCAGATGCTCTCCCGGCTGGAGGTTGATCCGGAGCAAGGCTTGTCCACCGAAGAAGCCAGGAAGCGTCAGCAGGAATATGGTCCCAACCGGATCACCACCAAGGAGAAAACCTGGTGGCAGCGTCTGCTGGCCAGGTTCTGGGGGCCCATCCCTTGGATGATAGAGATCGCCGGTATACTCTCGGCGCTAGTGCAGCGCTGGGAAGACTTTGTGATCATCGTGATCATGTTACTGGTCAATGCCCTGGTGGATTTCTATCAGGAATCCAAAGCGCTCAATGCCATCGAAGTATTGAAGAACAAGCTGGCTCTCAAGGCTCTGGTCAAGCGTGATGGCCGTTGGCAGGCGGTGGATGCCGCCGACCTGGTGCCGGGTGATATCGTCAAACTGAAGATCGGCAACGTCATTCCAGCCGATGTACAGCTCATCGGAGAGGGTGAGTATCTGCAGGTGGACCAATCGGCCCTGACCGGGGAGTCATTGCCGGTGAACAAAAAGCCTGGAGACGATGCCTACGCCAACACTGTGGTCAAACAGGGTGAAATGGTGGGTGTGGTTATTGGAACCGGTCTCAATACCGAGTTCGGCAAGACCGTGGGATTGGTGGCCAAGGCCGAGATGGCTGGCCGCAGCCATTTCAAGCAAATGGTCATCAAGGTTGGCGACGCCTTGATTCTGATGACCTTGGCAGTGATCGCCATTCTGGTGTTGCTGGGCATTTCCCGACACGAGCCGGCGCTGGATTTGCTGATCTATGCCTTGGTGCTGACTATTTCGGCCATTCCGGTGGCCATGCCGGCGGTGCTCACCGTCACCATGGCCATCGGCGCGGTAACCCTGGCACGACACCAGGCCATCGTCAGCCGCCTCGATGCCATTGAGGAATTGGCCGGCATGGATATCCTGTGCTCGGACAAGACGGGCACGCTCACACAGAACCGCATGAGCCTGGCGCCAGCCTATGTCGAGGCGCCATTCCAGGAAGATGAGTTGTATCTGTACGCCGCTCTGGCCAGCCGGGAGGAAAATCACGATCCCATCGAGATCCCCTTGTTCGCCGAGCTCGATGCGCGCGGCCTGCGCGAGCGACTGGAAAAATACCAATTGCAGAAATTCATTCCTTTCAACCCCGTCAGCAAGTTATCCCAGGCCATATTGCAAACTGCCGGCGGGGAAACGGTGGTGGCTGCCAAGGGTGCGCCCCAGGTGATCATCGAGATGTGTCACAACGGCGGCTTTGACAAGGATGCGGCCTATGCCCAGGTGGAAGCTTTTGCCGAAAAGGGCTATCGCACCTTGGGGGTGGCGGTGCGCCGGGGCGAGGAGAAGATGTTCGATTTTGTCGGATTGATTCCCCTGTTTGATCCGCCGCGGGAGGACTCCAGGGAGGTTATCGCCCGGATCAAGGCCCAAGGCGTGCAGGTCAAGATGGTCACCGGGGATAATATCGCCGTGGCCAGGACCATTGCACAAATGCTCGATATTGGTGACAACATCGAGAATGTGCACGAACTCAAGGGGCGTAGCACCGAAGAGTATCTTTTGCTGGCTCGTCTTATTTCCAAGGCCCTGGTGAAAAGTCTGAAGGGGGTGGAAGAAGAACAGGCAGGCCATCTGGCCGATGAAGTGGTCAGGCAGGTGCGCAAGGAGCTAAATAACATGCCGCTTCCTCCCGGCACGGTGAAGCGGCATGAATCGGAAATCATCGCCCAGATCGAGCAAGCCGATGGTTTTGCCCAAGTCTATCCGGAAGACAAATATTTCATTGTCGACGAATTGCAAAAGGCCGACCACATCGTGGGCATGACCGGCGATGGTGTCAATGACGCGCCGGCGCTGAAAAAGGCCGATGCAGGTATCGCCGTCAGCGGTGCCACCGATGCGGCCCGCGCCGCTGCCGACATCATTCTCACGGCACCGGGCCTGGGGGTCATTCTCGAGGCCATCAAACAGGCCCGCATCACTTTCGAGCGCATGCAGAGTTACACGATTTTTCGCATCGCCGAGACCATACGTATCGTCTTGTTCATGGGGCTGGCCATCGGTGTATTCGAGTTTTACCCTGTTACCGCCCTGATGATCATCGTGTTGGCCCTGCTCAACGATATTCCCATTCTGGCCATTGCCTACGACAATACCCGGATACGCGACAAGCCGATTCGCTGGGACATGCACGAGGTCTTGGTCATGGCAGGATGGTTGGGCATCGCCGGGGTGTTGTCCTCCTTTGCCTTGTTCTGGTATCTCATGGTCTATTTGAAACTGCCCATGGACCTGGTGCAGTCGATTTTCTTCGCCAAGTTGGTTATCGCCGGGCATGGCACCATCTACAATACCCGTATCGACGATTGGTTCTTCAAGCGGCCCTATCCTTCCTGGATTTTGTTCGGGGCAACCTTCAGCAGCCGGGTGGCGGGAACCCTCATCGCCGTATATGGCTTTGGTCTCATGACACCCATTGGCTGGGAATGGGGGTTGGGCATGTGGGCCTACGCGCTTGCCTGGTTCGTCTTCAACGACGCGGTGAAAATGGCCGTGTTACGCTATTATCGCAAGCGCAAGGCCATCGTAATGATTTGATGCGGTGTAATGCTGTGGTGCTCCGGTTCTTGAGTTATCGAGAAGCCTGCTGTGGATCTAGGGGTACATGGCAAGGCTGGAAAGTTTTCAAGGCAGATGGCGGAGAGAGAGGGATTACTCGGCCTTTGGCCTCGCCCCTGCGGGGCCGCCGTCGCATTGCTCCGGCGTTCTGCGCGGCTGAGCCGCTTGTCGAACCGGTTTTTGAATTATCGAGGGTTCGAATCCAGCTTGGTTGTGGATCTAGGGGTACATGGCAAGGCTGGAAAGTTTTCAAGGCAGATGGCGGAGAGAGAGGGATTCGAACCCTCGATGGAGCTTTTGACCCCATACTCCCTTAGCAGGGGAGCGCCTTCAGCCGCTCGGCCATCTCTCCTATGGAACCAACCCCCGACCAAGATGGATCGAGGGCTGTATTCTGCCAAATTGCTTGCTGTTAGGGAACCTTTTTATTGTAAAAGCCCGAAATTTTGTCGTTTTGTCTCTGGGCTCCGGGGTCCGCTCAGCCGATTGCCGTTGCGTCGGTTTCGGCGTTTTTTTCTTGTTGAATGCGCTCGTAGATTTCTTCCCGATGCACCGAGACATCCTTCGGTGCGTTGACGCCAATGCGGACCTGGTTGCCCTTGACGCCGAGAACGGTGACGGTCACATCGTCACCTATGACCAGTGTTTCACCTACTCGCCGTGTAAGTATTAGCATGAAACTACTCCTTCCTGATTAACACGTTTTCCTGGATTAATGCGTAATCACCCTCCTCGCTATTGGCCTTTCCCGGCTCTTCACCTGATTGGCGTCGAAGGTGAGGTGAACTTTAAATGCACTATCTTAAATGTAGCTTTAGGGGGCTGCGGTGCCCTCCTGCCTACATGGTGGAGTCCTTCCAGTGTAGCCGACGTCGCGGTGCAAGGCCGGGATGTCGTGGCTGGGCGGCTTATGTGTCGGTCTTTTCCAGACCGAAGGCCGAGTGAAGTGTCCTTACCCCCAGTTCAAGGTATTTTTCATCCACCACCACCGAAATCTTGATTTCGGAGGTGGATATCATGCGGATGTTGATACCCTCGTTTGCCAGTGCCTCGAACATGGCGCTGGCGATGCCGGCATGGGATCGCATGCCGACGCCCACCAGGGAGATCTTGACGATGTGTTCGTCTCCGCTGACTTCCTGCGCGCCAAGTTCCTGAGCTACTTTCTCAAGAATAGCATAAGCTTTGCAAAAGTCATTCCGGTGGACGGTGAACGTGAAGTCGGTCAGGCCATCGGAACCCACGTTCTGGATGATCATGTCGACCTCGATGTTGGCCTGGCCGATGGGGCCGAGTATGCGGTGGGCCACGCCGGGCTGGTCGGGTACGCCCACCACGGTAAGCTTGGCCTCGTCGCGATTGAAAGCGATGCCGGAGATTTTTGCCTGTTCCAATACTGCATCCTCTGAAACGATCAAGGTGCCCTCGCCGGGGGCGAAGGAGGACAATACCCGCAAAGGGACATTGTACTTGCTGGCGAATTCCACCGAACGGATCTGCAATACCTTGGCGCCCAGGCTGGCCATTTCCAGCATTTCCTCGTAGGTCAGCCGGTCCAGCTTGCGGGCTTCGGGTACCACGCGAGGATCGGTGGTGTAGACACCGTCCACATCGGTGAAGATCTGGCATTCGTCGGCTCCCAAGGCTGCCGCCAGGGCCACCGCGGTGGTGTCGGAGCCGCCGCGGCCCAGGGTGGTGATGTTACCGTGTTCGTCCACGCCTTGAAAGCCGGCTACCACGACGATGCGTCCTTGCGCCAGGTCGGCGCGGATGCGGGCGTCATCGATTTCGCGGATGCGGGCCTTGTTATGGGCGCTGTCCGTCAATATTCTGACTTGGCTGCCGGTGTAGGACCGGGCCGGCTTGCCCATGGCCTGCAGGGCCATGCTGAGTAGGGCGATGGTGACCTGTTCGCCGGTGGACAGCAGAACGTCCAGTTCGCGGCTGTCGGGCTGGGAGCTGATCTGGTGGGCCAAGTCGGTGAGCCGGTTGGTCTCGCCGCTCATGGCGGAGACGACCACCACGATGTCGTTGCCCCGCGCCTGCCAGTGGGCCACGGTCTGGGCCACGGCCTTGATGCGTTCCACCGAGCCCACCGAGGTGCCGCCGAATTTTTGCACGATGACTGCCATGATTGCGATAGAGATTCGAAAAAGGCGGGAATTAGACCCTATTTTTCTTGAAAAGAAAAGCCTCTAGTCTGAATATTTCACCTGCATCCCGAGAGCCGGCGGATTTCAGCCGCGCGGACGCGCCGGTTTGGAGCTAAGCCATACAGGGTTTGAGTGAAAACGCCTTCCCTGCGAGTGAGAAACCGCCGAAATCGGGATGGTGCAGAACGGTCATAAACCCCGCTCACTGAAACCCTGTCTTTTCCAGCACGATTATTCATAACATCAAACAGGGGCTCTGAGTGTTCGCCCGGCCGGTGAAATATTCAGGTTGGCTCGGCTTGGGTGAGCCGGTTAAAGGCCGTGTTGCTGCCTTGCTCATTTCGCAAGCCGCTCTTGCAGCCAGGCGGGCACCGCAGCCAGGGCCTCGGGCAGTGCCGCAGGGTCGTTGCCACCGGCCTGGGCCATGTCGGGGCGGCCACCGCCACGACCTCCTACTTGCTGAGCAACTGCATTGACCAGCTCGCCCGCCTTGATACGGTCGATGGCGTCCTTGCTCACGCCGGCCACCAGGCGCACCTTGCCGTCTTCCACCGCAGCCAGGACCACGGCGGCTCTGCCCAGGGTGTTTTTCAGTTGGTCCACCGTCTCGCGCAGGGTCTTGACGTCGGCGGCCTCCAGTTGCGCGGCCACCACCTTGATGCCGTCCACATCCACCGCCTGGGCGGCGAGGTCGCCACCAGCGGAACGGGCCAGTTTGGCCTTGAGGGTTTCCAGATCCCTTTCCAGGCCACGGGTGCGTTCCAGCAGTTGCTGAATCTTGGCCTCCACATTGTCGCGATGGGTCTTGAGCAACTCGGCCACCCGCGCGAGATGATCTTCGAGGTCGTTGATGTGTTGCAGGGCACCGCGGCCGGTGACGGCCTCGATGCGTCGTACACCGGCGGCCACGCCAGTCTCGGCGGTAATCTTGAACAAGCCGATGTCGCCGGTGCGACGAACGTGGGTGCCGCCACAGAGTTCCTTGGAAAACTCACCCATGCTGAGCACGCGTACTTCGTCACCGTATTTTTCCCCGAACAGGGCCATGGCACCGGCGGCCATGGCCTGGTCCACCGGCATGGTTTCGGCTTTCACCGGCAGGTTGGCACGGATCTGCTGGTTGACCAGGGCTTCTATGTCGCGCAATTGCTCACGGCTGAGGGCCTGATCGTGGGAAAAATCGAAACGCAGGCGCTCGGCCTCCACCAGTGAGCCTTTCTGCATCACGTGCTTACCGAGAATATGGCGCAGGGCGGCATGCAGCAGGTGGGTGGCGGAGTGGTTAGCGGCGATGTCGGACCGGTTCTGGGCATCCACCTGGGCCTCGACCTTGTCGTCCTCGTGTAGCGCACCTTGTTCCATGATTACCCGGTGGGTGATGATGGCACCGTTTTTCTGGGTGTCGAGAACCTCGGCCAGGGCGTGGGCCGTGGCCAGGGTGCCGGTATCGCCCACTTGGCCGCCGGATTCGGCGTAGAACGGGGTGTGGTCCAGTACTACCAGCCCTTGCTCGCCGGTTTCCAGATGGGTGACCGGATGACCGTCACGGTAGAGGGCCACAACCCGGGCTTGGTCGCTGAGTTTCCGGTAGCCGGTGAATTCGGTTTGACCCTCCAGTTCCAGCGCCTCGTCGTAGCCAGTGGCGAACTGGCTGGCGGCGCGGGCGCGCTCGCGCTGGGCGGCCATGGCCTGTTCGAAACCCGCCATGTCGATGCTCAGCCCCCGATGGTTGGCGATGTCTGCGGTGAGGTCCACCGGGAAACCATAGGTGTCGTAAAGCTTGAACACGGTTTCCCCTGGTAGTTGCTTGCCACTGAGGCCGACAATGGCCTGTTCGAGGATTTTCATGCCTTGCTCGAGGGTTTCTGCGAAGCGCTCTTCCTCGCGCAGCAATTGTTCCTCTATGCGTTCGGCAGCTTGCACCAGCTCGGGATAGGCCTGGCCCATTTGTTCGCACAGGGGGGTGACCAGACGGTGGAAGAAGGGTTGCGTGCAGCCCAGTTCGTAGCCGTGGCGGGCGGCACGGCGGATGATGCGACGCAAGACATAGCCGCGTCCCTCGTTGGAGGGAACCACGCCGTCGAACAATAGAAAGGCGCAGGAGCGGATATGGTCGGCGATGACCTTGAGGGAGTTGTGTTCCAGATCGTCGACCCCGGTGATTTTCGCCGCGGCCTCGATCAGGGCTCGGAACAGGTCGATTTGATAGTTGCTGTGCACACCTTGCATGACCGCGGCGATGCGCTCCAGTCCCATGCCTGTGTCCACCGAGGGTTTGGGCAGAGGGGTGAGGGTGCCGTCGCTGCCGCGGTTGTATTGCATGAATACCAGGTTCCAGATTTCAACGTAACGGTCACCGTCTTCGTCCGGGCTGCCAGGGGGTCCACCAGCTACTTCGGGGCCGTGATCGTAGAAGATTTCGGAGCAGGGGCCACAGGGGCCCGTCTCGCCCATGGACCAGAAATTGTCCTTGGCGCCGATGCGGGAAAAACGGGCCGGGTCTACGCCGATGTCGTCCAGCCAGATGCGGGCGGCCTCGTCGTCTTCTTCGAAGACGGTCACCCACAGGCGCTCGGGGGGCAGGGCCAGTTCGCGGGTGAGGAATTCCCAGGCGTAGTGAATGGCTTCATGCTTGAAGTAGTCGCCGAAGCTGAAATTGCCCAGCATTTCGAAAAAGGTATGGTGGCGGGCGGTGTAGCCCACGTTCTCCAGGTCGTTGTGCTTGCCGCCGGCGCGCACGCAGCGCTGGGCGCTGGCGGCGCGGTGGTAGGGGCGTTGCTCCCGGCCGAGGAACACGTCCTTGAACTGCACCATGCCGGCATTGGTGAACAACAGGGTGGGATCGTTGGCCGGCACCAGTGAACTGCTGGGGACGATCTGGTGCTGGTGGTGGCGAAAGTAGTCCAGGAATCTGCTGCGTATTTCCGATGTTTTCATGGGTGTTGTTTTTGTCTTGAGCGCCGTGGTGGCGTGTGTTTACTAATGATCGTGCAAGCCTTGGGTCGTGATTCGCAAAATACGGGTGCCATTGTACGAAATACGCTGTGTTTCAGCAGCTTGTGTTGTCCAGCGGCGTCGAGTATCGGCTCAGTGATCCTCCCCATCCAGGGCCTGGCGAATGTGCTCGCTGGTAAAGCCGCGTTGCTGCAAGAAGCGCCATTGCCTGGCCCACTCCCGGTCTTGCCGGGTGGGTGGACTGGCAAAGCGTTTCTCGCGTGCGCTGCGGGCCTGCCGGCACCAGTCCAGGGCCAGGTCCGCCAGAACCTGGTGGGCGAGTGTTTCCTCGATGCCGCGTTGGCGCAATTCCAGCACGATTCGCGCCGGGCCATAGCCCTTTTCGGCCCGTTGGCGGCAATAGGCTTCGGCGAAACGCCGGTCGCTGAGCAGGTTTTCCTCGGCCAGCGAGTTCAGCAGGAGATCCACCTGGTCGGCGGGGTATTGCCGTGCCAGAAGTTTCTGCCGCAGTTCGTGCTGGCTGTGCTCGCGCCGGGCCAGCAGGTTCAGCGCCTGCCGGCGAATGTCGTGCGCTTCCCGGCTCAGGCCTCGGCCTCCGCGGTTTCACTGGTTGCCGTGCCAGGCAGGAGTTGGGCGCGAATGGCGGCCTCGATTTCCTGTGCCAGTTCGGGGTGCTCCTTGAGGAAGAGGCGAGCATTGTCCTTACCCTGGCCGATCCGGTTGCCCTGGTAGCTGTACCAGGCGCCGGATTTGTCCACCAGGCCCTGCTTGACCCCCAGATCGATGATTTCGCCCTCGCGCGAGATACCCTCACCATAAAGGATGTCGAATTCGGCCTGCTTGAACGGCGGCGCGACCTTGTTCTTGACGACCTTGACCCGGGTGGCGCTACCGGTGATTTCCTCGCCCTTTTTGATGGCGCCGGTGCGGCGAATGTCCAGGCGCACGGAGGAATAGAACTTCAGCGCGTTGCCGCCGGTGGTGGTTTCCGGGTTGCCGAACATCACGCCGATCTTCATGCGGATCTGGTTGATGAAGATCACCAGGGTGTTGGAGCGCTTGATGTTGGCGGTGAGTTTGCGCAGGGCCTGGGACATGAGGCGGGCCTGCAGGCCTACGTGGCTGTCGCCCATGTCACCTTCGATTTCAGCCTTGGGCGTCAGGGCCGCGACGGAATCGATAACCACGATGTCCACCGCACCGGAGCGTACCAGCATGTCAGCGATTTCCAGCGCCTGTTCTCCGGTGTCCGGCTGGGAGACCAGCAGGTCGTCGATGTTGACGCCCAGTTTTTCCGCATAGATGGGGTCCAGGGCATGTTCGGCATCCACGAAGGCCGCGGTGCCGCCGGCCTGCTGGCATTGGGCGATGGTGGACAGGGTGAGGGTGGTTTTGCCCGAGGACTCAGGGCCGAAAATCTCCACCACGCGCCCGCGTGGCAGGCCGCCCAGGCCCAGGGCGATGTCCAGCCCCAGGGAACCGGTGGACACCGCATCGATATCGCGCACTGCGCTGGCATCGCCCATGCGCATTACCGATCCCTTGCCGAATTGTTTCTCGATCTGGCTCAACGCGGCGCTCAGCGCGCGCTTCTTGTTTTCATCCATAACCTGTGTTCTCTCGTTGGATTCAAGTCGTTGTGGCCGGACAACCCCGACGCAAAGCGCTATTGTAGCATCCATTCCCGCAGTACTTCATATTCCGCGCCGCCAGGCAGGGTGTGCGAGCGGGCCAGTACGAACCGATCGACCTGCCAGGTGAGCGGTTTCGGGCGTGGCAGTTCTTTTCGGGGGCAGTGGACCTTGCGCATCAGGGTCATGTGGGGGCGCAGGGGGCGAGAGTCGAGGGTAAAGCCTTGGGCTTGCAGGGCATTTCGCAACTGCTCGAACAATCGGCCGAGCGGGGCGGGTGTCTGGCTGCTGCCCAGCCAGGCCACGCGTGGCCGCGGCCAGCAGCCGGCCTGGTCCAACAGCAGGGAAAAGCGGGATGCCGTCGTGTTCGTGGCGATGCGCTCCACGAGTTGTCGTTTTTTTGCGACGGTTGGGCCCAGGTAGTGCAGGGTGACATGCCAGTTCTGCGGCGGCAAGCGCCGGCCTTTCAGGGTGCGGTGCAGTTGCCGGGCATAGTCTGCCACCTGTCGGCGCACATTTTCATCGGGCCACAGGGCTAGGAACAGACGTTCACTACTCACGGGGTGGCCAGCTCGATGATGTCGAAGAAACCCCGCAGGCCGATCATGACCGCCTGGCGGCGTACCGCCTCGCGATTGCCCGGCAAATGGACCAGGCGGGTGAGTTCGGCTCCGGAGCGACAGGCCCAAGCCAGCCAGACCGTGCCCACGGGTTTTTCCGCGCTGCCGCCGGAAGGGCCGGCAATACCGCTGATGGCCAGACTGAGGTCGGCCCGGGAATGTGCAATGGCGCCGCGAGCCATGGCGCCCACCACAGCCTCGCTGACCGCGCCGGAGCCAGCCAGAATTTCGGGAGGTACGGCGAGCAGTTCCTGCTTGGCCTGGTTGCTGTAGGTGATGAAGCCACGTTCGAACCAGCGGGAACTGCCGGCGATGTCGGTGAGTGTCTTGGCCACCCAGCCACCGGTGCAGGATTCGGCGGTGCTCAGCCAAAGACCCCGGGTTTGGCACAGGGTGCCCAGAGAGCGGGCCAGGGCCTGGAGTGTGGAATCGTTGGGCATGGGCGTGGTGGACATTGCAAAACCCCAAAAATTCATTGGCTAAGCCGATGCGGCGCATGGGATAATAGCACGGATCAGAACAGACTGGATTGACCATGACGGAACATCAGCCTCCCCGGGATGAGGCCTTGTTGCTCGATTATCTCAAGGCCTTGCCGCAGTATCTGTTGCCCCACCATGCGCTTTCTTCCGTAATGCACTGGTTGGCGCGCATTGAGACACCAGTCATCAAGAATGCCATGATTCGTTTTGTGATTCGCCATTACCAGGTGGACATGAGTCTGGCGCGACAGCCCGATTACCGTGCCTATCCCAATTTCAATGCCTTTTTCACCCGCGAACTCAAGCCGCAGGCGAGACCCTTGCCGGAGGATCCGCAGGTCATCGTGTCGCCGGTGGATGGCGCAATCAGTCAGACGGGAGCTGTCCGGGAGGGACGTATCTTCCAGGCCAAGGGGCGCGATTACGGCTTGCGGGACTTGCTTGGCGGGGAGGCCAATCTGGCCCGTCTCTTCGAGAGGGGGCATTTTGCCACCCTGTATCTGTCGCCACGGGATTATCATCGGATCCATTGTCCGCTAGATGCGCGTTTGCGGGAAATGATCCATGTGCCGGGGCGGCTGTTCAGTGTCAATCCGGCCACGACCCGGGTGATTCCCGGACTGTTCGCCCGCAACGAGCGAGTGATTGCTCTATTTGATACCGACCGGGGACCCATGGCCCTGGTGATGGTGGGGGCGATCTTCGTGTCCAGTATCGAAACGGTATGGGCCGGTGAGGTGACGCCACCCCGCCATGCCACGGTGCGGCGCTGGGATTATGCTCCCGGGCAGTGGACCTTCCGTCGCGGTGAAGAACTGGGCCGTTTCAATATGGGATCCACGGTGATCGTGTTGTTCGGCGACCGGCAAATCCAATTGTGCCCCGAGCTGCAACCTGGGGCGACAGTCGTCATGGGGCAAGCCCTCGCACGCGCGAGATAGTTTCTCAGTGCAGCTTGGGTGCTTCCTCGGGGGCGGCCTGGCGCATCAGCTCCTGCAGAGAGCGGAACGAGCTGGTATCGAAGCCACGGAACATCAGGCCGATGCCTTCCTCGGTGGTGCGCACCACCTTGGCGCGCAAGCGATGCTGCACCAGGCGTTGATCTTTGCCAATGAGCTTGAACAGCAATTCCACCTCGGCATTCTCGGCCGGCTGGTGTTCCGCGCTGATTTCCACGAACACGCCTCCCAGACCGACGTCGCGGGTACGGCAATGCTCCAGGTGAGCGTCTGCATCGATGACATCCACCGCCAACGACACCTTCCGCCGCTGGCTCCAGCGGTTTTCAATATGGTTAGCTGCCCCCATCATCTTCTGCTCCTTATTAAAGCTTGTCCTCCGTGGATCTCTCATCCCAATGCGGTGGTTGCTGTTGTTCTTGTTGTTGTCCGCCGGGCGGAAGCCTATCCAATGCATGACAGCAACCCCAGGCCGTCATACCACGTTGGCGGCCTGTGCTGAGAGCATAGCATGCTCCATGCCAGCTTTTCGCGCAAATGGAAAAACAAAGCCTTGCAGGAATAATGCCCTAGTCAAAAAGTATTAATTGTGACAAAAAGGCGGCATTTGTAAAGATTGTCGACAAATGCACTCGGTCAAAGCCGGAAAACTTGTTTTAAGGTCGGGAAAAGTGTCGCTTTTTTGAGACGGTGTGAGTCAGGCCCGCTGCCAGGAGAAGCTCAGGGTTTCATCAATGTTTTCAATTCCCTGCCATAGCATCAGGAGGCGGTCCACGCCCAATGCCACACCGGAGCAAGCGGGCAGACCGTGGCTCAGGGCCGCCAGCAATGCTTCGTCCACAGGCGGGGATTCCCTGCCCTGGCGTTGGCGCTGGCGTTGTTCGTCCAGGAAGCGTTGTCGTTGCTCGGCAGGATCGGTCAGTTCTTGATAACCATTCGCAATTTCAATGCCTTGCATATAGAGTTCGAAACGTTCCGCCAAGGCGGGTGGGCCGGGCCGTACCCGGGCCAGGGCAGCCTGGCTGGCGGGATAATCGTAGACGAACAGGGGGGCGTGCCAGCCGAGGCGAGGCTCGATGAGGTGGCTCAGCAGCAGGTCGCGCCAACAGTCCAGGTCGTCGTCCGGGCCAAGTCGGGCATCCAGACCGTGTTGGGTGGCACAGGCCTGGAGCTGGGTCTGGCTGGCATGATGGATGTCGAGGCCCAGGTGCTGGCGGAACAACTGGGCATATGTCAGCTTTTCCGACACCGGGGTGTTCAGCAGGTGCTGGAGCAATTCGTCCACTTCGTCCATCAAGCCGCGATAGTCCATGCCGGGGCGGTACCATTCCAGCAGGGTGAATTCGGGGCTGTGTCGCCGGCCTCGTTCTCCTTGCCGGAAAACCTTGCATATCTGATAGATAGGCCCGCTGCCGGCGGCCAGCAGGCGTTTCATGGCGAATTCGGGCGAAGTGTGCAGGTAGCGCCGCCCGTCGCCGGTTTCGCAGCTCATGCTGTCGATGGCCGGCGAAGGGTTGCCGTTGCGCGAGAGCAGGGGGGTTTCCACTTCCAGCACCCCGCGCTGGGCAAAGAAAGCCCTTGTGCGCGCCAGCAGCGCGGCGCGCTTTCGCAACGTCTCCAGTGAGGCCGAGGGGCGCCAGGGCGTGGCGCCGGATTCGTGGGGCAAGGGCTATTCGTCCTTTACCCGCGCCACGTATTCGCCGCTGCGGGTGTCCACTTTGATCATTTCGCCGGTTTCCACGAACAGGGGCACTCGCACTACCGCGCCGGTTTCCAGGGTGGCGGGTTTACCGCCGCCGCTGGCGGTGTCTCCGCGCACGCCAGGGTCGGTTTCGGTGATCTGCAGCACTACGAAATTGGGTGGGGTAACGCTGATGGGAACGCCGTTCCACAGGGTGAGTGTGCAGAGATCTTGTTCCTTGAGCCACTTCTTGGCTTCGCCCACGGCATTGGCATCGGCACTGAGTTGTTCGAAGGTGTTGGGGTCCATGAAATACCAGAATTCACCGTCGGTGTAGAGATATTGCATTTCGGTGTCGAGTACGTCGGCGGCTTCCACGCTTTCACCACTCTTGAAGGTGCGGTCGACGATGCGACCCGTCTTGAGGTTTCGCAGCTTGACGCGATTGAAGGCCTGGCCCTTGCCCGGTTTGACGAACTCGTTCTCCACGATCACGCAGGGATCGCCGTCCTGCATTATTTTTAGACCGCTCTTGAATTCATTTGTACTATACGTGGCCATGCTGATTGATTACCTCGATTGTTTGCTGGCGTAAAAAAATGACCGCTATGATACCCGTTTTTTCCTCGCCAGGGCAGGCCCGCCCATGGCAGCGGGAGCTGGCCGGGGCCGTGCGTTGTCCCGCGCAACTGCTGCGTATGCTGGGGTTGCCACAGGATCTGTTGCCGGCAGCACGGCGGGCGCACCGCCGGTTTCCCCTGCGCGTGCCACACAGCTTCATCCGCAGGATGCGACGGGGCGATGCCCGGGATCCCCTGTTGTTGCAGGTCCTGCCACACCAGGATGAGCTGGAGGCGGTGGCGGGCTTTGTGGCCGATCCGGTGGGTGATCATGCCGCCGAGCGTCTGCCGGGCTTGTTGCACAAATACCATGGCCGCGTGTTGCTGGTGACCACTGGCGCCTGTGCGGTGCATTGCCGCTATTGTTTTCGCCAGCATTTCCCCTATGGCGAGGCCAACCCGCGGTTCGATCAGTGGCAGGCCAGCCTGGACTATATCCGGGCGGACGCCAGTATCCGCGAGGTGATTCTCAGTGGGGGTGATCCATTGAGCCTGCGCGACGACAAGCTGGCGGAGCTGGTGGCGCAACTGGAGACCATTGGGCATTTGCGCATTCTGCGCCTGCATACCCGCCTGCCGGTGGTATTGCCCAGCCGGGTGGACGAAGCGCTGCTGGGCTGGTTGGCCGGCACTCGCTTGCGCCCGGTGGTGGTGGTGCATATCAATCATCCGGCAGAACTCGATAGCGAACTCGAACGGGCGCTGGGACGGCTGCGTGATGCCGGTGTGACCCTGCTCAACCAGAGTGTGCTGCTGCGCGGAATCAATGATGATGCGGAAGTCCTGATTCGGCTCAGCGAACGCCTGTTCGAGGCGGGGGTGATGCCCTATTACCTGCATGCCCTGGACCGGGTAGCCGGCAGTGCCCGCTTCGAGGTGGAGTCGCGGCGTGCGAGGGACCTGCTGGTGTGCCTGCGTAACAGGCTGCCCGGTTATCTGGTGCCGCGGCTGGTGCGTGAGCAGGCGGGTGCTGCGTCCAAGTTGCCCCTGGAAGGAAAGGGGGACTGAGTCCCCCTTGGTTCTTGGTTGTGTGGCGCGTCAGGCCTGGGCGCGCAGAGCCTGGATGCGTTCTTCCAGTGGTGGATGGGACATGAACAGGCGCTTGATGCCATCGCCGATACCGCCAGCGATGCCAAAGGCCGTCAATTGATCGGGCAGGGTGACCGGGCCGGTATTCTGGCGCAGTCGCTCGAGAGCGGCAATCATCTTCTCGCGGCCCGCCAGTCTGGCACCGCCGGCATCGGCGCGGAACTCGCGCTGGCGGCTGAACCACATGACGATGATGCTGGCGAGAATGCCCAGCACCAGTTCGGCCACGATGGTGGTGATCCAGAAGGCCGGGCCATGGCCCTGCTCGTTCTTGAATACCACCCGGTCCACCAGGTTGCCGATCACCCGCGAGAGGAAGATCACGAAGGTATTGACCACCCCCTGGATCAAGGCCAGGGTCACCATGTCGCCATTGGCGATGTGACTGACTTCGTGGGCCAGCACGGCCTCGGCCTCGTCGGTGTTCATGTTGCGCAGCAACCCGGTGCTTACGGCTACCAGGGCGTTGTTGCGACTGGCGCCGGTGGCGAAGGCGTTGATTTCGGGGGCATCGTAGATGGCCACCTCGGGCATGCCGATGCCGGCGGCCTCGGCCTGGCGCCGCACGGTTTCCACCAGCCAGGCTTCGGTCTGGTTCTGGGGCGTTTCGATGACCTGGGCGCCGGTCATGCGCTTGGCGGTCCACTTGGAAATGGCCAAGGAAATGAACGACCCGCCAAAACCGAACACCAGGGCGAAAATCAGCAGCGCATTGAGATCCAGCCCGACCCCTTGCTGGTCGAGGATGCTCTCCACCCCCAGCAGGCGCAGGCTGATGCTCAAGACCAGTACGATGGCCAGGTTGGTGGCCAAGAACAGCACAATCCGTTTCATCGTGTCTCCTGACAGGATTTCCGTTGGTGAACTGGAAATCCAAGGATAGGGGCAAAATCTCAAAATTCAAGCCTGTTTGGATGGGGCTTTGATTTACTCTAAAGTTTTTTCCTTGCCGGCCGATACAGTAAGCAGAACGGATCCCTCCTCCCTCCCTCAGTCCGTTCTGTGTTACTGGGCCGGAGCATGAACTCCGGCCTTTTTTATTCGGTTTTTCAATGGACTCTGGTTATTTTCGTTGTCGTCCGGGTGGCTTTGTGCTCGGCGGAACGCCGGATAGTGGGTGAAAAAAAAGGGCGCCGGGAGGGGAAGGCGCCCCATGTCAGGGAGAATGAGAGAAGAAAGTATCACCTTAATCAAATCCAACATTAAGGCAGTTCATGTACTGCATAGCCTGTGCCAGGCTTGATTTGTTTTTCATCTTATTGTTTTTGAATAGGTTTGAGTTCATCCCGGAGAGCTGGCATAGACGTTGTCGATATTTTGGCGTGGTAGCTTTGGCGCGTTGCCGATAAAGATGTATCGCTTGGGGCCGATAGGGAGATATAAGGGCGCAAGTCGGTTCAGCGCCAGGCATTGGGGTAATTCAGTGTAGGGGAGAGCGTGATGGACAATCGGCGCAGGCATGATCGCAAACCCGTTCGTGCCGATGACATTCGGGGTGAGTTTGTATTGGTCGCTGGTAATTCCCGTTATACCTTTAGCGAGGTGGAAGACGTTTCCATTTCGGGTTTGGGGATCCTGCTGCCCGTCTGTTTGCATGTGAACGACCAGGTCGTGCTCAATTATCGTGACGAGGATTTGTTCATCGAGACCCGAGGCTTCGTGGCCTGGGTGCGGGAACGACCTGCCACTCCTTCCGGCCTGCGCTACCGCACGGGGGTTCGTTTCAGTCGCGAGGATGTTCACAGCAATATCTTGTTTTTCATGGCATTGCGAGAATACATCGACCGTTTCAGTGAGGCCTCCTGAGACATTCGCCGGCCCATGCCATGCTGCGGGCTTGATGCTATAATGCCGCCCTCGATCAATCTGGGTTGGGCGAAATGGCTATTGGTTACAAAGGCTTGGAAATACTGCATCCGGTCGCGGGGGTGCGTCTGGGGGTGGCCAAGGCAGGCATACGCTATGCCGATCGACATGACTTGGTGCTGGTGGAACTGGCAGCGGATGCCTTGTCGGCCGGCGTGTTCACCCGCAATGCGTTTTGTGCCGCACCGGTGCAAGTGGCGCGTGCCCATCTCGAACAGATTCCGCCTCGTTACTGGTTGATCAATGCCGGCAACGCCAATGCCGGTACCGGTGAGCAGGGGTTGCGCGATGCTCGTTTGAGCTGCCGTGAGGTGGCTCGGCTGGGCGGCTGCATCGAGCAGGCCGTGTTGCCTTTTTCCACCGGTGTGATCGGCGAGAACCTGCCCATGGATGCCTTGCTTGGGGCCTTGCCCCGCTGTTTCGATACGCTCGACGAACAGGCCTGGGCGCTGGCGGCCGAGGGGATCATGACCACCGACACGGTGGCCAAGGGGTGTTCCCGGCAAGTGGAACTCCATGGGCGCACGGTGACCGTCACCGGCATCGCCAAGGGTTCTGGCATGATACGGCCCGACATGGCCACCCTGTTGGCCTTCATCGCCACCGATGCCGCACTGGCGCCGGGTTTGCTGGAACACTGTCTGCAACGGGCGGTGGACCAGTCCTTCAATCGCATCACCGTCGATGGGGATACTTCCACCAATGATGCCTGCATGCTGGTGGCCACCGGCGGTGCCGGCGGGCGGGTGATGGAGCGTGCCGATGAGCCGGCTTTCGGCGTGTTGCAAGAGGCTGTCGACGAGGTGTGCCGTGAGTTGGCCCAGGCCATCGTGCGTGATGGCGAGGGTGCCACCAAGTTCATCACCATCGAGGTGGGTGGCGGCTTGAACACCCTGGAGTGCGAACGTGTGGCCTATACCATCGCCCATTCCCCCTTGGTCAAGACGGCCTTTTTTGCCGCCGACCCCAACTGGGGGCGTATCCTGGCCGCGGTTGGGCGGGCTGGAGTTCCGGGCTTGCAGGTGGATCATGTGGATATTTTCCTGGGCCCGTTATGTATCGTGCGCCAGGGCGAGCGGGCGTCAGACTATGACGAGGCCGCGGCCCAGGCCGTGATGGCGCATGACGAGATCACCGTGCGGGTGGAGTTGGGGCGCGGCGAGTCGCGTGTGCAGGTATGGACCTGTGACCTCTCCTATGATTATGTGCGTATCAATGCGGAGTATCGCAGTTGAGTGACAGGCCACGTTATTGCGTTCGTTATCGCTTGCTGGCCGAGGACGGCAGTGTGTTGCAGGATTATGCTGCCGAACCCTACTGTTTCACCGTGGGACAGGGCGAGTTCTTCGAGCCGGTGGAACAGCGTTTGTCGACCCTGGATCCCGGCGAAAAGGCCCGTGTGCGTCTCGCCGCCGAGCAGGCCTTTGGCGAACGCGACGAGGCCCGGAGGGTGGTCATGCAACGGGATGGGTTCGATGTCGATGCGACCCTGACGGCAGGGCAGATCATGGCCTTTGCGACGCCCACGGGCGAAGAGATCGTGGGACAGATCGTGGATTTCAACGAACAGGTGGTGGAAGTGGATTTTAATCACCCCCTGGCGGGCAAAAACATTGTTTGCGAATTCGAGCTGGTGAGCCGTATGGCTCCGGCTGGCTTCTGAGGGAGAACAGTCATGCAGGTGTTGTTGGCGAACCCGCGCGGCTTTTGTGCGGGCGTGGACCGGGCCATCGAAATCGTAGAACGGGCCCTGGTCTTGTTCGGTGCGCCCATCTATGTGCGTCACGAGGTGGTGCACAACCGTTTCGTGGTGAACAATTTGCGCGAAAAGGGGGCGATTTTCGTCGACGAACTGAGCGATGTGCCCGATGGTGAAACGGTGATCTTCAGCGCCCATGGTGTATCCCAGGCGGTGCGCCGGGAAGCCGAACAGCGCGGTCTCAAGGTCTACGATGCTACTTGTCCCCTGGTGACCAAGGTGCACCTGGAGGTGGTGCGCCATCAGCGGGCCGACCGTGAAGTGATACTCATTGGGCATGCCGGGCACCCGGAGGTGGAGGGCACCCTGGGGCAGTACGATCCTCGCCTCGGTGGCGGGGGGATCCAGTTGGTGGAAACGGTGGAAGACGTGGCCCGTCTTTCGGTCAAGCAGCCGCAGCGGCTGGCCTTCGTCACCCAGACCACGCTTTCAATGGACGATACCGTGGACATCATCGAGGCCTTGCGCCAGCGTTTTCCCGCTATCATCGGGCCCAAGAAGGACGACATCTGCTATGCCACCCAGAATCGGCAGGAAGCGGTCAAGGCTCTGGCCCGGGTCTGCCAGTTGCTGCTGGTGGTGGGTTCGCCCAACAGTTCCAATTCCAATCGCCTGCGCGAGGTGTCGGAAAGCCTGGGTACCCCGGCTCACCTCATCGACGATGAAGACCAGGTCGACCCCCTCTGGCTGCAGGACAAGACCGTGGTGGGGATCACCGCTGGCGCCTCGGCCCCCGAGGTGTTGGTGCAGCGTGTGATCCAACGCCTGCGCGAGTTGGGGGCCAGCGAGGTCGAGGAGTTCGTCGGGCGTGAGGAAAATGTCGTCTTTCCCTTGCCCAAGGCACTCCAGTAACGCATTTCTTCAGTTTTTTCCCTAGCCTGCGGCGCGGTACAAAATGCAGCCGCAGGCGGGCTCCCGACCGGTCCGGAGCGTGACCGGAAATCCTTCCAGATAGTCTTCAAGTTTTCCAGAAACCTTGCCGATAGCTCAAAGCGAGGGCAGTTCACCGCGGATTTTTTATGGCTGTTTTGCCCTGTTTGGTTTGGCCCAGGCGATGAGTTCGGTCGAGGTGGAACGGAAATGAACGAACAACAACTTCAGAAAACCGTTGTCAATTGCGAGTCCCAGGTCGATATCGGCATCGTCGTCGAACTCCACGACTATCTCAAGCAGGCCTTGCAGGAGAAACAGGCCCTGGAGATCGACGCAAGCCAGGTGGAGCGAATAGATACCTCGGTGTTGCAGCTCATCCATGGTTACATCCGGGAGGCCGGACGACAGAACCTGCCGGTGTCCTGGTCGGGGGCGTCCGAGGCCGTGCATGCGGCAGCGCGTCTGTTGGGGTTGGAGCAGGCCCTGCAGCTTCCCGATGCCACCTGAACAACGTCCGATGGTTTTGATTGCGTAGCACGATAGGAGACAAACAATGGCAAAGATTTTGGCGGTAGACGATTCGGCGTCCATGCGACAGATGGTGACCTTCACCCTCAAGGGAGCGGGTTACGAAGTGGTCGAGGCCAGCGATGGCCTGGAAGCCTTGCAAAAGGCCAAGACCGGCAAGGTCGACCTGGTGCTGACCGACGTCAACATGCCCAATATGGATGGAATCACCCTCATCAAGGAACTACGGGCCCTACCCAATTACAAGTTCACTCCCATCCTGACCCTGACCACCGAGTCCGGCGCCGGAAAAAAAGGCGAGGGACGTGCCGCGGGTGCCACCGGCTGGTTGGTCAAACCCTTCAGTCCCGAAAAACTCTTGGCCACCATCAAGAAAGTGCTGGGGTAACACGCCATGACTGTGGACATGTCGCAGTTCTACCAGACCTTTTTCGAAGAGAGCTTCGAAGGCCTGGACACCATGGAATCCAGCCTGCTGAATCTGGATGTGGGCGCGGCGGATGAGGAAACCATCAATACCATTTTTCGTGCCGCCCATTCCATCAAAGGAGGCGCGGGTACTTTCGGATTCAAGGCGGTTTCCGATTTCACCCATGTGATGGAAACCCTGCTCGACGAGATCCGCGATGGCAAGCGACTGGTGACCCAGGAAACCGTGGACCTCTTGCTGCAATCGGTGGATTGCCTGCGCGACATGTTGACCGCGGTACAGAATGAGGACGAGATCGACCAGGCCACGGTTGCGGCAGTACAGGGGAATCTGGAAAAGTTGTTGAACGATGCCTCGGCCGGCACGCCTGTGGAACAACGCGATGATACTGGCGACGAGGCCGCCACACCGGAGCCAGCTGGAGAGGGCTGGCGCATTCACTTTGCTCCCTACGAAGACCTGATAAAGACGGGCAATGATCCTGTGCGCATGTTCCGCGAGCTGGCCGAACTCGGTGAACTGGAAGCCCGGCTCGACGACAGCCAGCTTCCGGCATTCGGGGAGATGGATCCGGAAGTCTGTTATCTGCGCTGGGACCTGGTGTTGAAAACCGATGCGCCCTTGTCTGTGGTGGAAGAGGTGTTCGAATGGGTCGACGGGGTTTGCGAACTCAGGATCGAGCCTTTGTCTTCCACGGGGGCGGAGGCCGCGACACAGGAGGCGGATGCCGGCTCGCCTGCCGCCCCCGTGCCGGAAGCGCCCGTAACGAACGCGTCGGCACCGGCGATGCCACAGAGGCAAGCCGAGCCGGTTGTCGCTGAAAACCCGACTGAAGCCAAGGCCGTTACACCGAAGAAAAAGCCGGCCTCCGGGGGAGAACACGGATCCATCCGCGTCAGCATCGACAAGGTCGATGCCCTGATCAATCTGGTGGGTGAGCTGGTCATCACCCAGTCCATGCTGGGGCAGATCGGTGATGAACTCGACATGGATCTGGACAAGCTGGAAAAGCTACGCGATGGCCTTGGCCAGTTGGAACGCAATACCCGTGAACTGCAGGAAAGCGTGATGCGTATTCGCATGCTGCCTATCAGCTTCGCCTTCCAGCGTTTCCCGCGCATGGTGCGTGATACGGCCAAGAAACTGAACAAGGAGATCGAGCTGAAATTGTCCGGTGAACAGACCGAGCTGGACAAGACGGTCATGGAGAAAATAGGTGATCCGCTGGTTCATCTGGTGCGCAACTCCATCGATCATGGTGTGGAGGCACCCGAAGTGCGCGAACAGGCCGGCAAGCCCCGCGTGGGCACCGTGCATCTCAATGCCTATCATCAGGGTGGCAACATCGTCATCGAGATCAGTGACGACGGTGCCGGTCTCAATCGCGACAAGATTCTGCAGAAGGCTCGTGAAAAGGGCCTGGTGGGCGAAGACGAGGTGCCCTCCGACGAACGCATCTACGACATGATTTTCGACCCCGGTTTTTCCACCGCCGATACCATCAGCGACGTCTCCGGCCGGGGAGTGGGTATGGACGTGGTCAAGCGCAATATCCGCGAACTCGGTGGCAGCATCGAGGTGAGTACCGAGGCAGGCAAGGGCAGTACCTTCACCATTCGTCTGCCGCTGACTCTGGCCATACTCGATGGCCAGCTCATCCGGGTAGGCGGCGACACCTTCATCGTACCCTTGGTTTCCATCATAGAATCCCTGCAGGCGGACCCTGCGCAGATCAATGGCCTGGCCGGCCAGGCAGAACTCTACAAGCTGCGTGAAGATTACATACCCATTGTGCGCCTGTATGAGGTATTCGGGCTAAAACCCAAGGCGACTCGCCTGGAGGACGGTCTGTTGGTGGTGGTGGAAGGCGATGGCCAGAAAGTAGGCTTGTTCGTCGATGATCTTCTGGGCCAACAGCAAGTGGTGATCAAGAGTCTGGAGACCAATTTCCGGAAAGTCGATGGTGTTTCGGGCGCAACCATCCTGGGTGATGGCACCGTTGCCCTGATCCTCGACATCAGCAGCCTGATACAGGTGTCGAAACGCATTGGAAGAAAGCACAGGCTTCCCGATGAACCTACGCCCGAAGCAGGGCCGGACGGGGATGCAGCAACCGAGCAGGCGGCCTGATGCGCCGTTGGAGGACGAGGAATGAATACAGCGGAAAACATCATGAGTCATGAGTTGGGTCTGAGTTCAGGTAACGAAAACGACCAGTTTCTGACTTTCATCATGGCGGGGGAAGAATATGGGGTCGACATCCTGAGGGTACAGGAGATCCGCGGCTGGGACAATGTCACGCCCATTCCCAACACGCCGGAATACATCAAGGGCGTGATCAATCTTCGAGGATCCATCGTGCCCATTATCGATCTGCGCGAACGCTTCGGCCTGGCGCGCAATGAATACGGGCCGACCACGGTGGTCATCGTGGTCAAGGTCATCGACGAGGAGCGCGAGCGTGTCATGGGCATCGTAGTGGACGCGGTATCCGATGTATACAACGTGGCCGAGGATGACATGAAACCACCTCCCGACTTCGGTAGCGTGGTGAGTGTCGATTTCGTCAAGGGACTGACCACGGTCGACGAGAAAATGGTCATCATTCTGGATATCGACCACATGATGACCAAGGACGACCTGGCTGGTATTGCACAAAATCAATAGGCCGGTCTGTCGCAATTGAAATCAGGAGAAATTACGGTGGTAGGTGAAAATCATAATGGCACTTGCGGGAGCGATGTTCCCCAGGCCCTGAAGGTGCAGGTTCTGCGCGACAGTTTTGCAGCCCTTCAGAATCAGGGCGAGGAAATGAGCAGGCGTTTCTACGAGACACTGTTTGCCAAGTATCCCTCGGTGGTGCCCCTGTTCGCGAATACCAGTATAGATGAGCAGCACAAGAAACTTTTTGCCGCGATCAGGCTGGTCATCGAATCGCTGGATCGCCCGCAACAACTTGCGGGTGTGTTGCAGCAACTGGGTGAGCGTCACCAGGGTTATGGCGCGCTAGAGGAACACTATCCCGTGGTGGCGGAGACCCTGTTGTCGGTCATGGCCGATTTTGCCGGCGAACTGTGGACGGAAGAAGTGGCCACGGCATGGCGTGAGGCTCTGAGCACGGTGGCCGGCATCATGTTGAAGGCATATAGCAAACAAGAGGAAACGGAGATGGCAGCGAGCAAGCAGGAAATCGAAGATTCAATCACTCTCGATGGCGAGGGCGGTCTGCTGGAGAACATCGAGGTATTGAAAAACATACTGGACTTTTCACCGGTCAACATCATGATTGCCGATATCGACGAAAACATCGTCTATGTCAACAAGAAGGCGGTGGAGGTGCTCAGCAGCGTGGAAGATGAACTCGCCACCTATCTTCCGGGCTTCAAGGTCGACCAGGTGGTGGGCGGCAGCATACACCGCTATCACAGGGACCCCATGGCGATCAAGCAGATTCTGCAGGGCTTGCAGGCCAATGAGGCGAGAAAAGGTGAGATCACACCCGGGCGCTTCATCTTCGAGCACGAAACGCGCGTGTTGTTGAACAGCAAGGGCGAGCGCGTGGGTTACGTGGTGCAATGGAACGATGTGACCGAGCAGCGCAAGTCGCAGGAAGATGCATTCCGTCTGCAACGTGCCATCGACAGTGCCCAGACCGCGATGATGATGATCGACCGTGATCTGGTGATCACTTATGTCAACGAATCCACCAAGAAACTGCTGGGCAAGTATCAAAGCGAACTGCGCGCTTTGTACCCGGGATTCTCGGTGGACGGTATCGTTGGAACCTGTATCGATATCTTCCACAAGAATCCTGAACATCAGCGGCGTCTGCTGGCCAATCCCGACAATCTGCCCTATGAGACCGATATCAAGGTGGGGGACGAGCTGATTTTCCATATCCAGGTCACGGCCATGCGTGACATGGCCGGCAATTACATTGGTAATACCCTGGAGTGGTCGGATGTCACCGAGCTGCGCAAGAGCGAGGTCGAGGTGGCCCGGCTCAAGGCTGCGGTGGAAGGGGCGCAGACCAATCTCATGCTGTGTGATGAAGACCTGAACATCACTTTCGTCAACCCGGCGGTGGTCAACATGATGGCCAAGCGGGCCGACAAGTTGCGTGAGCTCTTTCCGGGGTTCGACCCCCACAACCTGGTGGGGCAGAACATCGATGTGTTCCACAAGAATCCGGCGCATCAGCGGGCCCTGCTGAAGGACAAGAGCCGTCTGCCGGCCCGGGCCGAGATCAAGGTGGCGGACCTGGAGTTCGAGGTCAATGCCACCTATATCGAGGATGCCAATGGCCATTACATGGGCAACATGGTGGAGTGGAAAGATATCACAGATCAGAAGGATGCCGAGCGCCAGGTGGAGGGGTTGATTGCCGCGGCATCGCGGGGTGACCTGGAGCAACGGCTGGAGGTGGATAAATACGAGGGTTTCATTCGCGATCTGGGCGAAGCTGTCAACCAGTTGCTGGATGCCGTGGTCGAGCCCATCCGTGAGGGCACACGCGTGGTCCAGAGCCTGGCCGAGGGCGACCTGCGGGTCGAGGTCAATGGTGACTACGAGGGAGAGTTTGCCGTACTCAAGGATGCCATCAATCAGTCGGTGAACAATCTCAGAACCATGGTGGGACAGATCCAAAACAGCACCACCAATATCGCCTCGGCGGCGGCAGAAATCGCTCAGGGCAATTCCGACCTCAGCCAACGTACCGAAGAACAAGCCTCCTCATTGGAAGAAACCGCTTCCAGCATGGAGCAGCTGACCAGCACCGTTAAGCAGAATGCCGACAATGCGCGCCAGGCCAACCAATTGGCGGCCGGTGCCCGTGAACAGGCGGAGAAGGGAGGCGATGTGGTGCGCCGCGCGGTGGATGCCATGGGCGCCATCAACAGCAGCAGCAAGAAGATCGCCGATATCATCAGTGTGATCGACGAGATCGCCTTCCAGACCAATCTGCTGGCACTCAATGCCGCAGTGGAGGCCGCCCGTGCCGGTGAGCAGGGGCGGGGATTCGCGGTGGTGGCCGGCGAGGTGCGTAACTTGGCTCAGCGCAGCGCGGCCGCGGCCAAGGAGATCAAGGCCCTGATCCAGGACAGCGTAGACAAGGTAGAGGATGGCACCAAGCTGGTGGACCAGTCCGGCCAGACCCTGGAGGAAATCGTCGGCGCGGTGAAGAAGGTCAGCGACATCATCGCCGAGATCGCCGCCGCCAGCCAGGAACAGTCCATCGGCATCGAGCAGGTGAACAAGGCCGTGTCACAGATGGACGAGGTGACCCAGCAGAATGCGGCCCTGGTGGAAGAGGCCGCGGCGGCCAGCGAGGCCATGGACGAGCAGGCCAGGAATCTGTCCGAGATGATGGGCTTCTTCAAGCTCAGCGATGCCCAGGAACAGGCTGGCCAGCACATGGGTGGCGTCCAGGCCGAGGCAGCTGCCGGTGGCCAGCCGGCGCGGCGGTCGGCGCCCGCCCGCACGCGGCACACCGCGCCGTCGGCGCAAAGCCTGGACAGCGACGAATGGGAAGAGTTCTGAACCATGGTGGCCGCGGCCAGGGCAATGAGTGCCCAAACAAGGGAAAAGGAAAGGGAATTCCTTTTCACCGAGAAGGACTTCGAGCGGATACGGAGATTCGTCAAGCAACATACCGGCATCAAGCTGTCCGATGCCAAGATGAATATGGTCTACGGTCGCCTGTCGCGGCGGCTGCGCCAGCTTGGCATCGACAGCATTTCGGACTACATGAAGCTGGTGGAAACGCCGGGCTCGGATGAACTGCCCCAGTTCATCAACGCCATGACCACCAATCTGACGGCCTTTTTCCGCGAGAAACATCATTTCGAGTATCTCGAGAAAACCTTGTTGCCGCAGTTGTTGCGTCGCAATGCCCAGAGCCGCAGGCTGAGAATCTGGTCGGCAGGCTGTTCCACTGGAGAGGAGCCTTATTCACTGGCGATGACCCTGCTCTCGACGGTGCCCAGGCCGGATGAATGGGACATGCGAATCCTGGCCACCGATCTGGACTCCAATGTGCTGGCTCATGCCCAGGCCGGAATCTATGACGCGGAGCGTATCGATGGCCTGGATCGCGCCATCAAGAAACGCTGGTTTCGCCGTGGCAAGGGCAGTCGTGCGGGCAGTGTGCGGGTGAGCCCCGAGTTGCAGGCGCTGATCAGTTTTCGTCAGCTCAATCTCATGCAGGACTGGCCCATGAAAGGGCCGTTCGATTTCATCTTTTGTCGCAACGTAGTGATCTATTTCGACAAGCCGACCCAGGCCAGGTTGTTCGATCGCTATGCGGATATCCTGATACCCAGGGGACATGTCTTTCTCGGGCACTCGGAGTCCATGTTCAAGGTTTGCGATCGTTTCGACCTCATAGGCAAGACGATCTACCAGAAAAAGGACTGACATGAAGTTTAAATTTCAGCGTCGCGAGGGCATGCCGGAGGCCTTGCCCGGCTTCGAGCACATCAAGCGCTACTGGGACGAAGGGCGGCAGGCCTTCATGGCCAAGATCCTGCCAGGCCAGTTCTATGTCTCGGTGCACGATGAATACATCACCACGGTGCTGGGCTCGTGTGTGTCGGCGTGCATTCGTGATCGAAAATTTGGCATCGGTGGCATGAACCATTTCATGCTTCCGGTTTCCGGTGAGAATTTCAAGCTGGGTGCGGGGACCGATGCGGAGCGTTATGGCAACTACGCCATGGAGAACATGATCAACGTGATATTGAGCCATGGCGGCCAGCGCAGGAATCTCGAGGTCAAGGTGTTTGGAGGTGGCAGGATCATTGCCAGTGCCACCGATATCGGGCGCAAAAACATCGAGTTCGTATTGCAGTACATCCAGCTCGAGGGGCTGGAGCTGTTGTCGCAGGACGTGGGAGATACCTGTCCGCGCAAGGTGGTCTACAACCCCTATACGGGAAAGGCCTTCGTCAAGCGTCTGCGTTCGCTCAAGAGCGATGGTATATACGAGAGCGAGCGCCGTTACCAAGAAGAGCTCAAGAAGAAACCCGTCGCAGGTGACGTTGAATTGTTCTGAATATGAAAAAAACAACAGTACTCATTGTCGATGACTCGGCCCTGGTCAGGCAGATGTTGAGTGAAATGCTGTCTGCCGATCCACAAATCGAGGTGGTGGGCACGGCCAATGACCCGTTGATGGCCAGGGAGAAGATCAAACAATTGAATCCGGATGTGTTGACGCTGGATGTGGAGATGCCGAAGATGGACGGCATCACCTTTCTGCGCAACCTGATGCGCCTGCGTCCCATGCCGGTGGTGATGGTGTCCACGCTCACCGAGGCCGGTGCCGATGTGACCCTGCAGGCGCTGGAAATCGGCGCGGTGGACTTCGTCTCCAAGCCCAAGGTGGATATTGCCCAGCAACTGCAGAACTACCAGGAAGAGATCATTGCCAAGGTCAAGACCGCGGCAACGGCCCGGGTACGGCCCTATACCGAGACGGTCGCGTCCAGCGTGCCCCCCAAATTGTCGACCGATGCAGTGCTCGACAAGACGCCGCGGCGCAAGCACTTCGGCACCACCGACAAGATCGTGGCCATCGGTGCCTCCACCGGCGGTACCGAGGCCATAAAGGAGGTCTTGCTGGGTCTACCGGCGGACTTTCCCGGCATCGTGATCACCCAGCATATCCCGGAAAATTTCAGCAAACCCTTTGCTGAACGTTTAAACCGTACCTGTGCCATGACCGTATGCCAGGCCGAGGATGGTCAGCAGATTCTGGCCGGCCACGCCTATGTGGCGCCGGGGAGCCATCACTTGTATGTGGAACGCAGCGGGGCACGTTATATCTGCCGCCTGAGTGATGGTCCGCCGGTCAACCGCCATCGTCCTTCGGTAGACGTGCTGTTTCGCTCGGTGGCGCAGAATGCGGGGCAGAACGCCCGTGGCGTGATTCTCACCGGCATGGGAGACGACGGTGCACGCGGTCTCAGGGAAATGCGCGAGCAAGGTGCCATCACCATCGCCCAGGACGAGGCCAGCAGCGTGGTCTGGGGCATGCCGGGGGCTGCTGTCAAGCTGGATGCCGCCGATCATGTCAAGCCGCTGGGTCAGGTGGCGGCCACGCTCAAAAAGATTCTCTGAGCAAGCGGGGTCCGGCTATGGGCCCTGCTATCGGAATTCTTCCAAAAATCCGCTACACTATGCGCCTGTTGGTGTCGCCGGCGCAGGCAGCGCGGCGATGTCCTCGTACGAATCACGGTGGTGCCTACAACCCAGAAGAAGACGCGTGTCAGCAGCACACATTATCGCCCGCTCGGAGCATACCCTGTCGCGCAGCCAGATCAGCGAGAATGCGCTGAAGGTGCTCTATCGCCTGAAGAATGCCGGTTTCGAGGCCTATCTGGTGGGAGGCAGCGTGCGCGATCTGTTGCTGGGGCGCAAGCCCAAGGATTTCGACGTGGCCACCGATGCCACCCCCGAGCAGGTACGCCAGTTGTTCCGTAACTGCCGGCTCATCGGCCGGCGCTTTCGTCTGGCTCATGTGCATTTCGGCCCGGAGATCATCGAGGTGGCCACGTTCCGTGGCCAACACCAGGGTGAGCAGGGGGATGAGCGACAGATCGTCAACGGCATGATCGTGCGTGACAATGTCTACGGCACCCTGGAAGAGGATGCCTGGCGACGGGATTTTCGGGTCAATTCCCTTTATTACAATATCCGTGATTTCTCGGTGGTGGACTTGGTGGGTGGCATGGAAGATTTGCGCCAGCGGGTGTTGCGCCTGATCGGCGACCCCGAGACCCGCTACCGTGAAGATCCCGTGCGCATGCTGCGCGCTATTCGCTTTGCCGCCAAGCTGGATTTCGAGCTGGCCCCCGAGACCGCCGCCCCCCTGCATGAGCTGGGACATCTGCTCGAAGGCGTGCCGCCGGCGCGCCTGTTCGAGGAAATGCTCAAGCTGTTCATGTCCGGTCACGGGGTTAAAACCCTTAAGCTCATGAGGGAGTTTCGTCTCTGTTCTTACCTGTTTCCGCAGACGGAAGAGTGTCTGGAGCATGATCACGACAGCGTGTTCGCCCATTTCATCGAGCGGGTGCTGGAGAACACCGATCAGCGCATTGCCGAGGACAAGCCGGTGACGCCCATGTTTCTGCTGGCTTCCTTTCTGTGGCAGCCGGTGCAGCAGTTGCGTGCGCGCTTTATCGATCGTGGCATGAGCAAGAGCCAGGCCCTGATGGCGGCGGCGGACTCCGTGCTCTCGGGGCAGGCCCAACGGGTTGCGGTGCCGCGTCGTTTCCAGACCGCCGTCAAGGAGGTCTGGCAAATGCAGGATCGCCTGGAGAATCGCCAGCCCAAGCGTTCCCTGCGCCTGGTACAGCATCCGCGCTTCCGTGCCGGTTACGATTTCCTCCTTCTGCGCTCGCAAGTGGGTGATGCCGATCCTGGTCTGGCGCACTGGTGGGATGCGTTGTATCACGCCAGCGAAAGCGAGCGCGACAAGTTGGTGGAGAGCCTAGGGCAGGGCAAGCGGCCCCGCCGCCGGCGGCGTCGTCGCGCCAAGAAAAGTGACTGATCACGCAACGGTCTATATCGGCCTGGGCAGTAACCTGGGCGACTCCATGGCCCTGCTCGACTCGGCGCGGAAGGCCCTGGCCGGGCTGCCCGTCACCCGCTTGCGGGCGGTGTCGTCGTATTATCGCAGCCGCCCCCTGGCCGGCAAGGATCAGCCCGACTATGTGAACGCGGTGGCGGAGTTGAGCACCGCGCTGGCACCGGAGGCCCTGCTCGATGCCCTGCAGGATATCGAACGGGCGCATGGCCGGCGCCGTGATGGCGAGCGCTGGCAGTCACGCACCCTCGACCTGGACATCCTGCTCTATGGCCAGCGGCGGATCAACACGGGACGCCTGCGTATTCCCCATCCCGGCATCGTCCAGCGCGATTTCGTGGTGGTGCCCCTGGCTGAGCTGGCTCCTGCGCTAAATGTGCCGGGTTATGGTAATATTCAGGCTTTGATGCGGCAGACTCCCCGGCGGGGCCTGCAGCGCCTGTCTCGCTGACCGGTCCGGCGGTATGCCGCAGGAGTCACGACCCAATGCCCAGACACACCATCCTCAGCCTGAAGAAACTCAAGCGCGACGGCGAGAAGATCGCCTGTCTCACTGCCTACGATGCCAGCTTTGCCGCCCAGGCTGAACGTGCCGGGGTGGACGTGCTGTTGGTGGGCGACTCTCTGGGCATGGTGGTGCAGGGGCGGGACAGCACCCTGCCGGTCACTCTCGACGAGATGGTCTACCACAGTGCCAGTGTGCGTCGGGGTGCCCCGGACAGCCTGCTCGTCGTCGACCTGCCTTTTATGAGTTGCAACAACCCTCAGCAGACCCTGGCCAGTGCCGGGCGACTGATGAAGGAGGGCGGGGCCCATGTGGTCAAGCTGGAAGGCGGGGCTGCCATGGTGGAGAGCGTGGCCTTGCTCGCGCATCATGGCATTCCGGTATGTGGCCATCTCGGCCTGTTGCCCCAGTCGGTGCACAAGCTGGGGGGATATCGGGTGCAGGGGCGCAGCGAGGCCGAGGCCGAGTGCATACTGCGTGATGCACAGGCGCTGGAACGGGCCGGCGCCGATCTCTTGGTGGTGGAGTGTGTGCCCGCCGCCCTGGGTGAGCGCCTGAGCCAGTCCTTGTCGATTCCGGTTATCGGCATCGGCGCCGGCGCCGCCTGTGATGGCCAGGTGTTGGTATTGTACGACCTATTGGGGATCACTCCGGACAAGCCCCCGGCGTTTGCCAAGAATTTCCTGAGCGGGCGCGACAGCGTGATGGCGGCTATGGCGGCCTATGTGGAAGCCGTCAAACATGGCGTCTTCCCCGCGCCCGAGCACTGTTTCGATTGACATGATCACCGCCAGGACAGCGCAAGAGATTCATTCCTGGGTGCGGCGCTGGAAGAGTGCCGGCCAGCGGGTGGCCTTCGTGCCCACCATGGGTAATCTGCACCAGGGACATCTGGAGCTGTGTCGCCAGGCCGCGATCAAGGCCGACCGGGTGGTGGTGAGCATCTATGTCAATCCGCTGCAGTTCGGCGAGGGCGAGGACTTCGAGCAGTATCCGCGCACTCTGGAGCAGGATCGTCTCCGGCTCACTCGCGAGAGCGTCAGCTTGTTGTTCACGCCCACCGACGAAGTGATCTATCCCCATGGCAAGCGGGCTTCCACCCAGGTGGTGGTGCCGGAGTTGTCGGATATTCTGTGTGGTTCCTCGCGGCCGAGGCATTTCATCGGCGTGACCACAGTGGTGGCCAAGTTGCTCAATATCGTCCAGCCCGACGTGGTGTTACTGGGGGAAAAGGACTTTCAGCAGCTCTACCTGATCCGGCGTATGGTGGAAGACCTCTTCATGAGTCCGCAGGTGATCGGCGTGCCCACCGTGCGGGAGGCCGACGGCCTGGCCATGAGTTCGCGCAACAGTTATCTAGATGCCGAACAGCGAGCCAGGGCGCCGGCCCTCTATCGTTGCCTGCGGCGTTTGCGCGAACGCCTGCAGGCCGGCGAACGCGATATTGCCGCACTGGAACAGCAGGGCCGGGAATATCTTACCGCCGCTGGCCTGCGGCCCGATTACATCAGCATCCGCAAGGCCGCCAGTCTGGCTCCGCTGCGTGAACCCGACGGCGAGGAGTTGGTCATCCTGGCCGCGGCCTACCTGGGCGAGACTCGCCTGATCGACAATTTGCGTGTGATGCCGTGAACGAGCTGGCCGTGATCGTGGTCGGCGGGGGGCTGATGGGCATGCTCAGCGCTCGTGAACTGGCCTTGAGCGGTGTCAGGGTGGCTTTGTTCGAGCGCCGCGCCATGGGACAGGAATCGTCCTGGGCGGGAGGTGGTATTCTTTCGCCTCTCTACCCCTGGCGCTATCCGGCGGCGGTCAACGACCTGGCGCGCTGGAGCCAGGGGGCCTATCCTGAGCTGCTGGCGCGGCTGCATCGCGAGACGGGAATCGACCCCGAATATGTGCCTTCCGGCCTGTTGATGTTGGACGCCGATCAGCAGGCGGCGGGCAGGGAATGGGCGCGGGCGTATCCGACACCTCTGCGCCTGCTCGATGCCGCTGAGCTGCGGGTCGAGGAACCCGAATTGGCGCCGGATTGGCGCCAGGGCTGCCTGTTTCCCGAGCTAGGTCAGGTGCGCAATCCCCGCCTGGCGGCGGCGGTCCGGGCCGATTTGTTGCGCCTGGGGGTGAGCCTGCACGAACAGACGCCGGTGGAAAGCCTGCTGTTGCGCGCAGGGCGGGTACGAGGAGTGCGTGCTGGTGGCAGGGACTGGCATGTGCCACAGGTGGTGCTCGCTGGCGGTGCCTGGAGCGCGGGGCTGCTGGATGCGTCCCTGTCGACCCCGCCAGTGAGACCGGTGCGCGGACAGATGATGCTCTACCGCATCGCGGCCGGACGTATTCGCCACATCGTGCTCCACGGCGGCCACTATGTGATCCCCCGTCGCGATGGCCACCTGTTGGTGGGCAGTACCTTGGAGGAGGTAGGTTTCGACAAGCAGGTCACCGACGAGGCCCGGGCCGAACTGACGGCATGGGCCGGCGAACTGTTTCCCTTTCTGCGAGGGGAAAGCCCGGTGAAACACTGGGCAGGGCTGCGGCCAGGCTCTCCCCAGGGCATTCCCTGCATCGCCGAGCATCCCGAGGTGACCGGTTTGTTCATCAATGCGGGGCATTATCGCAACGGTGTGGTCATGGGACCGGCCTCGGCCCGATTGCTGGCCGACCTGATGTTGGGACGCAAGCCCATCCTGGATCCTGCGCCATTTCACTTGTTCGAGCCGGTATCCGCTTGATTTGAGCGTGAATTGTCCAATTGCGCTATGCGTCGATTTGGGGTAAATTCAAGGATTGTTTTGGCCGATATGAAAGGCAGGCCACCGCGGCGGGTAATGTAGCGAGAGTAGTAAATATGGCCACCCATCCCGATGACCCGTCGGCGCAGATCGCGGACATCACCCAGATTCTGCGTCAGCACGACATTTCGCCCACCAAGCAACGGGTGGAGATTGCCCAGATGCTGCTGAGCAGGAAACAACACCTGTCGGCCGAGCAGGTCCTGGAGGAGGTCAACAAGCGCGGGGCGAAGGTGTCCAAGGCCACTATCTACAACACCCTGGGCCTGTTTGCCCGCAAGGGCCTGATCAAGGAACTGGTGGTGGATCCGAGCAAGGTGTTTTACGACTCCAACGTCTCCGACCACTATCACTTCTACAACGTCGATACCGGCGAGCTGATGGATATCGAGATGACGGAACTCAATGTCAGCCGCCTGCCCTCCCTGCCTCCGGGAACCCGGGCCGAGGGGGTCGACGTCATCATCAAGATCCGCAACAACTGATCCTTCCTCAGCCGGAGTAGCTCAGTCGGTAGAGCAACTGATTCGTAATCAGTAGGTCGGGTGTTCGATTCACCTCTCCGGCACCATTTCCCGGGACCCGTGATGACAGCGTGATTCAGCGGCGTCCGCGGCGATTGCGGGGTTGCTCGAAGTTGACCTTGAGCAGCTTGCCCTCGAAGTTCTTTGCATTGAGCCCGGCAATGGCCGCGCGGGCCTCGTGGCCTTCCATTTCTATGAAGCCGAAACCCTTGCATTGCCCCGAGAACACGTCCCTGGCCAGTTTGATGGAGCGTACGGTGCCGAATTGGGTGAACAGCTCGGTGACCGAGGTTTCCGTGGCGGAGGCGGGCAGATTGCCCACGAAGAGTTTTTTCATGTAGTGGCCTTTGCGGGTGTGAGTGGCGGCTATGTCGAAAGACCGGTGGGGCACCGGAGCGGAATATGAAAAGCCCCGCCGAAGCGGGGCTTTCACAAGAGAAGTCTTACTGAGGTTGGACCTGGGCGGCTTGCAGGCCCTTGGGGCCTTTCTCGACTTCGTAGCTCACGGTCTGGCCTTCGGTCAGTACCTTGAAGCCTTCGCCGACGATGGCGCGGAAATGAACGAAAACGTCTTCACCGCCGTCGTTGGGGCTGATGAAGCCGAAGCCCTTGGCTTCGTTGAACCATTTTACAGTACCGATATTCATGGGATGTGATCCTCGTGGTTGATTATAGAACTAAGGTGACAAGATGACGCAATGAGGATTCACTAAGAAGTCGAAAGGGTGTTTCGGGTGTTCCAGGAAAGCCTGCTTGTGCCATGCAAGCCAGCCCACTATAGGCGTGATCGCCGGCAAAAGCAAACGTTTTTTGTGTTTCAGGCCACGAACAACAGCACGGTGATGAAATGACTGGCGCTGCCGGCCAGCACGAACAGGTGCCAGATGCCATGGAAATGGCGTTTGTGATCCAGTGCGTAGAACAGGATACCCACGGTATAGAACAGGCCGCCGATCAACAGGCCGGCGAAGCCCCAGGCCGGCAGCGCATCGAGCAGGGGCTTCAGGGCGATGAGTACCAGCCAGCCCATCAGCAGGTAGATAACCATGGACAGTGCGCGAGGGCCCTTGCGGGGGAGATTCTCCTGCACGATGCCGGCGATGGCCAGAGCCCAGATAATGCCGAACAGGCTCCAGCCCCAGGCGCCGCGCAGGGTGACCAGGGTGAATGGGGTGTAGGTGCCGGCAATGAGCAGATAGATGGCGCAGTGATCCAGCTTCTGTAGCCAGGCCTTGGCCTTGCCTCGCCAGCTATGGTAGAGCGTGGAGGCGGCATAGAGAAACAGCAGGGTGGCGCCGTAGATGCTGAAGCTGACGATTTTCCAGGGGTCGCCCTGCCTGGCCGCCAGTACCACCAGCACCACCAGCCCGGCGAGGGCGGCGGCGCTGCCGATGAGATGGCTTATACTGTTGAAACGCTCGCCGTGATACATGGCTTCCTCCGATGCTTGGCAGCGATGTCCGTTTGCTGTTTTGGATCAGTCAGGACAAAGGGGGTCGTCTCTGAGAATAGCACCGAGTTTGCGATAGAGGGTGCGCTCGCTCAGCCCTAGCTGGCGGGCCAGGCTGCGTTTGTCGCCACGATGGCGGGTGGCTGCCCAGCGCAGATAGTCGTGTTCGATGGTCTTGAGTGGCCGGATGGGACCCTGGAAGCCGATGGGTTCGCTGGCGGAGAGGGTATCCTGGCGGCATTCTTCCGGCAGGTGCGAGGGTAGCAGGGTGTCGCCGTCGCACAGCAGGCTGGCGCGCTCGAGAATATTACGCAGCTCCCGGATGTTGCCGGGAAAATCGTAGCGCTCCAGGTGTTGCAGGGTGTCTGGGTGGAGCACTAGCTGCCGTTCGGGTGCGACCCGTTTCAGCAAGGTCTGACACAGGCGGGGGATGTCGTCACGGCGCTCGCGCAAGGGCGGCAGGGTGATGGGGAAGGTGTTGATGCGGTAGAACAGATCCTGCCGAAAACGCCCCTGTTCCACCATGCGCTTGAGATTGCGATGGGTGGCGCAGACCAGGCGGAAATCGGCCTGCTGGGGTTCCACGCCACCGACCCGGCGAAAGCTGGCGGTTTCCAGCAGGCGCAACAGCTTGACCTGCTGTGGCAGGGGGATTTCGCCGATCTCGTCCAGGAACAGCGTGCCTCCGCGGGCGGCTTCCACCAGACCGAGTTTGCGTTGCTGGGCGCCGGTGAAGGCCCCTTTCTCGTGCCCGAACAGCTCGCTTTCGAACAGGCTTTCACTGAGCCCGGAACAATCTACCGGCACGAAGGGGCCGTTGGCGCGCTGGCTCAGCTCATGTACGGCCCGGGCCGCCAGTTCCTTGCCGGTGCCCGACTCACCCAGCAGCAAGACCGTGGTCTGTCGCGGTGCCACACGCTCGATGAGTTCCAGGGTGCGGGTGAAGCTGCTGGAGGTGCCGATCAGTCCGTGGGTCTGGCGGGGTTGTTGATGCAGGTCGCTCTTGTGCAGGATTTCGAGAAAATAGCGGATCTGACCCTGATCGTCGCGGATGGGCAGGGCCTCCACCGCTACATGTTCCTCGCCCTGGGCGGTGTAATGCACATGCAATACCCGCTGGGCCTGGCCGGAGGCGAGGCAGTTTTTGATTGGGCACACTTCACCGGCCTGGTCGCAGGGCTGGGTATAGCGATGCGAGATCTCGAAGCAGCGCGGTTGGGTGTGCGACCTGAGTTCACCGTACTGTTCCCTATAGCTGCGGTTGGCGGCCAGGATCTGATAGTCCAGGCCGATGATCACCGCGGGTTCGGCGTAGGCGTCGAGTAATTGGTGGATTTCCGGCAAGCCCATGGTGTCGTCCTTGTTGTCAGGTATGACATTGAAGCTGAGAGTATATGCCATTTTTGACGCACATTTATAGCAGTTGCACACTCGGGAATTGAGTTCGTTGTTTCTTTATATTTGTTTTTCAACGGGTTAGGCTGACCTGTTTCGTTTGGCCCCATCCTTGCCATAATAGAGCCTGCCGTCGCGGGAGGCGGCGATCAATAACCATAACAGAGGATGAAATCATGGCGCATATCGTTATTCTAGGAGCGGGTACCGGCGGCATGCCGGCAGCCTATGAAATGAGGGAGGCTCTGGGCAAGGAACACAAGATCACGGTGGTCAATGCGGTGGACTACTTTCAGTTCGTGCCCTCCAACCCCTGGATCGGAGTGGGTTGGCGCGAGCGTGACGACATCACGTTTCCCATCAGGCCCTACCTGGAGCGCAAGGGCATCGATTTCGTCGCCCAGCGGGTGGACAAGATCGATGCCGACAACAGTCGCCTGGAACTGGCCAATGGCGAGAGCCTGGCTTACGACTACCTGCTCATCGCCACCGGTCCCAAACTGGCTTTCGAGGAAGTGGAGGGCCTGGGGCCCGAGGGATATACCACCTCGGTGTGTACCACCGATCATGCGGAGCATTCGAACAAGGTCTATCAGCAATTCGTTACCCAGCCAGGGCCGGTGGTGATCGGTGCGGTGCAGGGTGCGAGCTGTTTCGGGCCGGCCTATGAATATGCCTTCATCGTCGATACCGATCTGCGCAAGCGCAAGATTCGCGACAAGGTGCCCATGACCTTCGTCACCAGCGAGCCCTATATTGGCCATCTTGGTCTAGGCGGAGTGGGTGACTCCAAGGGTATGCTGGAGTCGGAGATGCGCAATCGTCACATCAAGTGGATCGTCAATGCCAAGGTCACCAAGGTGGAACAGGGCAAGATGTACGTGGACGAGCACAATGCCGACGGCGAGGTGATCAGGCAGCACGAGCTGGAATTTGGCTATTCCATGATGCTGCCGGCGTTCAAGGGTGTGGATGCCGTGGCCAATGTAGAGGGGATGTGCAATCCACGCGGCTTCGTGTTGGTGGATGAGCACCAGCGTAATCCCAAGTACAAGAATATCTACTCGGCCGGCGTGTGCATCGCCATTCCGCCGGTGGAGGCCACGCCCGTTCCCACTGGCACGCCCAAGACCGGTTACATGATCGAGTCCATGGTGACCGCCATCGTCAAAAACATCAAGCAGGAACTGGAGGGCAAGGAGCCCACGCACAAGCCCACCTGGAACGCCATCTGTCTGGCCGACATGGGGGATACGGGCGCCGCTTTCGTGGCCTCTCCCCAGATTCCACCGCGTAACATCAACTGGTTCAAAAAGGGCAAGTGGGTACACACGGCCAAGGTGGCCTTCGAGAAATATTTCATTCGCAAGATGAAAAAAGGCACCCCGGAGCCGCTGTACGAAAAATACGTACTGGCGGCGATGGGGATCAAGCGCCTGAGCGACGACTGAGCGCGTCTGACCCATTGCGTCGTTTGCCCGGGAGCCAAGGAAGGGCCCGGGCCTTTTTTCGGCGGTACGAGACCGTCAACCGAAGTGTAGTATACTCGCCGCCCCGATCAAGCCGGGGCGGCGAGTCGATTGGATTGCCATGTTTGCCTATCACAGAATTTCGCATGTTGTCGTGAATCATGCGCGTCGATGACTTCCACTACGAATTACCCGAGGAGCTGATCGCCCGCCAGCCGGCGCTCAGGCGCAGCGGCAGTCGTCTGCTGTGTCTGCCGCGTCACAGCGGTGGGGTCAGTGATCGCCACGTCACCGATTTGCCGACCCTGTTGCGCCCGGGTGATTTGCTGGTGTTCAATGACACCCGCGTGATCCCGGCCCGCCTGCTGGGCGTGAAGGATACCGGTGGGCGGGTGGAAGTGTTGGTGGAACGGATCCTGGACGAGCACCGCGTGCTGGCCCATGTGCGTGCCAGCAAGGCGCCCAGGCCGGGGCGGCGGCTGGTGCTGGAGCGTCACCTGGGTGCCGAGGTGCTGGGGCGGGAGGACGACCTGTTTCTGCTGCGCTTCAACAATACCCGGCCGGTGCTGGAGTTGCTGGAGAAGCATGGCCGCATTCCCTTGCCGCCCTATCTGGAGCGTCCGGCCAACCGCATCGACCGCTTGCGCTACCAGACGATCTATGCGCGCGAGCCCGGCGCGGTGGCCGCGCCCACCGCGGGCCTGCATTTCGACCAGGCCTTGTTGGACAGGCTCGCCGAGTCGGGGGTGGAACATTGTTTCGTGACCTTGCACGTGGGGGCGGGCACCTTCCAGCCGGTGCGGGTGGAGACGGTGGAGAAACATCACATGCATGCCGAGCGCATTCGGGTCGGCGAACAGGTGTGTGAGCGCATCGCCCGCACCAAGGCTGCCGGCGGACGGGTGGTGGCGGTGGGTACCACGGTGGTGCGCGCGCTGGAGACCGCCGCCCGTGGCGGCACATTGCAGCCCTTCGAGGGGGAAACCGATATTTTTATCTATCCCGGCTATGAATTTCGCGCGGTCGATGCCATCATGACGAATTTTCATCTGCCGGGATCCACCCTGTTGATGTTGGTGTCGGCCTTCGCCGGGCGTGAGCGGGTGTTGGCGGCCTATCGCCACGCGGTGGAGCGGCGTTACCGTTTTTTCAGTTATGGCGATGCCATGCTGATTGATTGAATCCAGCCTAAGGGCGATATCATGCAGTTCGAATTACTCGGTAGCGACGGCGCGGCCCGCCGTGGACGCTTGCACTTTGCCCGCGGGGAAGTGGATACGCCGGTATTCATGCCGGTGGGCACCTATGCCACGGTCAAGGCCATGACCCCCGAGGAGCTGCAGGCCCTGGGGGCGCAGATCATCCTCGGCAACACCTTTCATCTCATGCTGCGTCCAGGCGTGGAGATCATCCGGGAGCATGGTGATCTACACGATTTCATGCATTGGCAGGGGCCCATTCTCACCGATTCGGGGGGATTTCAGGTCTTCAGTCTGGGCGATATGCGCAGGATCGACGAGCGCGGGGTGACGTTTCGTTCACCCATCAATGGCGATACCGTGTTCATGGGGCCGGAGGAATCCATGGCGGTGCAGCGGGAGTTGGGCTCGGACATTGTGATGATCTTCGACGAGTGCACGCCCTATCCCGCCAGCGAGGACGAGGCGCGGCAATCCATGGAATTGTCCCTGCGTTGGGCATTGCGCAGCAAGCAGGCCCATGGTGACAATCCCAGTGCCCTGTTCGGTATCGTGCAGGGTGGGATGTATCCACGACTGCGGGAGGCCTCCCTGCAGGGCCTGCTGGACATCGGTTTCGACGGCTATGCCATCGGCGGCCTGTCGGTGGGCGAGCCCAAGGCCGAGATGCTGCGGGTGCTCGATGCGCTCACGCCCCACATGCCGGCGGACAAGCCCCGTTACCTCATGGGGGTGGGCACGCCGGAGGACCTAGTGGAGGCCGTGGCGCGGGGGGTGGACATGTTCGACTGCGTGCTGCCCACCCGCAATGCCCGCAACGGTCACCTGTTCACCCACCAGGGCGTGGTACGCATTCGCAACAGCCGCTACGAGCGCGATACCGGCCCGCTGGATCCTCACTGTGACTGCTACACCTGTCGCAACTACAGCCGTGCCTATCTGCGTTATCTCGACCGCAGCCGCGAGATTCTCGGCGCGCGCCTCAATACTTGGCACAATCTGCATTATTATCAGACAATAATGCGCCGCATGCGCGAGGCCATCAGCGCCGGTGTCTTTGCCGAGTTCCGGCAGGAATTTTATGCCATGCGTGGGCAACCGGTACCGGATATGGCATAATGCGGCTCTTTTTTGGATTGTGTCTAGGGAGAAAAAGGGAAAATCATGGCTTTCTTCATTTCCGATGCCTATGCCCAGGGGGCGCCCGCGCCGACGGCCGGCGAGTCCTTGCTGGGTTTCGTGCCCCTGTTGATCATCTTTGCCATTTTCTATTTCCTGCTGATTCGCCCCCAGGTCAAACGGGCCAAGGAACACAAGAAACTGGTCGAATCCATCGCCAAGGGCGACGAGGTGGTCACCACCGGCGGTCTGTTGGGCAAGGTCACCGATGTGGACGAGAATTTCATCACCCTGGAGATTGCCGATGGCCTGCGGGTCAGGATCCAGCGCCAGTCGGTGACCACCCTGGTACCCAAGGGAACCTACAAGTCCGCCTGATCCGGCCCTGGTAGATCACTCTCATGCTCAATCAGTATCCGCTCTGGAAGTACTTACTGATCCTGGTGGTCGTGGTGGTGGGGGGCATTTATGCCTTGCCCAACCTCTACGGTGAGGATCCCGCCCTGCAGATTTCCGCCACCCGTGGCGCCTCGGCAGATCAAAGTACCGTCTCGCGCGTGGAGGCCATTCTCGACGAGGCCGGGCTCAAGCCCAAGCGGATCGAGCGTGATGCCCGTGGCATCCTGGTACGTTTCCACAACACCGAGGACCAGCTCAAGGCCCAGGATCTGGTGCGCGACGCGCTGGGCCAGAACTACGTGGTGGCGCTGAACCTGGCGCCGGCCACGCCGGAATGGTTGCGCGCGCTCAATGCCAAACCCATGTACCTGGGGCTGGACCTGCGCGGTGGTGTGCACTTCCTGATGGAGGTGGACATGGAGGCGGCGGTGAAACAGGCCCTGGAACGCTACAAGAGCGATGCCCGCAGCCTGTTGCGCGAGAACAAGGTGCGTTACCTGTCCATCCGGCTGGAACAGGATGCCGATGGCGGGCCGGGGCATCTGCGATTGAAATTCCGTGACGCCGCCAAGCGTGACCAGGCGCGCAAGCTGTTGCGCAAGGAGTTCAGCGGCCTGCAGTTCCGCGAGCAAGAGGATGAACGCTATGCCTACCTGCTGGTGAGCCTATCGCCACAGGAAATCGCCGAGGTGAAGAAATTCGCCCTGCAACAGAACATCACCACCTTGCGCAACCGGGTCAACGAGTTGGGCGTGGCCGAGCCCCTGATCCAGCAACAGGGCGTGGACCGCATCGTGGTGCAATTGCCCGGGGTGCAGGATACCGCCCGCGCCAAGGAGATTCTGGGCGCCACCGCCACCCTGGAATTCCGCATGGTGGACGAGGAACACAGCGCCCTGAGCGCGGTCAAGGGCCGGGTGCCGCCGGGCAGCAAGCTCTATTACGAGCGTAACGGCGAGCCCATCCTGCTCAAAAACCAGGTCATGCTCACCGGCGACTACATCGTCGATGCCTCCTCCGGCCTCGATGCCCAGACCGGGAGTCCGGCGGTCTTCATTTCGCTGGACAGCAAGGGCGGACGCATCTTCACCCAGGCCACCAAGGAAAACGTCGGCAAGCTGATGGCTGTGGTGTTCATCGAGACCAAGATCGACCGCCGCAAGGTGGGCGACAAGGTCGTGCGCACCAAGCGCAAGGTGGAAGAGGTGATCAATGTCGCCCGCATTCGCGAGCGCCTGGGCAGCCGTTTTCAGATCACCGGGCTCGACAGCACCGAGGAAGCGCGTGATCTGGCCCTGTTGTTGCGTGCCGGCGCCCTGGCCGCGCCGGTGGACATCGTCGAGGAACGCACCGTGGGTCCCAGCCTGGGGCAGGAAAACATCGATCAGGGTTTTCTCTCGGTAATGACCGGTTTCGCCCTGGTGCTGGTGTTCATGGCGCTCTACTACAAGGGTTTTGGCTTGATCGCCAATCTCGCCCTGACCCTCAACCTGGTACTGATCGTGGCCATCCTGTCCATGTTGCAGGCCACCCTGACCCTGCCGGGCATCGCCGGTATCGTGCTCACCGTGGGCATGGCGGTGGATGCCAATGTGTTGATATTCGAACGCATACGCGAGGAGCTGCGCAATGGCGTGGGGGTTCAGACCGCCATCGATGCCGGCTACAGCAAGGCGGTGTCCACCATTGCCGATGCCAACATCACCACCCTGATCGCGGCGGTGGTGCTGTTCGCCCTGGGCACCGGTCCCATCAAGGGTTTTGCGGTGACCCTGTCCATCGGTATCCTGACCTCCATGTTCACCGCCATCATGGGTACCCGGGCGGTGGTCAACCTGGTCTATGGCCGCCGGCGAACCAAGCATCTCTCCATCTGAGGACACGACCATGCGACTACTGGAGAAAGTGCCCACCATCGATTTCATGCGCATGCGCAAGCCGGCCATGATCGTCTCGCTGGTATTGCTGCTGATCGCCCTGGGTTCCATCGTGACCCGCGGCCTGAACCTGGGCATAGACTTCACCGGCGGCACCCTGATCGAGGTGGGTTACCAGCAACCGGCCGACCTGGCACAGGTGCGTGAGGCGCTGAAAAAAGGCGGCTTCCACGATGCCGTGGTGCAGCATTTCGGCACCTCCAAAGACGTGTTGGTGCGCCTGCCACCGCAGGAAGGTCTATCCGGCGCCAAGCTCAGCTCTGCCCTGTTGGAATTGCTCAGTCAGGCCGCGCAGCAGAAGGTGGAAATGCGCCGGGTGGAATTCGTCGGTCCCCAGATCGGTGACGAGCTGATTGAAAAGGGCGGCCTGGCCATGCTGGCGGCCCTGGGTTGTATCCTGATCTATGTCTGGATCCGTTTCGAGAAGCGATTTTCTCTCGGTGCCATCGCGGCCCTGGTGCACGACGTGCTCTTCACCATCGGTTTCTTCTCCCTGTTCCAGTTGGAGTTCGACCTCACGGTGCTGGCCGCTATTCTGGCGGTGATCGGTTATTCCCTCAACGATACCATCGTGGTGTTCGACCGGGTACGGGAGAACTTCCGCCGCATGCGCAAGGGCACGCCCACCGACGTGTTCAATGCCTCCATCAACCAAACCCTGTCGCGTACCCTGGTGACCTCCTTGACCACCCTGCTGGTATTGTTCGCCCTGTTCGCGCTGGGCGGCGAGTTGATCCATGGTTTTGCCACCGCGCTCATCGTCGGTATCGTGGTAGGTACCTATTCCTCCATCTATATTGCCAGCGCTGCGGCACTCATGCTGGGCGTGAGCAAGCAAGACCTGATGCCGCCGGAAAAGGAAGGTGCCGACAGCGAACCGGTGATGTGAACGAGCCGGCGGCTGTGTATACATCTCGGTCCCCGCGGGTCGGGGACTACCTGTTTCCTGTATCCCCAAAGCCAGACGGAGAAAAACCATGTTTTCCAAGACCCTGAACATCGCCGACTTCGATCCGGAGCTGTGGCAGGCCATTTGCCAGGAAGAGCAGCGCCAGGAACAGCACATCGAGTTGATTGCTTCCGAGAACTATGCCAGTCCGCGGGTGATGCAGGCCCAGGGCACGGTGCTCACCAACAAATATGCCGAAGGTTATCCGGGCAAACGCTACTATGGTGGTTGTGAATACGTGGACGTGGCCGAGCAGTTGGCTATCGACCGTGCCAAGCAATTGTTCGATGCCGATTACGCCAATGTCCAGCCCCATTCCGGTTCCCAGGCCAATGCCGCGGTCTACATGGCCTTGCTGCAGCCGGGAGATACCGTGCTGGGTATGAGCTTGGCCCACGGTGGACACCTCACCCACGGTTCCAAGGTCAACTTCTCGGGCAAGATCTACCACGCGGTGCAATACGGCCTGGACGAGCGTACCGGCGAGATCGACTATGCCCAGGTGGAGCGTCTGGCGCGTGAGCACCGGCCCAAGATGATCGTGGCCGGTTTCTCCGCCTATTCGCGGGTGGTGGACTGGGATTTCTTCCGGCGTGTGGCCGACGAGGTGGGGGCCTATCTGATGGTGGACATGGCCCACGTGGCCGGCCTGGTGGCCGCCGGGGTCTATCCCAGTCCGGTGCAGATTGCCGATGTCACCACCTCCACCACCCACAAGACCCTGCGGGGACCCCGTGGCGGCATCATCCTGGCCAAGGCCAATCCGGAGATCGAGAAAAAGCTCAATTCCCTGGTTTTCCCCGGCATTCAGGGGGGGCCCCTGATGCATGTCATCGCCGCCAAGGCGGTGGCCTTCAAGGAAGCCCTGGAACCGGAATTCACCGACTATCAGAAGCAAGTGGTGGCCAATGCCCGCAGCATGGCCGAGGTTTTCATCCAGCGAGGGTTCGACGTGGTCTCCGGGGGCACCGACAATCACTTGTTTTTGGTGAGTTTCATCGATCAGGGGCTGACCGGCAAGGACGTGGATGCCTGGCTGGGGGCCGCGCACATCACTGTGAACAAGAACGCCGTGCCCAATGATCCCCAATCGCCCTTCGTGACCTCGGGCATTCGCGTGGGTACCGCGGCGGTGACCACCCGTGGTTTGATGGAGGAGGATTGCCGGGCCCTGGCCGGTTGGATGTGCGACATCATCGATGCCCGCGGCGAGGACGGCGTGGTCCAGCGGGTGCGCGAGCAGGTCTCGGCGCTTTGTCAACGCCTGCCGGTCTATGCTTGAATAGACGGAAGATTGTGGGCGAACCTGCCGGGAGGACCCAGGGATGCGATGTCCATTCTGTGGTGCGGCCGATACCAAGGTGATCGATTCCCGCCTGGCCAGTGAAGGCAATCAGGTGCGCCGGCGGCGCGAGTGTCTCACCTGCGCCGAGCGTTTTACCACCTTCGAGAGCGCGGAACTGGTGATGCCGCAGATCGTCAAGCGCGACGGCAGTCGGGAGCCCTACGACGAGCAGAAACTGCGCGCCGGCATGCTGCGGGCATTGGAGAAGCGGCCGGTGGACACCGAACGGGTGGAGGCGGCCATCCACGGCATCCAGCGCAAGCTGCGCGCCAGTGGCGAGCGCGAGATCAAGGCCGACCGCCTGGGCGAATGGGTGATGCACGAACTGCGCAATCTCGACGAAGTGGCCTATATCCGTTTCGCCTCGGTATATCGCCGTTTTCAGGACATGCACGCCTTCCGCGAGGAAATCGAAAAGCTGGAAAAGGAGCCTTCCGCCGAGGCCCGGCGCAAGCAGATCTCGCTGTTGCCGGACGACGACCCGGACTGAGCCCGCAGCATGTTCAGCGCAGCGGATCACCTTTACATGGCCCGTGCCCTGGTACTGGCCCGACGGCCCGTGATCAGCCCGCACCCCAACCCGCGGGTGGGCTGTGTGCTGGTGCGGGAGGGACGCGTCGTCGGCGAGGGCTGGCACCGGCAGGCCGGCGCGCCCCATGCCGAGGCGGAAGCCCTGCGGGTGGCGGGGGCGCAGGCCGCGGGCAGCACCGCCTATGTGAGCCTGGAGCCCTGCAGCCATCATGGTCGCACGCCGCCCTGTGCCGATGCCTTGATCGCCGCTGGCGTGCGGCGGGTGGTGGCGGCCATGGTCGATCCCAATCCTCGGGTGGCGGGGCGTGGTCTGCGGCGTCTGGCAGAGGCCGGGGTGGATACCGCCCAGGGACTCATGGTCGACGAGGCCGAGGCCCTCAACCGCGGCTTCGTCAAGCGCATGCGGGAAGGCCTGCCCTGGGTGCGGCTCAAGCTGGCCCTGAGCCTGGACGGGCGCAGTGCCATGGCCTCGGGCGAGAGCCGCTGGATTACTGCGGCGCCGGCCCGGGCCGACGTGCAACGGCTGCGCGCGCGGGCCGATGCCCTGCTCAGCGGCAGTGGCACGGTACTGGCCGACGACCCCAGGCTGGACCTGCGCGCCGAGGAACTGGGGAGCGAGGTCACGCGCCAGCCCCTGCGGGTGGTGGTGGATGGCCGCGCGCGCCTGCACGGGAAACTGCGCATGCTGCATGACGGCGGTGCCCCAGTGTTGGTGGCGCGGTGCGAGCAACGACCGCTGGCTGGCGCCGAGGTGCTGGCTCTGCCAGGAAAAAATGCACGGGTGGATCTGCGCGCCTTGCTGAAGGAACTGGCGCGGCGCGAAATCAACGAAATACAGGTGGAGGCCGGTGCTGGTCTCAACGGCGCCCTGCTGGCCGCCGGGCTGGTGGACGAGATCATCGTCTACCTGGCGCCCGTACTCATGGGGGATGGGGCCCTGGGAGCCTTCCACCTGCCGGGCCTGGAGCGGATGAGCCAGGTGCGGCGGCTGCAGATAGACGAGCTGCGTCCGCTGGGCGAGGACTGGCGCATACGGGCGCGACCGATTTATCACGAGGTGACCACATAACATGTTTACCGGTTTGATCCAGGCCGTGGGCCGGATCCACACCCTGGAACGACGCGGCGAAGACGCCCGTCTGAGCATCCACAGTGGAGATCTGGCGCTGGACGAGGTGCAGCGGGGCGATAGTATCGCCGTCAGCGGCGTGTGCCTCACCGCGGTGGAATTGGATGCGGACGGTTTCGTGGCCGATGTTTCCGCCGAAACCCTGGCGCGCACGGTGCTCGGCGAGCTGGTCGTGGGCGATGCGGTCAACCTGGAGAAGGCACTCACCCTCGCCACCCCCCTGGGAGGACACCTGGTCAGTGGTCACGTGGATGGCGTCGGTCAGGTGCTGCAACGCTGGGACGAGGGCCGCTCGGTGCGCTTGCGCCTGCGTGCTCCCGACGAACTGGCGCGCTACATCGCCGAAAAGGGCTCCATCTGTGTCGACGGTGTAAGCCTCACCGTCAACCGCGTGGCCGGCGCCGAGTTCGAACTCAATATCGTGCCCCATACCCTCGCCGTCACCACCCTGGGCGGGTACCGGCCCGGCCGGCGGGTCAACCTGGAAGTGGATCTCATCGCCCGTTACCTGGAACGGCTGATGCAGGGTGGGGCCGCGGCCGACACGGGCGGCATCGACGAGGCTTTTCTGGTCCGGCACGGGTTCAAGCCGTGAGCACGCCGCTGAGCCCCATTGCCGACATCATCGAAGACATCCGCCAGGGCAAGATGGTGGTGTTGATGGACGATGAGGATCGCGAGAACGAAGGCGACCTCATCATGGCCGCCCAGTGGGTGCGGCCCGAAGACATCAATTTCATGGCCCGCTACGGGCGCGGCCTGATCTGCCTCACCCTCACCCAGGAACGCTGCCGGCAACTCAAGCTGCCGCTGATGGTGAGCGACACCAACGACAAGCACGGTACCAACTTCACCGTCTCCATCGAGGCCGCGCGGGGCGTGACCACGGGCATCTCGGCGGCCGACCGTGCGGTGACCATACGCACCGCAGTGGCACCCGATGCGGTGCCCGAGGATCTGGTTCAGCCTGGCCACGTGTTTCCCCTCATGGCCCAGCCGGGCGGCGTACTGAGCCGGGCCGGACACACCGAGGCTGGCTGTGACCTGGCCCGCCTGGCCGGGCTGGAGCCGGCCGCGGTGATCGTGGAAATTCTGAAGGAAGACGGCAGCATGGCCCGGCGGCCCGACCTGGAGGCCTTCGCCGCCGAACACGGGCTCAAGATCGGTACCGTGGCCGACCTTATCGAATACCGCATACGCCACGAACAGACCGTGAGCCGGGTGGCCGCCTGCCGTCTGCCCACCGAATTCGGCGAATTCCGTCTGCTGGCCTATCGTGACCAGATCGAGGACGAGGTTCACCTGGCCCTGGTGCGGGGCGAGATCGATCCCGAGCAGCCCACCCTGGTGCGAGTACACATGCGCCACGATATCGCCGATGTGCTGGGCGGGCGTCGCGAAGGTTTCCCACTGCCGGTGCGCAAGGCCATGGCGGCCATTGCCCGGGAGGGCGGGGTACTGGTGCTGTTGCGCAAGACGGAATCCAGCGACGACCTGATCCGGCGCATCCGCCATTGCCAGATGCTGGATCAGGGAGGCAGACTGCCCCAGCCGGAAACGCCGCCGGACCTGCGCAGTTATGGTGTCGGGGCACAAATCCTGCTGGACATCGGCGTGCGGCGGATGCGGGTGATCGGTGCGCCCAGGCGTCTGCACGCCCTGTCCGGCTTTGGCCTGGAAGTGTGTGAATATGTCGGCGTCGAGGGCGTCGGCGACAGTCAAACGAGAGAAATCACAGCATGACACAAATACAAACCATCGAAGGCGATCTGACTCTCAGTGGCGGCCGTTTCGGCCTGGTCCTCAGTCGGTTCAACGGCTACATCGGCGAGAGCCTGTTGCAGGGCGCGGTGGACACTCTGCTGCGCCACGGCGCCAAGGCCAGCAACCTCACCGTGGTGCGGGTGCCGGGCGCCTTCGAGCTGCCGCTCACGCTCAAGCGCCTGGCTGCCAGCAAGCGCTACGATGCCCTGATTGCCCTGGGGGTGGTGATCCGCGGTGGTACCCCCCACTTCGACTACGTGGCCGGTGAATGCACTAAGGGCCTGAGCCGGGTGGCGCTGGACCACGACATTCCGCTGGCTTTCGGTGTGCTCACCGTGGACACCATCGAGCAAGCCATCGAGCGGGCCGGCACCAAGGCCGGTAACAAGGGTGCCGAGGCGGCCTTGTCGGCCATCGAAATGGTCAACCTGCTGCGGAAGCTGCCTTGACCACGGTCTATCCCGACAAGCGCGGCAACAGCAAGCTGGCTGCCGCACGCCGCCGTGCCCGGCGGGCCGCGGTGCAGGCGCTCTATCAATGGCGGCTCGCTGGCCAGCCCATTGCCGAAATCGAGGCTCAGTTCCGCGAGGAACAGGGGAACAAGCTCGACCTGGACTATTTCCATCAACTGCTGTTCGGTGTGGCCCAACACCTGGACGAGTTGGATCAGGCCCTGCAGAAGCTGGTGTCCCGCCCCTTGCACGAGGTGGACCCGGTGGAACAGGCGGTCTTGCGTCTGGCGGCCTTCGAGCTACTGCATCGTCCCGATATTCCCTACCGCGTGGTGATCAACGAGGCCCTGGACCTGAGCAAACGCTTCGGCGCGGTGGAAGGCCACCGTTTCGTCAACGGCGTGCTGGACAAGCTGGCCCGGCAGGTACGGGCGATGGAAGTGAACGCCCGGCGCTGATGTCCGAATTTGGCCTCATCCGTCGTCACTTCGCCGACCTGGGAGCGACGCGCGCCGATGTGGTGCTGGGGGTGGGCGACGACGCCGCCCTGGTGCAGGTGCCGGCGCAACGGCAACTGGTGCTGGCGGTGGACACCCTGCTGGCCGGGGTGCATTTTCCGGAGAACACACCGGCCGAGGCCATTGGCCACAAAGCCCTGGCGGTCAACCTCAGCGATCTGGCGGCCATGGGGGCAGAGCCCGCCTGGGCCATCCTGGCCCTGAGCCTGCCCCATGTCGACGAGGCCTGGCTGGCGGCGTTCTGTCGCGGATTCCACTGTCTGGCGCAGCAGCACGGAGTGCGGCTGGTGGGAGGCGACACCACCCGCGGTCCCCTCGCCGTGACCGTGCAGATCAGCGGCTTCGTGACACCGGGGCGTGCCCTGCGCCGCAGCGGCGCCCGGGTCGGCGATTTCATCTATGTGACCGGCCCCGTGGGTGATGCCGGCCTGGGCTTGAAACTGGCACTGGGCGAGCTGGATTTGCCGCCGCAACAGGCCGAAGCCTGTCTGCGGCGTCTGCACCGGCCCAGTCCGCGCGTGAGCGAGGGCCAGGCGTTGCTCGGCCTGGCCAGCGCCGCTATCGACATCTCCGACGGTCTGCTGGCCGATCTGGGGCACATCCTGCAAGCCAGCGGGGTCGGCGCCCGCCTGTGGGCCGAACACCTGCCCTTGTCCCAGGTCCTGCGCCAACGGCTGTCGGCCCTGGGGGGGTGGCGTTTTCCACTCACTGCCGGCGACGACTACGAACTCTGTTTCACCGCGCCGCCAGAGCGGGCCGGGATGTGCGAGGATCTGCTACGGCAATGGGGCTGGGGTGGTGCGCGCATTGGCGTGATCGAGGCCGAGAGGGGACTGCGCTGGGAAAGCGTCAGCGGCCAAGTGCAGACCGTGCAGGTGGGAGGCTACGATCACTTTGGCTGAGCAGACCAAACAGCTTTTCGCCCGGTTGATCGCCCAGGGTTTTGGCGTCGGCCTGGCTCCCTGGATGCCGGGCACTTTCGGTACCCTGGCGGCGATTCCCCTCTACCTGCTGCTGCAACCTCTGGATCAGGGCCTTTATCTGTTGCTCACCCTGCTGTTTTTCGGACTCGGCGTGTGGGCCTGCCGAGTCACCAGCGACGCCATGGGAGTGCATGACCATCCCAGCCTGGTGTGGGACGAAGTGGTGGGTTATCTCATTACCATGGCCTGGGCGCCGGCGGGCTGGGGCTGGGTGCTGCTGGGCTTCGTGCTGTTTCGCCTTTTCGACATCTGGAAGCCCTGGCCCATTCGCTGGCTGGATCGCCGTGTCGAAGGCGGTTTCGGCATCATGATCGACGACGTGCTGGCTGGTGTCTACGCCGCCATCGTACTCGCCCTCTGCGTCGTTGCGCTATAACGGTATCTCGCAAAAGGGGTGCTAAAGCACGGCATGGCAGCGCCCGTAACAACGATATCATGGCACGCCGATCGACAAACCGAACGAAGTTGTTCCTGCTGGCAGCCCTGTTGTGCATGGGGCTGGTGCCGTCCTTGGCGGGCGCGGCCGGCCTGCCCGGGGAACGGCTGGTGCTGGCCTCGGAATATTTCCAGTGGCGCGAGTACCTGCGCGATGGCACGCGCCTGGTGGAGGAGAAAGGTACCCGCGTGGCCTTTGGCATGGAGGCCAGCAACCATCGCCGTATCTATCCCGGTTTTCTCTATCGCCTGGGGGGCAGGCTCTATCTGGGGCGCTTGAACTATGCCGGCGCGTCCCGCGATCCGCAGGACAACCTCACGCCGTTGAACAGCCACAGCGATTACCTGGGCCTGAAGTTACAGGCCATGGGGGGGCAACGCTATGGTTTTCTGTTTCCGGGGCACATGCTGGATCTGAAGGCCGGTCTGGCCTTCGAGATGTGGTTGCGCCGGGTGCTCGACAGCCGCGATGCCAGCGGCCAGGCTGCCAGCGGATTCAGCACCAGTTACCAGGTCACCACGGTGCGCGTGGCCGCAGGTCTGTTCCATCGCCAGGGGCGTCGCTCCAGCCATCTACAAATCGGCTTGAACTATCCCTTAAGGATCTGGCAGCGAGGGTCCAACGATACGCTCGACATACAACCGGGCAAGGATCTGGGCTGGTTTGCCCGCTTCGATCTGGAAGGGGTACTGCCCTTCGTCAACCCCCGTATGGGGCTCAGTCTTTATTACGAGAATTACCGTTTCAAGGCTTCCGAAACGATCAACGGCAGCTACCGGCCACGCACGCGCATGGACAGCGTGGGGATCAGTGTGCATTTTTGATAGAATGATTCCAGATCGATTTTTCGGATGTTGGGATTATGCTGATCTACGACCTGGTCTGTGGCCGGCAACATGCTTTCGAAGGCTGGTTTCAGTCGGCCGAGGACTACGAGGCCCAGTTGCGCCAGGGCCTGTTGCGCTGCCCCCTGTGTGACAGCGACGAGGTTGGTCGGGTGCCCTCGCCCAGTCATTTGCGCACTAACACTAACAAGGCGTCCCCGGCCCGCGAGGAGGCCAAGGCGCGGCAGGCCCAGGCCCTGCAACAGTTGCGCGACTATCTGCAGCGGCACAGTGAACACGTGGGCGAGCGCTTTGCCGAGGAGGCGCGCCGTATTCACTATGGCGAGGCCGAGGCGCGCAACATCCATGGCACCGCCAGCCACGCGGAGGTGGCCGAGTTGCACGCGGAAGGCATTCACGCCGTGCCCCTGCCCCTTTCATCGCTGGACAAACGCAAGCAGCATTGAGCCTTGCTTAGGCTGGGATGTCGCGCACCGGCCGGGAGAAAGTCTCGGTGTGATAACGGGAAACCCGTAAGTTGTCCGACCAGTAGTCCGGCGGCAGGCCTGCCTTGAGTTTCAACTGGCGCAGAAACTCAGCCGGCTGGGGCAGGGTTTCCCATACGCTGGGCAGGAAGGTGCCGCGATGGCCGGTGCCATCTTCCAGGATGAGACCGTCGACACCGGGGCGCAGTTGGGCGATGAGGTCGGCCTCGGAGCTGAACTGCATGGGTTCGGCAGGGCCCAGGACGGAGATTGCCAGCTCCAGGAGGGGATACTCCGCCGCGCTCAGGGTCGGGAAACGGGGGTCGGAAAAGGCCGCGGCAAAGGCATTGGCAGCTACGTCCTTGACCAGGGGGCGCAGCGCCTCCAGGCTGCCGATGCAGCCGCGCAGGCGCCCATTCAGCGTGAGGGTCACGAAACTGGCGCCGGGGCGTTGCAACGCCACTGGAAATTCGTCGGTTTCCGGTATCAGGGGTTCCCCGCGTTGCAGGCCGTGGCGAATGGAGGCGGCGGCGACGCCCAGCAGGATATCGCGTTGGGCCGGGTCGATCATGCGGCTTGCTGCGCCAGCAGGGCATAGGCGCCATAGCCCACCACGCGATCCGGCGGTCCGGCGGTGTCGCCGGAGTTGCGCTGATCCAGGGTTACCGCTCGCAGGCCGTGCCGGCGCGCCAGCAGCAACAGGCCATTGAGCGGTGTGCGTCCACAGGCCTGGTCGTAACCGATGTGTTCCGGCTGCAGGGCCTCGATGGCCTGGGAGGTGGCGCTGTCCATGTGACGGGCAGTCTGGTAGTCGTGATAATGGCTGAGATCGGAACTCACCACCAGCAGCAGGCCCGGCTCGTCCCACAGATCCTCCATCACCTCGGCCACGGTTTCCGCCCGGGTCTCGCCCACCACCACCGGGATCAGGCTGAAGTCGTCCAGCAGCATTTGCAGAAAGGGCAATTGTACCTCCAGGCTGTGTTCCTGGGCATGGGCCTGATCGATCACCTGGACCTGGGGGTGGGCCAGCAGGCGGTGTTGCGTGTCCCGCGCTAGTGGAATCTTGCCCAGGGGAGTGAGAAAATGCGTGGCGCTGCTCAGTGCCAGGCCGCGGAAGGCCACCCTGTGTGCAGGGCCGAACAGGGCCACCCGGTGAATGCGTTCACGCAGGGGTTCCAGCAGCCGATAGGCGCTGGCGGCCACCGGGCCGGAATAGATGTAGCCCGCATGGGGCACGATGAGCGCGCGCAGGTCGTCGGCGGCCTGACGGGGACTGGATTGGCGCAGGTAGGCCTGTATCTGGGCGCGCAGCTCGTCGGGGTCGTCGGGGTAGAACATCCCCGCTACGGCAGGGGGGCGGATCTGTTCCATGGGGATTTTCCTCTCTGAACCGGCTGATCTCTCAAGTATAGGACGAAACCTGCGAGGCGCGAACCTTTGGACGCGTCGTGGCAGACAAGTCAAGTCCTTTCCAATCCAGAAATGAGCCTGAAGGACGGTGGTGAGAGAGTCTGGTCAGGCGGCCGGGTTCTGGGCTTTGTTGATGTTACGAAACAGTTCGGCCCGTGCCTCGTTGAGGTGCTGGGCGGCCTCATTGTCGCTCATGGCACAGGC
>WFPC01000043.1 GCA_015487785.1 Gammaproteobacteria bacterium | reverse complement strand
TTGGTGGGCTATGCCATCATGTACGGGGGTGAGGCCGGCGCCATCATGCCGACCTTTGGCACCCTGATCGGGGCGGACAACGAGCTGGCCGCGGTGCTGGCCGGTGGTGACGATGCACCGTATTACTCGGTATTGTCCGATTTCTTCTTCCAAGTGGTGTTCGTGGCCACCGCCATGTCCATCGTCTCCGGTGCCGTGGCCGAGCGCATGAAGCTGTGGGCCTTTCTGGCCTTCGCCGTGGTGATGACCGGTTTCATCTATCCCGTGCAGGGTTTCTGGAAGTGGGGCGGTGGTTTCCTCGACGAGCTGGGTTTCCTGGATTTCGCTGGTTCCGGCGTGGTGCACATGTGTGGCGCGGCCGCGGCCCTGGCTGGGGTCTTGCTGCTGGGCGCACGCAAGGGCAAGTACGGTCCCAATGGTGAGATCAACGCCATTCCCGGCGCCAATCTGCCCCTGGCTACCCTGGGTACCTTCATCCTGTGGCTGGGCTGGTTCGGATTCAACGGCGGTTCCGAGCTGAAGATCTCCAACGTGGGCGAGGCCAATGCGGTCGCCCTGGTGTTCGTCAATACCAATATGGCTGCCGCCGGTGGCGTGATCGCGGCCATGATCACCTCCCGTATCATGTTCGGCAAGACCGACCTCACCATGGCCCTCAATGGCGCCCTGGCCGGCCTGGTGGCGATCACCGCCGAGCCGCTGACCCCCACGCCGCTGCTGGCCACCATCATCGGCGCCATCGGTGGCCTGATCGTGGTGTTCTCCATCGTCACCCTGGACAAGCTGAAGATCGACGATCCCGTCGGCGCCATTTCGGTGCACGGTGTGGTGGGCATCTGGGGCCTGATCGCGGTCACTCTGTCCAACCCCGATGCGTCCATCATGGCGCAGTTCACCGGCATCGCGGTGATCTTTGCCTGGGTCTTCGTTACCAGCCTGATCGTGTGGTTCGTCATCAAGCTGTTGATCGGCATCCGGGTGAGCGAAGAGGAAGAGTACAACGGTGTCGACCTGTCCGAGTGTGGCCTCGAGGCCTATCCGGAATTCACCGGCAACCGCGTCAAATAACAACACTCGCGTTTTACGCTTGCAGCGGGCGCCTTGGGCGCCCGTTTTTTTTGACCGAAAACCTCAACGGTTGCTGGTTTTCACCGTGCCTGACCTGAGGCAAGCTGTGGGCCGCGAAAGCGTGAGAGGGAAAACATGTTCATCAGCGTGCTCGACCTGTTCAAGATCGGCGTCGGCCCTTCCAGCTCCCACACCATGGGTCCCATGCTGGCGGCAGGCGCGTTTCTATCCATGGTGCGAGCGTTCTGCCAGGCGCGGGACATCGCCGAATCCCTTTCCATTCGTTGCATACTCCACGGTTCGCTGTCGGCCACAGGCAGGGGGCATGCCACCGACAAAGCAGTGGCCCTGGGACTGCACGGTTTCTCGCCGGAGGATGCGGCGGCCCATGATCTCGACAGCCTGGTGGCGCGAATAGAAAACACACGGCAGATCGCCATGGATGGGTCGGCAGGGATCGGTTTTCGCCTGGACGAGGACGTGATCTTCGATAGAGGTCCACCTCTGCCCGAACATCCCAACGGCATGACCTTCCAGTTGTGTAACGCGGCGGGAGAGGTTTTGTTGACGGAACGTTATTTCTCCATTGGTGGAGGGTTTGTCTGCCGGAGCGATGAACTCGGCGATCTCGATGCCCCTCTGAAGATGAGCCCTGTGGCGGGTTTCCCCTATCCCTTCGATTCCGCTCGTGCCATGCTCGAGATGGCCGCCGAGAGCGGTTTGTCGGTGGCTGCCATGAAGCGTTGCAATGAACAGGCCCTGTTGTCGCCTGCGCAACTGGATGCGGGACTCGATGCTGTCTGGCAGGCCATGCGCGAGTGCGTGGAGCGAGGCTTGCGTAGCGAAGGCGTCTTGCCCGGTGGCCTGGGTATCGTCAGGCGTGCCAAAAGCTTGCATGAGTCACTGAATGGAGGTGAGGGCGACATCAATCAAAGGTTGTGTGCCTATGCCATGGCGGTGAACGAGGAGAATGCCGCGGGCCGACGGGTGGTCACGGCGCCCACCAACGGCGCGGCGGGTGTGATTCCGGCGGTATTGTATTGTTTCGTGCAGCATGCCGGTGGCGATACTGCGCAGGTGCGGGAATTCCTACTGACCGCCGCTGCCATTGGCGGCCTGATCAAGCACCGCAGCTCCATTTCGGGTGCCGAGGTGGGTTGCCAGGGCGAGGTGGGCTCGGCCGCGGCCATGGCGGCGGCGGGACTGTGCGCGGTGCGTGGTGGCAGCGCGCAGCAGGTGGAACACGCAGCGGAGATCGCGCTGGAGCATCATCTGGGCATGACCTGTGATCCCGTGGCCGGGTTAGTGCAGGTGCCCTGCATAGAGCGCAACGGATTTGGCGCCATCAAGGCCTGGGCCGCGGCCGGACTGGCCCTGCATGATACCGGCGAGCACTATATGTCGCTGGACCGTTGTATCGCCGCCATGAAACAGACCGGCGAGGAAATGTCGACAAAATTCAAGGAGACATCGCAGGGTGGTCTGGCCGTTGCCTTGTCCGAGTGCTGAGTCGATGGGATGGCGTGTTTCCCCAGGACGATATGCGGTATTCAATCGGCCGTTTCTTGCCATCGGCAAGAGAAGAAGGGGCGAGACGCCGGGTTTGGCATGTCTTGGGCCTGGGGCAGGCGGCTGGTGACCGTCCAGGGGGTACGCCACCTTCCCCGTAAGAATACCCGCCGGAGCACTCCGGCGACTACCCAACCGGACCGGCGAATTTCCCGGTTGTCAGGACGGCCACAGCCTACATATAAGGATAGCCAGTAGCCCATGGATATCAAGATACAAGTCGACGATGCCCAGCTGTGCCAGCGCTCGCCAGGGAGCGGCCAAGTCAAGACACGACAGATGACGCGCTCGGCGAATTGAGCAGGGTCGAGGTCCGTGGGTGCTGCGGACAGGGCTTGCCGCCGTTGCGCTGGCTGGACTGTGTGGGCAACCCCGGCGCTGGAGTTGAAGGAGACAAAGAGGGCTTCATGCGGACATGTGTCCGCCTATTCTTCTTTGTAACCAGCAACCACTTCGTTCTGCATGCGCCGGAAGATGGCCTTGTGAGCCTTGAGGCGTTTGGGGTCGATGGGCTTTTCCCTGCCCTCAGCCCATTTGCTTGCCCTTTTGGAGAACGTCTATGGCGGCTTCTCTGCTCCAGCCATCCGCGACGAAGTCTTGAACGAGTTCTTCTGAGATTTCAAACTGCCGCTCTTTTTTGACCACCTTTTCTGAATCACTCATTCTCGCCTCCCGTATGACGCTATACCCTGGGTATTCCTTGTCGCACCCAACATATCTGAATTCGACCCCGCGCGGAACGCCCAGTTCTGGCTCGCCGGCGACGTAGAATTCACGCAGATCGCGCGCGGACTCGACGAAGAACATCATTTGCCCATTCCCCGGATACTGCTGCCTTCCTTGCCCATCACCGACGGGAAGCCGTTGCACTGCCCGATGCGGCCTTTACGGTGGGCGGGAGGCTCAGTCCTTGTGGTAGGGTGGGCTGAGTTCGTGCACGGCCTGGATGAAGGCGCCGGCGTGTTCGGGGTCCACGTGGGGGTGGATGCCGTGGCCCAGGTTGAAGACGTGGCCACTGCCCTTGCCGTAGCTTTCCAGGATGCTGGCCACTTCGGCCCGGATGCGTTCCGGCGAGGCGTAGAGGACGCCGGGATCCATGTTGCCCTGCAGGGCGACGCGATCGCCCACCCGGCGGCGGGCCTCGCCGATGTCGATGGTCCAGTCCAGACCGAGGGCGTCGCAGCCGGTGGCGGCCATGTCTTCCAGCCAGGCGCCGCCACCCTTGGTGAACAGGATCACCGGTACCTTGCGGCCTTCGGCTTCGCGGCTGAGGCCGTCGACGATGCGGGCCATGTAGCGCAGGGAGAATTCCTTGTAGTCACGCGGGCTGAGCAGGCCGCCCCAGGTGTCGAAGATCATCAGGGCCTGGGCGCCGGCGGCCACTTGGGCGTTGAGGTATTGGGTGACGGCCCGGGCGGTGGTGTCCAGCAGTTTGTGCATGAGCCGGGGGCGGTCGTACATCATGGCCTTGATGTGGGCGTATTCTTTGCTGGAGCCGCCTTCCACCATGTAGGTGGCCAGGGTCCAGGGGCTGCCGGAGAAACCGATCAGGGGCACGCGGCCGGCGAGGGCGGCGCGGATGGTGCGCACCGCGTCCATTACGTAGCGCAGTTCGTCCTCGGGGTCGGGCACGAAGAGCTTGTCCACGTCGGCCTGGCTGCGCACGGGATGCTCGAAGCGCGGACCCTCGCCGGTGGAGAAGTACAGGCCCAGGCCCATGGCGTCGGGGATGGTGAGGATGTCCGAGAACAGGATGGCGGCGTCCAGTGGATAGCGCTCCAGTGGCTGCAGGGTGACTTCGCAGGCCAGTTCGGGGTTTTTGCACAGGTCCATGAAGCTGCCGGCGCGGGCGCGGGTGGCGCGGTATTCGGGCAGGTAGCGGCCGGCCTGGCGCATCATCCAGACCGGGGTGAGGTCTACGGGCTGGCGCAGCAGGGCGCGCAGGAATCGGTCGTTTTGCAATGTTGTTGTCATGTGTGTCGGGCCCTAGCGGGCGGCTTCCTTTGGTCAGACGTTGAGATAATCCAGTATGCCTTCGGCGGCCTGACGGCCTTCGTAGACGGCGGTGACCACCAGGTCGGAGCCGCGTACCATGTCGCCGCCGGCGAAGACCTTGGGGTTGCTGGTCTGGTATTTGATGCCGTGCTCGCCGTTGGTTCGCACGCGCCCGCGACTGTCGAGTTCGATGCCGAAGTCGGCGAACCAGGGTGCCGGGCTGGGCTGGAAGCCGAAGGCGATGACCACCGCGTCGGCGGGAATGATTTCTTCCGAACCGGGCACCGGCTCGGGCCGGCGGCGGCCGCGCTCGTCGGCCTCGCCCAGGCGGGTGGTGACCACCTTGACGCCCTCGACCCGGTCACGCCCGACGATCTCCACCGGTTGGCGGTTGAACAGAAATTGAACGCCTTCTTCCTTGGCGTTGGCCACTTCACGCTGGGAGCCGGGCATGTTGGCTTCGTCGCGGCGGTAGGCACAGGTGACGCTGGCTGCGCCCTGGCGGATGGCGGTGCGGTTGCAGTCCATGGCGGTGTCGCCACCACCGAGCACCACCACGCGCTTGCCGGCCATGTCGATGTAGTCGGAGGGGTCCTTTTCCAGGCCCAGCAGGTGATTGGTGTTGGCGATGAGATAGGGCAGGGCCTCGTATACGCCGGGCAGGTCCTCACCGGGAAAGCCACCCTTCATGTATTTGTAGGTGCCCATGCCGAGAAATACGGCGTCGTAGTCGTCCAGCAGTTGTTGGAAGGGGATGTCCTTGCCGATTTCGGTGTCGAGACGAAATTCCACGCCCATGTCTTCCATCACCTGCCGGCGATGTCTGACCACGTCCTTTTCCAGTTTGAAGCCGGGGATGCCGAAGGTGAGCAGGCCGCCGATTTCCGGATAGCGGTCGAATACCACGGGCTGCACGCCATTGCGTACGAGGATGTCGGCACAGCCCAGGCCGGCCGGCCCGGCGCCGACGATGGCCACCTTCTTGCCGGTGGGCTCGACCTTGGACAGGTCGGGCCGCCAGCCCTGGGCGAAGGCCTGGTCGCTGATGTATTTCTCCACCGCGCCGATGGTGACGGCGCCGAAGCCGTCGTTGAGGGTGCAGGCGCCCTCGCAGAGGCGGTCTTGCGGACAGACGCGGCCGCAGATCTCCGGCAGGGAATTGGTGCGGTGGGACATTTCCGCCGCCTCGATGATGTTGCCCTCGGCCACCAGCTTGAGCCAGTTGGGAATATAGTTGTGCACCGGGCAGCGCCATTCGCAATAGGGGTTGCCGCAGGCCAGGCAGCGGTCGGCCTGGGCGGCCGCCTGTTGGGGATCGAACTGGCCGTAGATTTCGGCGAAGTCCCTGATGCGGGTTTCGGCCGGTTTCTTTGCCGGGTCTTCGCGGTGTACTTGGATGAATTGAAAGTTGTTCGCCATGATGCTGACTCGTAATCCGGGTTAGGCTGCGGAACGCAGGGTGTCGATCAGTGAGCCCAGTTCGGCGGCCTTGGGCTTGACCAGCCAGAACTTGCCCACGTAGTCGGCAAAATTGTCCAGGATGTGCTGGCCCCAGGCGCTGCCAGTCTCGGCGACGAATTCCTCGATGGTGCCGCGCAGGTAGTTGCGATGGGCCTCGGTGGCCTCGGTGGACACCCGGTGGATGTCGATCAGCTCATGGTTGTAGTGGTCGACGAAGGTGTTGTCCAGATCGAGCACGTAGGCGAAGCCACCAGTCATGCCGGCGCCGAAGTTGACCCCGGTGCTGCCCAGCACGGTGACCACGCCGCCGGTCATGTATTCGCAGCCGTGGTCGCCCACGCCTTCCACCACTGCGTGGGCGCCGGAGTTGCGTACCGCGAAGCGTTCACCGGCCAGGCCGGAGGCGAACAGTTTGCCGCCGGTGGCGCCGTAGAGGCAGGTGTTGCCGATGATGGTGGTGTGTCGGGACTCGAAGGCGCTGCCGGCGGGCGGGCGTATGCTGATCTTGCCGCCGGTCATGCCCTTGCCCACGTAGTCGTTGGCGTCGCCCTCCAGCTCGATATGGAGGCCGCCGGCGTTCCACACGCCCAGGCTCTGGCCGGCGGTACCGGTGAGCTTGAGGGTGATGGGCGCGTCGGCCATGCCTTGGTTGCCGTGGCGCTTGGCGATTTCACCGGACACCCGCGCGCCGATGGAGCGATGGGTGTTCTGCACCTGATAGCTGAAGCTGCCGCCGGTCTTGTTCTCGATGGCGGCCAGGGTGTCGCGCACCATTTGTTCGGCCAGCTCGCCGCGGTCGAAGGGCTGGTTCTTGGGTTCCTGGCAAAAACGCGGCTTGTCGGCCGGAATGCCGCCGTCGGACAGCAGGGGGCTGAGGTCCAGGCGGGCCTGTTTCGCGGTCTTGGGCTCGATGAGTTCCAGCAGGTCGGTGCGACCGATGAGTTCCTCCAGCGAGCGCACGCCCAGGCGGGCCAGCCATTCGCGGGTTTCGCGGGCGATGAAGGTGAAGTAGTTCATCACCATCTCCGGCAGCCCGATGAAATGTTCCATGCGCAGCACCTTGTTCTGGGTGGCCACTCCGGTGGCGCAATTGTTGAGGTGGCAGATGCGCAGGTACTTGCAGCCCAGGGCCACCATGGGGCCAGTGCCGAAGCCAAAGCTCTCGGCGCCCAGGATGGCGGCCTTGACCACGTCTAGCCCGGTCTTGAGGCCGCCGTCGGCCTGCAGGCGCACCTTGTCGCGCAATTCGTTGGCGCGCAGGGTCTGGTGGGTCTCGGTGAGGCCCAGTTCCCAGGGAATGCCGGCGTATTTGACCGAGGTCAGCGGACTGGCACCGGTGCCGCCGTCGTAACCGGAGATGGTGATGAGGTCGGCGTAGGCCTTGGCCACGCCGGCGGCGATGGTGCCCACGCCGGCCTCGGCCACCAGCTTGACCGATACCAGGGCATCGGGATTGACCTGCTTGAGATCGAAAATGAGTTGGGCCAGATCCTCTATGGAATAGATGTCATGGTGAGGCGGCGGCGAGATCAGCGACACGCCGGGGCGGGCGAAGCGTAGCTTGGCGATGAGCTTGTCCACCTTGCCGCCGGGCAGTTGGCCGCCCTCGCCGGGCTTGGCGCCCTGGGCGATCTTGATCTGGAGTACCTCGGCATTGACCAGGTAATGCGGGGTGACGCCGAAGCGGCCCGAGGCCACCTGCTTGATCTTGGACATTTTTTCGGTGCCGTAGCGTTCCACGGCCTCGCCGCCCTCGCCGGAGTTGCTGCGTCCGCCGAGGCGGTTCATGGCGATGGCCAGGGCCTCGTGGGCCTCCGGCGACAGGGCGCCCAGGGACATGCCGGCGCTGTCGAAGCGCTTGAGGATGGCGCTCTCAGGTTCCACTTCCTCCAAGGGCAGGCCCTCGCCCAGCTTGAGGCGGAACATATCGCGCATGGAGGATACCGGGCGGTTGTTCACCAGCTCGGCGTACTTGAGATAGTCCTGGTAGTCGCCGCTTTTCACCGCCGTTTGCAGGGTCTGGATCACGTCGGGGTTGTAGGCATGGTACTCGCCGCCGTGAACATACTTGAGCAGGCCGCCCTGCTCCAGCGGTTTGCGCGGGCTCCAGGCCTGGCGGGCGAGGATTTTCTGGTCTTGTTCCAGATCCTCGAAGCTGGTGCCCTGGATGCGGCTGGTGGTGCCCTTGAAGCACAAGTCCACCACCTGGCGGTTCAGGCCCACGGACTCGAACAACTGGGCGCCGCGGTAACTGGCGATGGTGGAGATGCCCATCTTGGACAGGATCTTGTACAGTCCCTTGTTGATGCCCTTGCGGTAACGCTGGGCCAGGCGCGGGGTGATACCGTCGGGCACCTCGCCGCGGCGAGCCATGTCGTTGAGGCATTCATAGGCCAGGTAGGGGTAGACGGCGGTGGCGCCATAGCCGATCAGGGTGGCGAAATGATGGGGGTCGCGCGCGGTGGCGGTCTCCACCAGGATGTTGGCGTCACAGCGCAGGCCTTCCTCGATCAGGCGGTGGTGTACCGCGCCGGTGGCCAGCAGGGCATGGATAGGCAGGCGTTCGCGGGCGATATTGCGGTCAGACAGGATGAGTATCACCTTGCCTTCACGCACCGCCCGTACCGCTTGCTCGCAGACCTGGCGAATGGCGCTCTCGAGGTCGCTGCTGGCGGGGTCGTAGTTGAGATCGATGAAGGCGTGGGCATAGTCGGGATCGTCCAGCGCCAGCAACTGGTCGAACTTGCCCTGGGATATCACCGGGGAATCCACGATCAGGCGCGCACCATGCAGCGGCGTTTGTTCGAACAGGTTGCGTTCGCGCCCGAAACAGGTCTCCAGGGACATCACGATCTGCTCGCGCAGGGGATCGATGGGCGGATTGGTGACCTGGGCGAACTGCTGGCGGAAATAGTCATAGAGCGAGCGCACCCGCTGGGACAGCACAGGCATGGGGGTGTCGTCACCCATGGAACCCACCGCCTCGGCGCCGCTCTCGGCCAGCACCCGCAACACCTGGTCGCGTTCCTCGTAGCTGACCTGGAACATCTTCTGGTAGACCTGGATCTGCTCGGCGTCCATGGAGCTGGACTGGGGCTCGCCCACCAGGCGGGCTTCCAGGCGCTTGGCGTGGTCCTTGAGCCATTGTTTGTAAGGTTGGCGCGAAGCCAGCATGGTGTCGATCTGCTCCGGCAGCAGCAACTCGCCGGTCTCGGTGTCGGCGGCCAGCATCTGGCCGGGCTTGAGGCGGCCCTTGCTCACCACGTCTTCCGGGCGATAGTCGTAGACGCCGATTTCGGAGGCCAAGGTGATGTGGCGGTCGCGGGTGATCACATAGCGGGCCGGGCGCAGCCCGTTGCGGTCCAGGGCGCAGGCGGCGTAGCGGCCGTCGGTCATCACCATGCCGGCGGGGCCGTCCCAGGGCTCCATGTGCATGGAGTTGAGTTCGTAGAAAGCCTTGAGGTCGGGGTCTATGGTTTCCACGTTCTGCCAGGCCGGCGGCACCAGCAGGCGCACCGCATGGAAAATGTCCAAGCCACCGGCGAGCAGGGCCTCGAGCATGTTGTCCAGGCTGTTGGAATCGGAACCGGTCATACTCACCAGTGGACGCACCACCTCCATGGGCAGCAGTGGGGTGGCGAACTTATGGCCGCGCGCCACCGACCAGTTGCGGTTGCCCTGGATGGTGTTGATCTCGCCGTTGTGGGCCAGCAGGCGGAAGGGCTGGGCCAGGCGCCACTGGGGCCAGGTGTTGGTGGAGAAACGCTGGTGGAACACCACCAGCGAACAGGCCAGCCGGGGATCGTTGAGATCGCGGTAGAACTCGGGCAGGTAGCGGGGCATCACCAGCCCCTTGTAGGACAGCAGGCGGGCCGACAGGCTGGGGACATAGAAGGTTTCGTCGTGGGTTTCCAGCGCCTTCTCGGCCCGGCGGCGGGCGATGTAGAGATGGCGTTCGAAATCGGTCTCGCTCATGCCGGCCGGGGCGTTGACGAAGATCTGCTCGATGCTGGGCAGACTCTTGAGCGCCTCGGAGCCCAGGGCGTCGTTGTCGGTGGGCACGCTGCGCCAGCCCAGCGGTTGCAGGCCCTCGGTGCGCAGGGCGTCCTCCAGGGTCAGGCGGGCCTGGCGCGCCAGCGCCGCGTCGCGATTGAGAAACACCATGCCCACGGCATAGTCGTCGGCCAGCGTGAAATTCAGCTCGGCAGCCAGTTCACGCAGGAAGGCGTCGGGTTTCTTCATCAACAGGCCACAGCCGTCGCCGGTCTTCCCGTCGGCGGCCACCGCTCCCCGATGGGTCAGGCGGGCCAGGGCCTTGATGGCGGTTTCGATCACCCAGTGGCTGGCCTCGCCGTCCATGTGGGCGATCAGGCCGAAGCCGCAGTTGTCTCGTTCGAATTCCGGCCGGTAGAGGCCTTGCGCTTGTCTGTCGTTCATAATCATCGGTTTCATATCAACGTCTGGGGGTCATGCCGCCGGGCCAGCCGGTTGGTTTTGTCGTGTTGTGCGCAGCCGCGGCCTGGGTTGCCCGCCTGCCGGCCACGGATTCGGGTTGCGCGGGTAAAGGGCAAAACGGCCAGAAATTATAATGGCAGGCCGGTTTGGGTGCAAACCGGCGGCGAAGTGCGGTGAAACGGTGCAAATATGCTATGGTTCGCGGGGTTTCATGAATTTTCGGATGGACCATGGACAAACAGGCGACACCCTACGAGGGGTTGGACCCCGAGCGCATACTCCAGTGCGTGGAAGCGGCCGGCTACCGCTGCAACGGTCAGTTGCTGGCGCTCAACAGTTACGAGAACCGGGTCTACCAAGTGGGGCTGGAGGAGGCACCCCCGCTGGTGGCCAAGTTCTACCGTCCCGGGCGCTGGAGCGATGCCATGATCCTGGAGGAACATGCCTTTACCCGTGAGCTGGCCGGGCGAGAGATCCCGGTGGTGGCTCCCCTGAGCAACGGCGACGGGCGTAGCCTGTGGACGGTGGCGGGGTTCCGCTTTGCCCTCTATCCGCGCCGCGGTGGTCGGGCGCCGGAGCTGGAGCGGGCCGACGACCTGCGCTGGCTGGGGCGTTTCATCGCGCGTATCCACGCCCTGGGCGCAGTGCGTCCCTTCGCGCACCGGCCGCGCTTGACGGTGCAGGGCCATGGCCGCGAGGCGCTGGCCTTCATCACCGAGCAGCGGGTGGTGCCGGACTACCTGCGCGCGGCCTACCAGGCCGAGGCCGTGCCCCTGCTGGACGAAGTGGAAACCGCGTTCGAGGCAGTGGGGCCGGTGCGCAGCATTCGCCTGCATGGCGACTGTCATCCGGGCAACATCCTGTGGACCGATGCCGGGCCCCATTTCGTGGATTTCGACGATGCGTTGATGGGGCCTGCGGTGCAGGATCTGTGGATGTTGCTGTCGGGAGAACGGGAGGAAGCGCGCCGCCAACTGGAGCCCCTGCTGGAGGGGTATGGGGAATTTTTTGATTTCGACCGCGGCGAACTGCGGCTGGTGGAGGCCCTGCGCGGCCTGCGCCTGATCCACTACAGCGCCTGGCTGGCGCGGCGCTGGTCCGACCCGGCCTTTCCGCGGGCATTTCCCTGGTTTGCCTCGCCGCGTTACTGGGAGGAACAGGTGCAGGTGTTGCGAGAGCAGCGTGAGCGCTTGGCGGGGCCGGGTCTGTTGGAGTAAGTATCCCCAGCACAACTCACGGGTGGTGAGGATGGGCAGATCAACCCATGATGTCTAATCCCCTTTTTATCGGGTCGTGATTTTTTACCCGTGTCCTTACCAACGGCTATCAAAGTCATCCCGGTCTTAATCCCCTTTTTATCGGGTCGTGATTTTTTACTGGGGGCGATGTTCAAGTACCCGCACATCACCTCGTCTTAATCCCCTTTTTATCGGGTCGTGATTTTTTACCACAGCACGAGGAGGAGAATCATGCTCACAGAAGGTCTTAATCCCCTTTTTATCGGGTCGTGATTTTTTACGTTTCTTGGGAATGAATATACTGTTGAGGAGCTCGTCTTAATCCCCTTTTTATCGGGTCGTGATTTTTTACAGGCCGCGCTGCACATCCTCGACCGGGTAGGTGCGTCTTAATCCCCTTTTTATCGGGTCGTGATTTTTTAC
>WFPC01000042.1 GCA_015487785.1 Gammaproteobacteria bacterium | reverse complement strand
GGGGCCATCCGGCCCGCACAATAAAAACCGGCCTGATCGACCGGTATTGTCCCTGGCGACAAATCTTACCGCAGCCCTGGGGCATGGGCAAATTCCCCAAGCGCCCACCCTACAGGGCGCAACATAAACACGCCCTGAACGGGCACATCCTTGCCAGCCGCGGGCAAAACCGCTATCTTTAGCCGCGCCTCAGGTGTTCCCCGCCGTCCGGCCGGGGAATGAAACGGGAAGCCGGTGCGCCCGCCAGGGCAAGTCCGGCGCTGCCCCCGCAACGGTAAGCGAGTTCAAGGATCCACATTCGGCCACTGTGCATGCACGGGAAGGCGTGGATTCCGGCCACGGCCCCTCGCAAGCCCGGAGACCGGCCTGAGGCAGACGGTTGCGTGCCGCGGAGGGCGGCGCCCGAACAGATCCTTCCGTTCGTTCGATTCACGCCTTCCTCCCACGACACGCCAGGATGACGAACACGGCGCGGGTGGCGCCCGGGAGTAGCAGTATTCTTTTCTTCCGAATCCAGATTCCGGCGGCCGGCGCGGGCGACACCGGCCGATGGCGGCCCGCTCTGCTGTGGCTCGCCTGTCTCGGCCTGGCTCTCGCCGCCAGCCATGCATCACGCGCCGAAGGCATCGTGGTGCTGGCCGAACCCGCGCCCCAAACCGGCGAGGTCGACGGCGAGAGTCACAGCGGTTTTTTCAGCATCATCTCGCGCGAACAGTTCGACGACCAATACAACCTGGCCGAGGTGATCGAGCGCGAAACCGCGGTACAGGTACGCCAGGGTGGCGGCCTGGGCAGCTTCGCCAGCCTGTCACTGCGGGGCAGCTCCAGCGAGCAGGTGCTGATCTACATCGACGGCCTGTTGCTCAACAGCGGCGCCAGCGCCAGCGTAAACCTGGGCAGCATTCCCCTGGGCGAAGTGGAACGCATCGAGATCTACCGTGGCGCGGCCCCGGCGGTATTCGGTCGCGCCTCCCTGGGCGGCGTGGTGCACATCCGCCGCTTGCGCCAGCAAGGCCGGCACGCCAGCCTGGCCCTGGGGCTCGGCACCTTCGGCAGCCGCAGCCTGCAGGCCCGGGCCAGCGCGGCTCAGGGTCCCTGGCAACTGGAACTGAGCACCAGTCTGCTCCAGGCCGACAATGACTTCCCTTTTTTGTACGACAACCAGACACCGTTCAACCCCGACGACGACAGCTACCAGCGGCGCAACAACGATGATTTGCGTCAGCGCAACCTGCTGCTGCGCGGCGGCTACCGCCCGGATGCCGACACCCGCCTGGAGCTGGCCTACCAGGACTTCGACAAGCGCAAGGGCCTGCCGGCCTGGAACAATGCCGCCGGCGCCCGCACCCGCTTCGACACCCGCGAGCAACGCCTACAATGGCAACTGCTGCGCGATCGCCTGGCCGCTGGCCGGCTCAACAGCCGCCTGCGCCTCGACCTCGCCAACAAGCGCGAAACCTACGACGACCGCCTGGGCCAGGTGGGCCTGGGCACCCAATACTATGAATACAACACCCGCACCCAGGCATTGGACTATTACCTCGAAAGCGTGGGCGAACGGCATTTACCAAGTGTCACCCTCAACCTGCAACGGGAGAGTTACCGCCCGCTGGACCTGCTCGCGGGGCGAGAGATAAACCGCAGCCAGCGCCACACACTGGCCCTGGCTCTGGCCGACCAGTGGCTAGTGTGGGACGAGCGCCTGCAGATCAACCCCGTGCTGCGCGGCTACTGGGTGGACGACCGCCGGCGCAGCGCCCTGCCCACTTTTCTGGAGCCCGAGCCACCGCTGGAGCGACGCGACCACTATTTCGCTCCCCAGCTCGGCCTGCGCCTGGAACTGGGCAGCGCCGCCGTGCTCAAGAGCAATCTCGGCCGCTATTACCGCGAGCCCTCGTTCTTCGAACTGTTCGGCGATCAGGGCCTGTTCCTAGGCAATGGCACGCTACTGCCGGAATCCGGGGTCAACTTCGACCTCGGCCTGGAATTCTCGCGCCACTGGCAACACGGCCCGCTGCGTGGCCTGGAGGCCAGCCTGGCCTATTTCGACAGCCGCATGCGCCAGCTCATCACCCGTACCTTCGATGCCCGCGGCATCGGCAAGGCGGTGAACATCAGCAGTGCCCGCATCCGCGGCCTGGAAACCCGCGTCAAGCTGCGCCTGCCCGCCGGCATCCGGCTCAGTGCCAACCTCACCATGCAACAACCGCGCAATACCAGCCGCACCATCCCGGCCTTCTACGGCAAGCGCCTGCCGGGACGTTACGTGCTGGCCAGCCTGGCCAGGCTGGATGCCGGCACCACACGCCTGCGGGCTCACCTGGAATGGCGCTTCGAGGGTGGCCAATACTACGACAGCGCCAACCTGCTGCCTGCTCCCGACAAGCACGAGATCAATGCCGGCCTGATCTATCGCCAGAACGGCAACCACTGGTCGCTGGAGGCACGTAACCTGGGCAACCATCGTTACCAGGACTTCCGCGGCTATCCACAACCCGGGCGTGCCTTCTATGCGCGCCTGCGCCATGACTTTTAATTGCGCACACAACCAAAGGAGAAAACCCGATGAAAATCTGTCTCAAACCACTCGCCCTGCTGGGCCTTGGCCTGTTGACCAGCGCCTGTCTGCACGACAACAAGGATAATGACCGCGAAGCTGAGGCCCACAGCGGCAATGGCCTGGCCATCGTCACCACCGTGGCCAGTGACTATTCCTCCGGTGCCCACTCCGCCATCAGCCTGCACGACGAACCGCGCAAGGTTTCCAACAATCTGGTGCCGGCCGGATCGGACCTGACGGCCAAGGCCTTCGGCGAATACTTCTATCGCATCGCCCGCTTCAATGCCGACAACATCACCAAGTTCCACGTCACGGCACCGGATAAACCCATCTGGCAGTTCTCCACCCAGGACGCCGGTGACAGCACCAGCCGCAATCCCCACGACCTGGTATTCGCCAATGCCAACGAGGCCTATGTATTGCGCTACGGCTCACCCACCGCCTGGATCGTCAACCCCGGCGTGAGCGACGAGGCCAACTTCAAGGTGGGCGAGCTGGACCTGTCCGCCTACGACGACGGTGACGGCATTCCGGAAATGGACCAGGGCCTGATCGTCAAGAACAAATTGTTCATCACCATGCAACGGCTGGATCGCAACAATGGTTTCACGCCCGGCGACGCCTACGTGGCGGTATTCGACCTGACCGACCAGACGGAGATCGACACCGGCAAGGGCCAGAATGGCCTCAAGGGCATCCTCTTGCCCATTCGCAATCCGGGCAAGATCGTCTACTCCGCTGCCACCGGCCTGATCTATGTGCAAGGCATCGGCAGCTATGCCGCCGACACTT
>WFPC01000041.1 GCA_015487785.1 Gammaproteobacteria bacterium | reverse complement strand
TAAAAAAACGGCCGCACAAGGCGGCCGTGAAACAGCAAGTAAAGAGCATTATGGGAGGATGCTGCCAGAGAGACTCACACTCTTTACCCGCATTTGGAATCGCCACAGTTCAGACAGGTCAGACAGTTGTCCATCTGGATCATGGCCTTGGTCTGACACTTGGAACACAACCGGGCACCGGGAGGAAAACCCGAGCTGTCTCCCTCTGCCGTGGCTTTTTCGCTTCTCTCGGTGAATTCGGCCCGCTTGGCCTCGATGAATCGTTTTTGATGCTCGTCGAGCTCGTCGCTGGGCAACATGCCTATCAGCCGCAAGTGGTTTTCGATAGCATCGCCCAGCTCCGCCACTAGCGAAGGCATGTATTTTCCCCCTTTCTTGAAATAACCACCGCGCGGATCGAATACGGCCTTGAGTTCTTCCACCAGGAACACCACGTCGCCGCCCTTGCGGAAAACCGCCGAAATGATACGAGTCAGGGCCACGATCCACTGGAAGTGGTCCATGTTCTTGGAATTGATGAAAATCTCGTAGGGCCTCCGCTCCTCGTGCTCGGTACCCTGGTTGAGCACAATATCGTTGATGGTGAGATACAGGGCATGCTCGGATAGTGGTGTCTTCAACTTGTAGGTCGAGCCCATGAGCATTTCCGGCCGCTCGACCTTTTCGTGCATGCGCTCAGGCTCGAAAGCCGGTTGAGTCTGTGCCGGCTCTGTCTCCTGGCCACCGGCCTGGGCCTCGTCCTCGGTCACCACGCTGAAATCGGTGATCTTCTTTGCAATCTTCAGTGCCACGGTTGGTGTCCTCGTTTCAGAACTTGCCGTAATAGCCTTCTTTCAAGGCGTCGTAGAGATTGGCCGCGGTGTGGATTTCACCGTCGTACTCGATCTCCTCGTCGCCTCGTACCTCCACCACGCTGCCATCTTCCAGGGTGAAACGGTAGATCGTGTTTTGCAGGTCCTGCTCCTTGACCAGAACACCCTGGAAGGCTTCCGGGTTGAAACGGAAGGTGGTGCAACCCTTGAGCCCCTGGTCATAGGCATAGAGATAGATGTCCTTGAAGTCCTCGTAGTCGTAGTCTGTGGGCACGTTGGCGGTCTTGGAAATGGAGGAGTCGATCCATTTCTGAGCCGCGGCCTGGATGTCCACGTGTCCCTTCGGTGTCACGTCCTCTGCGGTGATGAAATAATCCGGCAGGGCGTGTTCGGGATCCTCGGCAAAGGGTTGGGCCTGGGGATTGATCATTTCCCGGTAGGCCAGCAGTTCGAAGGAATAGACATCGACCTTTTCCTTGGTCTTCTTGCCCTCGCGAATCACATTGCGGAAATAATGATGGGCGAAGCTGGGCTCGATACCATTGCTGGCATTGTTGGCCAGCGACAGGGAGATGGTGCCGGTGGGCGCAATGGAGCTGTGATGGGTGAAACGAGCACCCACCTCGGCCAGTGCCTCCACCAGCTCCGGCTCCACCTCGGCCACACGTTGCATGTAGCGGCTGTATCGGGCGTGCAGCACTTTGCCCTTGACCTTGTCCCCCACCTTGTAGCCATCACGCTTCATCTCCGGACGCTTGCGCAACATTTCCTCGCTGACTTCGAATTCTTCCTCCATGATGGGAGCGGGTCCCTTTTCCCTGGCCAGGTCCAGCGCCGCCCGCCAGCCTTCCAACGCCAGCTCACGGGTGACCTGTTCGGTGAAGGCCAGGGATTCGGGCGATCCGTATTTCATAGTCAACATGGTGAGCGTGGAGCCCAGCCCCAGATACCCCATGCCATGACGGCGCTTGCGGGTGATCTCGTCGCGTTGCTGCTCCAGCGGCAGGCCGTTGATCTCCACCACGTTGTCCAACATGCGGGTGAAAATGGCCACGGTCTGACGAAACGCCTCCCAGTCGAAATAGGCCTGCTCGGTAAACGGCTTGCGCACGAAACGGGTGAGGTTGACGGAACCCAGCAGACAGGAACCATAGGGTGGCAGCGGCTGTTCGCCACAAGGATTGGTGGCGCGGATGTTCTCGCAGAACCAGTTGTTGTTCATCTCGTTGACCTTGTCGATGAGAATGAATCCCGGTTCGGCGAAATCGTAGGTGGAGGCCATGATCATGTCCCACAGGCGCCGCGCGCGCACGGTGCGGTAGATCTTGCAGGCCACCTGGCCACTGTCGTTGGTGATGTAGCCTTGCTGGGTGGGCCAGTCGCGCCAGATCACCTGCTCGGGATCGTTCAGGTCGAGCCGGTCGAGTGCGGCTTCCTTCTCCCGCACCGGAAAGGCCAACGGCCAGGGGGCATCGGCCTTCACCGCTTCCATGAAGTCCCGGGTGATCAACAGTGAGAGGTTGAACTGGCGCAGGCGGCCATCCTCGCGTTTGGCGCGGATGAATTCCATGACATCGGGATGCCCTACGTCGAAGGTGGCCATCTGGGCCCCGCGGCGACCTCCGGCGGAGGAAACGGTGAAGCACATCTTGTCATAGATATCCATGAACGACAGCGGCCCCGAGGTGTAGGCACCGGCACCAGAAACATAGGCACCCTTGGGGCGCAGGGTGGAGAATTCATAACCGATGCCACAACCGGCCTTGAGGGTCAGACCGCCTTCATGAACCTTTTCCAGGATATCGTCCATGGAATCGAGAATGGTGCCCGAAACCGTGCAGTTGATGGTGGAGGTGGCCGGCTTGTATTCCCAGGCACCGGCATTGGACACGATACGCCCGGCGGGGATGGCCCCCTGGCGCAAGGCCCAGAGAAACTTCTCGCCCCATTCCTGGCGCTTGGCCGCGGTCTCTTCCACCTCGGCCAGGGCCTTGGCCACCCGTCGGTAGGTGTCGTCGATGCTCTCATCGACGGCTTCACCACGCTTGTTCTTGAGGCGATATTTCTTGTCCCAAATGTCCAGTGATGCGGGCTGGAACTTGATTTCGGTGACCGAGTTCGGAACGGCTTTCAGGTGCGCATTGACCGCATTGCTCATGAATCGTGTATCCCCGCCTGGCGTTGTGCTGTGAGTAAACCAACCACAAGATGTTGTGTCGAGCTGCAAAGATAGTCCTTGCCGGGAATTTCGTCAAGCCGCTTACAGAAAATAGAAAGACATTTTTAACTTGTTTTAAATCAATCAGTTATAAACTTATCTTTAATTTTCAATGTGTTAAGCCAAGGATCCGCAACACGATTCCCAACCCCCATATATTGTGCTGCGGCGACTAGCAGGTTCCGGGCCAGAAAATGCTTGAAAAGCCCGTCACCAACCCCATTTCGGAAACAGAATCCAGCCACAGCAGGAGGTAAACACCATGCCACAGATCATTCGCCACGAACCCTGGAACATGCTGAATCAGCTCCAGCGTGAAATCGATCACCTGTTCGCCAGCCATCTCGGGCGCGAGAACGCCGAGCTGAACCAGGCCGACTGGGTGCCAGCGGTGGACGTGCTGGAAGAAGCGGATCGTTACCTGATCCGCGCCGATGTTCCCGGCGTCGACCCCCAGGACATCGACATCCACGTGGAGGACGGCACCCTGGTCATCAGTGGCAAGCGCGAGCACGAAAGCCAGGAGAGCCGTGAAAACTACCGTCGCGTGGAACGGGTCACAGGGGCCTTTGAGCGCCGCTTCGGCCTGCCGGAATCGGCCGATGCGGAGAACATCAGCGCCAAGAGCCGCCATGGCGTGCTGGAGGTGAGCATTCCCAAGCGCCGCCAGTCACTGGCCCGCAAGATCACGGTGGAAAGCTGATTTTGCCCTCTCCCGGCCTCGCTCCCACCGAGGCCGGATCTTTCCCGCCAACCGGCCCCTTTCTTGCTCTGCAATTCTTGCAAATCACTATATAAGCACTTTTTTATATGCCGGTTAATAAGCTTAATTGGCGCCTGTTCGACGGCATAATTAGAGTAGTGTGTCCCCGTGCGCCGGGGAGGACTCACTGACGCCACAACAACGGAAAGAAACACTCATGCAAACGGGCTCGGCTGTCACCAATAACGGAAACATCGAAGTCAAGAACACCACGTGCTACATGTGCGCCTGCCGCTGCGGTATCCGCGTGACCCTGCAGGACGGCATCGTGCGCTACATCCAGGGCAATCCCGATCATCCCCTCAACCAGGGCGTGATCTGCGCCAAGGGCTCTTCCGGCATCATGAAGCAATATTCGCCGGCACGCCTGACCAAACCGCTCAAGCGCAAGGCCGGCGCCGAACGTGGTGATTCCGAGTTCGAGGAGATCACCTGGGACGAGGCCTTCGATATCCTGGAGAAGCGCCTGGCTCATTTGCGCGCAACCGACCCGAAGAAGTTCGCCCTGTTCACCGGCCGCGACCAGATGCAGGCATTGACCGGCCTGTTCGCGCGCCAGTTCGGCACCCCCAATTATGCCGCCCACGGCGGTTTCTGCTCGGTGAACATGGCTGCAGGGATGATTTATTCCATCGGCGGCTCGTTCTGGGAATTCGGTGGCCCCGACCTGGAACACGCCAAGGTGCTGATGATGTTCGGCACCGCCGAGGATCATCATTCCAACCCGCTGAAGATCGCCCTGTCCAAGTTCAAACGCCAGGGCGGGCGTTTTATCTCGGTCAACCCGGTGCGCACCGGTTATTCGGCCATCGCCGACGAATGGGTGCCCATCAAGCCCGGCACCGATGGCGCTTTCATCATGGCCATGATGCGGATATTGATCGAAGAGGGCCTGGTGGACGAACCCTTTCTCGTCGACTACAGCAACAGCGCCCAGTTGGTGATCCAGGATCCCCAGCATCCGGATTTTGGCCGCATCGCCAGGAATACCCAGGGCAGCCCCCTGGTGTGGAGCGGCAAGCGCCAGCAAGCGGTGAGTTTCGACGCGCGTGAAGACGGTATCGTGCTCGATGGCGCCTTCACCCTGGCCGATGGCACGCCAGTGAAGACCGCCTTTCGCCTGCTCAAGGAACAACTCGCCGAATACACGCCGGAATATGCCGAACAGATCACCGGTATTCCCGCTGCCGACATCGTGCGTCTGGCTCGCGAGTTGGGTGAAACGGCGCTCACCAAGGGCGGCGAATTACCCATTGCCTGGACCGATTGCTGGGGCAGGCAACACGCCAGCATCAGCATCCGCCCGGTGGCCTTCCATGCCATGCGCGGCCTGGCGGCCCACTCCAATGGTTTTCAGACCATTCGGGCCTTCTCCCTGCTGCTGAGCCTGCTGGGCACTATCGACCGCCCCGGCGGTTTCCGCCACAAGGCTCCCTATCCTCGCCCCATCCCCCCGGGCCCGGCCATCCCCAGCAGTCCCGACGACGTGCAACCGGGCAAGCCGCTCAACGGCGCCCCCCTGGGCTCGCCGGCCAGTCCCGACGACTTGTTCGTGGATGCCAACGGCCAGCCGGTGCGGCTGGACAAGGCGTTTTCCTGGGAACACCCCCTGTCGCTGCACGGCCTGATGCACAATGCCATCACCAATGCCTGGCGGGGCGACCCCTATCCCATCGACACCTTGCTGATCTTCATGGCCAACATGGCCTGGAACTCCACCATGAACACCAGCGAGATCCGCAAGATGCTCAACGACAAGCGCGCCGACGGCGAATACAAGATTCCCTTCCTGGTAGTCTGCGATGCCTTCCAGTCGGAAATGGTGGCCTATGCCGACCTGGTGCTGCCCGACACCACCTATCTGGAGCGGCACGATTGCATATCCATGCTGGACCGTCCCATTTCCGAGTACGACGGCCCGGTGGATTCGGTGCGTATTCCGGTGGTGCCGCCCACCGGCCAGTGCAAGCCCTTCCAGGAGGTGCTGGTGGAACTGGCCAGCCGGCTCAAGTTTCCCGCCTTCACCAACGAGGACGGCTCGCGCAAGTTCAAGGACTATCCCGATTTCATCACCCGTTTCGAGACCGCGCCGGGATCGGGCATCGGTTTCCTCGCCGGCTGGCGAGGCAAGGACGGCAGCAAGGCCATGAGGGGCGAGCCCAACCCGCGGCAATGGGAAATGTATGAAAAGAACAATTGCGTGTTCCATTATCATCTGCCCAGGGAACAGCAATACATGCGCAACTGGAACCAGGCCTACCTGGACTGGGCACACGAGAATGGGCTCATAGGCAAGAATGCCCCCATCGTGATCCAGGTCTACTCCGAAATCCTGCAGGAATTCCGCATGGCCGCCGAGGGCCGCCGCCCGGGCAAACAGCCACCGGAACACTTGCGCGAGCGGGTCAAGACCTATTGTGATCCGTTGCCCTTCTATTACCGCCCGTTGGAGACCCAGCGTTCGGACTGCGACACCTATCCGCTCAATGCGGTCACCCAGCGACCCATGGCCATGTATCATTCCTGGGACTCGCAGAATGCCTGGCTGCGCCAGATCCACACCTACAACTATCTCTACATGAGCCCCAGGCTGGGCCAGCAAGGGGGCTTCGAGGACGGTGACTGGGTATGGGTGGAATCCATGCACGGCAAGGTCCGCTGCATGGCCCGCTTCAGCGAGGCGGTGGAGCCCGGCACGGTCTGGACCTGGAATGCCATCGGCAAGGCCGCCGGCGCCTGGAACCTGGACCCCGAGGCCAACGAGGCACGCAAGGGCTTCCTGCTCAATCACCTGATCGCGGAAGAACTGCCCCCGGGACCGGAAGGCGAGCATCTCTCCAATTCCGATCCCATCACCGGCCAGGCCGGCTGGTACGACGTGCAGGTGCGGGTATACAAGGCCGAAGAAGACGAGGACTTCTCCTGGCCCCAGTTCCCGGCCCAGCCCACCGTGCCCGGTGAACCATCGCGTCCGGACACCCTGGCCTATCACGCGGCCCGTGGTGGCGCCGCCAACCCGGCACCCACTCCCTGGCACGAGCAGTTTGCCGACAAGTTGGCCCCCCTGACCCAGCCACTGCAGGGCATCGGCAAACGCATCGTTTCCGCTATCACCGGCGAAAAGGACTGAACATGACCCAACTCGCTCTCGTCATCGATCTCAACGTGTGCGTGGGCTGCCACGCCTGCGTCACCAGTTGCAAGGAATGGAACACCTCCGGCCAGGCCGGCCCCATGCCGGACGACAACCCCTACGGGGCCGATCCCAGCGGGGTGTTCTTCAACCGCGTGCAGACCTATGAGGTGGGATCCTTCCCTCACACCGAAACCGTGCACTTTCCCAAGTCCTGCCTGCATTGCGAGGATCCGCCCTGCGTGCCGGTGTGCCCCACCGGCGCCAGCCACAAGCGCGAGGCCGATGGCATCGTCCTGGTGGATTACGACAAGTGCATCGGCTGCAAGTACTGCTCCTGGGCCTGCCCCTATGGTGCCCGCGAGTTCGACGAGCACAGCCAGGTGATGAAGAAGTGCACCCTCTGCGTGGACCGCATCTACGACCAGACCCTGCCCGAGCAGGAACGCAAACCGGCCTGTGTCATGGCCTGCCCGGCCAATGCGCGCATCTTCGGCGACATCCACGACCCGGATTCCCAGGCCTCACAAATGATTCGCGAGCAACAGGGCTATGCCCTGATGCCCGAACTGGGCACCCAGCCGGCCAACCACTACCTGCCCCGGCACATTCGCCGTGGCAGCGACGACAGCGCATAACCAACAGGATCGGGAGACACCATGCATCCGGCATTCTCAGTCATTTTTCTCACCACCTTGATCGGCGTGGGCCAGGGCCTGTTCATCGCCCTCAACATCGGCCAGGTCTTCGACCTGGCTCGCGACGACATCAACCTCGGCCACGGCTTCTATGCCTGGGGCGGCTTTCTGGTGCTGAGCTTTCTGGCCCTGGGCCTGATCGCCTCGGTGTTCCACCTGGGGCATCCCGAACGGGCCTGGCGTGCGGTCACCCAGTGGCGCACCTCCTGGCTGTCGCGAGAGGTCATCGTGCTGCCGCTGTTCATGCTCATCGTCTTCGCCTACATGCTGGGTCATTTCAACGGCATGGACGCCGAACAATCCCTCACCCTGGGCCTGGTGGGCATCATCGTCTGCTTCACCCTGTTCGTCTGCACCGGCATGATCTACGCCTGCCTGCGTTTCCTGCGCGAGTGGGCCACTCCGCTGACGGTAGTCAACTTCATCCTCTTCGGCAGTGCCTCGGGCTTCATCTTCGCCGCCGCCTACGCCGGCTGGGCCGGACAGCCCGAACTGCTCGAGCTGTTTGGTGAAATCGGCGCCTGGCTCACCCTGGGGGCACTGGTCAGCCGTGGCTGGACCCTCAAGCGCAATGCCGAGTTGCGCGCCAGGCCCAAGACCACCACCCAGACCGCCACCGGCATCCATCATCCCGAGGTACGCCAGACCTCCATGGGTCTGATGGGCGGCTCCTACAATACCCGGGAGTTCTTCCATGGCATGAAGGCTCTCGCCGTGCGGCGCATCAAGGGCTTTTTCCTGGTCATGGTGTTTCCGGTGACCCTGGCCCTGTTGCTGGCCGGCACCGCCCTGGACTCCGCCTTTCTGGTCAGCCTGGCCTTCCTGGCCCAGTATCTCGGCCTGATCGCCGAGCGCTGGTATTTCTTTGCCCAGGTCAATCATCCGCAGAACATTTATTATCAGCAGGTAGGCTGATTCCAGCGGCCCGGCCACAACCGGGCCGCCTGCCCTTTGCCCGGGCGACACATTCCAGGTTACCCTGTGTCATTCCGACCACCGAAGCCTTTTCCATGTCCAACATCGTACAACGGCTTGCCCAGGAACTGGCCAGCCAGCCCGAACAAGTCAGCGCCGCCATCCAGTTGCTCGACGGCGGCGCCAGCGTGCCCTTCATCGCCCGCTACCGCAAGGAAGCCACCGGCGGCCTGGACGATACCCGGTTACGCACCCTGGAAGAGCGTCTGGGCTATCTACGCGAGCTGGAGGAACGCCGCCAGGTCATACTCGAGAGCATTCGCCAGCAGGGCAAGCTCGATCCGGCCCTGGAAGCGGCCATCCGCGAGGCCCACAGCAAGACCCTCTTGGAAGACCTCTACCTGCCCTACAGGCCCCGCCGTCGCAGCAAGGCTCAGATGGCTCGCGAAGCCGGCCTGGAACCCCTGGCCCTTGGCCTGCTGGAAGACCCCCATCAAAACCCGGAAACCCTGGCCGCGGACTACCTCGACGCGAGCAAGGGCATAGACAGCCCCCGGGCCGCCCTCGACGGCGCCCGCCAGATCCTGATGGAACACTTCGCCGAAGATGCCGTGCTCAGCGCCGAGCTGCGTGAATATCTCTGGCGCCACGCCCTGCTCGCCTCCAGCGCAGTGGAAGACAAACGCCAGGCAGGCATCAAGTACTCCGATTACTTCGACGCCGCCGAAGCCATCGCCCGTATTCCCTCGCACCGTGTTCTGGCCCTGTTGCGCGGCCGTGCCGAGGGCGTACTGCAACTACGCCTGATACTGCACGAGAACGACGAGCGCCTGCCTCTCAATGCCTCGCTGGCCTGTGAAGACCGCCTGCGCGCCCGTTTCGGCCTGCGCCGGGAAGGCGGCCGCCCCGCCGATGCCTGGCTGGCCGACAGCGCACGCTGGGCCTGGCGGGTCAAGCTCGCCACCCGCCTGGAGAGCGAACTCATGCTGCGCCTGCGGGAAAATGCCGAGACCGAGGCCATCCGGGTCTTCGCCCGCAATCTCAAGGACCTGCTGATGGCCGCTCCGGCCGGCCCCCGGCCCACCCTGGGGCTGGATCCCGGCTACCGCACCGGGGTCAAGGCAGCCGTGGTGGACGCCACCGGCAAGCTGCTGGACACCACCACACTCTATCCCCATGCGCCGCAACGGCAATGGAAGCAGGCCCTGCAGACCCTGGCCGCGCTGGCCCGCAAACACCGGGTGGAGCTGGTCAGCATCGGCAATGGCACCGCCTCACGGGAAACCGAGCGCCTGGTCGCTGAATTGATCCAGCGTCACCCCGAGCTGCGTTTGACGCCGGTGATGGTGTCCGAGGCCGGGGCTTCGGTCTATTCCGCCTCGGCCCTGGCGGCAGAGGAATTCCCCTCCCTCGACGTTTCCCTGCGCGGCGCGGTATCCATCGCCCGGCGCCTGCAGGATCCCCTGGCGGAACTGGTCAAGATCGAACCCAAGGCCATCGGCGTGGGCCAATATCAACACGATGTGGATCAGCGCCAGCTCGGCCACAGCCTGGCCGCGGTGGTGGAAGACTGTGTCAATGCCGTGGGCGTGGACGTCAATACCGCCTCGGCGGCCCTGCTCAGCCACATCTCCGGCCTCAACCAGACCCTGGCGCACAATATTGTCGCCCACCGTGACCGGCATGGCGCCTTTACCGATCGCCGCCAGCTCAAGCAAGTGGCGCGGCTGGGGCCCAGGGCCTTCGAGCAGGCCGCCGGCTTCCTGCGCATCAACGGCGGTGACAACCCCCTGGATGCCTCGGCGGTGCACCCCGAGGCCTACGGCGTGGTGCGGCGCATCATGCGGCGCACCGGCAAGTCCATAGCCCAGCTCATGGGTGACAGCACCACCCTGCGCAAGCTGCGCCCCGCCGACTTCACCGATGAACACTTCGGCGAACCCACCGTGCGCGACATTCTGCGCGAGCTGGAAAAACCCGGGCGCGACCCCCGGCCCCGCTTCCAGAGCGCCAGATTCAAGGAAGGCGTGGAAACCCTGGCCGACCTGACGCCCGGCATGCTCCTCGAGGGCGTGGTCACCAATGTCACCAATTTCGGTGCTTTCGTGGACATCGGCGTGCACCAGGATGGCTTGGTGCACATCTCGGCCCTGGCCGACCGCTTCGTCAAGGATCCCCACAACGTGGTCAAGGCCGGCGAAGTGGTGAAGGTCAAGGTGATGGCGGTGGACAGCGAGCGCAAACGCATCTCCCTGAGCATGCGCCTGGACGACGACCCTCGCCAACAGACACAACAACCCGGCGCCACGCGCCCCCGCAAACCAGCCCGCCGGCGGCAACAACGCCCCGAGGGCAGCCTGGCGGCGGCCTTTGCCAAGGCGCGTGGCGTAACCTGAGACAGATGTGGCCCTTCCGCTCCAAGACGTCGCGACGTGCCCGCCCCCCCACGGCACGGGAGGTGTCGTGGCGCGATGACGTGGCCATCATCGACGTGCGCGGCCAAACCTGCCCGGGTTACCTGCTGGCCATCAACCGCGCCGTGGACCGTCTCGAACCGGACACCGAGGCGGAATTGCTCATCACCTATCCACCCTGTGGCGACGACGTGCAGGCCTGGTGCAAGGAAAAAGGCATCGCCTTTCTCGGCATCGAGATCGGCGAGCAATTGTGGCGCATTCGCATCCGCAAACCCCCCGCCGAATAACGCAACAAATCGGTCGAGATTCTCCGCGGAACCCTGTAATATCAGAGCTCTCTAATAGACACGACACCCAAGCGGGTGTGGTCCATGCTTGTTGATCATCGTCAGAGGAGGAACTTCGCCATGAAACAACTGATCACCATCGCCCTGCTGTCTCTCGCCCTGATCTCCGGCCAGGCCCTGGCCTGCGGTGGCGAGGCTTCCGGCAAGCACATCGGCAACATCACCCACGTGGACCCCGAAAACAGCACCTTCACCATCCGCGACATGGAGAGCGCCAGCCCCATCACCTTCATCGCCAACGATGAAATCCTCGCCGCCGTGCAGAAGGCCCGTGGCAGCGTCATGGTCAACTACGAGGAAGACGAGGAAGGCTCCCTGGTGGCCGTGGGCGTGACCTTCTGAGCCGGATAGTCCACCTGTGTCCCGAGAGCCGCAGCCGCTGTGGCATCTCGGGACACAGGGAAAGACCGTCTCGCCGCGATGCACACAAGGGGGTAAGTGTCCGCGCCATCTGGAAGCCCGGCGGCGGATCAAGCCCAATAAACGGCGACCGGGTCACAGATAGAGACCTCATATTCCGGCTCCAGCGGCCGATAACCTGATTGAGCAACGACAAGAGGTAACGCTCATGGACGCAGGGATATCCTCCGGTGTCAGCAGCATGCTGACCCAGCAGAAAGTCGGTGATGCGGTGGGCATTCAGGTGACCCGCAAGGCCATGGACATCGAAGCCAGCAATGCCATGGCCCTGGTCAATGGCGCCACGGAAGCCGCGCCGAACAAAACGGCGACCGAGGGCAACCTCGGCCGTAACATCGACGTGACCGCCTGAGTCGCTCGTTTCTCCAATCCCCCTCCCTCGCAGCGCCCTCGTGGCGCTGTTTTTTTTGTCGCCGCTTCCGCTACAATGCCCCTTCCACAGACCACAAAGAGGTGCCCCATGACCGAAACCTCACCCTTGCGTGAAGCCCAGCAACGTTTTGCCGACGCCATTCCCTGGCGCCGGATGGCCGCGGAAACCTGTTCCCTGGAACAGGCGCTGGGCCGTACCCTGCACCAGGACGTGGTCGCGCAAATGGATTCGCCGCCCTATCCCCGCGCCATCGTGGAAGGCTACCTGGTGGCCAGCAAGGCCACCGCCGGTGCCAGCGAGGAACAACCGCTGAGTTTCGAAATCACCGGATCGGTCGCCCCCGGCGACAGTGAATGTCCCACACCTGCACCAGGCTGTGCCATCGAGGTGGCCACCGGTAGCATCGTGCCCGCCGGCCCCTACGCCATCGTGCGCATGTGGGAAGCCGAGCGCGAAGGCGAGCATTTCCGCATCACTCGTCCGTTTCCTCCCGGCTTCTTCATCGAGGAACAGGGCTGCGACGTAAAACAGGGCAGCGTGGTGATGCGGGCCGGGCAGACTCTCGATCCCGCCGCCATCGGTACCCTGGCCAGCCTGGGTATCGCCGAGGTGAGCGTCAGCGCCAAGCCCCGGGTGACCATTTTTGCCTCTGGCGACGAAGTCATACCCTACACCGAGCCGCCACGCCCGGGAGCCATTTTCGATTGCGACTCCGTGATGCTGGCCGCCGCGGTGACCCAGGCCGGAGGCATTCCTCACCAGGGAGGCATCCAGGGTGACGATTTCGACACCTTCGTGGCCACCGCCCGTCAGGCACTGGAACAGGCCGACATGCTGGTGATCGCCGGCGGCACCGCCGTGGCCGGGCGGGATTTCATCTCCGACTTGGTGCGCGAACTGGGTGACTTGATCGTCGATGGCGTGCCCATGCGCTCGGGCCGCCCGCTGATCATGGGTGTGGCCGGCGGCAAACCCATCGTCTGCGTGGCCGGCCACCCGCCGGAGGCCCTGCGCGGCTTCCTGTTGTTCGGCACCGCCGCCATCGACCGCCTGCTGGGGCGCGAGACCACGCTGCCGGAAGACCCCAACGCACCGGCAAACTGAAGCTCCGCCGGAACCGGGGCAAAAAAAACCCCGCGGCGCAAACCGCGGGGTTTTTTCTTGGCCGTTGGGCCGGGCTTACATCATACCCATGCCGCCCATGCCCATGTCGCCACCGCCGCCGGCCGGAGCTGGCGCTTCTTCCTTCGGGATCTCGGCAACCATGGCCTCGGTGGTGATGATCAGGCCCGCCACGGAGGCTGCGTTCTGCAGCGCGGTACGGGTGACCTTGGTGGGATCGAGAATACCCATTTCCACCATGTCGCCATAGGTCTCGGTAGCGGCATTGAAGCCGTAGTTACCGTCGCTCTCGGCCACCTTGTTCAGCACCACGGAAGGCTCGCCACCGGCGTTGGAAACGATCTGGCGCAGCGGCTCTTCCATGGCCCGACGGGCGATGGCGATACCGGCGTCCTGGTCGGCATTGGCCCCCTTGAGATCACCCAGCTTGGATTCGGCGCGCACCAGGGCCACACCACCACCGGCAACCACGCCTTCTTCCACTGCCGCACGGGTGGCATGCAGGGCGTCTTCCACGCGGGCCTTCTTCTCCTTCATTTCCACTTCCGTAGCAGCGCCAACCTTGATCACGGCAACGCCACCGGCCAGCTTGGCCACGCGCTCCTGCAACTTCTCGCGGTCATAATCGGACGTGGTTTCCTCGATCTGGGCACGGATCTGCTGTACCCGGGCCTCGATCTCCTTGGCTGAGCCGGCACCATCGATGATGGTGGTGTTTTCCTTGTTGACCACCACCTTCTTGGCCTGACCCAGATCGTCCAGGGTGACCTTCTCCAGGCTCAGGCCCACTTCCTCGGAAATGACCTGGCCGCCGGTGAGAATGGCGATGTCCTGCAGCATGGCCTTGCGACGGTCACCGAAGCCCGGCGCCTTGACCGCGCAGACCTTGATGATGCCACGGATGCTGTTGACCACCAGGGTGGCCAAGGCTTCGCCATCCACATCCTCGGCAATGATCAGCAAAGGCTTGCCGGCCTTGGCCACGCTCTCCAGGGTGGGCAGCAGATCACGGATATTGGAAATCTTCTTGTCATGCAGCAGGATGAAGGGATCTTCCAGCTCGGCGGCCATGCTCTGCTGGTTGTTGACGAAATAAGGTGACAGGTAGCCACGATCAAACTGCATACCCTCGACCACGTCCAGCTCGTTTTCCAGGCCGGAACCTTCTTCCACCGTGATCACGCCTTCCTTGCCCACCTTGCGCATGGCCTCGGCGATGATGTTACCGATGCTCTCGTCGGAGTTGGCGGAGATGGTACCCACCTGGGCAATGGCCTTGTCGTCGGAGCAGGGGGTGGACATCTTCTTCAATTCCTCGACCGCCGCGCTCACGGCCTTGTCGATGCCGCGCTTGAGGTCCATGGGGTTCATGCCGGCGGCCACCGCCTTCATGCCTTCGTTGACGATGGACTGGGCCAGCACGGTGGCGGTGGTGGTGCCGTCACCGGCCACATCGGAGGTCTGGGAAGAAACCTCCTTGACCATTTGCGCGCCCATATTCTCGAACTTGTCTTCCAGTTCGATTTCCTTGGCCACGGAAACACCGTCCTTGGTGATGGTGGGGGCGCCAAAACTCTTGTCCAGCACCACGTTGCGACCCTTGGGCCCCAAGGTGACCTTAACCGCGTTTGCCAGAATGTTCACGCCCTTGATCATGCGATGACGGGCGTCGTCACTGAAACGTACTTCTTTTGCAGCCATGTTTCTCTTCCTCGTAGTTTGAATACTGATGAACGGTTAGCCTTCGATGACGGCGACGATGTCGTCTTCGCGCATGACCAGCAGCTCTTCGCCGTCGACCTTGATCTCGGTACCGGCATACTTGCCGAACAGCACCTTGTCACCGACCTTGACGTCCATGGGGCGAACCTCGCCATTTTCCAGGATCTTGCCATTACCGGCAGCGACGATCTCGCCGCGGGAAGGTTTCTCGGCGGCAGAATCGGGGATCACGATGCCACCGGGCGAGGTGCGTTCCTCCTCCATGCGACGAACCACCACTCGATCGTGTAAAGGACGAATGTTCATGCCTGTTAATCTCCTCAGTTTGGTTATGTGATTGCGCTAATGATGTTTGCGGGCCACGGGCCCGGGCGGAGCACGCACAAGCGCGTTTAGCACTCCGCTTTGATGAGTGCTAATAATAGGGACGAATTTCCGTGAGTCAAGGGAAGACGGGCAAAAATTTATCGGTCGTCGTTCTCGCGCCGATACTCGCCCTCGATGGTGCGCGGCCCGCGCGGGGGTTCATTGGGTGACGCGCCAGGCACCTGTACAATGATATTGCCGTGCTCCAGCAGCCACACCACGAAACGCCGCCGCAGCGCCGGCACCAGGGCCAGGAAACCCAGGGTGTCGGTAAAAAAGCCCGGTGTCAACAACAAGGCGCCGGCCACCAACAGGATCACCCCCTCGAACATCTCCACCGCCGGCAATTCGCCTCGCTGCAGGGTTTCCTGCACGCGGCGCAGGGTGGAAATACCTTGCAGGCGCAACAGGTAGGCGCCCAGCACAGCGGTGCCAATGACCGCCAGCACCGTAGGCATGGCACCGATGAGCCCCCCCACCTTTATTAACAGATAGATTTCCAGCACGGGAATGGCCAGAAACAGGATGAACAGGATTTTGAACATGCCGGTATCCATGAAGTGGCGATCCAGTGTCCATCATAATGGAAAAAGCTGGTGACGCTAAGCGGCGATGGGTAAAATCTCGCATTTTGGAACAACGAATGGAAATGCAGCGGCCCGAAGACTATTTACTGGTACTGTGCACCTGCCCCGACGAAGCCACGGCCAGACACCTGGCCGCTGTGTTGGTGGAAGATCGCCTGGCCGCCTGCGTCAACATCCTGCCCGGACTGACCTCGGTCTATCGCTGGCGGGGCCGCACGGAAACCGCCAGTGAATGGCTGCTGTTGGTCAAGACCCATGGCGAGCGCTATCCATCACTGGAACGGCAGTTGCGGAAACACCACCCCTATGAACTTCCGGAAATCGTGGCAGTCTCAATGTCGAATGGTTTGCCGGATTATCTCCGCTGGATTTCCGAAGCTGTAGGCATCAAATGAAAACAAGAACCTGGCTCCTCCTGTTACTGCTCAATCTCGCCTTGCCCCCCGCCACCTGGGGCGCCTTCCAGCAGGACGACGAACCCCTGCCGCCGGAACAGGCCTTCCAGCTCAAGGCCTATGCCCGCGATGCCCAGACCGTGCGCGCCCAATGGCGCATCGCCGAGGGCTATTATCTCTACCGCGACAAGTTCCAGTTCAGCACCGACACCCCCGGTTATCGCCTGGGTGAGCCCCTCTACCCCAAGGGCAAGCTCAAGCGCGACGAATTCTTCGGCGAGGTGGAAAGCTACCGCAAGGAGGTGGTGATCGACATTCCGGTACAACGGGATGCCGACGCCCCGGAAACCCTGACCCTCACCACCGTCTCCCAGGGCTGCGCCGACATCGGCATCTGCTATCCACCGCAGACGGTCGAGGTGAGCTTCGTGATGCCGCCGGCCGACGAGGCGGCCACACCCGTCCCGGCGGCGCCCCCCGTTCCGGGCGCACAAAAGGAAGAAGGCTTCCTTGCCAAGCTGGGCCGCAAGCTGGGTCTGGGCGGCGACGATGAGTTCCTGCCGGTGGACAAGGCCTTCGCCTTCAGCGCCGAGGTGCTCGACGGCAACACCCTGCTGGCGAGCTGGGACATCGCCGATGGCTATTACCTGTACCAGAACAAGTTCGAGTTCGCCCTGCGCGACGCCACGGGCCTGCGCCTGGGCGAGGTCCGCTTCCCGCCCGGCGGCAAGGAGAAATTCGACGAATATTTCGGCCAGATGGTGGTGTACTACCACAAGGCCGACATTCGCCTGCCCGTGATCCGCGACGACACCGCCCCCCGCGAGCTAATCCTGGAGGTGCGCTACCAGGGCTGCGCCGACGCCGGCTTCTGCTACCCTCCCGAACAACGCCAGGTGAGCCTGTCGCTGCCCGCCGGCATCATCGGCGCACCGGCCATGGCGAGCCCCGCCGCCACCCCCGCGGCCTCGCCGCCGCTGTCGGAACAGGACAGCATCGCCGCCAGTCTGGCCAACAGCAGCCTCTGGCTGACCCTGATCACTTTCTACGGCTTTGGCCTACTGCTGGCCTTCACGCCCTGCGTATTCCCCATGATCCCCATTCTCTCCGGCATCATCGTCGGTCAGGGCAAAAAGGTCAGCACCCGCAATGCCTTTTTCATCTCCCTGGTCTACGTGCTGGCCATGGCGCTCACCTACACGGTGGCCGGGGTCATCGCCGGGCTGTTCGGGCAAAACCTGCAAGCCGCCTTCCAGGACCCCTGGGTATTGAGTTTCTTCGCCCTGGTATTCGTGCTGCTGGCCTTGTCCATGTTCGGTTTCTACGATCTGCAACTGCCCGCCTCCTGGCAGAGCAAACTGGCGGAAATCAGCAACAGCCAGAAGGGTGGCACCCTGGCCGGCGCCGGCATCATGGGCTTTCTCTCGGCCCTGATCGTGGGCCCCTGCGTGGCCGCACCCCTGGCCGGCGCCCTGATCTACATCAGCCAGACCGGTGACGCCATGCTCGGCGGCGTGGCCCTGTTCACCATGAGCCTGGGCATGGGCACACCGCTGCTGGTGGTGGGTACCTCGGCTGGCAAGCTGCTTCCCAAGGCCGGCGTGTGGATGGAACCCATCAAGGCGGTGTTCGGCGTATTGCTGCTGGCGGTGGCCATCTGGATGCTGGAACGCATCCTGCCGGCCGGACTCACCCTGGCCCTTTGGGCCACACTGTTGATCGTCTCCGCCATCTATATGGGCGCACTGGATCAGCTACAACCGGGCGCCAGTGGCTGGTTCCGCCTGTGGAAGGGTGCCGGGTTGGTGATGCTGGTCTATGGGGTCATCCTGTTGCTGGGCGCGGCCAGCGGCGGCGACGACCCCCTCAAGCCCCTGCGCAATTTCAGCCTCGCCGGTGGCAAAACCGCGGCGGTGGCCACACGCCAGGGTCCGGCATTCAAGTCGGTGAAGGGGCTGGACGGCTTGCAACGGGAACTGGAGCTGGCCGCAGCCCAGAACAAGCCGGTGATGCTGGACTTCTACGCCGACTGGTGCGTCTCCTGCAAGGAAATGGAACGCTACACGTTTTCCGACCCCAAGGTCCAGGCGGCCCTGACCAAGGGCATACTGCTGAAGGCGGACGTGACCGCCAACGACGCGCAGGACAAGGCCCTGCTCAAGGCCTTTGGCCTGATCGGCCCGCCCTCCATGCTGTTCTTCGACCGCCAGGGCCAGGAACAGCGTGAATACCGCCTGGTGGGCTTTCTGGAGGCAGACGCCTTCCAGGCCCATGTGGAACGTGCCTTTCGCTGACGAGGATATCTATCAAAGATGTTACAAAACAAATGGATCATCAACGGCCTGGGCGTAATCGGCCTGATACTGGCCTTCTGGGCCGGCAGCACGGTCATGAAATGGTACCGCGACTCCACCCCGGCGGCAGAACAGGCGCGCGCCATGGAACACACCTACCGCCCGGGTTTCGTGCTGCCGGATCTCGAAGGTCGGCTGCGCGATGTCAACGAATGGAATGGCCGTGTCCTGGTGGTGAATTTCTGGGCCACCTGGTGCCCTCCCTGCCGCAGGGAAATGCCGGCCTTCATGGACTTGCAGGAACGCTACGGCAAGCAGGGCTTGCAATTCGTCGGCATAGCTCTGGACGAACTGGACAAGGTACAGGACTACGTCGACACCCTGGGAGTGGAGTACCCCATCCTGGTGGGTGGAGACAAGGCCATGCAAGCGGCCATCGCCTACGGCAACAGCTTCGGCGCCCTGCCCTATACCGCCATCATTGACCGTGAGGGCACCATCGTGGCGGTCTACCGCGGCGAGCTGGACGGCGCGGAAGCCGAGAGGGTAATCAAGCCGCTGTTGTAAAACGAGGGGGATTTGGCCGCGATCTGCGGCTAAAATTCACAAAAAGACTGGACACCCCCCAAACCCTCGGGCAGAATTGGCGCTATGACTGACATCCGGGGTGGAGGGCTTGGCCGGTAACGGCGAAATCCAGCAAAATGGCGACCATTCTCCTGTTGAACGGGCCAAATCTGAACCTGCTGGGCATCCGTGAACCCGGCCACTATGGCCGGCGCAGCCTGACCCAGATCACCGCGCACCTGGCGGCCCAGGCAAAGGCGGACGGCTTTGATCTGGAGGCCTTCCAGAGCAATGCCGAACACGAGCTGATGGAGCGCATTCATCGGGCGCGCGAAGAGCGCATCGCCTTCATCATCTTCAACCCGGCGGCTTTCACCCACACCAGCGTGGCCCTACGCGATGCCCTGGCGGCGGTGGAGATTCCCTTCATCGAGGTGCACCTGTCCAATGTACATGCACGAGAGCCGTTTCGTCATCATTCCTATTTTTCCGATCTTGCCGTCGGCGTGATCAGCGGCCTGGGCCCGGTGGGCTACGAGGCCGCCCTGCTGGCAGCAAAAGCGTATTTGCAGACTAACGAGGATACTGTGCGCTAATGGACATTCGTAAAATCAAGAAACTCATTGAATTGCTGGATGAGTCGGGCGTGGCCGAAATCGAGATCCACGAGGGCGAGGAATCGGTGCGCATCAGCCGCTATTCCCAGCACGCGCCCACGCCGCCGGCCGTCATGCCCGCGGCGCCACCCGCTCCCGCAGCGCCGGCGGCACCCGCCACCGACAGCGACAGCAGCGAGGACAAGCCGGATGAACCTCCCGCCATCAAGGGTCACACCATCGACTCACCCATGGTGGGCACCTTTTACCGGGCACCTTCACCGGGCGCCAAGCCCTTCGTGGAAGTGGGTCAGCGGGTCAACGTGGGCGACACCCTGTGTATTATCGAGGCGATGAAGATCCTCAACCAGATCGAAGCCGACCGCGCCGGTGTGATCGTCGACATCCTGGTGGAGAACGGCCAACCGGTGGAATACGGCGAACCGCTGTTCGTCATCGAATGAACCCCATGAGCAAACGGCCGGCAAGGCCCGTGTTCGACCAAACAACAGCCTCTATAGATTATGTTTAGCAAGATTGTCATTGCCAACCGCGGGGAAATCGCCCTGCGCATCCTGCGTGCCTGCCGCGAAATGGGCATCAAAACCGTGGCAGTACATTCGGCCGCCGACCGCGACCTCAAGCACGTGCGCCTGGCCGATGAGAGCGTCTGCATCGGCCCGTCGCCTTCCGCCGACAGTTACCTGAACATCCCCGCCCTGATCAGCGCGGCCGAGGTCACCGATGCCGAGGCCATCCACCCCGGCTATGGCTTCCTGTCCGAAAACGCCGATTTCGCCGAACGCTGCGAGAGCAGTGGCTTCACCTTCATCGGCCCCCGCTCCGACACCATTCGCCTGATGGGCGACAAGGTTTCCGCCATCCGGGCCATGAAGGAATCCGGCGTGCCTTGCGTGCCGGGCTCCGGCGGCCCTCTCGGCGACGACCCCGACGAAAACATTCGCATCGCCCGCGACATCGGCTACCCGGTGATCATCAAGGCCGCCGGTGGTGGTGGGGGCCGCGGCATGCGGGTGGTACGCAGCGAGGCGGCCCTGCTCAACGCCATCTCGCTGACCCGTTCGGAGGCCCTCACTGCCTTCGGCAACGACAGCGTGTACATGGAGAAATTCCTCGAAAACCCACGCCACGTGGAATTCCAGGTCCTGGCCGACAGCCACGGCAATGCCATCCACCTGGGCGAACGCGATTGCTCCATGCAGCGGCGCCACCAGAAAGTGGTGGAAGAGGCCCCGGCACCGGGTATCAGCGCCGAGCTGCGCGCCACCATGGGCGAGCGCTGTGCCGAAGCTTGCCGCAAGATCGACTACCTCGGTGCCGGCACCTTCGAATTCCTCTACGAAAATGGCGAGTTCTATTTCATCGAAATGAACACCCGCCTGCAGGTGGAACACCCGGTCACCGAAATGGTCACCGGCGTGGATCTGGTCAAGGAACAGATCCGCATCGCCGCCGGCGAGGCACTGAGCTACACCCAGGACGACATCGTGATCCGCGGCCATGCGGTGGAATGCCGCATCAATGCCGAGGACGCCAAGACCTTCATGCCTTCGCCGGGCAAGATAGAACAATTCCACGCCCCGGGTGGCCCCGGCATCCGGGTGGAATCCCACATCTACAACGGCTATGTGGTACCACCCTATTATGATTCCATGATCGGCAAGCTCATTGCCTGGGGTGAGAACCGGGACTCTGCCCTGGCACGCATGCGCACCGCGCTGAGCGAAATCGTCATCGAGGGCATCAAGACCAACATCGCCCTGCACGAGGACATCATGCGCGACACCGGTTTCCAGGCCGGCGGCACCAATATTCACTACCTGGAAAAGAAACTGGAGCTGTAGTGCCCGGCAAAGCACGGCCACGCCCCACCTGGCAGGCGGCAAGTTTCGTCCCATGAGCTGGCACCAGCTCAGCCTGCGGGCCGACTCGCCCCAACTGGCCGAAGACCTGTCCGACTGGCTACAGGACCGGGGCGCACTGGCGGTGACCCTGCTCGACAGCGGCGAGCAGCCCCTGTTCGAGCCAGCCCCGGGGCAACAACCCCTGTGGCCCGGAGTCGAGGTGCAGGCCCTGTTCGAGGAGCCACCGGACGTAGACGAACTGCTGGCGTCCCTGTGCCGCGAACTGGGCCTGGACGAGCCACCAGACTGGCAGATGGAAACCGTGGCGGACCGGGACTGGGAACGCGCCTGGCTGGACGATTTCCAGCCCATGCGCTTCGGCCGGCGCCTGTGGATCGTGCCCAGCGCCTACCCCGAGGCCCTGAACGGTGACGGCGTGCGGATTCGACTGGATCCGGGCCTGGCCTTTGGCACCGGCACCCATGCCACCACTGCGCTCTGCCTGGAATGGCTGGACGCCTGCCTGCAACCCGGCCAGAAACTGCTCGATTACGGCTGCGGCTCGGGCATTCTCGCCATTGCTGCCGCCAGGCTGGGCGCCGAACGGGTGTGGGGCGTGGACATCGATCCACAGGCACTGGATGCCAGCCGGGAGAATGCCCGGGCCAACGGCGTGACCCAGCGGCTCGAACTGAGCCTGGCGCGGGATTTCACGCCGCCGGCCGGCATCGATGTACTGATGGCGAACATCCTGGCCAATCCTTTGCAAGAGTTGGCGGCAAGCTTCGCCCAGTGGCTCGGGCCCGGCGCCCGGGTGGTGCTTTCCGGCATATTGACGGAACAGGCCATGGCGGTGAGCCGTGCCTACGCGCCCTGGTTCGCCATGGCCGAGCCGGTAAGCCAGGAAAACTGGGTTCTGTTGGAGGGCCGGCGCCTGTAACTTCGACAAGCCAAGCAGCGAGCGGGGAAAACATCGCCTCATGTATACCGAGTGTCCCAATTGCCATACCGTATTCCGCATCACTGCGGAACAACTCGACGCCGCCGGCGGCAAGGTACGTTGCGGCACTTGCCAGACGGTGTTCGATGCCCGCGAGAAACTATCCGACCAGATCCCGCTGGAAGTGGAATCTCCGCCGGCGACCGAGCCCGCCGCCGATACCGCCGGCAGTGAACCGGATCTGGAACTGGATCTCGCCGAGGACTTGACGAGTCCGCGCGCCGAGCCGGCGACGGAATCCTTGGACCTGGCCGCGGACGATTTCTCCCTCTCCGTCGAAGCCAGGGCCACCGCCGAAGCCGAGACACCGGCCACCGCCCCGTTGGAAACTCTGTCCGGACTCGAGCCCCTGGAAAATGCCGAGAGCACGCTCGACGAAGTCGCAACCAGCTCCATGGAACTGAGCCCCGACGAATACGTCAAGGAGGAGCTGGGCACCGGCGAATCCCGCCGTAGTCGGCTGGGCACGGTGTTCTGGAGTCTGGGCATCGTCGTGCTGCTGCTGGTGCTGGCGGGACAATACCTGTATTTCAATCGCGAGAAACTGGCCCAACACGATGCCCTGCGCCCCGCCCTGGCCACCGTGTGCGCAGCGGTACGCCTGGTCAAGCCCTGCGAGATCCCGGTGCGGCGCGACCTCGATGCCATCGTGCTGCTGGAGCGTGAGGTCCGCTCCCACCCCGAACGCCAGGGGGCCCTGCTGATCACCGCCAAACTGGTGAACCAGGCCGATTTCATCCAACCCTTCCCCAAACTGGAACTGCGCTTCTACGACATCAATCGCAAGCTGCTGGCCTGGCGAGCCTTCGAGCCCGAGGAATACCTCGAGGGCGTAAGCGACATCGATCAAGGCATGCCCCCCGGCGAAGTCGTGGCGGCGCGGCTGGAAATCGTCGACCCGGGTCCGGAAGCGGTGAATTTCGAATTCAATTTTCGCTAGGAACCCAGGGCTTCCACATGCCCGGCGAAATGGGTATGATGAGTTCCCTTTTCCCGGGGGTCTGTCGGGTTTGGACAAGCGTAGCGAGCGGATAGGAGAATACGTCGAGATGTTCCCGGTTTTGAGGCGAACAGCCGTAGGGTCAATTAACGAAAAAAGAGGTGTTTTCCCACCACCGCGGCAGCTCTTTCCTGAATCCGGACAAATTCCTGGCATGATCGTGCTCGATGCGTATCGGTCCCCATGAATTGACCGGCCGTGCCCTGCTGGCCCCCATGGCCGGGGTGACCGACCGGCCATTTCGGCAATTGTGCCGCGAGCTGGGGGCCGCGATGGCGGTATCCGAAATGGTGACGGCCGATCATCGCCTGTGGCGCACCGAAAAAAGCCGCCGAAGGCTGGACCATGCGGGCGAGGCCACGCCGCGCTCGGTGCAGATCGTCGGTGCCGATCCCCGCAGGCTGGCCGAGGCGGCCAGGCTGAACGTGGATCGGGGCGCCGACATCATCGACATCAACATGGGTTGCCCGGCCAAGAAGGTCTGCCGCCAGGCCGCTGGCTCCGCCCTGCTACGGGATGAGGCCCTGGTCGAGCGCATCCTGCAAGCGGTGGTGGCCGCAGTAACGGTGCCGGTGACCCTGAAGATCCGCACCGGCTGGGACCGCCGGCATCGCAATGCCGTGCGCATTGCCCGGATCGCCGAGCAGGCGGGCATCCAGGCGCTGGCGATACACGGCCGCAGCCGGGCCTGCGGCTACCAGGGTGAAGCCGAGTACGATACCATCGCTGAGGTGAAATCACGCTGCGGCATCCCGGTGATCGCCAACGGCGATATCCGCTCGGCCCGGCAGGCGGCGCGAGTACTCGAATACACCGGCGCCGATGCCGTGATGATCGGCCGCGGCGCTCAAGGAAGACCCTGGATTTTCAAGGAAATCAACCATTACCTGGCCACCGGCGAGGAACTGCCCCAACCCGGGCCGGACCAGGTACGGCAAATCTTGCTGCGCCACGTGCGCGAACTGCATGCGTTCTATGGAGAACACCAAGGCGTACGGATAGCGCGCAAACACATTGGTTGGTATTGCCGCACCGTGCCTGCGGGAGAGGCCTTGCGGCAAAGCATCAACCGGGTCGAATCGGCACAACAACAATTACACATGCTCGACGCGTTCTTTTCCCGGCCCCGGGCCACTGGAGAAGCCGCGGCATGAGATTTTCTGGGAGGCCACTGAGTGGAAACAAGCGACAAGCCGCGCACCGGCGAATCCGCGGGGAAGATTCGCCAATGCGTACATGAGACCCTGGAGGCATTCTTCGCCGACATGGGCGACCATACCCCCGACAACGTCTACCAAATGGTATTGAAAGAAGTGGAAAGACCCATGCTGGAAGTGGTCTTGCGCAAGACCCGCGGCAACCAGACCCGGGCGGCGGAGATCCTCGGCATCAACCGAGGCACCCTGCGCAAGAAGCTGCGCGAACACGGCCTGGATTGAAATCAACGGAAAAGCCACATGATACGTATCAAAAGGGCCCTGCTGAGCGTCTCCGACAAACAGGGCATCGTCGAGCTGGCACGTCAGCTACGCCAATGGAAGGTGGAGATCCTCTCCACCGGCGGCACCGCCCGCCTGCTGCGGGAAAACGGCATCGAGGTGGTCGATGTATCCGACCATACCGGTTTTCCGGAAATGATGGACGGCCGGGTCAAGACCCTGCACCCCAAGATCCACGGCGGCATACTCGGTCGCCGTGGTCAGGACGACGCCGTAATGCAGGCCAACGATATCGCTCCCATCGACCTGGTGGTGGTCAATCTCTACCCTTTCGAGAAAACCGTGGCCCGGCCCGATTGCGATCTGGCCCTGGCGATAGAAAACATCGACATCGGTGGCCCCACCATGGTGCGGGCGGCGGCCAAGAACCATGCCTCGGTGTGCATCGTGGTGGATCCCGCCGACTATCCCCGTGTGCTGGACGAAATGCGCGCCAATAATGGTGCCGTATCCGAGACCACCCGCTTCGACCTGGCCGTGAAGGCCTTCGAACACACCGCCCGCTACGATGGCGCCATCGCCAACTATCTGGGCCGGCTGGGGCCCGATGGCCAGACGACCCGCTTCCCGCGCACCTTCAATAGCCAGTTCCACAAGGCCCAGGACATGCGCTACGGCGAAAATCCCCACCAGGCCGCCGCCTTCTACGTGGAGGCCGAGCCTGGCGAGGCCTCGGTGGCCACCGCCCGCCAGCTCCAGGGCAAGGCACTCTCGTTCAACAACATCGCCGACACCGATGCGGCGCTGGAATGCGTCAAGCAATTCGAGCAGGCGGCCTGTGTCATCGTCAAACATGCCAATCCCTGCGGCGTGGCCCTGGCCGACGATATCCTCGACGCCTACGACCTGGCCTTCAAGACCGACCCCACCTCGGCCTTCGGCGGCATCATCGCCTTCAACCGCGCCCTCGACGGCGAAACCGCCCGCAGCATCATCGAACGCCAGTTCGTGGAAGTGATCATTGCGCCGGAAGTGCTCGCCGAAGCCCAGCGCATTCTGGCGGAGAAACCCAACGTGCGGGTGCTGGCCTGTGGCGACTGGCAGCAGGCCGGTGGCGAAATGCTGGATTTCAAACGCGTGCGCGGCGGGCTACTGGTACAAGAGGCCGATACCGGCCACATAACGCATGACGGGCTTCGCGTGGTCAGTGAGCGCCCACCTACTGAGCAGGAACTGGACGACCTGCTGTTCGCCTGGCGGGTGGCCAAGTTCGTCAAGTCCAATGCCATCGTCTACGCCAGGAAGCGGCAGACCATCGGCATCGGGGCCGGCCAGATGAGCCGGGTCTACAGTGCCCGCATCGCCGGCATCAAGGCGGCCGACGAGGGCCTGGAGGTGACCGGCTCGGTGATGGCCTCCGATGCCTTTTTCCCTTTTCGCGACGGCATCGACGCCGCCGCCGAGGCCGGCATCAGCGCCGTGATCCAGCCCGGTGGCTCCCTGCGTGACCAGGAAGTCATCGACGCCGCCAATGAACATGGCCTGGCCATGGTGTTCACCGGCATGCGCCATTTCCGTCACTGACTCAGTCGGCCACTTTCTTCCACCAGGACTTGGCGGCATCGCTGGCGCTGTCGGCCCAGTCGGCCGCCTTGTCCTTGCCCTGCTCCGCCAGCTCCTTGCTCTTGTCCACCACGGCCTCCTTGGCCTGTTCGGCCTTGTCCTTGGCCTCCTCACTGGCATCGTCCCACCAGCCGGCATGGGCCGATACCATGGCCAACAAGAGAGCAACGAACACGATGTAGCGAATGGAGTTCATGGATTTCCTCACGGTTGTTTGCGAATCCGGGCATAGGCCCGGACAATGGCCCGCTCCAGCCGGGCAGAGAAAAAATCACTGCCGTTGTAGCCGAACAGCCGGCGGCCGACGGGCCGGCCCTGGCCATCGAAGAAAACGATCGTCGGCGTGATATCTATATCGTAACGATCGGCAAAATCTGAATACCCCACCTGCTGCCCGGAAAAGTCACGGATGAAGCCCACACGATCCACCACATGCTTGCGAATCAGCACCTGCTCGGCAAATTCGCCGCTGAGGCGCAGGGGCTGTAGCTGCTCCGCCTCCAGGCGTTCGCAATATTCACAATAAGTGGCGGCGAACATCACCAGGATCACCTGCTCCCGCTGGCGGGCCTGGCGCCCCAGCTCGGCGAAATCCGCCACTTCCGGCACACCCTGGGCGATCACCCGCGGTGCCGGCACGAGCAGGCATAAAACGATGAAAAGACGTATCAGACCGGGCATCAAAGCACTTGCCACTGGTGATTGAAAAGGCATATTAGAATATCATGAAGCTTTTGCGGGCTAAAAATACATGCATCATTCCCGTTACGACATCCTCGTTATCGGCTCCGGTCCCGGCGGCTACAGGGCGGCAGTACTGGCCGCCCTGCAGGGGCGGGAAGTGGCCATCGTGGAAAAACACCAATGGGGCGGCTGCTGCCTCAACCGCGGCTGCGTGCCCAAGAAAGACTGGTATCACAGCGCCCGCCTGATCGAGGCGGAGCGGCACTTTGCCGCCCGTGGCATCCATGGCGAACTGCGCGGCGACCTGGGCCAGGCCTGGCATCACCAACACCAGATGGTCGATCGGGTACGCGACAGCTACCTGGACTATCTGCAACGCCTGGGCGTGACACGCCTGCAGGGTCATGCCCGCCTGCTGGGGCCCCGGCGCATCGCCCTGGACGAGAGCGAAACGGTACTGGAAAGCAAACACATCATCCTGGCCACCGGGGCCACGCCTTTCTACCCCGCCGGTTTCGAGCCGGTGGCGGACAAGGTATTGGGCAGTGACGAATTGTTCCAGCATCCGCCTCCCCCTGGCGCGCGGGTAGCGATACTGGGTGGCGGCGTGGTGGCCTGCGAGTTGGCCTATATCCTCCAACGCCTGGGAAAGCAGGTGAGCTGGTATGCCCGCGGCGGCCTGTTGGCGCGCGGCCGCTTCAGCCCCCAGGCCCGCAAGCAACTGGAACAGAGCCTGGCACGGGCCGGCCTGCAACTGCGCCAGCATTGGCCCGAAGCACTGGAAATTCATGATGAAGGCGTGTTGCTGCGCGGCCCCGACGAACAGGTGGACTGGGTCCTGGTGGCCACCGGGCGGCGCCCCAACACCCGGGCGCTGGGCTTGGAAAACACCCGCGTGGAAACCGACCCGGCCGGTTTCATCCTGCGCGATGTCCACCTGGAGACCGCCGAGCCCGGCATCTATGCCATCGGCGACTGCACCTCGCCACAAATGACCGCCAACCAGGCCCTGGCCGACGCCACCGTGGCGGTACACAATATCCTCCATGGCAAGCAACGCCGCCAGCAACCCGAATGGGTGCCCCAAGCCGTCTACAGCGCCCTGGAGCTGGCACGCATCGGTCTGGACGACGAGCAGGCCGAGGACCAGGGCTTCGAACCGGCGGTGGGGTTCGCCGCCTTCGAAACCTCCCCTCGCGCCCTGGGTCAGGACGAAAGCGAAGGTTTCGTGCGCCTGCTGGCCGACATGGACACGGGCGTCTTTCTCGGCGGCGAGATCGTGGGCAGCGAAGCCGGCGAGCTGATTCACACCCTGGCCGCCGCCAGCACCGTCGACGAGGGCCTGCGCCTGCTGGCCCGCCTGGCCTACAACCATCCCTCGCGCAGCGAGGAGCTGCTCAACGCGGTGGAAACCATGGCCGGCAAATGGGGCATGGGCGAGTTCATCTTCCATGAGCCCTGAGCAACTGCCGGAGGAATTCCTCGCGCGTCTGCAACAGATCGTGCCCGCTACACACTGGCCGCGAGTGCGGGACAGTTTCACCCTTCCACGACGGGTCGCCTTTCGCATCAATCCGCTGCGCAGCGATCCCGGCCGGGTACTAGACGAACTGGCGGCACTGGGCCTGCAGCCCGAGCCGGTGAGCGGCCTGCCCCTGGCCTACACCCTGCCGCCAACGGCCAAATCCCGTCTCACCCATGCAGCGGCCCACGAGGAAGGCCGGTTGTATGTGCAAGGAATTGCCAGTATGCTGGCACCTCTGTTGCTGGATCCCCGACCCGGCGAACGCATTCTCGACCTGGCCGCCGCGCCCGGCGGCAAAACCCTGCAAATGGCGGCGATGATGCGCAACCAGGGCTGGATCTCGGCAGTGGAACACGCCAAGTCGCGCTATCACCGCCTCAAGGCCAATGTGCTGCGCCACGGCGCCCACTGCGTACACACCTACCTGATGGACGGCGCCCGCGTATGGCGCAAGTGCCCGGAACAATTCGACCGCGTGTTGCTGGATGCACCCTGCTCCTCCGAAGCCCGCTTCCAGCTCCAGCAACCGCAAAGCTTCGCTTTCTGGAGCCGGCGCAAGATCCGTGAAATGAGCCGCAAGCAGGGCCGGCTGCTGTTCTCCGCCGTGCAAAGCCTCAAGCCCGGTGGCTGCCTGCTCTACGCCACCTGCTCCTTCGCCCCGGAAGAAAACGAGGCTCCCATCAGCAAACTTCTGCAGACCTTCGGGGATGCCCTGAGCATCGAGCCACTGCAGCTCCCGCTAACCGACGTGCACTGGCAGCCTGGACTGGGGCACTGGCAGGGCAAGGCCTTTGCGCCCGCCATGGAACACAGCCTGCGCCTGCTGCCGGACGAACGGATGGGCGGTTTCTACCTGTGCAAGCTGCGCAAGCATCGCTCCACCCTCAGAGCCTGAAAGAACATGGCCCCACCAAGGGGGCCATGACAGTCATCAATGCTCGTCGAGACGACTCCAGATCTTGCGCTTGCGCCAATAGAGCAAGGCCGTGAGTATCACCAGGTAGACGATGACATAGACCCCCAACTCCCGCCGCTCCTGCGCCCGGGGGTCGGCGGCCCATTCCAGGAAGGCCACCACGTCGCGGGCCTGTTGCTCCACCACCGCGCGTTCCTCCGGCGCCGTCTCCACCGTGACATTGAGAATATCGGGCATGCGGATGCCGGGAAACACCGGGTTGTCGATCTTGCCGTTGCTCATTTCCTCATAACTGGTGAGCAAGGTGTAGATATAACTGGGGCCGTTCTTGCGCGCCTTGGCCATCAGCGACAAGTCCGGCGGCAGCATGCCGAAATGGAACTTGGCCGCCGACGGTGGCATGGTGGTCTGCAAGTACTCACCAAGTCCCCTGTCGCCGCGCAGCGTATCCACCTCCTCCTTGCTCAGGCCCATATCGAGCAGGTCACGATAGGTGATATAGCGCAAACTGTGACAACGCATGCAGGTATCGAACACCACCTGGGCTCCGCGGCGCAGGGAATCGAGGCTGCGATCCACCTTGATCGGCTTCAGCGCCACTTCCGTGGTCCCGGCCTGGCTGCCCGCAGCACCGAACACGCCCAACACGACAATGACGAGACTCAGAATCACCTGTTTCATGCGCGCCGCCCCCTCTTGGCCGCTTCCTCTTCTTCCTGGCGTATCAGTTCCTCCACCTCGGGCGGCAATCCCTTTTTCCGCAGCCAGCGCTCCTCCCAGCGGGAAATGAAAGGCAGCAGGGTGAACAGGCTGAAATAGACGAAGGTGGCCACCTGGCCCACGATCACCAGGGAGCCACTGGGTGGCTTGAGCCCCACATAGCTGAGCACCAGGATATCGATCACGAACAGCACGAACATCACGCGATAAATGGGGCGGTACTTGGCCCCGCCGGGTATCCTGGAGCGGTCCAGAAAGGGCATCAGGGCGAAGATCACCACCGACACCCCCATGGCCACCACCCCGCCCAGCAGGTCGGGGATGGCCCGCAAAATGGCGTAGAAAGGCAGGAAATACCATTCCGGCACGATGTGCGGCGGCGTCTTCAACGGATTGGCCGGCTCATAGTTGTCGGCCTCGATGAAGGTATTGGGGCTGTAGAACACGAAATAGGCAAACACGATGAAGAACACCCCGAACCCGAACAGATCCTTGATGGTGTAATAGGGGTGGAAGGGAATATTGTCCTTGTCCGCCAGATTAATGCCCGAGGGATTACTGCTCTTGACCATGTGCAGCGCCACCAGGTGAATCACCACCATTCCGACGATGAGGAAGGGAAACAGGTAATGCAGGGCAAAAAACCGTGTCAGCGTGGCATCGCCCACCACGAAATCCCCCCGCAACCAGCGCACCACGTCGTCGCCGATGAAAGGCGTGGCCCCGAACAAGCTGGTGATGACCTGGGCACCCCAGTAGGACATCTGGCCCCATGGCAGCAGATAACCCATGAAGGCGGTGGCCATCAGCATCAGCAACAACACCTGGCCGGTCCACCACATCAACTCCCGCGGTGCCCGGTAGGAACCATAGAACAGGGTTCGCGCCATGTGAATGTAGATGACGATGAAAAACGCCGAAGCGCCGGTGGAATGCATGTAGCGTATCAGCCAACCATAGTTCACGTTGCGCATGATGTGCTCGACTGAGTCGAAAGCCATCAGGGCATCGGGCTTGTAGTGCATGGCCAGGAAAATGCCACTGACGATCTGAATCACCAGCACGATGCCGGCCAGGGAACCGAAGTTCCACCAGTAACTCAGGTTGCGCGGCGTGGGATATTCGGTGAGTTCGTGCTTGATGAACTTGGTGAGGGGAAAACGCTGATCTATCCAGTCGATGATGCGGCCCGCCATGACTCAGACCTCCTTGCCGTTGGGATTGGTTGCAACACAGAAGGTGTCACCCGCCGCGTCCGGGTCGACCCGCTCGCATCGCTGCCGCTGCGGATCCGCCTGACCGATGAGCAGCCGGTTCTCACCGACGAATTGATAGGGAGGCACGTGCAGGTTGCGTGGCGCTGGGCCACGCAGGATCCGCCCACTGTTGTCGTAGACGCTGCCGTGACAGGGACACAGCCAGCCGTCGTCCACCCGGTTGGGCACACAACCAAGATGGGTACAGATACCCACCACCACCAACCAGTTGGGCTCGAGCACCCGCTTCTGGTCGGCGGTGGGATCCTTGCCCCCCTCGGACTGCCGCATCTTGTCGATCTGCTGATCGGTACGGTGCAGTATGAACACTGGCTTGCCCTGCCATTCCACGGTATGCACCTGGCCGGGAGCGATATCCGAGATATCGGCTTCGGTGGTGGCCTTGGACAACACGTCGGTGCTGGGATTCATACTGCTGATGAAGGGCCAGGTGGCCGCGGCGATGCCGGTACCGGCGACCACACCGGTGACCTTGCCGAGAAACTCCCGCCGTTCCGGGCTCTCGGGATTGCTGGAATCAGAGTCGTGTTCGGACATGGATTACCTTCTGTTCGCTGGTGACAGGTTCAAAGCCCAGTGGCAACACGTGCCATACCGGAACTCACTGAGACTTGAGGCTGCTGAAAAAGGCGGCCAGATCTTCGATATCGGTATCGCTCAGATTGGCGGCCATGGAATTCATCATGGGATTCTTGCGCTTGTTGCTGCGGTAATCCTTGATGGCCTTGATCAGATACTCTTCCTTCTGGCCCGCCAGATTGGGAATATTGGGCGCCAGACTGATGCCATCGGCTCCATGACAACCCGCGCACAGGCCGGACTTCTCCGCCCCCGCCTTGGCATCGCCAGCATGGACAATGGGCGCCAGGGCGATCAGGCTCAGGCCGAGCATGGCGTTGGCAAGCAGTGATTTCAGTTTCATGATGGAGCCTCCCTTGGTGTGATTGAATCCCGTGCAACGGATCATGTGGTGCGGCCGCGGCGAACGCACAGACGGGCCGGCACATCAATAGTGTAGCGCGCAAAAAAGAATTCGCATATTAGAATGTTTTAATACGCAAGTAATTCTATCAATGACTCCCCGCCTCGATAGGAATATGTCACGAATTTTGCAAAAAACAGTCCGGAACAGAAGATTGCTGAACCCATTGGCCTGACACGGCCTCACGAGGGAAACAGCCTTGTGTCCAGGCAAAAAAAGAGGGGCCTGCGCCCCTCTTGGATCATCCTCCGCTTTCAGTCACGGCGTGTGATGACCACCGCCTTTCTTCGTTGCCGGCTTGATATCGGCGCGTGGCAGGATATTGTCGCCCTTACCCATGTTGGGATCGGCATCGGGACTGTTGATCAACACCGTGATGGCACCGGTGAGCGCCGCACTCATGGTGTGATCCACAATGGCGTTGGCGGTGGTGCGGTCCTCGGGTGAAACGATATCCACGCTCACCGCCTCGGAAACCGCGACACCATAGGTGGCGATGTCATACAACACGTTTCTGGGATTGCCGTTGATATAGACCCGGTCCCAGATACCGGCAATGGGATGCAAGGCCACCGGGTTGTTGATGTTGGCATTGACGAAGTGGAAACGCACCCGCTCGCCTGGCTTGGATACCAAGGCCAGGGCCGCATTGGGATCGTGAACCGGATCATAGTGGAACAATTTGCCATTGATCAGCGCGCCCTCGCTTCCCTCGTTGCGCAGCATGGCCTTGTAGTTGTCGGCATCGGGGAAATATTGCCCCTGGATCAGCACATATTCACGATCGGGCTTGGGGAAGGCCTCGCTGTAGCCTTCCTTGGGGTCGACGATGATGATGCCGTACATCCCCCGGGCGATGTGTTGTGCCATGACGCTGGCACCGCAGTGATACATCCACACCCCGGGACGCCTGGCCTCGAACTTGAAGTGCTTGGTCTCACCGGGCTTGACCGGAGCGAACTCCTCCAGCACATGGACCTCGGCGGCGTGGAAATCGATGGAATGGGAATTCTTGTTGGTCTTGGGATTGATCAGTTTGAAATCGACCACGTCACCCTGGGTGACCCGCACCACCTTGCCGGGAATGGTACCGTCGAAGGTCCAGGCAGGATAGGTCGTACCCTTGTTGTCGATGACCACATCGACTTCCTTGGCCACCATGGTGACGTGCACGGTCTTGGCCTGCACGGCCTGCGCGGCCAGCAGGCCTGTGCCCAACACCATGACAGCAGCAGTTAGCTGTTTGAACATGATTAGTCTCCCCTCTACTCTTCAAATTACTACTCGGGTCGTGTCTTCCCTTGTGAATACGCTCCGCCTTCCCGGGCGAAGCTGCCCGCCGACACCTCAACGGCAGCGACAGAGTTCGCGCAAATAGGCCACCAGTTCGTGGATCTCCTGATCGGTGAAAGTGGCATCCCAAGGCGGCATCAGCACTGACTTGTCGATCGCCAGCCCTCCGTGCTTAATCACCTTGAAAAGGTCGTCGTCACTGCGACTGCGCATGGCCTTGGCGCTGGTGTGATCACGCGGCTGCACCGACATGTCGCGCACATTCACCCCCATGCCATTACCCTGCATGCCATGGCATTGCCAGCAATAGGTCTTGTAATTGTCCTCGGCGCTGGCAGCCAGGCCGATGCCAGGCAACAACACGGCGAAGACCAACAAGAAAACCGTCAATTCATTTTTCATCCCAGTTCTCCTTGGCCAGGGCATGGAAGTAGCGCACGATCTTCTGGATATTGAGTTCCGAGGTATGTTTGTTTGGCATCGGCGTCTTGGGATTCCAGGCCTGGGGATCGCGTATGAAACTCACCAGGTAGGCGGACTGCATGCGCTTGGCCGCGGTGTACACCTCGGGCCCGGACAAACCACCATAGCCAGGCTCTATCTCGTGGCAGGCCATACAACCATTGAACTTATCGAAGACCATTTCGCCGAAGGTGATCGAAATACTGCCACCCCCAAACTCATCGCCCTTGACCTGTACCGGCGCGGCTTTGCGTGTCATCAATGCCTCGGTGACCTTCCTCGCCTCATCGGCACTCAGCGCCATGTGCTCCGACAAGGTGCTGGCATCTATCACGTCATGCTTTTCGCCAGGCTTGATATGCTGAAAATAGAGATACCCAGCGGGTCGTATCCGTCGTGGCTTCTGCAACCATTGACGCAACCATTGGGGCCGGTATTTGACACCGGCATAGAACAGATCCGGACCCTTGCGCTGCCACAGATCCTCCAACGTGCTGGCAGCCGGACCCTGCAAATCATGACAAGAGGCACATCGTTGCTGAAGCAACTGTTCTCCGGTGTCGGCCCACGACGAAGCAGAAAGGAACAACAACAAGAGTGAAATCGTTGCACGCATGATATTCACTCCCTGTGGCGACGGCGCTCACGGGTCATGGGCTTGCCCTTGAAGCGTGGACTCTCGATCAGGCCATAACCCTTGCGCAAGGCCTCGCCGAAAAAAAAGTCGGGATCGAAATCGATATCCTTCCACACATACCAGTCATCCACCGGGGTACCCTGGTACTCCATCACCGTGATCGGACCACCGGGAAACTTGCCACCGGCGGTCACGTTTTTGTCCACATGGTCATGGAATATGAAACGGCCTTCGTCGTGATTGGCCCTGATGATCACATCGTAGCGTTCGCCCGGGCCGATCAATACCGTGTCGGCATAGTAGGGCTGCGGCAGGGGCAGGCCGTCCTTGTGTGTCACCAACATGTCGTGGCCGTGGGAATGCATGGCATGCAGAGCACCACCGGCGCCTATGAAACGCACCCGCAGCACATCACCGGTTTTCACGCGCAAAGGCTGGGACAGGGGAAACGACTTGGCATTGACGGAGAAATAGTCTTCTACATCGTAGGGTGTGGCGCCTTCGCCGAACTTGTCGGCATGCTTGCTCTCCCAGGCCGACAACATCATGATGGCTTCACGGGTGACCTCGCCCTCGATGGGCAACGGCTCCTTGGGATCCACCACGATGGGCCCCCACATGCCGCGGATACCCACGTGTTCGTTGACGTTGACATGGCAGTGATACCACAAGGTCCCGGGGCGATCGGCCTTCCAGCGGTAGGTGAAGGTTTCGCCGGGCTTGATGGGTTGCTGGGTGATCCCCGGCACGCCATCGTTGCGCCAACTGCCGGTCTGCAGCACACCGTGCCAGTGGATGGTGTGCGACAGCGTGGTGTTGTTGCTCACGTGAATCACCACGTCATCGCCTTCCTTGACATGGATCAACGGGCCGGGCACCTGGCCATTGAAGGCGAACACCTTGTAATCGAGGTCGGGCGCCACGGTGATTTTCATTTCGTCGATACTCATGTGCATTTCCCGTTTGGCCGCCTGCGCTGGCGCCAGCAAGCCCAGGCCAAGCAATAACATGAGCCAGAAGCCGGCCAGCGTGCTCCGTCTAACCCCTTTCATAGCGCACCTCCCCAAAAACCGATCAAAAGACTTGGTTAAAAGATGTATTAGAAATACAACTATAAGAGCTCAATTTGTCCTTTGTCAATAGGTGTATGGAGAATAAATTTTATCTTTGGAGGGCCCGCAAGCCACCGCAACCCTTTGGTAAAAGTAGCAATATAAAGAAGAACAGTTCAGGCGGGAGGGAATCCGCGAAACCAGGCGGCGCGGATTTTTCGGGCCTATTCCCCGGCGATAGTCATGTTTTGTACCAGGATGGACCCGGTGCGGATGTTGCGTTGAGGGTTCACGTCCGCACCCACGGCCAGGATCTGGCGATACATCTCGCGCAGGTTGCCGGCGATGGTGATCTCCTCCACGGGGAACTGGATTTCGCCATGTTCCACCCAGAAACCGGCGGCGCCGCGAGAATAGTCGCCGGTGACGCCGTTGACGCCCTGCCCCATGAGTTCGGTCACCAACAGGCCGCTGCCCATTTCTCGCAACAGCGCCTCGCGGTCCTGTTCACCGGGTTCGACCACGAGGTTGTGTACACCGCCGGCATTGCCGGTGGTCTCCATGCCCAGGCGCCGGGCGGAGTAGCTGTCCAGTACATAGCCCTGCAAGACCCCGTCGTCCACCAGCTTGCGCGGACGCGTGGCCACACCCTCGTTGTCGAACGGGGCACTGCCCAGCGCCGCCGGCAGATGAGGCTGCTCGCTCATCTGCATCCAGTGGGGAAACAGGCTCTGACCCAGGCTGTCGAGCAGGAACGAGGCTTGGCGGTAAAGAGCGCCGCCGCGAATGGCGCGCAGGAAATGGCCAATCAGGCCCGCGGCCATTTCCGCACTGAACAATACCGGTGCCTGCCGGGTACCAAGGCGACGGGCACCCAGACGGGCGACGGTGCGCTCGGCGGCGATTCGTCCCACCTCCTCCGGCGCCAGCAACTGGGCCGGATCACGGGCAGTGGAATACCAGTAGTCGCGCTGCATGGCCTGATCCTGTTCGCCGATCACCGAGCAGCTCAGGCTGTGCCGGGTGCTGGGATAGCCACCGATGAAGCCGTGGCTGTTGCCATAGATGTGCAGTCCTCGATGGCTGGAGACGCTGGCGCCCTCGGAGTTGACGATGCGGCGGTCGAAGTCACGCGCCGCACTCTCGCAGGCCAGGGCCCGTTCGATGGCCGCTTGGGCATCGATGGGCCAGGGGTGATCGAGGTCGAGATCGGGATAGTCCCAGGCCATGCGCTCCCTGGGCGCAAGACCATGGCAGGGATCGGCACCGGTGTAGCGGGCGATGTCGCAGGCCGCACGCACGGTTTCTGCGATGGCCGCGCGGCTGAGATCGGAGCTGCTGGCCGAACCCTTGCTCTCGCCCAGGTAGACGGTCACCCCTAGGCCCTTGTCGCGGTGGTATTCCAGGGTTTCCAGCTCACCCAGGCGCACGTTGACCGAGAGGCCGGTTTCCAGGCTCAGGGCCGCCTCGGCGGCGTCGGCGCCGAGGCGACGGGCTTCCTCCAGCACGGTTTCGATGATGGCATAGTATTCTTGCGGTGAGGGATTGGAAATGTCGTTCATGCTTTTTGTCTCAGGTGCTGGTGCCGCCCACGGTGAGGCCGTCGATGCGCAGGGTGGGCTGACCCACACCCACCGGCACACTCTGGCCGTCCTTGCCACAGGTGCCCACGCCCTGGTCCAGCTCGAGATCGTTGCCCACCATGCTCACCCGGGTGAGCACCTCCGGGCCACTGCCGATGAGCGTAGCGCCACGCACCGGCGCGGCGAGCTTGCCGTTCTCGATCAGGTAGGCTTCGCTGGCGGAGAACACGAACTTGCCCGAGGTGATGTCCACCTGACCGCCGCCGAAGTTGACCGCGTACAGGCCCCGCTGCACCGAGGCGATGATCTCTTCCGGCTGATGTTCACCCGGCAGCATATAGGTATTGGTCATGCGCGGCATGGGCAGGTGGGCATAGGATTCACGTCGGCCGTTGCCTGTGGAGACGGTACCCATGAGGCGGGCATTGAGCTTGTCCTGCATATAGTTCTTGAGTACGCCGTTCTCGATCAGGGTGGTACAACGGGTGGGCGTGCCCTCGTCGTCTATGTTGAGTGAACCCCGGCGCCGTTCCAGGGTGCCGTCGTCCACCACGGTGCACAAGGGCGAGGCCACTTTTTCGCCCAGGCGGCCGGCGAACGCGGAGCTGCCCTTGCGGTTGAAGTCGCCTTCCAGGCCGTGGCCTACTGCCTCGTGCAGCAAAACGCCCGGCCAGCCCGGCCCCAGTACCACGGTCATGTCGCCCGCCGGCGCCTCCACCGCATCTAGGTTGAGCAAGGCCTGGCGCACCGCCTCGCGGGCATAGCCCAGGGCGCGCTCTTGTTCGAGAAAATAACCGAAGCCCACCCGCGCACCACCGCCGGAGGCGCCGTGTTCGCGCCGACCGTCCTGCTCCGCCACCACGCTCACGCTCATGCGCACCAGCGGACGCACATCGCCCGCCAGGGTGCCGTCGGCGCCAGCCACCAGGATCACGTCGTGCACCCCCACCAGGCTCACCATCACCTGACGCACGCGGGAATCCAGTCCGCGCGCCTCGGCATCCACCGCTTCGAGCAGGCGGATCTTTTCTTCCACCGGCAGGCTGTCCAGGGGATCGATGGGCAGATAGAGTCGATGCCCGGCAGTGTGCCTCAAGGCCCGCACCCGTCCCCGCTGACCCTGGCGCGCGATGGCACGCACCGTGCCGCTGGCCTCGCGCAGGGCCGGCAGGGAGATTTCGTCGGCATAGGCGAAACCGGTCTTTTCCCCGCTGATGGCGCGCACCCCCACCCCCTGGTCGATGCCGTGGCTGCCTTCCTTGACCCGGCCATCTTCCAGTGACCAGGACTGGTAGCGGCTGAGCTGGAAATATACGTCGGCATCGTCGATGCCACCCTGGCTCATCAGGCCGCCCAGCACCTGTTCCAGGTCGCTGTCCCCGATACCCGCAGGGGCAACGATCAGGCGCCGGGCCAATTCATGGCTGTCTGTCATGGCTGTCCCTACAGTACCCGGTGTTCTAGGGCGGGAAAGTTACGCCGGGTGTTGGCGATCAGTTCCGGGTCGATGTCGGCCACCACGTAGCCGGAGCCACTGGGCAGGCAGTCCAGTACCCGGCCCCAGGGGTCCACGATCATGCTGTGGCCATAGGTCTCCCGTCCGTTGATGTGATACCCCCCCTGTGCGGCAGCGGCAACGTAGCAGAAATTCTCCACCGCTCGCGCCCGCACCAGCACTTCCCAGTGCGCCTTGCCAGTGATGGCGGTGAAGGCCGCCGGCACCGCCAGCAGTTCGGCCCCGGCGTCCACCAGTTGCCGGAACAATTCGGGAAAACGCAGATCGTAGCACACGGCCAGGCCGAGCCTGCCAAAGGGGCTGTCCACCACCGTGACCTGTTGCCCGGGTTCGATGGCGCGAGATTCCTGGTAGCTCTCGTCACTGTCGATGAGCTTGACATCGAACAGATGGATCTTGTCGTAGCGGGCCACGGCTTCACCCCGGTCGTCGTAGACCAAGCAGGCGGCACGCACCTTGTGGGGCACGTTGGCTTCCATGGGCAAAGTGCCACCCACCAGCCAGATGCCATGCTTGGCGGCCTGTTCGGCGAGAAAATCCTGGATCTGGCCCTGGCCCGGGCACTCCCTGATTTTCACCTGGTCGGTTTCCTGATTTCCCATATGGGCGAAGTTTTCCGGCAACACCACCAGGCCCGCGCCATCGGCCGCGGCATCGGCGATCAAGCGTCCCGCCTCGATGAGATTCGCGCCCACATTGGGTCCCGATGCCATTTGTATGGCTGCAACCCGTTTCTTCAAACTGCTCTCCTTTCTCGCTGCGCGAGGGCTTGCCCTGGCCCACCGGCCAGTATCGCAAAATCCCCGCGGTTACGCTCATCCGCCCGGCTCATTACTCGGATTCCTCATCCGTCGTTTCTCCGGGCTTGACGATGCGCCGGATGTCGGGATTCTCCCAACTACCGGTGACGATGTATTGTAACGCACTTATGTCGTCGATTTGCTTTTGCAGCAACTTTTGCACCACGAACAGGGTGGCTCCCACCTGGGGCGTGACCGCCAGCGCCCCCAGCAGGGGCAGGCTGGCGCCCACCTTGGGCACCACGGTGACCACCTGGTCGTAGTCGCGTCTCACCAGACCCACCCGCCCCGCCATCACGATGGAGGCCGAGGGGCCATCCAGACGCAAGCCGTCGGTGAAGGCATTGCCACCTTCGAGACGGAATTCGCCCTTGAGTTCGTCGAAACTCATACCGCTGGCGAAAACATCGCTGAAATCCAAAAACAAGCGCCGCGGCAGGGCTTGCAGACTCAACAGACCGAACAACCGCGCCGCACCCGGCTTGACTTCCAGCAGGCTGCCGTCCTCGATGTTCATGCTCAAGCTGCCCTGCAGGTGTTCGAAGGCAAACTGGGTGGGACGTCCCGGCCAGGCGGCATCGATGTCGATACGTCCCACACCACCGGCGATGCTGCCGGCATAGCCCCATTCCTTGAGCGTGCCTCCCAGGTCACGGGTCTCCACCTGGATGGTGAAGCGGGAACGCTGCTGCTGCCCTTGTACCGTCCAGTCGCCTCGGGCACCGATCCGGGTGTGCTCGGTCTGCATGCTCAGTTCGTCCAGGCGCAGGCCTTGCGCCAGTCGCGAGGAGCGCAGCTTCAGGCGGCCGAATTCCAGATCATGGAAACGGAACCGCCGGGCATCCACTTTCAATACGGGCATCTCCCGTGGGTCGAGCCTGCCGGCGCTGGCATCCTGGCGGCTCCTTGGAATCAGCAGGCGGTTCATGTCCAGAGTCATGGACGCATTTTTCACCAGGGGTATGAACACGCTGCCCGCCAGCGCCGGCCCGTCCACGGACAGATTCCAGCCCTGGGAGCTGTTGGCCGCCTGCAGTTTCACCTCTCCGAACTCGGCCCCGAACACCTCCAGGCTGCCGATGTCCACATCGAAATAATGGGACGTCCCCGCCCCCCCACCACCCAGCAAGGGCGGCTCGCCCGCTGGCGGGAAGATGAGCGGGTGCCACTGACTCCAGGAAAAACGCGCCAACCGGCCTTGATAACGAAACCCGTGCTCCTGTGGCAAGGGAACCTCGATACCGAAACCCACCGCGCCCCGTTCGATGCCATGCCCGGTCAGCAGAAAACGCGCATCGGCCTGCCCGTAACGCAGGGCCAGCAGGCGCTGCTCGCCGGTCAGGTCCAGTTCGAGCCGGAACAGGCGAGGGTCGGCCGCCGCTTTGGCCAGTGGCGGCGGCAGGGTGATGGCCGCGCCCTTGAGGTTGCTGTTGAGGCCCAGGCGGATGGGCGCGGGCCGGGTGGTGCTGCGCAACGGGATCTTCAGCTGGGCCAGGATCTGGGTTTCGCCATCCCAGTAACGTGCCCAATGGGGTTTGCCGGCAAAGTGACGAAACACGTAATCCAGCTTCTCCCGGTCCAGGCGGCCGGTATGGGTGAGCACCAGCTCACGCCGTTCGCCCACCTCCAGGGTGTCCAGGATGAGGTTCAGGGGCACCACGCCGCCCAGCCAGCCCCGCAGGCCAGGCGAGGAAAGCCGCTGGCGGTCGAAATGCAACTCACCGTCGACCTGGTCCAGCGCCAGCTTCCAGGCCGGCGCATCCAGCCGGTTGCGCTGCAGTTCCAAGACGCCCTCCACCTCGGTACGCGCCAATTGTCTGAGGGGTATGGCCAGCTTGAGGTGCAGCCGTGACCGCCCCTGCCACTGCATGGGCCGCAACGCGCTGGCGAACTTGGCCTCCAGCGGCGACTGGTGGAGAAATTCCAGCTTGTCCTGGGTCAGGCCCTCGGCCTCACCCTCGATGCGCAACATGAGCGGCTTGGCGCGGAAATCGCCGATGGCCACCCGTACCGGGCCCAGGCTGTGGCCCACGCTGCGACCCTGCTCGGCCGTGAAACTCAGACCATAGCCACGATAGATGAATTCGCCCTTGATGCGGTCGATCCCGGGCCAGGCCCGGGCATAACGCAAGCGCCCCTGTTTCAGCCCCAGGCGCAATTCCAGCTTGCCCGAGCCATCGCGATAGGGAAAATCCTTCGTGGCACCGTACCAGACGAAACCGCCATCGGTGATGCGCCCACCGCCAATGGCATTACGTATCCAGGCCAGGATCTTGGGCTTGAGCACACCCACCGGCAGATAGCGCTTGGCCGCCGCGATGGAAATGGCGCGATTGAGCCGGCCGCTGAGATCCACGAAAGGCGATTCACCGTCCGCGGGCAGATCCAGTTCGGCCCGCAACGACAGATCGATTTCCCGATTGGCCAGACGGCCCTGCTCGAGCCCCAGGTGCCAGACCCCGCCACGGCGCTGCCAGTGCACGAACCCGCGGGCCTCGGAAAGATAGAATACTTGCTCGAACAGGCGCGGATAGTCCACCACCAGGCCCCGGCTGTGCAGTTGGAAGCTACCACTGTCGGGAGTGAGCACGAAATCACCCGCCAGTTGTTTCAGGCCGGGGATCCTGTCCTCGCCGCGCAGGGCGAAATCGCGCAGTTTACCCTGTACCAGATACACCGGTTGTGCACGATCCAGCGCCACGTTGGCAAACACTTCACTCACGCTGCCCGTGGGTTGCAGACGGTGCAAACGTTCACGCCAGGGCGCCGGCAACACGGTGAACAGACCTTGCAGGCGCGCCAACAGACCCAGGTCGAGATGGGAAAGCATCAGCCTGGCCTGCTTGCCGGAACGGTATTCGAGAAACAACGAGCTGCCGGGCCAGATCCGGGCGCCACTCTGCAGATAGAAATCGTCCACGCCCAGGCGCCAGCCCTCGTCGCGGGCCAGCCAGGCGAAGCGGCTGCTGAGCTGGTCTATGCCCACCAGGCTGGCACTATCGCCCGAACGCAGCCGCACGTCGTCCAGGCGCAGCCGCCCACGCACCGAGACCAGGCTGGCCTGTCGCCAGCTCGCCCATAGCGCACCGCCGGCCACCGCCGATACCAGCTCGGCACCCTGAAACTGCCGCCCGCCCACAAAAGGCGCCAGTTGCAGGGCCGAAGCGGCCACGAAGGCCTGCCCCGACCACTCACGTCCGCCCAGCACATCGCCCTGGATGTCCAGCGCCACCTGCAGACGCTCGCCCAAGCGTGCCGGCAGGCTCACCGACCCGCTGACCCTGTGATGGGCGGCGCGATTGTCGATGCGCAGATTGACCTGGCTGAACACCCAGGTCCGGGCCCGTGGCCGGCGCAGGTCGTGCCAGTGCAACTCGCTGTCCTGCAATTCCAACAGGCGTCGGGACAACAACCATTCGCCCAGGTGATTGCGCTGGGTCCGGTTGTTGGTGGCCGCCGGCAGGCTGGCGATGCTGATGCGGCCATCGGCATGGCGGCTCAGGTGTATCTGCGCACCGCTGATGATCAAGGTGCCCGGCACGAAACGGGCCTGGCTCAGGGAGGCCCACAGATCGACCCCGATCTTGGCCGAATCGAAACGCAGCAGGCTGCGGCTGCGATCGTCGGACAACAACTCCACCTGCTCCAGCACCAACAGGGGCTCGAAACCCTGCCAGGAGGCATCCAGCGTGGCGATGGACACTGGCTGCCCGAGCATCTGCGACAGACGCGCCTCCAGCTCGCCGCGATAATCCTCCACCAACGGCATCAGCAGGCGCAGACCACTGACCGCAATGGCCATCAGCGCCAGCACCGCAACCAGCAGATACCAGCCACACAGACAGGCGAAGCGGATCGGGCGGCGCATCAGTTCGTCTCGTTCACATCAACACGACATCGTAGAGTTCCTGGGTGTACTGCGCTTCCACCTGGAACTTGATCGGCTTGCCGATGAAGGCTTCCAGATCGGCCAGGCTGGCGGACTCTTCGTCCAGCATCACGTCGATCACGCTCTGGGAGGCCAGCACCAGAAATTTCTGCGCCTCGAACTGGCGTGACTCGCGCAGGATCTCGCGAAAGATTTCGTAGCACACGGTCTCCGGCGTCTTCACCGTGCCGCGTCCATTGCAGGTGGGACAGGGTTCGCACAGAATGTGCTCCAGGCTCTCGCGGGTGCGCTTGCGGGTCATCTGTACCAGCCCCAGGGAAGATACTTCGCTGATGTGGCTCTTGGCATGATCCTTCTCCAGGCTGCGCTCCAGCGCCCGCAGCACCTGGCGCTTGTGCTCCTCATCCACCATGTCGATGAAATCGATGATGACGATGCCACCGAGATTGCGCAGACGCAACTGCCGGGCGATGGCCTGGGTGGCCTCCAGGTTGGTCTTGAATATGGTCTCTTCCAGGTTGCGGTGGCCCACGAAACCGCCGGTGTTGACATCGATGGTGGTCATGGCCTCGGTCTGGTCGATCACCAGGTGGCCTCCGGACTTGAGTTCCACCCGCGGTTGCAGGGCCTTCTGGATTTCGTCGTCCACCGAGTAGAGATCGAAAATGGGACGGGGCCCGGAATAGTATTCGATACCCGAGGACAGTTCCGGAATGAACTTGCGCACGAAGCGCGACAGCTTCTGGAAGTGCTCGTTGGAGTCGATACGGATTTTCTCCACTTCCGGGGTGACCATGTCGCGCACGGCACGCATGGACAGGGGGAGATCCTCGTGCACCAGGCGCGAACCGTTGTTCTCGCGCGCGCGTTCCAGCACCGACTGCCATATCCGCTTGAGAAACTTGATGTCGGATTCCAGCTCCGCCTGTTGCGCCCCCTCTGCCGCGGTGCGCAGGATGTAGCCGCCGGGTTCGTCGATCACCAGGGCTTCGAGAACCTGGCGCAGGCGGGAACGCTCGCTCTCGTCCTCGATCTTTTGCGATACGCCGATGTGCCGGGTATGGGGCATATAGACCAGGAAACGGGCCGGAATGGTGATGTGGGTGGTCAGGCGCGCGCCCTTGCTGCCCAGGGGATCCTTCACCACCTGCACCAGCAACTCCTGGCCCTCGCACAACAGCTCGGTGATGGGTGCCACCTCGCCGTTGTCCTCGCTGGCGTCCTCGCGATGGATGTCGGAGGCGTGCAAAAAGGCCGCCCGCTCCAGGCCGATATCCACGAAGGCCGCCTGCATACCCGGCAACACGCGGCAGACCTTGCCCTTGTAGATGTTGCCGACGATACCGCGCCTGCGACTGCGTTCGATGAACACCTCCTGCAAGACACCGTTTTCCACCACCGCCACCCGGGTTTCCTGAGGGGTGACGTTGATCAGTATTTCTTCACTCATGCCTTACCCTCATGTGTCCACTGACAACACCCGAATGCCAAACCCGGCCAGCAGTTCGGCGGTTTCGAACACAGGCAACCCCATGACACCGGAGTAACTGCCCTGCAGGCGCTGGATGAAAATCGCACCCAGGCCCTGCACCGCATAGCCACCGGCCTTGTCGGCGGGCTCGCCGCTGCGCCAGTAGGCCTCGGCCTCGCTGCGCGTGATGGCACGCATGTATACCTCGCTGCACTGCACTGCCCAGCGCTGCTGGCGGCCATCGTTCAGCACCACCGCGCTCAAGACCTGGTGGGTTCGCCCGCCCAGCGACAACAGCATTTCCACCGCATGCCGGCCATCGCGAGGCTTGCCCAATACCTCACCGTCGCGCACCACCTCGGTATCCGCCGCCAGCACCGGCCGCCCGTCGGCGCGCAGGGCCAGGCCCGCACGGGCTTTGTCTTGGGCCACCCGCAAGACATAGTCGTGCGCTGCCTCACCCGGCCGTGGCACTTCCTCGCAGTCTATGGCCAGGGTCTCGAACACCAGGCCCAGTTGCTGCAACAACTGACGCCGCCGCGGCGAGGTGGAGGCCAGATAAAACGCCGCTTCATTCATGTCTGTCGTTTCCCAAGCCCCGGCTCATGCCCGATGATAGGGATGCCCCTGCAACAGCGACCAGGCCCGGTAGAGCTGTTCGGCCAGCACTACCCGCACCAGGGGATGGGGTAGAGTCAGGCGCGACAGGGACCAGTGCTGGTCGGCCCGTTGCAGGCAGGCCGGGTCCAGGCCATCGGGACCACCCACCAACAGGGCCACCGTCTCGCCCAGACGTCGCCAGCGGGCCATTTGCTCGGCCAGTTCCTCGGTGGACCATGGCTGCCCGGCCACATCCAGCGCGATCACCCGCGCACGCTCCGGCACGGCCGCCTGCATGCGCCGTCCTTCCTCGGCCACGGCCCGCCCCGGAGCCTGGCCCTTGCCGCGGCGACCGGCGGCGATCTCGCACAGTTCCAGCCGGCAATCCCGCGGCAGACGCCTGGCGTATTCCTCGAAGCCTTGCGCGACCCACGCGGGCATGCGTTCGCCCACCGCGATCAACTTGATGCGCATGGGCGCTCAGGAACCGGTATCGCGGCCCGTCGCGGGGCTGCTCCACAACCGCTCCAGTTGGTAGAAATCACGAATCTCTGGCTGCATCACATGCACCACCACGTCGCCCAGGTCCACCAGCACCCATTCACCGGCCTGCTCGCCTTCCACTCCCAGGGGACGGCAACCAGCCTGCTTGGCGATCTCCACCACGTGCTGGGCCAGGCTGCTCACATGGCGTCGGGAGCTACCGCTGGCGATGACCATGCGGTCGGTGATACTGCTGAGTTCACTCACGTCCAGTACCTTGATGTCCTCGGCCTTCATGGCATCCAGGGCATCGACAACTTGCTGGAGCAATCGTTCGATATTCATAAATTATCCATATAGATCGTGCTGTTTGATATAGTGCCACACCCCGTCGGGCAACAGGTAGCGTGGGCTCTTTCCCGCGCCCACCAAGGCACGGATGGCGCTGGCCGAGATAGCGAGCTGGCTCACCGGCCAAGGCAATACCCTGCCCGCAGGCGCCTGCCGCAGGGCTTGTGGCCGATCCACGAAGCGGGCCGACAAGTGCCGCCCCACGCCCTGCTCACGACACAGGCGCCAACCCGGGCGATGGGCCACCACCAAGTGGGCCAGATCCACCAGGCGGTGCCACTGGTGCCAAGCGTCCAGGCCGTCGAAGGCGTCGCTGCCCACGATCAGGCACAGAGGCTGCGAACCCCATTCGTCGCGCAGGCTGGCCAGGGTATCCACCATGTAGGAGGGCCCCGGCCGGTGGTATTCGCGATCGTCGAGTACGAAGGCGGGTTCCCCGGCGATGGCCAGGGCCAACATCTGCAAACGCTGCCCGGCCGTGGCCCGCGGTGGCTGGCGGTGAGGCGGGCGCGCGCAGGGAATGAAGCGCACCTGCTCCAGACCAAGATCCTGATACAGTTCCAGGGCGATGCGCAGGTGACCGAAATGCACCGGATCGAAGGTGCCGCCCAGCACACCGATCATGCCGGTCGCGCCCGTTCAGCCGCGCACCTGGCCATCACCCAGGACGATGAACTTTTGCGAGGTCAGGCCCTCCAGACCCACCGGTCCACGAGCGTGGAACTTGTCGGTACTGATGCCGATCTCCGCGCCCAAACCATACTCGAAGCCATCGGCGAAGCGGGTGGAAGCGTTGACCATCACCGAGCTGGAATCCACCTCGGCCAGGAAACGCCGCGCCCGGGAGTAGTTCTCGGTGACGATAGCATCGGTGTGGCGGGAGCTGTGACGATGGATGTGCTCGATGGCCTCGTCCAGTCCGGCGACGATGCGGATCGACAGGATGGGCGCCAGGTATTCAGTGTCCCAGTCGGCCTCGCTGGCCTCGGCCATGCCCGGCACCAACACCCGGCTGGCCGGACAGCCCCGCAATTCGACCCCTGCCTGGCGATAACGTTCCGCCAGCGGCGGCAACACCACCTCGGCGATCTCCTGGGCCACCAACAGGGTCTCCATGGTGTTGCAGGTGCCATAGCGCTGGGTCTTGGCGTTGTAGGCGATGGCGATGGCCTTGTCTTCGTCGGCCTGGTCGTCGATGTAGACGTGACAGATGCCGTCCAGATGCTTGATCACCGGTACCCGCGCCTCGCGGCTGATACGCTCGATCAGGCCCTTGCCGCCGCGCGGCACGATCACGTCGACGTATTCGGGCATCTGGATCAGCGCTCCCACCGCCGCCCGGTCGGTGGTATCGAGTACCTGAACCGCGCTGGTGGGCAAGCCAGCCTCGGCCAGGCCGGCCTCGATGCAGCGGGCGATGGCCTGATTGGAATGAAAGGCCTCGGAGCCGCCGCGCAGGATGGCCGCATTGCCGGACTTCAGGCACAGGGCGGCGGCATCGGCGGTCACATTGGGGCGCGACTCGTAGATGATGCCCACTACCCCCAGGGGAACCCGCATGCGCCCCACCTGGATGCCGGAAGGACGGTATTTCAGCTCGCTCACCTCGCCCACTGGGTCGGGCAAGGCGGCCACCTGTCGCAGGCCATCCACCATGGCCGCCAGGCGGGCCGGATTGAGTTCCAGGCGATCGAGCAGGGCGGTATCCAGGCCACTGGCCTTGCCAGCGTCCAGATCCCTGCAATTGGCCGCCAGCACATCCTCGGCGGCCTGTTCCAGCCCTCGGGCGATGGCCTCCAGGGCAGCATTCTTCTGTCGGGTATCGGCCCGCGCCATGGCCCGCGATGCCTCGCGCGCGCGCTGACCCAGTTGTGTCATCTGCGTGGCTATGTCCATTACCGGTCCTTTTCAACTACGAGGTGATGGCCCGCCAGGGCGAGCCCCAATGTTAGCAATTCATCCCAGGCATTGCCCGCCTGCTGGCCCTTGATCACCCGGTCGACCCGCGCCGCCCGACGCAGCAGGCGCCAGCACTGGGCCGGCTTGAGCCGCGCCAGGGCCGCACCCACCGCAGCCTTGCGCTTGGGCCAGACGCGGAACTGGGCATACAGCTTGTCCCGCGGCATGCCCCGCCCCAATTGCCAGCTCATCTGGGCCAGGCTGCGGATTTCATTGCTCAGGGCCCACAGCACCAAGCTGGTGGCACCGCCCGCCTGGCGCAAACCCTGGAGCATACGCACGAAACGCGCGGCATCGCCGGCCAGGGCGGCGTCCACCAGGGCATAGACGTCATACTGGGCACTGTCGGCCACCACCCGCAGTACGGTTTGTTCATCGGCCTGGCCCTGGGGGCACAACAGGGCCAGCTTGTCGATTTCCTGGCTGGCGGCCAACAGGTTGCCCTCTACCCGCTCGGCCAGGATATGCGCCGCACCCCGGGTCAAGCGCAGCCCCCGGCCGCGGGCCCGCCGCTCGATCCAACCCGGCAAGGCGGCATAGTCCACCGGCCATACCTGTATCACCACTCCCACCCGGTCCAGGGCCTTGTACCAGGCACTGGCACTCACGCCCTTGTCCAACTTGGCCCCGATCAGTAACAGCACACAGTCCGGCGGCGGTGCGGCCAGGTAGTCCTGCAGGGCCTGGCGGCCGGCCTGGTCGAACTTGAAACCACCATTGCAGCGCAGCTCGAGCAGGCGGCGCTGGGCAAACAGAGACAGACTGTGGCTGGCCTGGTAGAGCCGCGATCCGTCGAAACCGCTCTCCTGGTACAGGATCTCGCGTTCCTCGAAACCCTGTTCGCGGGCCTTGCTTCGGATGGCATCGGCTGCTTCGTCGCGCTGCAGGATTTCATCACCACTGAGCAGATAGACCGGGGCCAGGGTTTGCTCCAGGTGAGCGTGCAATTGTTCGATGCGCAGTTTCATGCCCCCTCCCCTTGCGCCAGTTGCCGCAGGCGCCGGTCGATACGTTGTACCGCCTCGCGGCGCAGATCCTGACGCAACAACTCGGCCTCGCGTGACTTGGCCAACACCTGGGCGGGGTCGAAAGCGTAGTCGCGGCGCAGATCCAGGGCCTGCCAGGGCAACAATTCCACGCCCTGGGGATCCGTGAGCCGGTAACGCAAGTACAGGCGCAGTTCATACTCCAGCGCCTTGCCATCGGTCCCCACGGTCAAAACCCGTTGCTGCCAGCGGGGCCGCTGGAACTCCAACCGGGCCGGACGCCCACTGGCAGCGGACAAATCATCCAGCATGCGCCTCAAGGCCGGTTCCAAGGGACCCTCGAGCTGCAAGCGCCAGGCCGAGGTGGCCTCGCCGCCCCGCAGGTGGAAACCACATCCCGCAAGGGCCACCACCAGCAGGCCCAGGCCTAGCCACCTAGCCAACGACAATGTTCACCAGCCGCCCCGGCACCACGATGATGCGCCGCACTGTCTTATTGGTCAGGAAACGCTGCACATTGGGCTCCGCCTGGGCAGCGGCCTCGATGGCCTCGCGCCCCGCATCCGCCGCCACCTCGATGCGCCCGCGCACTTTGCCGTTGACCTGTACCACCAATTGCCGGGTCTCGGCCACCAGGGCGCTTTCGTCCACCCTCGGCCAGGCCGCGTCGATGACGGCCTGCTCGTGACCCAAGACCTGCCACAGCCGGTGACAGATGTGCGGCACGATGGGTGCCAGCATCAACACCGCCAGTTCCAGGGTTTCCTGGCGTACCGCCCGGCCCTGCGCCGAGTCGTCGTCGAATTTGCCCAGTGCATTGAGCAATTCCATCACCGCGGCGATGGCGGTATTGAAGGTATGTCGCCGGCCCATGTCATCGCTCACCTTGGCCAGGGTGCGATGAGCCTGGCGACGCATGGCCTGCTGGGCCTCGTCCAGGGCATCGCGCGCCAGCGTCGGGGCGGGCCCCGCCGCCACGTGCCGATGCACCATGTTCCACAGGCGCTTGAGAAAACGATGGGCCCCCTCCACGCCGGCGTCGGACCATTCCAGTGACTGCTCCGGCGGCGCCGCGAACATGATGAACAAGCGCGCGGTGTCGGCGCCATAGCGCTCTATCAAGGCCTGGGGATCCACCGTGTTGCCCTTGGACTTGGACATCTTGCTACCGTCCTTGAGCACCATACCCTGGGTGAGCAGGCGGCGGAAAGGCTCGTCGTGATGAAGCAGCCCCACATCCCGCATCAGCTTGTTGAAGAAGCGGGCATAGAGCAAGTGCAGGATGGCATGCTCGATGCCGCCGATATACTGGTCCACCGGCAGCCAGTAGTCGGCACGCGAATCCAGCATGGCCTGGTCGTTTTCCACACAAGCATAACGGGCATAGTACCAGGACGATTCCATGAAGGTGTCGAAAGTATCGGTTTCACGCTCGGCCTCACCGCCACAATTGGGGCATTGGCACTGGCGCCACTGGGGATCGGCCTTGATGGGCGAGCGTACCCCGTCGAGGATGACCTCCTCCGGCAACACCACCGGCAACTGGTCTTCCGGCACCGGCACCTCGCCGCAGCGCGCGCAGTAGACGATGGGAATCGGCGCGCCCCAATAACGCTGACGCGACACGCCCCAGTCGCGCAGGCGGTAGTTCACCGTTTTGCGGCCCTTGCCCCGTGCCGCCAGATACTCGGCGATGGCCTCGAAGGCCTGGGCCGAGTCGAGGCCGTCGAAGGGGCCGGAGTTCACCAATACGCCCTTGTCGGTGAAGGCACCCTGTTCCAGGTCCACCGCTGCGCCATCGACGGGTACGATCACCTGGCGCAGGGGCAGACCGTACTTGCGGGCGAACTCCCAGTCGCGCTGATCGTGCGCCGGCACGGCCATCACCGCGCCACTGCCATAGCCCATGAGCACGAAGTTGGCCACCCACACCGGCACCGTTTCGCCACTGACCGGATGGAGGGCTCGCAGGCCCGTGTCCACGCCACGCTTCTCCATGGTTTCCAGCTCGGCCTCGGCCGTGCCGGTACGACGGCATTGCTCGATGAAACGACCCAGCTCCGGGTTGTTCCGCGCCGCGGCCAGGGCTAGGGGATGCTCCGCCGCCACCGCCAGGTAGGATACCCCCATGAGGGTATCCGGGCGAGTGGTGTAGACTTCCAGGCAACCCCCGCCATCGGCCAGTTCGAAAGTGATTTCCACCCCCTCGGAGCGCCCGATCCAGTTGCGCTGCATGGCGCGCACCTGCTCCGGCCAGCCCTCCAGTCGATCCAGCTCCTCCAGCAATTCGTCGGCATAACGAGTGATGCGCATGAACCACTGGGGAATCTCCTTGCGCTCCACCGGGGTATCGCAACGCCAGCAGCAGCCGTCCACCACCTGCTCGTTGGCCAACACGGTGAGATCGTGGGGACACCAGTTGACCGGCGCGGTCTTGCGATAGACCAGGCCTTTTTCATACAGCTTGGTAAACAGCCATTGTTCCCAGCGATAATAGTCCGGCCGGCAGGTGGCCAGTTCACGGCTCCAGTCGTAGGCGAAGCCCAGGCGCTGGAGCTGGCCACGCATGTAATCGATGTTCTCGTAGGTCCACTTGGCCGGTGGCACACCATGCTTGATGGCCGCGTTCTCCGCCGGCAGGCCAAAGGCATCCCAGCCCATGGGTTGCAGCACGTTCTTGCCCTGCATGCGTTGGAAACGGCTGATCACGTCACCAATGGTGTAATTGCGCACATGCCCCATGTGCAGCCGGCCGCTGGGATAGGGAAACATGGACAGGCAATAGAATTTCTCCCGCGCGGGATCCTCGCTGGCGCGGAAACTGTCGTGTTCCCGCCAGTAGCGCTGTACTTCGGCTTCCAGGATGTCGGGTTTATAGGCTGTGTCCATCGAATGCGGTCTGTGACTGGTTGAACGAGCGGGCTATTATAGTGCCTTCGCCCCCGCTGGGGACAGCAAAGCCTCGAAATCGGTGACGAAAATCCTTATTGTAGAGGGTAGGAGGCCCATTTGCGCGGCCGACACCCCACGGGAGACACTCGCATGTCCGAACAACAAAGCAACAAGCTCGTCGAAGCCTATCACACCATGCTGGAACGCGCCCGCGAGGCCATGGCCAGACTGGGCCGCGAAGCCAAGCCGAAACTGGAACAGGCCCTGGAAGAAGCCCGCGAAACGGCCTGGAAGCTGGGTGAGTTGAGCGAGGAAGAGGCGGAGAAGGTCAGCGACTATATCCTGCGCGACCTGCACGCGGCCGCCGAATACATTGCCGAAGGCGAACGGGAACTGGCCGACTGGCTACGCCTGGATTTGCTCTACCTGGAAGACAAGGCCATGGAAACCTTTTCCCACATGGTGGATCAGACCCGCCTGGAACTGGACCGGCTGGCCCTCGAGGCCGCTCTCTACGGCGAATGGCGCACCGGCGAGATCACCGCGCCGGGTACGCTGGAGTGCAAGCAGTGCGGTGAGCTGCTGCATTTCCACAAGACCGCCCACATCCCGCCCTGTCCCAAGTGCCACGGCACCCGTTTCCGCCGCCACCTGGAAAACGAGGCAAATGATTGACTCGATTTCAGCGGTCGAGGCGAACGCTCAGCGATGGCGGGGGTCGATCTCGCCCAGGCCTCTGGCCGCCAGCGTGGCGGCGCGAAAGATGGCGCGGGCCTTGTTCATGGTCTCGTCCCACTCCCGCGCCGGGTCCGAGTCGTAGACGATGCCCGCGCCGGCCTGCATGTAGAGCATGCCCTCCTTGACCACGGCGGTGCGGATGGCAATGGCGGTATCGATAGCGCCCTGCCAGCCGATGTAACCCACCGCGCCGGAGTAGATGCCGCGCTTGACCGGCTCCAGCTCGTCGATGATCTCCATCGCCCGCACCTTGGGCGCGCCGGACACGGTGCCGGCGGGAAAGCAGGCCCGCAACACGTCCACGGCACCCAACCCGTGGTTCACTTGCCCGGTGACATTGGACACGATGTGCATCACATGGGAATACCGCTCGATCACCATCTTGGCGGTGAGCTGGACGCTGCCGGTGACCGCCACCCGGCCCACGTCGTTGCGCCCCAGGTCGATCAGCATCAGGTGCTCGGCCAGCTCCTTGGGATCCGAGAGCAGGTCCCGCTCCAGGGCCTGGTCCTCTTGTTCGGTTGCGCCGCGGGGACGCGTGCCGGCGATGGGACGCACCGTCACCTGACGATCTTCCAGCCGCACCAGGATCTCCGGCGAGGACCCCACCACCTGCACGTCCTCCAGGTCGAGAAAGAACATGTAGGGTGACGGATTGAGGGTGCGCAGGGCGCGGTAGAGATCCAGCGGCCGGGCCTCGAAGGGTAGCGACAGGCGCTGGGACAACACCACCTGCATGATGTCGCCATCGACGATATATTCCCTTGCCTTGCGCACCGCCGCCTCGAAACCTTCGCGGGTGAAACCGGAACGGAAATCCGATTCGTCCACCTGCCGCCCCGGCCGCGCCGGCAAGCGTGGCAAGGGCTCGGCCAGTTTCCAGGCCAATTGTTCCAGGCGCCGCTGGGCCCGCTCCCAGGCCTGCTCACCGGCGGGATCCACGTGGATCACCAGATAGAGCTTGCCACTTAGGTTGTCGAACACCACTACTTCCTCGGACACCAACAACAGGATATCCGGGGTGTTCAGCTCGTCGGGATTGGGACACGGCCCCAGCCGGGGCTCGATGTAGCGCACGGTATCGTAACCGAAATAACCCACCAGCCCACCGGTGAAACGGGGCAGGCCAGGCAAGTCTGGGACCCGAAAGCCCTGCTGGAAGCGCTCCACAAAGGCCAGGGGATCCTCGCACGTCCGCTGCTCCAGCAACACACCATCGCGGTAGTGCGCCACCTGTTGGCCCCATACCTCCAGATACTCACGACAGGGCAGGCCGATGATGGAATAACGCCCCCACTTCTCGCCTCCCTGCACCGACTCGAACAGATAGGAATACGGCCCCCGGGCCAGCTTGAGATAAGTGGACAAAGGCGTATCCAGGTCTGCCAGCACCTCCCGCATCACCGGCAAGCGATTATAGCCCTGGCCGGCGAGACGTTCGAATTGCGCCTTGTCGAGAGTCATGGGCACAGCTTATCACAGGCCTGCTATGCCAGCAGGGGGGGAATCTGCTCCAGGCTGTCGACCACCGCATCGGGGCCGGCCGCGCGGATGTCTTCGCCGTGATTGTAGCCATAGCTCACCGCAACCACCTGGAAACCGGCATTGCGCGCCGCCTCCACGTCGTGCATGGAATCGCCCACCATCAGGCCCTGCGCCGGGGCGATACCGAAATGACGCGCCGCGTGCAACAAGGGCTCCGGGTGGGGTTTCTTGTGGGCCGTGGTATCGCCACTGACTACCAATTCGAAACGCCCCAACACGCCCAGGGCCTCCAGCAGTGGCAGGGTGAAAGCCTCGGCCTTGTTGGTCACGCAGGCCAGCCGGTAACCCTGCGCAGCCAGGGCCGCCAGGCCGCCCTCCACCCCGGGAAACAGACGACTGTACTTGCCATTGGCCTGATGGTAGTAATCCATGAACACCGGCAGGGCCCGGGCGAACAAGGCGGCCTCCGGCTCGGCATGCAGGTCCTCCGTCAAGGCTCGCTTGACCAGACGTTCCACCCCGTTGCCCACCCAGTTGCGCACCTTGTCCGCGCCGTGCGCGGGCCGACCCAGATGCGTCATCATGCGATCCACCGCCCAGGCCAGGTCCGGCACGCTGTCCACCAGGGTGCCGTCGAGATCGATCAATATCAGTTCGGGACGCTTCAACATAAAAACCTTCTCATAAACAGGGAACCCGGGGTCCGGCAAACAAAAACGGGGCCCCCAGGGAGCCCCGCGGCATCATCTCGTGGAACGATCAGAAGTTGTGAATCATGCCAGCGGTCAACGCCGAAATGCTGCTGCCGCCATTGAAGGAGCTGCCACCACTGGCGCTGCCATAACCCACATAGACCGCCGAGGTCTTGGCCAGCGCATGCAAAATCGCCAGGGCATAGGCGGTGTGATCGTCGTTGGCATTGGTGGCCGACTCATCCTGCATGCCGAAAGAAACGGTGAAGGTGGTGGCTCCCATGCGATAGGCCCCGTTGAGGAACAAGGTATTGGCCTGGCCGTCTTTGCTGCCGGAAATGGCGCCACCATCGATCTCATACTGGCCACCGAGGGTGAAATTGCCCATGGTGTACTTGCCACCGAACTTGGTTGCACTCAGGGTGCTGCCGGGCACCATGCTCTTGACGCTCTGATAGTCGACGAAAGCGAACAGGGGGCCGCTCTTGTAATGAATGGCCATGCCACTGTTGTTGGCGCCGGTGGGCACCAGGTTGTAGTTGACGATGAACTTGGCACCGGCGAAACGGGGTGAGTCGTAGCGTAGGGTATTGGTGGAGCGGCCACGGCCGTCACCGGTACCCCCGTGCAGATTGGCCGACATCATGCCCAGGCCACCACGCCCCTCGGCCGTGGTATAGAACAGGGGATCGATCATCTTGCCGCTCTGCTTGTAGGGCGTGATCAGGGTGCCGGCACGCAAGGTACCCATGGTCTTGCTGGACAGGCCCAGCCAGGTGTCGCGCTGATAGACCAAGCCGGAAACATCCTGGTCAGAGGTATTGGCCGGATTGGGCTGGTTCTCCATGTTCAGGCCCATCTCGAACTTGTAGACCGCCTTCATGTCCATCAGATTGGTATCCACCGCGCCCTTGACACCCAGCGCATTGGCCTTGTTGGCGCTGCCATCCAGTTCCCAACTACCGCCACCGCCAGTGTCCACGTTCTCGACCGCCACATGAATGCGTCCGTAGACCTTGTCCACCGCCGCCTGGGCCGTCCAGGGCGCAGTCAATACGGCCGCAACCGCCAGCGTGGTCAGTGTTCTTTTCATCCCCTCTCTCCTCGATTGGCTATAAAGGCGTTCGAAAGCGGTATATATAGCACTTCTGACGCCATGAGCAACCGCTTTCGCACAACGGAAGTGATATGACACGAAGAAAAAAGGCCCAGGAAATCCGGGCCTTTTCGAGAACTCAGCGCTTGGAGAACTGGGTGGCTCTGCGGGCCTTGTGCAGACCCACTTTCTTGCGCTCGACCTCGCGGGAGTCACGGGTGACATAACCCGCCTTGCGCAGCGGCGGGCGTAGGGATTCGTCGTAGTCGATCAGGGCACGTGTGATACCGTGACGAATGGCGCCGGCCTGACCGGAAATACCGCCACCCTTGACGGTGACATAGATATCGAACTTGTCCATCATCTCCACCCGCTCCAGAGGCTGGCGCACCACCATGCGCGCGGTTTCGCGGCCGAAGTATTCGTCCAGCGGACGCTGGTTGATGATGATGTCGCCTTTACCCGGACGCAGAAAGACCCGGGCGGTGGAACTCTTGCGCCGACCTGTGCCGTAGTTTTGCTGTTGCATAGACGAACTCTTTTTATATATCCAGAGAAATGGGTTGTTGGGCAGCATGGGGATGCGTGGCATCCGCATAGACCTTCAGCTTGGCGAACATGGCGCGGCCCAGGGGATTCTTGGGCAACATGCCCTTGACCGCGTTCTCGATGATCCGCTCCGGCGCCTTGTCACGCAGTTTTTCGAAGTTGATGGACTTCAGGCCTCCGGGATAGCCGGTATGACGATAATAGCGCTTGTCGCTGGCCTTGTTGCCGGTCACCGCCACTTTGCTGGCATTGATCACGACGATGTAATCGCCGGTGTCCACGTGCGGGGTATACTCCGGCTTGTGCTTACCGCGCAGGCGCTTGGCGATCTCGCTGGCCAGGCGGCCCAGGGTCTTGCCCGAGGCATCGACCACGTACCAATCGCGTTTCACTGTGTGCGGTTTTGCGCTGAACGTTTTCATTGTTTGCCCTTGCATTAAAGACGAATCCGGAAAAGGGCCGTAATACTATTGACTCCGCCGGTGGCTGTCAATAGCCGGAAGAGTGTTTTGCAGGCAAAAAAAGAGCGGCCGGGGAGGCCGCTCACAAGATACCACCACAGGGAGGGGAGGGTGGACGTCATAACTGACTCGCTGGAAGGTACTGCAATCTCAGGGGATTTGCTCGGTGCATGCCGCAGTACTTAACCACGATGGCCTCATTGTGAAATATATAAGCGTTTTTGTCAAGCATTATTCCCCCTATTCCGCCGCGCCTCGCTCTGGCCTATCATCGGCCCATGGGCCTTGCCACGAAAATCGCGTCGGTCTGCGTCACCCTGGATGAAACACTGGGCCATTACGGCTTTGGCGCGAGCCATCCCTTCGGGGCCGACCGCCTGACGCGTTTTGTCCATGCCATGCAACAAACCGGCCTGGATCGGCGAATTTGCCGCCTCCCCGCGCGTCAGGCCACGACGGAAGAAATCCAGCGCTTCCACAGCCCAGATCACGTGGTCCACGTCCAGGCCCTCTCACAAGCAGGCTCGGGCTGGCTCGACGGGGGTGACACCCCGGCCTTCACCGGCGTGTTCGAGGCCGCCGCCACGGTGGTGGGCAGCGTGCTGGAAGCACTGGAGCGCTTGCTCGGTGGCGACTGCCGGCACGCCTTCGTGCCCATCGCCGGCCTGCACCATGCCCGCCGTGACGCGGCCGCCGGCTTTTGCGTATTCAACGACTGCGGCGTGGCCATCGAGACCCTGCGCCGGATATACGGCATCCGCCGCATCGCCTATGTGGACATCGACGCCCACCACGGCGACGGCGTATTCTACGCCTACGAAGCGGATCCCGAACTCATCATCGCCGATTTGCACCAGGATGGCCGCACCCTCTATCCCGGCACCGGTGATAGCGGGGAAAGCGGCCGCGGGCCGGCACGGGGCAGCAAGCTCAATATTCCCGCCCCGCCGGGTGCCGACGATATCTTTTTCTTCCAGGCCTGGTCGCGCATGGAGGCCTTCCTCGACGCGGCCGCGCCGGAATTCATCATCCTGCAGTGCGGTGCCGACAGCCTGGCCGGCGACCCTCTCGCCAACCTGCGGTTCTCCGCCGCCGCGCATGCCCATGCCGCAACGCGCCTGTGCCAGCTGGCCGAACGCCATGGCCATGGCCGCCTGCTGGCCCTGGGCGGTGGCGGCTACAACCGCCGCAACCTGGCTGCCGCCTGGACCGCCGTGGTCCAGGCCATGCTGCGACATCCATAAGGCGCTTTATTCCCCCGCCGCCAGCGACTATGATGGGCCGGTCAAAAACCGAGGAACGCGCCATGCGATTGCTGCACACCATGTTGCGGGTGGGCGACCTGGACCGCTCCATCCGCTTCTATACCGAGGTGCTGGGCATGAGACTGCTGCGCCGCAAGGACTATCCCGAGGGCGAGTTCACCCTGGCCTTCGTGGGCTATGGCGACGAGGCCGAGCACACGGTGATCGAGCTGACCTACAACTGGGGCGTGGATCATTATGAGCTGGGCACCGGCTTTGGCCATCTCGCCATCGAGGTGGACGACGTCCACCGGGCCGCCGCGGACATTCGCCGGCGCGGCGGGAAAATCCTGCGCGAACCGGGCCCCATGAATGCCGGCACCACCCTGATCGCCTTCGTGGAAGATCCCGACGGCTATCCCATCGAACTGATCGGCAAGAAAAACCAGGAGACCTCATGAAACCCCTGCACGAACAACATTGTGAAGCCTGCCGGCGCGACGCCCCGCGCGTCACGCCACAGGAGATCGAAACCCTGTTGCCCCAGATTCCACACTGGCAGATCCAGACTGTGGACGGCATCGACCAGCTCAGCCGCACCTATAGATTCGACAACTTCGTCGATGCCCTGGCCTTTGCCAACCGCATCGGCGAGCTGGCGGAAGCCGAATTCCACCACCCAGCCATCCTGGTGGAGTGGGGAAGGGTGAACCTGCGCTGGTGGTCGCACAAGATCAAGGGACTGCACGTCAACGACTTCGTCATGGCCGCCAAGAGCGACCGCCTCTACGCCGACCCGCAAGCATCGGCAGGTGCCTGATGTCAGCCCGCTTTCCCGCCAGACCGCCCCGGCGGATCTTTTTGATCGGCCCCATGGGCGTGGGCAAGACCACCCTCGGCCAGCAACTGGCCCAGGCACTGGGCTACCGTTTTCTCGATTCCGACAAGGAAATCGAACAACGCACCGGCGCCTCCATTCCGTTGATCTTCGAACTGGAGGGCGAAGAGGGTTTTCGCCAACGCGAGGCCGCCATGATCGACGAACTGAGCCAACTCGACCGGGTGGTGCTGGCCACCGGTGGTGGCGCCGTGCTGCGTCCGGAGAACCGTCGCCACCTGGCCACGCGGGGCCACGTGGTCTATCTGCGCGCCGACATCGACAAATTGCTGGAACGCACCGCCCGAGACCGCAACCGCCCCTTGCTGCAAACCGACAACCCCCGCCAGAAACTGCTCGACATCCTTGGCGAACGCGATCCTTTGTACCGCGAAATCGCCGACCAGGTGGTGGAAACCGGCGGCCACACAGTACGAGAAACCCTCAAGCTGCTGAACCGGAACCTGCTCCGGCCCGGCACCTCCTGAGCCGCAACTTGCAGCCACCGGGCTTTGCTCTTATCCTGAACGCAAATCCGGTTTACGGCCGCCCGGGCCGTCCCAACGAGCAGAAAACAGCATGAAAACCCTCACCGTCGAACTCGGCGAACGCAGTTACCCCATCCATGTCGGCCAGGGCCTGCTGCGCCGGCCCGAACTGATCCGCCCTCATATCAAGGGACGACAAGTGATGATCGTGAGCAACGAAACCGTCGCCCCTCTCTATATGGAGAGCGTGCGCACCGCGCTCCAGGGTCTGCATTGTGCCGAAACCCTTCTGCCCGATGGCGAGCGCTACAAGAACCTGGAGACCCTAAACCTGATCTACGACCAACTGCTCGGCGAGAACTTCGACCGCAGTTGCACCCTGATCGCCCTGGGCGGTGGCGTGGTGGGTGACATGGCCGGTTTCGCCGCGGCCACCTACCAGCGCGGGGTGGATTTCATCCAGATTCCCACCACCCTGCTGGCCCAGGTGGACTCCTCGGTGGGCGGCAAGACCGGGGTCAACCATCCACTGGGCAAAAACATGATCGGCGCCTTCCACCAGCCCAGGTGCGTGATCGCTGATACCGACACCCTCAACACCCTGGACGATCGCGAACTCAGTGCCGGGCTGGCCGAGGTCATCAAATACGGTCTGCTGGGCGACGCCGAGTTCTGCGACTGGCTGGAAGAGAACATGCAAGCCCTGCTGGATCGCGAGCCCGACAAGCTGGCCTATGCCATCGAGCGCTCCTGCCGCAACAAGGCCGCCATCGTGGCCGCCGACGAACGCGAGGCGGGTCAGCGTGCCCTGCTCAATCTCGGCCACACTTTCGGCCATGCCATAGAAACCGGCATGGGTTACGGCCAATGGCTGCATGGCGAGGCGGTGGCCACCGGCATGATCATCGCGGCGGAAATGTCCAAGCGCCTGGGCTGGATCGGCGACGACGAACTGCACCGGATCGAAAACCTCATTGGCAAGGCCGGCCTGCCCACCCGCGCCCCGGCCAGCCTCAGCACCGAGCGATTTATCGAGCTGATGGCACGCGACAAGAAAAACCAGGGTGGCAAGATCCGCCTGGTGCTGCTCAAGCGCATCGGCGAAGCGGTCGTCACCAGCGACTACCGGCCACAGGATCTGCGCGCCGCCCTCGACGCCCACCACGCGATCACCGAGCGGAGCCTGGCCTTCTGATGCAGCAACTGGCGCCCTATGCCGCCCACGAAGATCGATCCCGCGGCCGGCGTCACGCCGAACCGCCGCCCCGCTACCGCAGCGAATACCAGCGCGACCGTGACCGCATCGTGCACAGCACCGCCTTCCGGCGGCTGGAATACAAGACCCAGGTCTTCGTCAACCACGAAGGCGACCTGTTCCGCACCCGCCTGACCCACTCCATCGAAGTGGCCCAGATCGGTCGCTCCATCGCCCGCGCCCTGCGACTCAACGAAGACCTCACCGAGGCCATCGCCCTGGCCCACGACCTCGGCCACACCCCCTTCGGCCATGCCGGCCAGGATGCCCTCAACCAGTGCATGAAGGACTACGGCGGTTTTGAGCACAACTTGCAATCCCTGCGCGTGGTGGACACCATAGAAGAGAAATACGCCGACTTCGAGGGCCTCAACCTCACCTTCGAGACCCGCGAGGGCATCCTCAAACACTGCTCGCCACGCCACGCCCGCCAACTGGGCGAGCTGGGCCGGCGCTTCCTCGACCACCAGCAGCCCAGCCTGGAGGCACAACTGGCCAACCTGGCCGACGAGATCGCCTACAACAACCACGACATCGACGATGGTATTCGCGCCCGGCTCATTCACATCGAACAACTGGAAGATCTGGAACTGTTCCGCCAGCACCACCAAGCCGTGCGCGGGCAATACCCCAGGCTGGGCGAACGCCGCGCGGTGCACGAGATCGTCCGCCGCATGATCAACCAACTGGTGTGCGACCTCATCGAAACCTCGCGCCGCCGGCTACAGGACTGTGCCCCCACGAGCATCGAACAGGTGCGCCAACAAAAGCACATGCTCATCGGATTCAGCGAGCAGGTGGCCCAGGGCAACCAGCAGCTCAAGCGCTTCCTGCGGGAAAACCTGTATTCTCACTACCGGGTCTACCGCATGAGCAACAAGGCCAAGCGCATCATCCGGGATCTGTTCAACGCCTTCATGGACGATATCAGGCTGTTGCCGCGAGAGCACGCCGAACGTGCCCGCCGGGCCGAGCGACAGCAAGGCGAGGCCGGCCGGGCACGTATCGTTTCCGACTACATCGCCGGCATGACCGACCGCTACGCCATCACCGAACACCAACGTTTATTCGAACCCCTGCGACTCACCTGACCGCCATGCGCATCTACATGCAAACCCCACCCCTGCCGGATCAGGCGCCTCGCTTCTACCAGATCTGCCTGGAACGCGACCTCATCAGTGGCTGGATCCTGGTCAAGGAATGGGGCCAGGTGGGCTCCGCCGGGCGGGTCAAGCACGAACACTACGACGACCTGGACGCCGCCCAGCAAGCCCTGCAGCAAACCCGCGACCAGCAGGCTCGGCGCGGTTACCAGGTGGTCTTCGTCCAGGGCCAAACAGGAAGCTGAGCATGGCAAGCACCCGCACCGTCCCAAAAACCTCGCTGTTTCGCAACAACATCTCCGACATGGCCTTCTTCGCTGATGCCGCCCGCGATGAACTGCTGAAAAAACTGGCCCACCTGATCGAGTTCACCCGCCTGACCCTGTTCATCAGTGGTGAACCCGGCACCGGCAAGACCTCCCTGCTCAAGCAACGCTTCATCAAGACCCGCAAACCCAACTGGCGGGTGGCCATTGTCGACGCCCATTTCTGCCGCAGCGCCGAGCAACTGCTCAGGCAACTGCAACAGGCCTGGCAGCTCGACAACATCACCTCGGCCGAACAACTCCTCGGCGCGATCGACGCCCTCAGACAAGGGGGCGCCATTCCCCTTCTGGTGGTGGACAACAGCGACCAGATGGCCGGGGAGGTACTGCAATTCATCACCCGGCTGCGCCAGGCCAGTGGCGGCGAATTGCGCGTGGTGCTGTTCGGTCGCCAGCTCAGCCCCGAAGTCAACCAGGCCCTGGACCCCGGCGACGACGAAGACCAGGCCCTGATCATGCTGAGCCTGGAACCCCTCTCCGAGGCCGATACCGCCGAATACGTACACCACATCCTGCGCCACATGAAGCAAGATGCCAAGCCCTTCACGGGCAAGGTCTTGCGCGAAATCTACCAGCACAGCAAGGGCTATATCCCCCGCATCAACAACCAGGCCAACCGCATCCTCCGGCAGGGGGGAAACAACGGCGAACGCCCCCGGCCTCAAGCCGGAGGTTTCAAGCTGATCATCCTGGCCCTGTTGATCTCCATCGCCGGCTTCCTGTTGTTCGGCCCCCAGCAGACACCGCAGGAACAAGACGAAGACGATGCCCAGCGCATCCAGACCCTGACCCTGCCGCCCGAATCCAATACCGATGCGGCAACCAAGACCCCGCCGACCCGGGCCGCAGTGAGCATCCGCCCCCCCGAACCGGTCCGCGCACCGGCAAAGGACAGCGAAGTGCCCGCCACGGCACCATCCGAGCGCCCACCGGCTGCGCAAGCGGCTCCACGCGAAGCGAAGCAAGCGCGCACCACGGAGCCGGCTCCCTCCCCGGCACCCGCAAAACCGCCGGCGGCGAGGTCCAAACCCGCCCCGCCGCCAGCAGCCGAGGCCCGGCCGGCCGGCATCAAGGACGCGGCCTGGCTGGCCCGCCAGGACCCCAAGGCCTTCACCCTGCAACTGGTGGCCAGCGGCCGGGAAGCCAACATCCTCGCCTTCATCGCGCGTCACAAGCTGGGTGACAAGGCGGCCTATTTCCGCACCCAACGCAAGGGCAGGCCGTGGTATTCCCTGGTCTACGGCCTCTATCCCAGCCGCGCCGAAGCTACGGCCGCCATCCGCAAGCTGCCGGCCGAGCTGCAAAAACTCAAGCCCTGGATACGCTCGCTGGGGGAAATCCAAAAAAACCTCTGACCTGGCTGCCGAAAAGCAAGTTTATCTCTTTTATAATGGGGGTATTAGGCAATTATAATGGGGGTATTAGGCAATTATTAAGGGAAGATTTTCACCGATGGAAAATTCCGCTTTTTGGCCATCATCCTGCTTCTGCTGGCCGCCTGTGTGGACAAGAAAGGGAGCAATGAACAAACCGAGGCGGTACTTACAGGAAAATTCGTCGATGCAGCGGTGGAAGGCCTCCGCTTCGAGACTGCCAGCCTGAGCGGGAAGACCGATGCCGACGGTACATTCGCTTATCGCAAAGGGGAAAAGATCAGCTTCTTCGTCGGCGATGTATCACTGGGCAAAACCACCCCCGCCGACACCCTCACGCCACTGGACCTGGTACCCGGGGCCGTGGATGAAAACACCCCCCATGTCACCAACCTGCTGCGCTTTCTGCAAACGCCCGACGAGGACGGCCTGCCCTCCAATGGCATCCGCATCAGCCAGAGCCTTCACAGCGCGCTGGCCGGGCAAGAGCTGAACTTTGCACTCGATCCAGCAAGTTTTGAGGACCGCTTCAATACCCTGAACAGCAGCGTGCTCGGTGGGCGTGCGCTGGTGCCGGCGACCACGGCCCGGATCCATTTCCGGCGAACCCGCGATATTCTCGCCGGTGGCGCGGGCCTGGGCCGCCTGAGCTTCACCCTGGTGGGGAAAAACTACGCCTTCGACTTCATCCCAAGACTCGCTCCAACGGGTTTTGGCAACTGGATGGAAAATGCGCAGGGCACCGGCACGCAATTGGCCATCACGCGGGGCGCCTCGTTCAGCGACCTGATCAAGGTGGAAATACTGGGCCCCTATGGCTTCGTCTTGACCTGTTACCCCGAACCCGACCCCCAATGTAAGGATGTCGAAGTGGACGAGGAAAACCGCCGGCTCGTTTTCGACCAGCTCACGGTGACGGTTTATACCAGCGGCGGCATCGGTTCATCGGAGCTGACCCCGGTGGAACTCGTGGTCGACGGCACCCTCTACTGGTGATCCACCGGCCGCTCCCGGATGGCGAAGGACAAGGCATGGCCAGGAAAATCATCGGCGCAGAACACGCTGTGCCAAGCACAGTGTTCCTGACTCTGCTGGGGCAGCAGGATGATATCGCCGGGTTCCAGCAGCCAGCCGTGGCCCTGGCGCAGCAGGTGGGCAAAAAATTCCGGCGAGCGGTTCAACACTTCTTCCACGACCTCGTCGCCCGCCTCCAGCGCCGCCGCCAGGCCCTCCGCATCAGCCACCAGCGCCCGCAGCCGGGGATACCCGGCGACATGCCCTGCCGGGGTGCGCAGGAATGCCGCCAACTCCTGCAGCAATTGCTGCCGCGACAGGGCCAGCCACAGACTGCGGCCGTGGAGCTGGGCGAACACCACGCCCAGGTGACCCCGTTCCACGTCCTGGTGGAACTGGGCGCCGCCATTGGGCGCATTGAAATAGACGATGCGTTCCACATAGGCCACATCGTCCACGGGCAGGATGCTGGTGAGCAATCCGCGTAGAAAGCTGTTGCGGCTGACGATGGCCGACTCGGGAAAGATCGCCTCGGTGAGCCGCGCCGCCAGCTTTTGCTTGTCCCAATGGGCGGCCACGTTCTCATAACCTTCGATGCCGAAGGAAAAACGAAAACGCAGCGAGGTGTCATCGGGGTGAAAGGACAACCATGAGAGCTTCACCCACAGGTCCTCGGCCAGTAACCGCTCGCCGGCGTAGGCATCGAAGTCCAGGCGCAGGATCTCCTGCGCGTCACCGGTGTCTATACCGGCCGGCAGCAGGCGGAAATCGGGCGCCAGTCGCGCATCATAGGGAGGGGCATGGAGCACGTCTTCGAGATCCGCCTCGGCCAGCACCGCCTCCATCAGCGCCAGAGCCTGGGCAATGTGCTCGCCATGTTCGGCCACTTCGGCGGTAACGAAATCCGCCAGGTAGATGGGCCGGGCCGCCGCCCAGTGCCGGGCCAGACAGGTATGGTCGGTGACATCCCGCGTCCGCGGCACCACCCAGCCCAGCTCGACGCCGCGTCGACGAACCCGCACGGCATCCATGCGCGTCACCGCCTCACCGGGCGCGGCCAGGTAATCGAGCGCGGGCATCAGCGTCGAAACAACCAGAACAGCAGGGTGAGCACGATGCTGATGATGATGGAGGTGACAATGGGGAAATAGAAACGCACGTTTTCCCGCTCCACCACGATATCACCGGGCAGTCGACCCAGGCCCAGTTTCTGGATCCACGGCCACAACAGCCCCAACAACACCAACACCGCGCCGATGATGATCAGGGTACGCGACACGACCATCACCTCCCGCTGCTCAGTCCAGGGTCTTCACGCCCTGCTCGGTGCCCAGCAAGACCACGTCGGCGCCACGGCGGGCGAACAGGCCGTTGGTGACCACGCCCACGATCTGGTTGAGCTCGGCCTCCAGCGCCGGCGGGTCGAGAATCTCCAGGTTGTGCACATCGAGGATGATGTTGCCGTTGTCGGTGACGAAACCCTCGCGGTATACCGGCTGACCACCGAGCTTGACCAGTTCGCGGGCCACATAGCTGCGCGCCATGGGGATCACCTCGATGGGCAGGGGAAAGCGTCCCAGCATGTCCACCAGCTTGCTCTCGTCGACGATGCACACAAACTTGTCGGCCACCGCGGCGACGATTTTCTCTCGCGTCAGGGCACCGCCGCCGCCCTTGATCATATGCATGTGACGGGTGACCTCGTCGGCGCCATCCACGTAGACCGCCAGCTCGTCGACCATGTTGAGGTCTTCCACCAGGATGCCGTGGGCCTTGAGACGCTCGGTGGACGCCTCGGAGCTGGATACCGTGGCCTCGATCTTGTGCTTGACCCGTGCCAGGGCATCGATGAAATAATTCACCGTGGAACCGGTGCCCACGCCTACAATGCTGCCAGGCTCGATATAATCCAGCGCCGCTTCGGCGGCCGCGCGCTTCAAATCGTCTTGAGACATGAGTCCTCCTCGTCTGTAAATAGGCTTTGGCGACAATTCTACAACAAACCCGTCCTTACCGACCCGGATGTTTTCGTCAGGAGCCTCTGATCAATTCTGAGTGGAATGCATGAGCGAGATAGAATTTTCGGATTCAAGGCGTAAATCGCAGGGAATAGCTGGTACTATTGTCAAGATTCACAACGCGGAAGCCGGAAACTCCAGCCGCTCAGCAAGTATTCACGAATTGATCAGAGGTTCCCTGAGTTTATGCCGATGGAATCAGGCTATCTGGAAAAAATACTGCGCGCCCGCGTCTACGACGTGGCCAGGGTGACACCGCTGGAAAAGGCACCGGGCCTGTCCAAGCGACTCGGCAACACTGTGTGGCTGAAACGCGAAGACCTGCAACCGGTCTTTTCCTTCAAGCTGCGTGGTGCCTACAACAAGATCGCCCTGCTCGATCCCAGCCGGCGCGAGAAAGGCGTGATCGCCGCCTCGGCGGGCAATCACGCCCAGGGCGTGGCCCTGGCGGCCCAGCGCATGGACATCCATGCGGTGATCGTGATGCCCAAGACCACGCCCCCCATCAAGGTCAATGCAGTGGGCGAAATGGGCGCCGAAGTGGTATTGCACGGCACCACCTACGATGATGCCTATGAACATGCCCGGCAACTGGCCCAGCAGCGTCAACTCACCTTCATCCATCCCTACGACGACCCCGATGTGATCGCCGGCCAGGGCACCGTGGCCATGGAGATCCTGCGCCAGCACCAGGGCGACATCCACGCCATCTTCGTGCCGGTGGGTGGCGGTGGCTTGCTGGCCGGAGTGGCCTGTTACGTCAAGCGCCTGTTTCCAGAGATCAAGATTATCGGCGTGGAGCCGGACGACGCGGCCTGTCTCTACCAGGCCCTGGCCGCCGGCGAGCGGATCAAGCTGGATCAGGTGGGCATCTTCGCCGACGGGGTGGCCGTGCGCCAGGTGGGCGAAGAGCCCTTCCGCCTGGTGCGGGATCTGGTGGACGAGGTCATCCTGGCCAGCACCGACGAAATCTGCGCCGCCATCAAGCACATCTTCGACGACACCCGCTCCATCGCCGAGCCCGCCGGCGCCCTGGCCCTGGCAGGTCTGACCAAGTACGTGGAGCGCGAAGGCATTCGCGATCGGCACCTGGTCGCCATCGAGAGCGGCGCCAACATGAACTTCGACCGCCTGCGCCACGTCACCGAGCGCGCCGAGCTGGGCGAGCAGGCCGAGGCCCTGTTGGCGGTCACCATTCCCGAGCAACCGGGCAGCTTTCGCCGCTTTTGCCACAGCATCGGCCAGCGCAGCATCACCGAATTCAACTACCGTTACGCCGACAGCCAACAGGCCCACGTGTTCGCCGGTATCCAGTTGCGCGAGGGCGTGGATGAAAAACAGGCCCTGATCGAACGCCTGCGCAAGGATGGCTACCCGGTGATCGACCTCAGCGACAACGAGCTGGCCAAGCTGCATATCCGCCACATGGTGGGCGGCCATGCCGCCGGCGCCAAACATGAACAGATCTACCGCTTCGAGTTTCCGGAACGACCCGGCGCCCTGCTGCGCTTTCTCACCCACATCGGCCAGCAGTGGAACATCAGCCTGTTCCACTACCGCAATCACGGCGCCGCCTATGGGCGGGTTCTGGTAGGCATGCAAGTGCCGCCATCGGAACAGGAAGAATTCCAGGCCTTTCTCGAGGAACTGGGCTACAGTTACTGGCCCGAGAGCGACAACGCCGCCTACCGCCTGTTTCTCGGCTGACATCGCTCACACACGGGCTCAAGTCCCGCGCGGGAACGGCGATAACAGGGGAAACCGTTCGCCGGGAGCAGCATGCGCGCAATCATCCACAACCCTCTGGGCAACAGCCTGTTACCCCTGCTGGGACTGGCCACGGCCTATACCCTGGCCCCCTTCAGCCGGCAATTGCCGGGACAAGTCCTGCTTCAATTACCCTTGCTGCCTTATTTCCTGACCTTCGCCGTGGTGGCCCTCGGGCTGCTCTATCGTCGTCCGCGCAGCGGGCTGTTTGCCCTGTTGCTGGCCCTGTACTACGCCACTCTGACGGGCGACATCGGCAAGCTGTGGCCCGCACTGGCCAGGCAACCCGAGCTGCCCACCCTGCTCGGTGCCTGGCTGGCCCTTGCCATGCTGCTGCTGGCCCTGTTCCATGAACACCACCTGCGCCCGCTGCTGGGTCTGCTCGTCCTCCTCGCGGCCTTGCTGGCCGGCTCGCACGCTTATGCGCCAGCGCTGCTGCAAGGACTGCTCGCGGCCAAGCCGCCCGGTACAGAGCAACTGCCCGCCTGGATCAATCTGCCACCCGTGGTACTGCTCATCTTCGCCTCGAGCGCTGGGGGTATGCTGCTATTGATTGCACTGCGTCAACAGGTATTCGAGCGGCTGTTCCTGGCCTGCCTGTTCACCGTGGCCCTGGCCCTGAACCAGTCAGCATCCACCTCCGCCCAGGATTTGGCCGTGCTGTTTGGCCTGGCCCAGATCCTGCTGCTGGCCGGTTTGCTGCATCACGCCTATGTCATCGCCTACAGGGACGAACTCACCGGCCTGCCGGGTCGCCGCGCGCTCAACGAGGCCCTGAGCCGCCTGCGCGGCCCTTATGCGCTAGCCATGCTGGACGTGGATCACTTCAAGAAATTCAACGACCGTCACGGGCACGATGTGGGTGACCAGGTATTGCGCCTGGTGGCGAGCAAAATGCGGCGCCTGCCGGGCCGGGCACGGGCCTATCGTTACGGCGGCGAGGAGTTCTGCGTGGTCCTGCCCGGCCGGGAGAGCGCCAAGGCCCAGGCCGTGCTGGAAGATCTGCGCGCGACCATCGCCGAAAGCCGGCTGGTGCTGCGCCAGGCCCCCCGTGGCAAAAGCCGCAAACAGGGGACGGCGCGGGTGACCATCAGCATCGGGCTGGCGGACAATACCGGCGGACAGACCAGCGAGTCCGTGATCAAGACGGCAGACCAGGCCCTCTACCGAGCCAAGAAGAACGGCCGCAACCGGGTTTGCAGCGCACGTTCGGGTTAGCTCTTGGGCAGGCCGAAATCCAGCGGGAACTTGAGGATGGTTTCCTCGTTCTTGTAGCGAATGTATACGTTCAGCACATCGCTGGCAGGGTCGTTCACCCGCAAAGCCCGCCGATAGACGCCCACCGCACCGTCCTGTATGGCCTGAGTCCAGCGTCCCTGCTCACCGATACGCAGGGAGACCAGTAAATCGTGCGCCCGCTTGCGCTCGCCCCGGTTGGCAATGACCAGAAACTCGATCATCCCAGGCTTGATGGTGGGCGGGCGGGTCTCGATGCGAAACGACATATCCTTCCACTGCTGTGTCGGTGAGGTGACCACCTCGCCGGCACAGGCCGTCAGCAGAGCAAGGGTCAGGGAAACCAGGAGTACTCGGAGCATCTAGGGCCTCGCGTGTTTTTTCAGATAGGCCAGCAATTGCTGATATTCCTTCTCGGGCACCGGGTTCATGGCGCGCATCACCCGATGGTTCTGCATGCGGTAGATCACGTTGGCCCATTCGTCGCTCCGGTGGGCATGGGGGCTGGGCGGGCCATGACAATCGCCGCAATAACGCTTCAGTATCTGGGCACCCGGACTGCCAGGCTCGGGCAGCTTGGCCGTGGCCTCGGCGCTGCTCAGGGGCCATGCGCTCAGAGCCAGCATACAAATCATGGCCGGCAGCGCGAGACGCTGCCTGTGGAGATCACCCTTCATTGCTGCTTCGATTCCTCACGCTGTTGCCGGGCGGCCTTTTCCCGTTCTTCTTTCTTGCGCTTCAGCACGTGGCGCAGATCCACGAAATAATAGATGAGGAAACTCATCACGATGACCCAGGCGGCACCGGCGGGAATACCCCAGTCGAACCAAGGCCGCTCGAAGCCCGGACGGTTGCCCCAGAAGGGAAAGGTCAGGCCGATGGCGATCAGCAACAACAGGATGAAGATGGCGATGAACCAGTAGGGAATGGAAGTGGAGGTCTCTTCCATGGTCTGCACCAGCTCCCAATCCTCCAGGCCACGCTTGTTGCGACGCTCCTCGTCGTCCTCATAGCCGAAGTTGTCCTCCGGCACCTCGCCCCATTGGGTCTCCGACTGGTTGATCTTCCAGTCCTTGATGTCTTTCTTGTCACTCATCTTTACGTCCCTCGGCCACATAGTGTTGCAAGCGGTAGCTCGCCTCCCAGCCATCGTCGGCACGGGCGCGCACCAGAAAGGTGTGCAGGCCCGCCGGCATGGGCTCGAGACGGACGAAGACGTCTTCCCGGCCGGCGGTGTCGAAATGCACCCTCTGCTTGCTCAGTTGATATTGCGCCGGATCCAGCCCTTCCACACTGATCTGCAGGGTGGCCGGATGCAGTACCTTGGAAGCCAGGTTGATCCGGTATTCATTGATTTGCTGGCCATGGGCCTTGGAAGCCTTGTAGGCCGTCAGATGATAGGGCTGGTAGCTGTAAAGCCCCCAGGCGAACAAGCCCATCCCCAGCAACCACACCGGCATCACCCAGGCCAGGCGCTCCTTGACCGTGGCGATGGAGCGGGCGGGATCGGCATCCTTGTCGCTGCGCGGGCCGAACTTGAACCGCAACAGACCCTTCTCACCCTTCTTGGCGTGCATGGTGTCACAGGCGGTGATACAGGCACCGCAATTGGTACAACTGTCGTAGGTACTGGTCTTGCGGGGATCGATCTCCACCATGCAGGCGGTGAGACAATACTGGCATTTCTCACAGTCGGCGGAACGGCTGGCATCGTATTCGATGTGCAGGGTGTCCTTGGTCTTGAACAGGAACTGCCACATACGATAGATGCACATGTAGCGACAGGTGAAATGCCGGATCACGGCGAAATTGACGAACAGGATGAACACGAACACCGTGTAGATCCAGTGCAGACTGCCAGCGAGGCGGGCATCCTCGGAAAAGGTCATGAAGGCCCACACCGCCTCGGGGGGATAGAAATAGAACAGGGGAATCAAGGCCACCAACATGGCCATGGCCAACAGCTTGAGCCCCAGCAGCACCCAGTTGCCCAGGTGATTCTTGCGCGCCGCCAGCTTGGCCTTGTCCTTGTTATGCCAATCGATCACCGCGCGCTTGCCCAGATGCTTGAAGGTGAAATGATTGGCCAGGGAGGAAAAGGTGTTCTGCGGGCATACCCAGCCACAGAATACCGTGCCCAGGGTGGAATAGACCAGGATCAGGGTGCAGGCAATGGCCAGCCACAGGCCGAACACGATGAGAAAGTCGGAAAACCATATCTGGCGGTCCAGCACGATGAAGCCGGACGACATATCGATGCGGAACAGGCCCGAGGCGGGAATGAGAATCAGGGCCACCAGGGTGGCGAACTGTACCAGATAGCGCGCACGGCGCAGGCCCCGCGGATCGTGCTTGTCCTTGGCCACGCTGACCACTGGAATCTTGGCCAGAGCTTCGCTTGCTTTCATACGCCCGATTCTATCACAGCCGCTCCCCTGTACACGAATCCCGAAGAAAGAAACTTGCAGGGCGCGGGGCGGCCCGTTTATAATCGGCGCCCTTTCGACTGCGCGGTGTCGGGCACGGGGCCCGATGGCGGCGTGGCGCCGGATCAAACAGAGGTTTCAAGCGATGAAAGCAGATATCCATCCTGCCTACGAGGAAGTGACCGTAACCTGTAGTTGCGGCAATACGTTCAAGACCCGCTCCACCAGCGGCAAGGATCTGCAACTGGATGTGTGTTCTGCCTGCCATCCCTTCTACACCGGCAAGCAGAAGATCGTCGATACCGCGGGTCGTGTGGACAAGTTCCGTCAAAAATACGGCATCAAGTAACCCCCGTGCTTCCGGCACACCTGCCGGAGGCTGCTTTTTCCGTTGCCTTGTCCTGCTCGGTGCCCTGCTGTCGAGCCAGCAGGTCAGCCTGGCGGCGGATTGCAGCCTGGACCGCGCCGACGAGATCGCGACCCTGGCGCGGGTGATCGACGGCGACACCATCCGCCTGGGCGATGGCCGCAGGGTCCGTTTCAGCGCCATCAACACCCCCGAGATCGCCCGCGGCAACAAACCTGCCGAACCCTTCGGTGAGCAGGCCAAAAAACGCCTGCAACAGCTCATTGGCGACAAAACCCTGTTGCTGCGCCATGATCGACGCCGGCGCGACAAATACAAGCGCCTGCTGAGCCACGTGTTTCTGCCCGACGGCACCAATGTGCAGGCCTGGCTTCTGGAACAGGGCCTGGCCATCCACAGCCTGGAGCCCCCCAACCTCTGGCGCACCGACTGTTATGCCGCCAAGGAACGCGAGGCCCGCCGGGCCCGCCGCGGTCTGTGGCAACACCCACGCTACCGGCCCCTGGAAGCCCGCCAGGTGCGACGAGATACTACCGGGTTCTATCGTGTCAGCGGCCAGATACAGGCCATCGAACGGAACAGGGGCCGCATCTGGCTGCGCTTGTCGGACAAACTCGCCCTGCGCATCGAAAAACGCGACCGACGCTATTTCCCTGCCGGCATGCTGGAAAAACTGCTGGACAAGCGGGTGATCGCCAAGGGCTGGATGTTCCCCTACCGTGATGGGCTCGATCTGCGCCTACGCCACCCGGCGGCCCTGGAGATTATCGAGTAGACTATAGCCGCCACGCCCCCGTGCCGATAATACAGCAGTCTGATTTGAGTGGAAAACAACATGTCTGACAAACTGAAAGCCGAAGCCCTCGATTATCACCTCCAGCCACGACCGGGCAAGATCCGGGTGGAAATCTCCAAGCCCTGTAATACTCAGAAGGATCTCTCCCTGGCCTATACCCCGGGCGTGGCCGAGCCGGTGCGGGAAATCGCCGCCGAGCCCGACAATGCCTACCTGTACACCGCCAAGGGCAACCTGGTGGCGGTGATCACCGATGGCAGCGCGGTACTGGGCCTGGGCCGGGTGGGCGCCCTGGCCGGCAAGCCGGTGATGGAAGGCAAGGGGGTATTGTTCAAGCGCTTTGCCGACATCGACGTGTTCGACATAGAGGTGGACAGCGACAGCAGCGAGGCCTTCATCGACACGGTCACCCGCATCGCACCCACCTTCGGCGGCATCAATCTGGAAGACATCGCCGCCCCCGCCTGCTTCGAGATCGAAAAGGCCCTGCAACAACGGCTGGACATTCCCGTGTTCCACGACGACCAGCACGGCACCGCCATCATCATCGCCGCCGGCCTGATCAACGCCCTGGAATTACAGGGCAAGTCACTGGATGCGGTCAAGATCGTGTGTCTGGGCGCCGGCGCCGCGGGCATCGCCTCCATGCGCCTGCTCAGCGCCATGGGTGCGAAACGAGACAATATCTTCCTCGTCGACCGCAAGGGTGTGATCCACAGCGAACGCGACGACCTCAATATCTACAAGCAGGAATTCGCCCACCCCACTGCCGAGCGCACCCTGGCCGACGCCATGCGCGGCGCCGACGTCTTCATCGGCGTATCGGGACCGGACCTGATCTCCCGCGACATGCTGCTGTCCATGGCCGACAAGCCGGTGGTGTTCGCCCTGTCCAACCCCGATCCGGAAATCCGCCCGGAACTGGCCCTGGCCGCCCGGCAGGACCTGATCATGGCCACCGGCCGCAGTGACTATCCCAACCAGGTCAACAATGTGTTGGGCTTCCCCTTCATCTTTCGTGGCGCCCTCGATGTGCGCGCCAGCGCCATCAACCAGGCGATGCAAATCGCCTGTGCCAGGGCGCTTGGCGCCCTGGCGCGCGAGCCGGTACCGGCGGAAATACTGACCGCCTACCGCCTGGACACGCTGGCCTTCGGCCCCGACTACATCATCCCCAAGCCCCTGGATCCGCGCCTGATCGACATCGTGCCGGCGGCCGTGGCCCAAGCCGCCATAGCCACCGGCGTGGCCCGGGCGCCCTACCCGCCACATTACCCCAGCCCGCAGGCTTGAACCCTGCCTGCAGGACAGAAGCAATGTTTCCGAGCCGCTACGACCCAGTTGGTGGAATTTGGAAATATCATCCGGACGGGGGTTCCGTGCCCAGCAAGGCTTCGAGCTGACGCAGACTGGCCCGTTTCATGGGCCGCCCATCCACCGGACTGAGCGGCGGCTGGCGACCGCCCTCAGCCGGCAGCATCACCAGCTCCATGGCCACATCGCCGGCCATGAAATGCACCGCGGGAAACGGCCGACGCCCGCCGGCCATGCGCAGGCTCACTTCTGCCAACTCATGGGGAATGCCTTGTTCCAGCAGGAACAGGCCCAATGCCTCCGGCGTATCCACGTACAGATGCAAGCTCACCACCCCGTGCTCACCGGCGGTGCCTTCCAGTACCGGGCCCACCAGCAAGGGCCGAAATGCCGCAAAGAAACGCATCGCCTCCCGCGCGGCCTCCCGCAGGCGGCGCAGGTGGGCAGCGTGCTCCTCGCCCTGGAACAAAGCCCTGTAGGCACGCAACTCGGCCTCGATCTCCACGTTGCTGGGCAGCAGTTTGCGCACATCCACACCCATGCGTGATGCCGCCTTACGCTTGGCCAGATGGAAATCCGCCAGTTCTTCCTCCGCCATGATGCGTGCCGCCAGTTGCGCCAATTGCCGGCGCAATTGGCCCGTGTGATCGCGCTGGTATCTGCTCATGTCAAAACAACTCGAGAATATTGCCGCCCATGTCCTCCGCTTGCTCCTGGGCCTGACGGTCGTGTTCCACTTTCTGGGTGGGCACGTTCTGCTCGCGGAAAATCTCGAAGATGGCACCGGGGAAATCCGGTCCCGCCAGCAAGCCGGTCTTGGGATCGATACGCACGGTGACGATGCCGGGCGGTTGCACCAGGGGTTTTTCCGGCAGGCCCTTGAGGGCCTCCCGCATGAAGCTGATCCACATGGGCAGGGCCGCGCGCCCACCGGTCTCGTGATCCCCCAGGGGGCGGGGTTCGTCGAACCCCACCCAGGCAGTAGCCACCACGTCGGGATTGAAGCCGGAGAACCAGGCATCGCGCTGGTCATTGGTGGTGCCGGTCTTGCCCGCCAGATCGCCTCGCTTGAGCACCCGCGCCCGGCGGCCGGTACCCCGCTTGACGATGTCCTGCATGATACTGGTCATGATGTAGACATTCTCCGGCGAAACCGTGCGCGGCGCCTTGCGCAGCAAGCGCAAGCCACCGTCCTCGCTTTCCACACTGCAATCCCGCTCGCATACCACCGCCGGATCGGCCTCGAACAGCACCTGGCCGTCGTTGTCCTCCACCCGGGCCACGATATAGGGCTCGACCAAATACCCACCGTTGGCGAACACCGCATAGCCACGCACGATCTGCAAGGGCGTGAGGCTGGCGCTGCCCAGGGCCAGCGACAGGTTGCGCGGCAGCTCGCGTGGATCGAACCCGAAGCGCTTCACATAATTCAAGGCATAGGGTACACCGATGGAACGCAGGATACGGATGGAGACCAGGTTGCGTGACTTCACCAGGGCCTCACGCAAGCGGGTGGGGCCAAAGAACTTGCCACTGTAGTTCTCCGGACGCCAGATGTCTTCCAGGCCGGGATCACGGAACACCACCGGCGCATCGTTGATCAGGGTGGCCGCGGTATAGCCCCGTTCCAGGGCGGCGGAATAGATGAAGGGCTTGAAGTTGGAACCCGGCTGGCGCCTGGCCTGGGCGGCGCGATTGAACTTGCTGCGGTAGAAATCGTAGCCGCCCACCACGCTGATGATGGCGCCGTCGCGTGGCCGCAGCGATACCAGGGCTCCTTCCACCTGGGGAATCTGGCCCAGGCTCCAGCGCCCGCCCCCGGCATCGTACAGCCGGATCACATCGCCTGCCGCCAGGATATCACCGGCTCGCCGGGGAGCGCGTCCCGGCCGGTTACCGTCCACATAGGGCGCGGCCCAGCGCAGGCCGCGCCAGCACAAATGGGCGATACGCCCTCCGCGCAGATACACCAGCGCCGAACGCTCGCCCACCTCAATCACCACACCGGCATGCAACAGCGGCACCCGGGGACGTTGCTGTAGCGCGGCTTCCCATTGTTGTGGCTCGGAGTAATCCAGCGCATCGAGATGCTGTTCCGGCCCGCGATAACCGTGGCGCTCCTCGTAGGCCAGCAGATTGTAGCGTAGAGCCCGGTTGGCCTTGGCCTGCAGACGTGAATCGATCGTGGTATAGACCCGGTAACCCTCGGTATAGGCTCCGTTGCCATAACGTTGCAGCATGAACTTGCGCGCCATCTCCGCCGCATAGGGCGCTTCCAGCTCCGGGGCCTGGCGATGCAACCGGGCCGTCACCGGGGCCTTCACCGCTGCCTGGTATGTGGCCTCGTCGATGAAACCCAGTTGGCGCATGCGGCCCAAGACGTAGTTGCGCCGCAGCACCGCCCGCTGGGGATTGACGATGGGGTTGTAGCGCGACGGCGCCTTGGGCAGGCCGGCAATCATGGCCAGCTCCGGCAGGCTGAGTTCGTCTATGGGCTTGCCATAATACACCTTGGCCGCGGCACCCACGCCATAGGCGCGATTGCCCAGGTAGATCTTGTTCAGGTAGAGCTCGAGGATTTCCTGCTTGGACAAGGCCTTTTCGATTTTCAAGGCCAGCAGGATTTCACTGAACTTGCGCAGAAAGGTCTTTTCCCGACTGAGGAAGAAATTACGCGCTACCTGCATGGTGATGGTACTGCCGCCCTGGGCCTTTTCACCGGTCAGCAGCAACAGGCCTACCGCCCGCAGGATACCTTGATAATCCACCCCCGGATGCTCGAAGAAACGATCGTCCTCCGCGCCCAGGACGGCCTTGATCAACAACGGTGGAATCTGCTCGTAGCGCAGCGGCGAACGGCGCTTCTCGCCGAATTCGGCCATCAGCCTGCCATCGGCGGAATAGACCCGCAGGGGCACCTGGAAACGCACGTCCTTGAGGCTGTCGATGGGCGGCAGACGGGGGCTCACGTAATAGAACATGCCGACGATGGCCAGCACACCCAGCAGGCTGCCCACCAGGCCGGCGATGCCCAGCCATTTGATCAGTTTGCGAAGCCGTTTCATGAACAATCCGCCGCCGTCCCTCGAGCCACCACACATCCCAATGCCGAGCCGTATCCCCGCAGCCGGCAAATATTAACCCGGCAACAATATAGGTCGTGTTCAGCCGCCGTGTACCGCTGTACGGCAAGGCATCGAAGCGCCGCTGTAGCGGGCCTACAGCAAGCTTCGACAACGCAGTCCGTACAGCGGTACACGACGGCCTGTCATATCGGTAACAATGGGTTAGGGGCTACAAGCGTCCTCCATCCCGGCATTGTCACTGTTGCCCATGGCGCCACCATGGCCGGCGAGTGACGCCTTGATCTGGAGGACGCTTGTAGCCCTGAACGCAATCTATATTGTTGCCGGGTTAATCGTATCTATTCTAACAGAAATGGTGCCATAATCCGTCCTTCGAAGGCGATTTGGTGGCCCAGGTCACGGTTTTGGGTTCCTGCGCAACACCCCCTTGCCCCGGTCCGCACCGTGGCCTAAACTCTGGGACCAGGAGGCGTCAAGCCAAAACAAGTTGCGGCAACAACTTGCCGATGTTAGAGTAATAGCCATGTTCGATCGTTGCCTTTATTTCAATCTCAATGCCCTGAGCCGTCAGGTCAACCGTATCTGGGACCAGGCCTTTGCCGAACTGGGCCTGTCGCCCTCCCATGCCTATCTACTGCGGGTGGTGCTGGCCAATCCCGGTATCACCCAGAAAGCCATCGCCGAGGAAATGAAGCTGGAAAAATCCACCATCACCCGCTTCATCAACGCACTGGAAGAAAAACGCCTGGTAGTGCGCAAGCGACTGGCTCGGGGCGACGGCCGGGAATACCACATCAAACCCACCAAAAAGGCCGAACGTCTGCACGAGGATCTGGAGAAGACCGCCAGCAGCCTGGCCCGACGCATGAGCAAGAAGCTTGGCGCCAAAAACGTGAAACAACTGGTGGAACAACTGAAACAGATCGAAAGCGAGCTGGCACAGGGCTGACCGGGATAACAAAAGGTGTTTTCTTGGTCAAATAGTTGTATGTACAATTACATGAGGAGCGAACAAATGATCATTTCCGGCACGGAAAACATCGAGGACCACGATGACCCCCTGTATGCCCTGAGCGAGTTCTACCGCGCCTTCAACTCGGCCGACCTCCAACTGATGGAATACAACTGGTCCGCCTCTCCCCAGGCCTCCATGGCCAATCCCCTGGGGGATATCAAATTCGGCTGGCCCCAGATCTGCTCGGTCTACAAGCGCCTGTTCGAGGGCCCGTTCCAGGTTTATGTGGAATATCATGACTACCGGATTCAGCGCACCCATGAACTCTTTGTCGCCGTGGGCCGTGAGCGTGGTTACAAACGTCAGGACGGGGACGAGCTGAAACTGGCCATCCGCACCACCCGCCTGTTCCGTCGCGAAGCGAATCGCTGGCGCCAACTTCACCACCACGGTTCCCTGGATGATCCCGGCATGCTGGCACGCTATCGAGGGCACAGCTCATGACGACGGGCAAGGACTGGCTGCATCCCGGGGAAAAGGCGGCCCAGGCGCGTTTCGGAAGCGCGGGCTTTTGGGATCCGGCCCGCCTCGAAGCCTTTTTCCAAGACAGGCTTTCCGCCGGCCTCGCCCGTTTCATCGAAAACCTGCCCTTCTTCTTCATCGCCACCGCCGATGCCCGGGGTTGCTGTGACTGCGCTTACCGTGGACGTGAATACAATGCCTCCGGACAAGCCCTGCCCCTGCTTCGGATCACCGATGCCAAACACCTCGTTTTCCCGGATTACCGTGGCAACGGGTTGTTCAGCTCATTGGGCAACATCATGCGCAACCCCTATATCGGGATGTTGTTCATCGATTTCGACTCCCGCCGCCGGTTGCGCGTGAACGGCCACGCCGAGATCATCGCCGACCCCACGGCACATGCCGAAACCTGGCCCCTGGCCCAGCGCTATGTGCAAGTGCAGATCGAACAGGTCTACACCAACTGCAAGGCCCGCGTGCCCAGGATGGTTTTGCTGCCACCCCGCGACAGCGAGCTGCAGGACGAATAGCCTTGCCAAGCCGATCGCCAGCGCCGGCTTTCAGTCACTGAAGACGAGATCGGCAATATAGCTCACCGCCGCCTGCCCGGTCTGGTCGGTATCGTTGAGTATGCCGAGGTAAATCAGACGCCGGGGTTCTTCGCCGTAGAGATGCTTGAAGTCCTGGTAGAGATTGCGCCGGTAACCCAACCACTGCCCCAGCCTTTGTGCACCACCTTCGATCACCATCAGTTTCTGCATGGGCATGCCGGGATCGGCGATGATGCTGCCAGCGGGGAACTGACTGCTCCACAGATATTCCGTGTAGCGACCACCGAAGGGATGGCCATGCTTGCGATCGAGATAGAGCCAGCGCTTGAGACGCAGCCAGGGCGTCTGGCGTTTTTCATCGGGTGCGAAGGCGAAAAAAATACGCAGGGGATGATCGTCACCGTCTTCGCGGGTCTCGTCGACGCCTTCGAGGATGTTTTCCACCTTCCAGCGCCAGCTCACCCACGGCAAGCGGCGAATGTCGATGTCCACCGCCTTTTCCAGGAACACCAGGTTACCGCGGGACACCAAGCGCACCGCCGCCACGCCGTCGTCTTGTACCCAGTAAGCCCGTGCACCAAAGGTACTGGGCGACCAGCGCCGCAAATGCCAGGCCCGAGGAACCTCCCCGGCCACGAAGTCCCGCGCCGACAGCCCCAGTTCAAGTTTCTCGGCAGCGGCCGGCATCGCACACAAGACGAGCGCCGTAAAGACCCAGATAAGGTATTTCATTCCCCACGCCTGTATGATGCCTTGTCATCAGCATAGTCCATGCGGTGGACTTGAGCGAGACGGCAAACTCTGTCATGGTGGAACTCGGATACCACACATGTTGCACATCATTCTGTATCAACCGGAAATCCCACCCAACACCGGCAATATCATGCGTCTGTGCGCCAACATGGGCGCCAGCCTGCATTTAATCGAGCCCCTGGGTTTCCGGCTGGAAGAGAAACGCCTGCGCCGGGCCGGGCTGGACTATCGCGACTGGATCGAGGTACAGCGGCATGCCCGGCTGGAGGATTGCCTGCCTTTGCTGGAAACCGGGCGGCTTTTTGCCTGTACCACCAAGGCCGGCCGCCGGCACGACCAGGTAGAGTATCGGCCCGGCGATGCACTACTGTTCGGGCCTGAAAGCCGGGGCCTGCCACAAGCGGTACTGGAGATGCTGCCGCAACGCCAACGCATCCGGATTCCCATGCGCCCCCACAGCCGCAGTCTCAACCTGGCAAACGCGGTATCGGTGGTGGCCTACGAAGCCTGGCGGCAACTGGGCTTCCGCGGCGGGGTATAAACGTGCCTCAGAAGGAATATTCTGGTTTGAGGTCGCGCGACAGCAGGTCCATGGCCGCCTGCTTGGGCGCCTTGCCCTGGTAGAGTACCTGGTAGACCTGCTCCACGATGGGCATCTCCACCGTGTGGCGCTGGGCCAGCTGCCGGATTTCCCTGGCATTGCCCACGCCCTCCGCCACCTGGCCCAGCTCGGCCAGCACCTGTTCCAGGCTCTGGCCCCGCGCCAGGCCCATGCCCACCCGGCGATTGCGTGACTGGTCGTCGGTACAGGTGAGCACCAGATCCCCCAGACAGGCCAAGCCCATGAAGGTTTCCGGATGCCCGCCCAGCCTCAGGCCCAGGCGCTGGATTTCCGCCAGGCCCCGCGTGATGAGGGCGGCCCGGGTATTGGCTCCCAGGCCCATGCCATCGGCGATGCCGGTGGCAATGGCCAGCACGTTTTTCACCGCGCCGCCTAGCTCCACGCCGGTCATGTCGTCACTGGTATAGGCACGGAAGGTCTCGCTGTGCAGCAAGCGGGCCACGGTCTCGGCATAGGCGGCGTCGTTGGCGGCCACGGTGAGAGCGGTGGGCAGGCCGACGGCCACTTCGCGGGCGAAGGTGGGACCGGACAACACCGCCATGGGCCGCGTGACCCCCAGTTCCTCGGCCACCAATTGATGGAGCAACTTGCCACTGCCGGGCTCTACCCCCTTGCTGGCCCACATTACCCGCACACCGTCACCGATCAGGGGCTCGATCCGGCGCAACAAATCCCGGAAGGCTTCCGAGGGCACCACCAACAGCAGTTCGCCGGCCCCCCGTATCGCCGTGGCCAGATCGGCCAGGGGACGCAGGCCCGGGGGGAAATCGATGCCGGGCAGGTAGCGGCTGTTGCAACGCTCGCGCGCCATCTCCGCCATGTGCCGGGGATTGCGACCCCATAGACGCACATCCAAGCCCTTGCGCGCCAGCAGGATGGCCAGGGCGGTGCCCCAGGAACCCGCCCCCAGCACGGCAATGACCCGTGGCTCACTCACGCTCAAGGATCAGTGGGTGGTATCTTCGCTGGTCTTGGCCTGTTGTTGCTGTTGTTGCAGATGCTGCTGATATAGCGCGTCGAAATTGACCGGCGCCAGCAGCAGTTGCGGGAAACCGCCGCGGGTGGCCAGGTCGGAAATGGCTTCACGGGCATAGGGAAACAGGATATTGGGACAGAAACTGCCCACCATCACCCCCATTTCCTGCTCGTTGTAACCCTTGATGTTGAAAATGCCAGCCTGTTGCACTTCCACCAGCAACGCGGTCTTGTCCGCCAGCTTGACGGTCACCGTCACCGTCAACACGATTTCGTGCACCCCCTCTCCCAACGACTGGGCGGCATTGCCCAGTTGCAGGTTGACTTCCGGCTGCCATTGCTCACGGAAGATCTGTGGCGTATTGGGTGCCTCGAAGGAAATATCCTTGCAGTAGATTTTCTGAATCGCAAATTCGCGGGTGTCGCTTTGTTGTTCGGCCATGCGTGTATCCTTGAGAATGTGGTTGATCCCGTGGCTCAGGTGTCCTCTTGCGCCAGCCACTTGTCCAGCTCCCCGGACAGTTCCAGCAGATAGAGATCGTCGTAGCCGCCCACATGACGCCCATTGATGAAAATCTGGGGCACCGAGGTGCGGCCGCTCCTGAGTTCCATTTCACTGCGCAGGGCGGGTTGCAGATCGATGCGAATATCCTCGAACGCCACGCCCTTGCGCTCCAGCAGCATCCGTGCCCGAATGCAATAGGGGCATCCGCCGCTACTGTACATTATTACGACCGACATCGGTATTACTTGCGTTTGCGGCTCTTGGTGCTCACCGGCAGCCCGGCATTGATCCAGGCGTTCATGCCACCCTTGAGGTTGTAGACGTGTTCGAAACCGTGCTTGCGCAGGATGCGCGCGCCCTGCAGGGAACGATTGCCCGTCTGGCAGACGACGATGACATTGTGCGACTTGGCCTTGTCCAGCTCCCGCACCCGTGAGTCGAGCGCGCCGAGCGGAATATTGATGGCATCGAGAATGTGACCGGTCTTGAATTCCTTGTCCAGCCGCACATCCACCACCACGGTGTCGTCGTGATTGAGCAAACGGATGGCCTCCTGGGTGCCCACTTCCTGGATACCACTGAGACGGGGCGCAATCCAGGTACGCAGCAACAGGCCAAGAATCAACACCAGGGCGGCGAATAGCGGCCATTGCTCTATCACAAACTCGGTAAATGAAGTCATGCCGTTTTATCTAAATCAAGTGCACACGAGAACCACGGCCGCGCATTGTAGCCGATTCCCCGGGAAAAAACGATGCCGGGCTCTCAGCTCCCGAAGGCAGGACAAAATACGTCTTTCATCATGCTGATGAGGCGCAGGGTGCGCGCGTCGCTGACCCGGTAGTACACCCGGTTGGCATCCTTGCGCGAGGCCAGGATGCCCTTGTCGCGCAAAATGGCCAGATGTTGGGAAATATTGCTCTGCGAAGTGCCGACCAGCTCGACGATCTCCTGCACGCTGACCTCGCGATCTCCCAGGGTGCACAAGATCCGCAGGCGCAGCGGATGGGCCATGGCCTTGATGGACATGGCCGCGCGCTCGATATCTTCATCCTTGATGGGCAAACCCATTTGTTCACTACTCATAGCCACACCTTCCTGATTCCGCTTGGTGAGCCGGCAGACCACCGGCCCGTGGCAAGTGTATAATCATACCATTATACAGTAATACACTTTTCTCCTCACTTTTTTGTGATTATTTGCGCGAGTTTTTTTATACTTTGCGCCCGAATCGCGGGGGGGGTTCATGAACCCCCCTTAACATACTGTTTCAAGGCTGAAATCACGAATCCATGGCACTCGAAAAACGACCCATCACCCTCCTCGTACTCGATGGCTGGGGATACCGGGAAGATCCCCGGGACAATGCCATCGCCCATGCTCACACGCCGGTATGGGACAAACTGTGGCACGACTGCCCCCACACCCTGATCGCCGCCTCCGAGGCCGCCGTCGGCCTGCCCAGCCAGCAAATGGGCAATTCCGAGGTGGGTCACCTCAACCTTGGCGCGGGACGGGTGGTGTTCCAGGAGACCTCTCGCATCGCCAATGCCATCGAGTCCGGCGAATTCCGGCGCAACCCCGTGCTGCTCGCCGCCCTGGACGATGTCATCGCCAAGGGCAAGGCCCTGCATGTCATCGGCCTGTTGTCCGATGGCGGCGTGCACAGCCATGAGCAGCAGATCCGGGCCATGCTGGCCATGGCCGCCCAGCGCGGCGTGGACAAGATCTACCTGCATGCCTTCCTCGACGGCCGTGATGCGCCGCCCAGAAGCGCGGAAGACTTCATCCGGCGCGCCGAAGATGTGTTCCGGGAGCAGGGCCGGGGACGCTTCGCCTCGGTGATCGGCCGCTATTTCGCCATGGATCGCGACAACCGCTGGGAACGGGTGGAACAGGCCTATCGCCTGATCGCCGAAGGCAAGGCGCCATTCACCGCTCCCTCGGCCCAGGCCGCGGTGGAAGCCGCCTATGCGCGCGGCGAAAGCGACGAATTCATCCAGGCCACTACCGTTTGTCCCGACGGCGAGGCCCCCGTGCGCCTTGCCGAGGGCGATGCGGTGATCTTCATGAACTTCCGTTCCGACCGCGCCCGCCAGCTCACCCGCGCCTTCGTGGAAGACGACTTCGCCGAATTCGAGCGTGGCCCCAGGCCCGCTCTGTCGCACTTCGTCACCCTCACCCAGTATCACGCCGATTTCGATGCGGAAGTGGCCTTTCCGCCCATCGAGTTGCACAATGTGTTCGGCGAATACATCGCCAAGCTCGGTCTGCGGCAGTTGCGCATCGCCGAAACCGAGAAATACGCCCACGTCACCTTCTTCCTCAATGGCGGGGTGGAAGAGCCTTTTCCCGGTGAGGATCGCATCCTGGTGCCCTCACCCAAGGTGGCCACCTACGACCTGCAGCCGGAGATGAACGCGCCCAAGCTCACCGAGCAACTGGTCCAGGCCATCCGCAGCGGTCGCTACGACGTGATCATCTGCAATTACGCCAATCCCGACATGGTGGGCCATACCGGCAACTTCGACGCCACGGTCAAGGCCATCGAAGTGCTGGATCGCTGCATCGGCCAGGTGGTCGAGGCCCTGCGTGAAGTCGGTGGCGAGGCCCTCATCACCGCCGACCACGGCAATGCCGAGATGATGCGCAACGAGGCCACCGGCCAGGCACACACCGCCCATACCACCAACCTGGTACCCTTCGTCTATGTGGGCCGCAAGGCCAGGCTGGCCGAAAGCGGCGCGCTGTCCGACGTCACCCCCACCATGCTCTACCTGATGGGCTTGGACAAACCGCCGGAGATGACCGGCCATTCACTGGTGGAGCTGCTTGACTAAACGGGCCCATGGCGCAAGGATTCACCCGGTGAACCTTGCGCAAGCCCCATTGTCGACCTTTCGCACCAGCCTCGGCCTGGCCGGGCTGCTGGTCCTGGCCCTGGCCAGCCCCATGGCCCTGGCCGAGGACGACCCGGCCCGGCAACTGCAGCGTCTGCGCCAGGCCATCGACGCCGTCACCCGCGACATCAGCGGCACCGAAACACGGCGCAACAAGCTCACCCGGGAGCTGGAGCGCTTCGACCGCCAGATCGCCGCCAAAACCAAGGCCCTGACACAACTGGAACGGCAGCGCCTGGCCAATGCCCGGCGCCTGAAAAAACTGCGTGGACAAAAACGCGATATCCTCGCCCGCACCCGCGACCAGCGCCGTCAGCTCTATCGCCAGGCGCGCGCAGCCTATCTCATGGGGCGACAACATCCGGTCAAGTTGTTGTTACAGGAAGACGATCCCAACCGCCTGGGCCGCATGCTGGTCTACTACGACTATTTCAATCGTCACCGGCTGGAGCAATTGGGCGCCCTGAACAAGCAACTGGCCGAGTTACAGGCCCTGGAACAACAACTGCAACAGGAAACCCGCCGCCAGCAGGCCCTGCGCCAACGCTACCAGGAACAGCAGACCGCCCTGCGTGAACAACGCCAGCAGCGGCAGGCCCTGATCCAGCGCCTGGAACGGGAGCTGACCCGCTCCCAGCGCAAACTGGCCCAACTGCAGGCCGACCAAAAACGCCTGGCCAAGCTCACCCGCGCCATTCGCCAGGCGGCCCCGGAGCCACCGCCTGGTCACACCCGCTTCGCCAAGCTCAAGGGTAAACTGATCTGGCCGGTGGAAGGCCGCATCCGCCACCGCTTCGGTAGCCTGCGCCCCACCGGCAAGCTGCGCTGGCAGGGCGTGGTCATCGCCGCCCAGGCCGGCACGCCGGTGCGTGCGGTGGCCGATGGGCGAGTGGTCTTCGCCGACTGGATGCGGGGCTTCGGCTTTTTGATCATCGTCGATCATGGTGGCGACTATTTCAGTCTCTACGGCCACAACCAACGCCTGCTCAAGGAAGTGGGCGAGCACGTGCGCCAGGGCGAAACCCTGGCCACCGTGGGTAACAGCGGCGGACAAAAGATCCCCGCGTTGTATTTCGAGATCCGCTACCGGGGCAAGGCCATCAACCCGCGCAAATGGATGCTCGCCCGACGCTGAACGGCCCGAATCCTGCTGTCCGGGACAACCGATGTGCCGCGGGACAGGCCAGCCCGTGGGCAACATACCCGAAACACTGCCCCACAATGAGGCAATACATGCTAAACAGTTGGAAAACGTGTATATTTGCGCCTTATGCCGCCTTCAAACACCGGTGAGGACCGGGGAGTTACTATGAAATCGACCACTCGCAATCTTTCCATCTTGGCAACGGGACTCGTCCTGGGCGTCACCCTGGCCATCGGGCAGGGCGTCCTGGCGGAGCGTGAAAACAATAGCTTGCGCACCATTCCCATCCAGGAATTGCGCACTTTCACCGAGGTGTTCACCAAGATCAAGAGCGACTATGTGGAACCGGTGGACGACAAGACCCTGCTGGAGAACGCCATTCGCGGCATGCTCTCCGGACTCGACCCCCATTCCACTTACCTCGATCCCGACGCCTACCGCGAACTGCAAGTGGGTACCACCGGTGAATTCGGTGGCCTGGGCATCGAAGTGGGCATGGAAGACGGTTTCGTCAAGGTCATCGCACCCATCGACGACACCCCCGCCCAGCGGGCCGGGGTTCACGCCGGTGACCTGATCATTCGCCTGGACGACACTCCGGTCAAGGGGCTCACCCTCAACGAGGCGGTGAAGATCATGCGCGGGAAGCCCGGCACCGACATTACCCTCACCATCGTGCGCGAGGGCCAGGACAAGCCCCTCAAGATCACCATCACCCGCGACATCATCAAGGTCAAGAGCGTCAAGAGCCGCCTGTTGGAGAAACGCTACGGCTACCTGCGCATCTCCAGCTTCCAATCCAAAACGGGCGAAAACCTGCTGCAGGAAATCGACAAACTGCAGCGGGAAGCCGCCGACAAGCACCTGCGCGGACTGATCCTGGACCTGCGCAACAATCCCGGCGGGGTGCTCAATGCAGCGGTGGAAGTCTCCGATGCCTTCCTCACCGAGGGTCTAATCGTCTACACCGAGGGCCGTGATGAAAATTCCCGGCTCAAATTCAAGGCCACCCCCAACGAAGTGCTGGAAGGCGCACCACTGGTGGTGATGGTCAACGGCGGCTCGGCCTCGGCCTCGGAGATCGTCGCCGGTGCCCTGCAAGACCACAGGCGCGCCATCATTCTCGGCTCGCGCACCTTCGGCAAGGGCTCGGTGCAGACCATCCTGCCCATGAACAACAATGCGGCCCTCAAGCTCACCACTGCGCGCTATTTCACACCCTCCGGACGCTCCATCCAGGCCGAGGGTATCGAACCCGACATCGAGCTGGAACGGGTCCGGGTGGAGTCGGTGAAACTGCCGTTCAAGGAAATCAAGGAAGCCGACTTGGCCCGTCACCTGGAAAACACCAATGGCGACAAGAACACCGGAAAAGGCGACCAGGACCAGCAAGAAAACTCCCTGGCCCAACAGGACTATCAGCTCTATGAAGCCCTGAACCTGCTCAAGGCGCTGGACATCATGGGTTCGCTCAAGCACTGAGCATCCCGATGATGCCACGGCGCCTGTTTCTGGGTTTGTCGGCCCTGCTGCTGAGCCTGGCGGCCCAGGCGGCACCCGTGATCAGCATCATCATCGACGACATGGGTGACAACCGGGCGCGGGGCGAGCGCGCCCTGGCCCTGCCCGGCGCGGTCAGTTACGCCTTCCTGCCCCACACCCCCTATGCCGTGGAACAGGCCCGCCGGGCCCACCGCCTGGGACGCGACGTGCTGCTGCACCTGCCCATGGAGCCCCAGGGTCCCGCCGCCATGGGACGCGGCGGTCTGCGCCAGGACATGTCGCGGGAGGAACTCCTGCGCACCTTGCGAGCCGACCTGGCCGCCATCCCCTTTGTCATGGGTATCAACAACCACATGGGCAGCCTGCTGACCCAGGCCGAGCGCCCCATGCAATGGCTGATGAGTGAACTGGCGCGCCAGCGCGGGCTGTTCTTCGTCGACAGCCTCACCACCCTGCACAGCGTGGCGGGACACTACGCCAGCCAATACCGGGTGCCTCACCTGCGACGGGACGTGTTTCTCGACCACGACAAGGATTTCGGCGCCCTTGCCCATCACCTGCAACGTCTGTTAAAAAAAGCCCGGCAACAGGGTCGCGCGGTGGCCATCGCCCACCCGCACACCGAGACCCTCGCCTTTCTCGAGGAACAGATTCCCCGGCTGCGAACCCAGGGTATACGCCTGGTCCCCGTCAGCCAACAACTAGTAATGGAGAACCCCACATGGCAGGCATTCTTGTCCCCCTCGCCCAAGGCTGTGAAGAACTAGAGGCCGTCACCCTCGTCGACCTGTTCCGGCGCGCCAAACTGGAGGTGATCACCGCCTCGCTGGACGACCAGCCGGTGCGTGCCAGCCGTGGTACCGTGCTGATCGCCGACCAGGCACTGGATGCGGTGCTGGAACACGACTTCGACATGATCGTACTGCCCGGCGGTCTGCCTGGCTCCGATCACCTGCGCGACGACCCCCGCATCCAGCAACTGATCACCCGCCTGCACGATGCCGGCAAGATCGTGGCGGCCATCTGTGCCGCTCCCCGCGCCCTGGCCGCCGCCGGCGTATTGGAGGGACGCCGGGCCACCAGCTATCCCGGCACCCTGGACCGCATGGACATTCCCGGCATGACCTACCTGGAACAAGCAGTGGTGGTGGACGGCAACGTGGTCACCTCGCGCGGGCCCGGCACCGCCATGGATTTCGCCCTCACCCTGATCGAACTGCTCGCCGGCTCGGCCACCCGCCAGGCGGTGGAAGACCCCCTGCTGCGACCATGAGCACACCGCAACCACAGGCGGACGTGCACGGGCGCATCCAACAACTGCAGGACCACCTCGACCGCCACATCATCGGTCAACAAGCCTTGACCCGGCGCCTGCTCATCGCCCTGCTGTGCGATGGCCACCTGTTGGTGGAGGGCGCCCCCGGCCTGGCCAAAACCACCGCCATCAAAACCCTGGCCGCGGCCGTGGAAGCCGATTTCCACCGCATCCAGTTCACCCCCGACCTGTTGCCGGCGGACATCACCGGCACCGAGATCTACCGGCCCCAGGACGGCGATTTCCACTTCCAGCCCGGCCCCCTGTTCCACAACCTGGTGCTGGCCGACGAAATCAACCGCGCCCCGGCCAAGGTTCAATCGGCCCTGCTGGAAGCCATGGCCGAACGCCAGGTCACTGTGGGTCGCAAGAGTTATCCCCTACCGGAATTGTTCCTGGTCATGGCCACCCAGAACCCCATCGAGCAGGAAGGCACCTATCCTCTGCCCGAAGCCCAGCTCGACCGTTTCCTCATGCACCTGCGCATCGATTACCCAAATGCCGAGGCCGAACGCCTGATCCTGCGCCAGGCCCGCCAAGGGGCGAGCCCCGCCCACAACGGCCCCACCATTCGCCAGGGCGAGATTTTCCAGGCCCGGCGCGCACTCGACCAAGTCCACCTGTCGCCGGAGTTGGAGGACTACCTGGTGCAACTGGTGCTGGCCACCCGCGAGCCCGGTCGGCTGGATGGCGAACTGGGTCAGTGGCTGCGCTTCGGCGCCAGTCCACGGGCCACCATCGCCCTGGACCGCTGCGCCCGCGCCCATGCCTGGCTGCAGGGACGGGACTACGTACTGCCCGACGACATCCACGCCCTCGCCGCCGATGTGCTGCGCCACCGCATCCTGCTGAGCTACCAGGCCGAGGCCGAGGGACTGGACAGCGACCAGGTGATCGAAACCCTGCTCGATCGCTTGCCCGTGCCCTAAATGTCCGCGACACCATCCGCCATCCGGCCCAACATCGCCGACCTGGTGGCCCTGCGCATCCAGGCCCGGCATCTGGGCTCGCGCGCGGCCGGCCGCATTCGCGCCCAGCTCATGGGCCAGCACCGCTCACGCCTGCGCGGCCGCGGCATGGACTTCCGTGAAGTCCGTGAATACCAGCCCGGTGACGACATCCGCTGCATCGACTGGCGCGTCACCGCGCGCACCGGCCGCGCCCATACCAAGCTGTTCAACGAGGAGCGGGAACGCCCGGTGATCCTGCTGATCGACCAGCGCCCGACCATGCACTTCGCCACCCGCGGTGTCTTCAAGTCGGTGCTGGCCGCCCGCGCCGGTACCTTGCTGGGCTGGCGAGCCAGCGCCCACGGCGATCGCGTGGGCGCCTTGGTGTTCCACCAGAGCCACCACCGCGAACTGCGCCCTGCTGGCGGCGACCGGGGCGTATTGCGCCTGATCAATGCCCTCACCCAGCCCCCGGCCGATACTCCCGTGCCACCCCAGGACCTGGCCAGCCAGGCGGGACGCCTGGCCCGCATCGTGCGACCGGGCAGCCTGGTATTCGCCTTCAGCGACTTCGACGGCTGGAACGACCACGTCGCCGGGCTGCTGGCTCCCCTGGCCCGTCACAGCGCGCTGGTATTGGGCCTGGTCCACGATCCACTGGAAGCACACCCCCCCACCGGCCACTATCCCTTGAGCGACGGCGAACGCCTCGCCTGGCTGGACCCACAACGGGCCGAACACATCCGACAACAATTTTTCCAGCACCGACAAACCCTGGCCGGCTTCTGCCGCCAGTACGGCGCCCATTTGCTGGAACTGGCCACCGACCATGACCCCATCCACGCCCTGCGCATGCAATTGGCCACCCTTGCCCAAGATTCATGAACGCACTGGAACAACTGCGCGACATCCATCTTCCTCCACCACCCGCCAGCGAGTCATTCGATGGCGGGTGGTGGCTGGCACTGTTGATCCTGTTGGGACTGGGCTGGCTGCTGCTGCGCCACCGGCGCAGACCACAGCTCTCGCTCAAACAACAAGCCCGCCGCGAACTGACCGCCCTGCGCCAGGCCCATGACCGCCACGGCGACGCCATGGCCACCTTGCGCGCCCTTTCGGCCTTCGCCCATCGCGTGGCCCTGGCCCAGGCCGGTGAGCCCGGCCAGGTGGCCCGGCTCACCGGCGCGGCCTGGCTGCAACACCTCGACCGACAACTCGGCGACAATGCCTTCAGCCAAGGGCCGGGCCGGATCCTGGCCCGGGGCCCCTACCAAGCTCACTGCGACTACGATGTGGAGGCCCTGTTCCAACTCATGCAACGCTGGCTGGAACACTTGCCATGATCGAATTCGCCTGGCCTTGGAGCTTTCTGCTACTGCCCCTGCCCTGGCTGGCTTGGCGCTATTTGTCCGCCGTCGCCGATCCCCGCCACGGCGCCCTGCGCATACCCTTCTATTCACGCTGGGTGGGGCGAGAAGGGCACAACAGCGATCACCGTCCCTCCAGCCTGCTGGGCTGGTTGGCGATACTGGCCTGGCTGTTGTTACTCATCGCCGCCGCCCGTCCCCAGGGCCTGGATGAACCCCGCCAGTGGGCCGACACGGGCCGTGACCTGATGTTGGCGGTGGACGTGTCCGGCAGTATGGAAATCGCCGACTTTCTGCTCCAGGGACAGCGCATCGACCGTCTTGGTGCAGTCAAGGCAGTGGCCGGCGCCTTCATCGAACGCCGCCGTGGCGATCGCCTGGGCCTGATCCTGTTCGGCAGCCACGCCTATGTACAGGCCCCGCTCAGCTTCGACCGCGCCAGCGTCCGCTACCTGCTGGAACGGGCCGACATCGGCCTGGCCGGCAAAGAAACCGCCATCGGCGAGGCCATCGGCCTGGCCACCGAGCGCCTGCGCAACAGTCCGCGGCAGCACCGGGTATTGATCCTGCTCACCGACGGCGCCGACACCACCGGGCACATCGACCCCCTCGCCGCCGCCCGCCTGGCCCGCCACCACGGAGTGCGCATCTACACCATCGGCGTGGGTGCCGATGAGCAGACCCGCCAGAGCCTGTTTGGCAACCGCCTCAACACCAGCACCGGCGAACTGGACGAAACCACCCTGCGGCGCATTGCCGAAATCACCGAGGGCCGGTATTTCCGTGCCGCCGACACCCGCGCCCTGGAAGCCATTTACCGGCAACTGGATACCTTGCAACCCCTGCCCACCGAACGGCCACCTCTGCAGCCGGTGCGTGAATGGTTCCACTGGCCCCTGACCATTGCCCTGCTGCTCTATGGCTATCTCGCCTGGCGCCTGGCTTCATCCCCGCGGGAGACCACTTGATGGATCTCGCCGCCTTCCACTTTCTGCGCCCCTACTGGCTGCTGGCCCTGCCGCCCCTGGCCTGGCTTTTGTGGCGCCTGGCCCGGCACCAGCGCCGCCCCAGCCCGTGGGAAAAGCACTGTGATCCCCAGCTCAGACCATGGATACTCGTTCACGCCGACAGTGAACGCTCACATAGGGCATTGGCCGGCCTGGCCGCGGGCGGGCTCCTGGTGGTACTCGCCCTGGCCGGCCCCACCTGGCAACAATTGCCCGCGGCCAGTCACCATGCCCAGCCCCGGGTCTATCTGCTGGATGTCTCCCGCTCCATGCAGGCCGACGACATCAAACCCTCGCGCCTGGAGCGGGCCAAGCAAAAGCTCCTGGCCATGCTGGGCGACGACCCTGCCGCTCTCATCGCCTACGCCGGCAGCGCCCACCCGCTCACCCCTTTGGCACACGACCCGGCCATCGTAGCCAACCTGGTACCGGCCCTGGACCCTGAACTGATGCCGCTGCCGGGCAGCGATGCCGCATCCGCCCTGGCGGCGGCCGTGACCCTGCTCGAACACTACCCGGCCCGCCAGGCCCAGGTCATCCTCATCACCGACGGCCTGGCCCAACCCGAACGCGCCCTACGCCAGGCCCGGCGCCTGCGCCAGGCCGGCCACCGCCTCTCGGTACTGGCGGTGGCCAGCCAGCAAGGCGCCAAGGTGCCCGGGATGCGAGACAGCGACGGCCGCGCCGTGCACAGCCGGCTGCAAGCCGTCCCCCTGCAGGCCCTGGCCACGGCGGGCGGCGGACGCTACCAGGAAGTCCAGCACGACGACAGCGACGTCCAGGCCCTGTTGCACGATCCGCCGGCGGCCTCTCTGGCCAGCCCGCAGCGTTTCGACCAGTGGCGTGACCAGGGACCTTGGCTGTTGCTACTGGCCCTGCCCTTGATCGCGCTGGGCTACCGCCGTGGCTGGCTGGCCGGTGTGTTGGCACTCACTTTCCTGTTGCCGCCAGCACCTCTCTTGCAGGCCGCCGAGACGGATCCACGCATAGCCATGACCCTGTTCCGGGCCGGAGACTATGCCCGTGCCGCCGAACGTTTCCAGGACCCCGCCTGGCGGGCCAGCGCCTATTATCGCGCCGGGGACTACGCTCGCGCCGCCGCCATCTTTCGTCGCCTGGACGGCGCCGACAACCGCTACAACCTGGGTAACGCCCTGGTCCACCAGGGCAAACTGGAAGAGGCCTTGCGGGCCTACGACGAGGCCCTGGCACTGGATCCCCGCCACCAGGACGCCCGCTTCAACCGCCGCCTGGTACAAGACTGGCTGGAGGCCGGCCACTCCCCCTCACCGCCTGCCCCGGCTCCCGTCGGACCATCGACCAGACGCGGCGACGGCGGACGAGCACCAGCGGCGACGCCGGCACCAGCCGACCCCCCCCGTTCGCAGAATCTGCGCGACGACCCGGCCGAGCTACTGCGACAGATCATGTGGCGCCAGTACCACGCCCAGGGCCAGCCTGCGGCAACAACCCCGCCCTGGTGAGGATCAGAACTCTGGATCACCATCGACATCTATGGCTTAATACGAGGAAGCATCCCGCAAACCGTGTCAGCACAAGATCCATGGCAAAGAAAAGCAAGGGCCAGCGCTCTCTGAAAAAGGATATTCTGCGCCAGTTCGAACGCAGCATCGACCTGCGGCGGTTGAACTACAAGCGCCATACCAAGGAAGTCAAATACAAGGCCATCCTGTTCGGCACCGTGGTCGCCGGCCTGCTCTATGGCGCCGCCTATGCCGGGGGATATTACGGCTTCAGCAACAACCTCATCTCCGTGGAAGCCTTCGCCAAGATGGTCTGGATCATGATGATTCCCACCACGGTGGTGGGCCTGTTCACCTACCTCATCGTGCGCAACCGGCTGGAATACCCCCTGCGCAAGGAGATTCGCGACTACATGGAACAACTGGAACGCGACGGCGGCCTGTTGTGGCGCTTCACCCCCGTATGGGAACAATTCGACGGCAGTGCCGGCACCACCAAGAAGGCCCTGGCCTGGTCACAGGAAGGCAAGGTGGACAAGCTCGACATCGAGGACTATTGCGATGCCGCGCGCGAGATCTACCGCATGCTCATCGAACACGACGCCAAGCAGTTCAAGCCGGAGACCGCTGCCGCGGTGGCACGCAACTTCAGCAAGCAGGAGCAGGCAGCGTGAGCCTGCGCTTCACTCAGCTGCACATCGACGCGGCACGCAACGCCACCGACGACTTCAACCTGTTCCACGACAAGAAACGCTGGGCCGAGATCCGCAACAACCCCTTCCAGGGCCCCATCGTGCTGGGTTTCCAGCTCGCCATGCTGATCGAGGACCGGGTGCGCCAGCACCGTCGGCAACAGGGGGAAGCTGCACTGATCGAAGAGCAAGGCCTGGGCTTTAGCAACTACCAGTTCACCTTCGTCAACGCGCTACGCCCGGACATGCCCTTCGAACTGGAAATCAAAAAAACCCACCTCAAGAATGAACGCCTGCTCAACAACCGGGTGCTCATTCGCCATCACGAACAGGGCGTGATGCTCATGGGCAACAAGAGCGAGTCGGACCAGCCCCTGTTCCTGGCCGAAAGCGAGCTTTCCGGCCTGCCCGACCTCGATGACATCGACGACCGCAGTTTTCTCCAAGATCAGCCATTCTTTCTCAAGCGCAAGTTCATGAATACCGCCAACGGCAAGAATTTTCTGCTCGGCTCGCTGGTGGAGCAATCCGATTATTTCGATGAGCTGGAAGACCAGGTCCGCTTCCCGGAAATGTTTCCCGCCGCCTTGATCTCCTGTGCCCTGCTGGAACGGGCCCACAAACAGCAGCACGACTTCCGCCGCGACCCCATGGTCTACATCTCCCACCACATCAGCGTCGACCGCGGCCTGGCTGCGGGCCTGCGCAGCAACGACCGCCTCAACATCCTGGTACAGGACCCCGAAATCATCGAACAGGCCCGCGGCATCGGTGTCACCGGCATGACCCAGCACCGCTATCGCTGCTATGGCCTGCTCAGCGGCAACCGTATCCTCTACCGGGCCGAGATCAGTCTCATCCCGTTGTCGGAGATGATTCGTTTGAAATAAGCCAGGCGACCTCTTCGGGCCCTTGATATCCCCGTCCGCTTGTGACAGCCTTGCACTCCTGACTGTTTTACTAATGTTTATATTCCAGCATGCCCAACGCGAACACTGCCGCGGCCAATAAGCAGGAACTGTTGCAACAACTGCAAGACCTGTTACCCGTCGGCGCCGTACTCAGTGAACCCGAGGATCTGCGCCCCTATGAGTGCGACGGCCTGTCCGCCTACACCCGCCTGCCTCTGGCGGTGGTATTGCCCGAGAGCGTGACCCAGATCCAGCACATCCTGCGCCTGTGCACCCGTCTGGGTGTGCCGGTGGTGGCCCGGGGTGCCGGCACCGGGCTGTCCGGAGGTGCCCTGCCCCACGAACACGGCCTTCTGCTCAGCCTGGCCAAGTTCAACCGCATCCTCGAACTGGATCCCCGGCGGCGCCTGGCGCGGGTGGAACCCGGGGTGCGCAACCTGGCCATCTCCCAGGCCGCCGAACCCCACGGCCTGTACTATGCCCCCGATCCCTCCTCCCAGATCGCCTGTACCATCGGCGGCAACGTGGCGGAAAACTCCGGTGGCGTGCACTGCCTCAAGTACGGTCTCACCGTGCACAACATCCAGCAACTGAAAATCGTCACCGCCGAGGGCGAATTGCTAACCCTGGGCAGCACCGCCCTGGATGCACCCGGCTACGACCTGCCGGCCCTGATGACCGGCTCTGAGGGCATGCTGGGCATCATCGTCGAAGTGACGGTGAAACTGCTGCCCAAGCCCGAGCGAGCCCAGGTGGTGCTGGCGGCCTTCGACGACGTGGCCCGCGCCGGCCGCGCGGTGGGCGAGATCATCGCCGCCGGCATCATTCCCGCCGGCCTGGAAATGATGGACCGGCTGGCCATCCAGGCCGCCGAGGACTTCGTCCATGCCGGTTATCCACGTGATGCCGAGGCCATCCTGTTGTGCGAACTCGACGGCATCAATGCCGAGGTTTCGGCGCTGATCCTTCAGGTACGCGAAATCCTGCTGGCCAGCGGCGCCACCGAGGTGCGCAGCGCCCGCGACGAGGCCGAGCGCGCCCGCTTCTGGCAGGGACGCAAAGCGGCCTTTCCCGCCGTGGGGCGCATCGCACCGGACTACTACTGCATGGACGGCACCATTCCCCGCAAGCGTCTGCCCGAGGTCCTGCAGGGCATCAGCGAGCTGTCACGCGAATATGGCCTGGCGGTGGCCAATGTGTTCCACGCCGGCGACGGCAACCTGCATCCGCTGATCCTCTACGACGCCAACCGCCCGGGTGAGCTGGAGCGCACCGAGGCCTTCGGCGCCAGGATCCTGGAACTGTGCGTGGCGGTCGGCGGCACCATCACCGGCGAACACGGCGTGGGCATGGAAAAGATCGACCAGATGTGCGTGCAGTTCCAGCCCGCCGAACTGGAGCAGTTCCACGCCATCAAGCGGGCCTTCGACCCCCATGGCCTGCTCAACCCGGGCAAGGCCGTGCCCACCCTGCACCGTTGCGCCGAATTCGGCGCCATGCACGTGCATGGCGGGCGACTGCCGTTTCCCGAACTGGAACGTTTTTGATGCGCGACCATGACGCCACAGAGCAATTGCAGCAACGCGTGCGGGCCGCCGTCGCATCCCGCACGCCGTTGTGTATCACCGGCAGCGGCAGCAAGACCTTCTACGGCCGAGAACCCGTGGGCGAACCCTTGTCCACCCGGGCTCACCGCGGCATCGTCAACTATGAGCCCACCGAGCTGGTCATCACCGCCCGCAGTGGCACCCCCCTGGTGGAGATCGAGACCACCCTGGCCGCGCAGCGCCAGATGCTGGCCTTCGAGCCACCCCACTTCGGCCCCCAGGCTACCCTGGGCGGCACCATTGCCACCAATTTCTCCGGCCCGCGCCGGCCCCATGCCGGCGCCGCGCGCGATTTCGTGCTCGGTTGCCGCTTGATCAACGGCCGTGGCGAGTTGCTGCACTTCGGTGGCGAGGTGATGAAAAACGTCGCCGGCTACGATGTCTCCCGCCTGCAATGCGGCGCCCTGGGCACCCTCGGCATACTGCTGGAAGTCTCGCTCAAGGTCCTGCCCCGGCCCGCGCGGGAAATCACTCGGGTGCTCGAGCTGGATCCCGCCGCAGCCCTGCAGCACCTGCACCGCTGGGCATGCCTGCCCCTGCCCGTGTCGGCCTCCTGCCATGTGGATGGCCGGCTCTACCTACGCCTGGAAGGCAGCGCCGAGGCCATCGAGGCCGCCAGCGCCACCCTCGGGGGCGATACCCTGGAGGCCACCACCCTCTGGCATGAAATCCGGGAACAGCAACACCCCTTTTTCGCCGATGAACGCCCCTTGTGGCGCCTGTCACTGCCCTCGGACACCCCACCCCTGTCCCTGCCCGGCCAGTGGCTGTACGAATGGGGTGGCAGCCAGCGCTGGCTGTTGTCCACGGCCCCGGCCGAAGACATCCGCGCCGCGGCACACCAGGCCGGCGGCCATGCCACCGTGTTCCGGCGCGGCGACCGCCAGCAGGCCTTCCAACCCCTGCCGGCGACCCTGCTACATTATCACCGCCGCCTCAAACAGGCCTTCGATCCCCATGGCCTGTTCAATCCCGGCCGACTGTATCCGGAACTCTGAACCATGCAGACCCGCATCGGCGAGCGTTACCGCAACACACCCCAGGGCCGCGAGGCCGATGCCATTCTGCGCGCTTGTGTACACTGCGGTTTCTGCACTGCCACCTGTCCCACCTATCAACTGCTGGGCGACGAGCGCGACAGTCCGCGCGGGCGCATCTACCTGATCAAGCAATTACTGGAAGAACAGCCGGTGAGTCGCCATACTCAGCAGCACCTCGACCGTTGCCTCACCTGCCGTTCCTGCGAGACCACCTGCCCTTCCGGGGTGCGTTATGGCCGGCTGATCGACATCGGCCGCGAACTGATCGAGCAACGTGTATCCCGCCCTCCCGGCGAGCGGCTCAAACGCGCCCTGTTGCGCCGCATCCTGACCCACCCCGCCCGCCTGGGCCTGCTGCTGAAACTGGCCCGGGCCTGTACACCCCTGTTGCCGCCGGCCCTGCGCCGCAAGCTGCCGTCCGGATCGGCCCAGACCGTCACCCCGCCACCTGAACGCAACCTGCCACGGCGCATGTTGCTACTGGCCGGTTGTGCCCAGAGCGTCGCCACCCCGGCCACCAATGCCGCCGCCAAACGCGTTTTCCAGGCCCTGGGCATCCAGTTGACCGAAGCCCCCGAGGCAGGCTGCTGTGGCGCCGTCAGCCAGCACCTGGCCGCCCCCCAGGAAGCCGCCGACTTCATGCGCCGCAACATCGACGCCTGGTGGCCACACATAGAACGTGGCGCCGAAGCCATCGTGATCACCGCCAGCGGCTGTGGCGTACAGGTCAAGGAATACGGTGAATTGTTGCAAAACGACCCGACCTATGGGGAAAAGGCCCGGCGCATCTCCGAACTCGCCCGGGATGCCGCGGAAGTGCTGCGCGACGAGGGCCTGCCCGCAAACACTGTTGCGCCGGCGGCACGAAAAAAAATCGCCTTCCACAGCCCCTGCACCCTGCAGCACGGCCAAAAACTCGGTGGCGTGGTGGAAAACCTCCTGCGCGAGGCCGGCTTCGACTTGCTGCCGGTGGCCGACGCCCACTTGTGCTGCGGTTCCGCCGGCACCTATTCCCTGCTCCAGCCCGAACTCTCGCAACAACTGTTACGGAACAAGCTCGGCAATCTGGAGACACACCGGCCGGCCATCATCGCCACCGCCAACATCGGCTGCCAGCTCCATCTCGCCAGCGGCACCCATACGCCCGTGCAACACTGGCTGGAGCTCCTGGCACAGACGCTGGATCAAGACCGCCGAGCCACCATTTGATGGCGAACACCGGCGAGCGACAAAAACCCTTCGATGCCGCTCATTCCACTGTCACCGACTTGGCCAGGTTACGGGGTTGATCCACATCGGTGCCACGCAATACCGCCACATGGTAGGACAAGAGCTGCAGCGGCACGGTGTAGAGAATGGGCGCGATGGTCTCCTCGGCGCGCTGCAGGTGGAACAACTGGCAGTCCTGGGATTGTTCGATTTCCACGCTGGGGTCGGCGAATACATAGAGTCGGCCACCGCGGGCGGACACTTCCTGGATGTTGGACTTGAGTTTTTCCAGCAACTCGTCGTTGGGGGCCACGGTGATCACCGGCATCTCCGCATCCACCAGGGCCAGAGGTCCATGCTTGAGCTCACCGGCCGGATAGGCCTCGGCGTGGATGTAGGAAATCTCCTTCAGCTTGAGCGCCCCTTCCATGGCGATGGGGTACATGGCGCCCCGGCCCAGGAACAGAGCGTGGTGCTTGTCGATGAAATCTTCCGCCAACAGGCGCACGAGCGGGTCCATGGATTCCAGGGTGCGCTCGATCTTGCCTGGCAGTTTTTCCAGCTCGGCCAGGATGGCGGCGATGCGTGCCGCCTCCAAGCCACGGCGGCGCCCCAGAGCCAACACCAAGAGCAGCAATGAGACTAATTGGGTGGTGAAGGCCTTGGTGGAAGCCACTCCGATCTCGGGTCCGGCACGAGTGAGCAGGGTCAGATCGGAGGCACGGGTGAGCGAGCTCTCCGCCACGTTGCAAATGCTCAGGGAATGGCCGAAGCCCAGGCGCTTGGCCTCTTCCAGGGCGGCCAGGGTGTCGGCGGTTTCACCCGATTGGGAAATGGTCACGATGAGGCTGTTGTTGCGCACCACCGGATGGCGATAGCGAAATTCACTGGCGATCTCCACCATGCAGGGTACCCTGGCGATGGATTCCAGCCAGTATTTGGCCACCAGGCCGGCATGATAGCTGGTGCCGCAGGCGATGATGTGTACCCCGTCGACCCGGTCGAGCAGTTCGCCGGCGCCACTGCCAAAAATTTCGTCCGGCACCTGGCCGTTGAGCATGCGTCCGTCCAGGGTATCGCTGATGGCCTTGGGCTGCTCGAAGATTTCCTTGAGCATGAAATGCCGGTACGGCCCCTTGTCGGTGGCGTCGGCACTGAGTTGGGAAAGCTGGATCTCGCGCTCCACCACCTCGCCCCGCGCGTTGTAGATCACTACCTGTTGCGGACGCACATCGGCGACATCGCCATCGTGCAGGAAGATGAAACGGTTGGTCACCGGCAGCAAGGCCGCCACATCGGAAGCAATGAAGTGCTCACCGATGCCTATGCCGATCACCAGCGGGCTGCCTCGGCGGGCAACGATCATGCGCTGGGCTTCGTTGCGCTGGATCACCGCCAGGGCATAGGCCCCTTGTAACACTTCGAGAGTCTGTTTCACGGCCTCCAGCAGGTCCATCCCTTCCAGGTGCTGGAAGATTTCGTGCGCCACCACCTCGGTGTCGGTTTCGGAGGTGAAGGTATAACCCTGGGCTTGCTGGCGCTGACGCAACGCGTCGTGGTTTTCGATGATGCCGTTGTGTACCACCGCCACCCGGCGGTTGCAGATGTGGGGATGGGCATTGGATTCACTGGGCTTGCCATGGGTGGCCCAGCGGGTGTGAGCGATGCCGGTATTGCCATGCAGCCCCTGGGCCGCCACCGCCTGCGCCAGCACCTCCACCTTGCCCAGGGCACGCACCCGCTCCAGTTCGCCCTCCTCGCCCACCACGGCGATGCCGGCGGAATCATAGCCTCGATATTCCAGCCGTCGCAGTCCTTCCAGCAGAATGGGCACCACGTTGCGCTCCGCAACCGCCCCTACGATGCCACACATGTCCGTTTACCTCTCTAGCCTTTTTCCTTGCGCGGGCGCTGCCAGCCGGGGATGGTGCGCTGCTTGCTGCGCGACAGGGTCAGCTCGCCCGCCGGCGCATCGCTGGTGATGGTGGAACCGGCACCTATGGTGGCACCCGCGCCCACTTCCACCGGTGCCACCAATTGGGTGTCGGAACCGATGAAGGCATCATCGCCGATCACGGTGCGGTGTTTGTTGGCGCCATCGTAGTTGCAGGTGATGGTGCCGGCACCGATGTTGACCCGTTGGCCCACCTGGCTGTCGCCCACATAGCTCAGGTGATTGATCTTGCTGCCACGGCCGATGCGGGATTTCTTGATTTCCACGAAATTGCCCACCCGTGCGCCCTCGTCCAGCTCGGTGTCGGGGCGAATGCGGGCAAACGGGCCGATCACGCAACCGGCGCCCACCTGGCACTGTTCCAGCACACTGTTGGCCTCGATGCGCACGCCCGCTGCCAGGCGCACGTCGCGCAGCAGACAGTTGGGACCGATGTAGACATCTTCACCCAGTACACAATGGCCTTCCAGCACCACGTTGACATCGATGCTGACATCGCGATCCACTTCTACCCGGCCCCGCACGTCCAGCCGCGCGGGGTCGGCCAGGGTCACACCCTGGCGCATCAGCGCCTGGGCCAGGTTCTGCTGCTGGCGTCGTTCCAGTTCGGCCAGTTGCAGTTTGTCGTTCACGCCCAGAATCTCCCACAGGTGAGTGGCCCGGCTGCTGGCCACCCGGTGACCCTCGGCCACCGCCAGGGCGATGACATCGGTCAGGTAGTACTCGCCCTGGGCATTGTCGTTGTCCAACCGCGCCAGCCAGCGCTGCAGGGCCTGGCCCTCGGCGGCCAGGATGCCGGTGTTGATTTCCCCGATGCGGCGCTCGGCATCGCTGGCGTCCTTCTGTTCCACAATGCGCAGGATTTCACCTTGCTCGTCGCGCACGATGCGGCCATAGCCGCTGGGGTCGTCCAGGTGCGCGGTGAGCAGGGCCAAGGGCGTCCGATCCAGGCCCTGTAGCAGATCTCGCAGGGTCTCGTGGCGAATCAGGGGCACGTCGCCATAGAGTACCAACACGCGCTCCGACGTCGACAGGGACAGGACCGCCATGGCGGTATCCACCGCATGCCCCGTGCCCAGTTGTTCGGCTTGCTCCACCCATTGCACGGCATAACCGGACAAGGCGCGGGGCACGGTTTCACCCCCATGACCGTAGACTACCACGATACGTCGTGGGTCGAGCGCTTGTGCGGTCTCGATGACGTGGGCCAGCAAGGCCTTGCCGGCCAGCCGGTGCAATACCTTGGGCAGCTTGGAGCGCATGCGGGTACCCTTTCCCGCGGCGAGTATGACGATGCTCAGATCCATGGGTGACTAATCGGCTTCAAGGGGATTTTCATAAAGCAAAAAAGGGCCCGGAGGCCCTTTTTCGTCTGCCAGCGAACACGACCACCATCAATGACGACGTGCTTGTTTCAAGCGCTGGATGGCCTGCAACTGGGCGATGGCTTCGGCCAGCTCCGCCTCGGCCAGGGCATAATCGATATCGGCCTTGCGCTCGGCCAGGGCCTTTTCCGCCCGTTCCTTGGCTTCCAGGGCCGCGGCTTCGTCGAGATCCGCCGCCCGTATCGCGGTGTCGGCCAGAACCGTCACCACGTGGGGCTGGATTTCTAGCATGCCACCAGAGACGTAGATGAAGTGTTCCTCGCCTTCCGGCGTCTTCACCCGTACCTCGCCCGGCTTGAGGCTGGTCAGCAGGGGGGTGTGGTGGGCCAGCACGCCCACCTCGCCCATCACCGCCGGCGCAAACAGCATCTCGGCCTTGCCGGAGTAGATCTCTTCTTCCGCGCTGACGATGTCCACATGAAATGTCATAGCCATACTCGCTTCCTCTGGGGCTTATTGCATGCCCTTGGCTTTTTCCACCGCTTCGTCGATGGTACCCACCATGTAGAAGGCCTGTTCGGGCAGATGGTCGTATTCGCCTTCGACGATGCCCTTGAAGCCACGGATGGTTTCCTTCAGCGGCACGTACTTGCCGGGAGCACCGGTGAAGACTTCGGCCACGAAGAAGGGCTGGGACAGGAAGCGCTGGATCTTGCGCGCCCGGGCCACGATCAGCTTGTCGTCCTCGGACAGTTCGTCCATGCCCAGAATGGCGATGATATCCTTGAGTTCCTTGTAACGCTGCAGGGTACCCTGTACCGCGCGGGCGACCTCGTAGTGTTCGCTGCCGATGACCAGGGGATCGAGCTGACGGCTGGTGGAGTCCAGCGGGTCGATGGCGGGGTAGATACCCAGCTCGGCGATCTGGCGCGACAGCACCACGGTGGCATCCAGGTGCGCGAAGGTGGTGGCCGGCGAGGGATCGGTCAAGTCGTCCGCCGGTACGTAGACCGCCTGGATGGAGGTGATGGAGCCGGTCTTGGTGGAGGTGATACGCTCCTGCAGCACGCCCATTTCCTCCGCCAGGGTGGGCTGGTAACCCACTGCGGAAGGCATCCGGCCCAACAGCGCCGAGACTTCGGTACCCGCCAGAGTGTAACGGTAGATGTTGTCCACGAAGAACAACACGTCACGGCCTTCGTCGCGGAAATATTCCGCCATGGTCAGGCCGGTCAGGGCCACGCGCAGACGGTTGCCCGGCGGCTCGTTCATCTGCCCGTAGACCAGCGATACCTTGTCGATAACGTTGGAATCGGTCATTTCGTGGTAGAAGTCGTTGCCCTCGCGGGTGCGCTCGCCCACGCCGGCGAATACCGAGTAGCCGCTGTGCTCGATGGCGATGTTGCGGATCAGCTCCATCATGTTCACGGTCTTGCCCACGCCGGCGCCGCCGAACAGGCCCACCTTGCCGCCCTTGGCGAAGGGGCAGACCAGGTCGATGACCTTGATGCCGGTTTCCAACAGTTCGGTGGCCGGGGAAAGTTCCTCGTAAGCGGGAGCCTTGCGGTGGATCTCCCAGCGAACCTCTTCGCCGATGGGGCCCTTTTCGTCGATGGGATCACCCAGCACGTCCATGATACGCCCCAGGGTCTGTTTGCCCACCGGCACGGAAATGGCCTTGCCGGTGTTGGTGACTTCCAGACCACGCTTGAGGCCGTCGCTGGGACCCATGGCCACGCAGCGAACCACGCCATCGCCAAGCTGCTGCTGGACTTCCATGGTCAGACCCAGCTGCTCCAGTTTCAGTGCATCGTAAACCTTGGGTACGCTGTCACGCGGGAATTCGACGTCGACAACCGCCCCGATGACTTGAACAACCTTACCTGTGCTCATGTCTATTTCCTCTTAAAAATAAAGTCAAAATCTTTTTCTAGCCAACCGCCGCGGCGCCGCTGACGATTTCCGAGATCTCCTGGGTGATGGCGGCCTGGCGGGCCTTGTTGTAGACCAGCTGCAGATCGGAGATCAGGTTGCCGGCGTTGTCCGAGGCCGACTTCATGGCCACCATGCGCGCCGCCTGTTCACAGGCGATGTTCTCCACCACGCCCTGGTAGACCAGCGACTCGATGTAGCGCACCATGAGCATGTCGAGCACCTCCTTGGCCTCGGGCTCGTAGATGTAGTCCCAGTGGTGCTTGAGCTCTTCCTCGGGCTCGGCGGACTGAATCGGCAGCAGTTGTTCCGCCACGGGCTTCTGCGTCATGGTGTTGACGAATTCGTTGCTGACCACGAACAGGCGATCGATTTCGCCCTGGTCGTAGGCATCCAGCATCACCTTGACGGTACCGATGAGGTCGGCCACTCCGGGCTGGTCGCCGATCTGGGTCTGCTGGGCGGCGATGTCGAAACCAAAGCGGCTGAGAAACGAGGTGCCCTTCTGGCCGATGGTGCACAGCTTGACCTCGACCCCCTTGTCCTTCCACTGCCGGGCCTCGGTCACCACCAGCTTGAGCAGGTTGGTATTGAGGCCACCGCACAGGCCGCGGTCGCTGCTGATCACGATGTAGCCCACCCGCTTGACGTTTTCACGCTCCAGCAGATAGGGATGCCGGTACTCGGGATGGGCATGGGCGAGGTGACTGATCACGGCACGCATCTTCTGCGCATAGGGACGCGAGGCCTCCATGCGCTTCTGCGCCTTGCGCATCTTGCTCGCCGCCACCATCTCCATGGCGCGGGTGATCTTCTGAGTATTCTTGATACTCTTGATCTGGTTGCGTATCTCTTTACCAACGGCCATGTCTGCTACCCCGGTTTACCACGTATTGTTGGCTTTGAACGTCTCGATGGCCTTGCGCATCTCGGCCGCGATCTCGTCGTTGAAATCGGCGGTGTCGTTGATGCGCTTCACCAGGTCGGCGCAGCTCGAGTTAATGTAGGCATGCAGGGCCTCCTCGAAGGCCACCACCTTGTTCACTTCCACGTCGTCGAGGAAACCCTCGTTGGCGGCGAACAGGGAGAAAGCCATTTCGGCGGTGCTCAACGGTGCGTATTGCTTCTGCTTCATCAGCTCGGTCACCCGTTGACCCCGCTCGATCTGCTTGCGGGTGGACTCGTCCAGGTCGGAGGCGAACTGGGCGAAGGCCGCCAGCTCGCGGTACTGGGCCAGATCCAGGCGCACACCCCCACCAAGCTTCTTGATGATCTTGGTCTGCGCCGCGCCACCCACACGGGATACGGACAGACCCGCGTTGATGGCCGGGCGGATACCGGCGTTGAACAGATCGGTCTCGAGGAAGATCTGGCCATCGGTGATGGAGATCACGTTGGTGGGTACGAAGGCGGACACGTCACCGGCCTGGGTCTCGATGATGGGCAGGGCGGTAAGTGAGCCGGTCTTGCCCTTGACCTCGCCATTGGTCATCTTTTCCACGTAGTCGGCATTGACCCGCGCGGCCCGCTCCAGCAGCCGCGAGTGCAGGTAGAACACGTCGCCGGGATAGGCTTCACGACCCGGCGGACGACGCAACAGCAGGGAAACCTGGCGATAGGCCCAGGCCTGCTTGGTGAGATCGTCGTAGACGATCAGGGCGTCTTCGCCGCGATCGCGGAAATACTCGCCCATGGCGCAGCCGGCATAGGGTGCGACGTATTGCAGGGCGGCGGAGTCGGAGGCCGAGGCCGCCACCACGATGGTGTGCTCCATGGCACCGTGCTCTTCCAGTTTGCGCACCACGTTGGCGATGGACGAGGCCTTCTGGCCGATGGCCACGTAGATGCACTTGATGCCGGTGCCTTTCTGATTGATGATGGCGTCGACGGCCACCGCGGTCTTGCCGGTCTGGCGGTCGCCGATGATCAGTTCCCGCTGGCCGCGACCGATGGGCACCATGGAGTCGATGGCCTTGAGACCGGTCTGTACCGGCTGGTCCACCGATTGGCGGGCGATAACGCCGGGGGCGATTTTCTCGATGGGCGAGGAGGTGCCGGTCTCGATGGGGCCCTTGCCGTCGATGGGGTTGCCCAGAGCATCCACCACCCGGCCCAACAGGGCTTCACCCACCGGCACTTCCAGGATGCGGCCGGTACACTTGACCGTGTCACCCTCGGAGATATTGCCATAGTCGCCCATGATCACCGCACCCACGGAGTCGCGCTCCAGGTTCAGCGCCAGGCCGTAGATACCACCGGGGAATTCCAGCATCTCGCCGGACATGACGTCCGACAGGCCGTGGATGCGGGCGATGCCGTCGGTCAGGCTGACCACGGTACCCTCGGTGCGGGCTTCGGTAGCCGCTTCGAAGTTCTTGATCTTGTTCTTGATCAGATCACTGATCTCTGCAGGATTCAATTGCATGGGGTTTTCCCTCTCAAAATCTTTGGTTTAGTGAGTCAACTCACTTGCCAGCCGATCCAGTTGCCCGGCGACCGAACCATCGATGACGAAATCACCAGCACGAATGATGGCACCGCCGATGATGCGCTCGTCGATGGCCGTGCTCAGATTGACGCTCTGTCCGAGGCGCTTTTTCAAGGCATTGGCGATCTTTTTCTGGGTGGCTTTGTCCACCTCCACTGCGGAAACCAGTTGTACGTTGACAACCTTTTCGGCCTCGGCGCGCAAGGCGTCGAAACGCGCGGCGATCTCCGGCAACAGGGCCAGGCGGCGGTTCTCGATGAGCAGACGAATGAAATTGCCCTGTGTCTTGTCGAGCCTGTCTCCACAAATGGCGAACAACACATCGGCCAATTGCGCCGGCGTCAGCTTGGGATTGCCCACCAGCGCCCGCATCTGCGGGTCGGCGACCACCGCGGCGACGAATCCCAGGGCCTGCGACCAGCTCTCGAGGGCCTTGCTCTCTTGCGCAACCTCAAACGCCGCCTGGGCATAGGGCCGTGCTATCGTTGATGCTTCTGCCATAGTTCACCCATTCAGATTTGCGCGGCCAGATCGTTGAGCAGATCCTTGTGCGCCTTGGCGTCGATTTCACGCTTGAGCACCTTGCTGGCGCCGGCCAGGGCCAGTTCGGCCACTTCCTTGCGCAAGTGCTCCTTGGCGCGGTTGACCTCCTGCTCGATCTCGGCATTGGCAGCGGCGACGATACGCTCGGCCTCGGCCCGGGCCGTTTCCTTGGCCTCCTCGACGATCTCATTGCCCCGCTTCTGTGCCTGGGCAATAATCTCGGCCGCCTGTTGCTTGGCCTCGCTGATCGCCTGAAGGGCCTTTTTCTCGGCCAGCTCCTGCTCTTTCTTACCTTTCTCCGCTGCGGCAAGACCATCGGCGATTCGTTTCTGCCGCTCTTCCATCAGCTTGGACAAGGGGCCCCAGAGCACCTTGTTGACAAACCAGATGAGCGCGATGAACGCGATGACCTGTGCAAGCAGGGTCACTGTAATATTCATAGTGTAATCCCCTTAGGCTTCGAACCAATCGTGATAAGGCTTAACCACCCAAGGCTGATTGCAGAGCGCCGACAAAGGGATTGGCGAACAGGAACCACATGGCGAAGGCCAGGATGATGAAGGGGAAAGACTCCATCAGACCGGCGAAGATGAACATGTTGGTCATCAACTGGGGACGCATCTCGGGCTGACGGGCGATGCCTTCCAGGGTCTTGGCACAGATCAGGCCCCAGCCGATGGCCGAACCCAGGCCGGCGGCCGCCAGAATCACACCAACCCCAACAGCAGTGTAGGCGTAGATGGTCGCGATCATGTCTGGTGTCATAGTGATATCTCCTCAGTTTCAGTTAGCAAAAAACGAAATCAATGATCGGATACATGCGCCATCCCCAGGTAGACGATCGTCAGCACCATGAAAATGAACGCCTGCAGCGTAATGATCAAAACGTGAAAAATCAGCCACCCCAGATCCAGCAAGACCTGCAGCGGCACGATGAAGAACAGCGCCGCACCAATGGTGGCGGCCCCGCCGAGCAAGGCGATGAGCAGGAATACCAGCTCGCCGGCGAACATGTTGCCGAACAGTCGCAGACCCAGGCTCAGGGGCTTGGCCAGTTCCTCGATGGCGGTCATGACGATGTTGACCGGCACCAGGTATTTGCCGAAGGGATGGAACAGGAACATCTTGAGATACCCCTTGGCGCCCTTGACCTTGATGTTGTAATAGACGATCAGCGCAAACACGGTCAACGACAGGGCCATGGTGGTGCTGAGATCGGTGGTGGGCACCACCTTGAGGTAATCGATACCGATGAAGCTGCCCAGCAGGGGCAAGAGATCCACCGGAATCAAATCCATGAAGTTCATCAGCCACACCCACAGGAAAATGGTCAGCGCCAGCGGCGCGATGAGCGGATTGTGACCGGGAAAGGTATCCTTCACCTGGTTGCCGACGAACTCGAGAATGCTCTCGACAAAATTCTGAAACCCGCTGGGGGTGTCGGCCTGCAGATTGCGACCCAGGCGCCAGCTCACGAGCACGATCACCGCGCCCAGCAAGACACTGAAAAACAGGGTGTCCAGGTGCAGGGCCCAGAAACCCGCGGCCTTGTGGGTCACCGGATCACAGTCACCCACGCAGAGATTGGTCAGATGGTGCTGGATGTACTCGACGGTTCCCCCGCCAGATGAACTTGCCACGTCAAACCCTCCAAACTAGCCCGCCGGTCTGCTGAGACGGCGAAAACTGAATAGATAACCCAATTGCGAAAAACCGAAACCCACAGCCAGAGCGAGAGGATCGAGCCCCATCAGCCCCAGCCCCAGCACGAACAGCACCAGCACCACGACGAACCGCTGCACGGCGCCAAAATAGAGAATCCCCATGCTCTTCTTGGGATTCTCGGCTGCCTGTGCGCCGGCCCGTTTCACCCCGGAACCCAGCATCAGGGTGATCACCACGCTCACCGCGGCGCCGAACAGGGCCGACACCCCGACCCACAAGCTCTGCGCAAAAATAAACCCGGTGGCAACCACCAGGCCGACGATAGCTTGGGTGATTATCAGCCGCCGGGTGTTCTCGGCGACTTCACGCGTCGTGCTGTTCAAATCAATTCAAATCCGGATGGCTCAGTAGTTTATAGGCTTTCAGGCTGCCGCCGATCAGACCAAGACAACCGAAAGACAACAAAAACAAGGGGGTAGTGCCCAACCATGCATCGGTCGCATAGCCCAGAAGAAAGCCCGCAACCACCATCGACGTGAGAATACTGCCCACACCGATGAGTAGAACCCCCGATTTTTCCGGCTGAGCCATCAAAAAATCCATGCCAAAAAGCGGCGGCATTATAACCTGCCGCTAATAGAGCCGCAAGCATACCGACGCTCACTTGATATGGGCCAGAATACCCTCCAGTTCGTCGAGGTTGTTGTAGCGGATTTCCAGCCGGCCCTTGCCGCTGGCGGAATAATGGATCTTCACCGCCGCCCCCAGCTTGGCCGCGAGTTCATCCTGCAGACGACGGATGTCGGGATCGTCCTGTGTGCGCTGCGTCGTGTGCGAGGCTGTTTGTTCCTGCAGACGCTTGACCAGGCGTTCGGTTTCCCGCACCGACAAGCCCTTGGCCGCCACCGTGCGGGCGGCTTCGAGCTGGGTTTCACCATTCAGCCCCAACAGGGCCCGGGCATGTCCCATTTCCAGATCGCCGTTGCTGAGCAGGCGCTTGACCTCTTCGCCGAGGGTGAGCAGGCGCAGCAAGTTGCTCACCGCCGCCCGTGAGCGCCCCACCGCCTCGGCGGCCTGCTGGTGGGTCATGCCGAACTCATCCACCAGGCGTTGCAGGGCTGTGGCCTCCTCCATGGGATTGAGTTCCTCGCGCTGGATGTTCTCGATCAGGGCCATGGCCATGGCCGCCTCGTCGGGCACTTCGCGGATCAACGCCGGGATGCTTTGCCTGCCCGCCAGTTGCGAGGCCCGCCAGCGGCGTTCGCCGGCGATGATCTCGTAGCGCCCCCCCCCGATGGGACGCACCACGATGGGCTGCACCACACCCTGGGCACGAATGGAGTCCGCCAGTTCTTCCAATGCTTGCGGGTGCATGTCGATGCGAGGTTGGTATTTGCCTCGCTGGATCAAGTCGATGTCCAGCTCCCGCAGCTCGCCGTCGACGCCGGCCGGCTCGCTGGCGGCAACGCTGGTCTTGCTGCTCAGCAAGGCGTCCAGACCTCGGCCCAGGCCGCGTTTCTTACTCATGGATTCTCCCCGTGGTTCTTGTGCGACACGTCGTTGTCGTTTGGTCAGTGAGCGCTCACCAATTGCTCATCCCGCCGCAGAATTTCACCGGCCAGGGCCAGATAGGCCTTGGCCCCGCGCGAGAACTTGTCGTAGTGCAGGGCCGGCAGGCCGTGGCTGGGCGCTTCGGCCAGGCGGATGTTGCGCGGGATGATGGTCTGGTAGACCTTGTCGCCAAAGTATTTTTCCAGTTGTTCGGTGACCTGCCCGGAAAGCTTGTTGCGCGGATCATACATGGTGCGCAACAGGCCTTCGATCTCCAGTTGCGGGTTGAGCCGGGCACGGATGGATTCGATGGTGTTCATCAATGCCGAGAGTCCTTCCAGGGCATAGTATTCGCACTGCATGGGAATCATCACCGACTGGGCCGCGGCCAGGGCATTGACCGTGAGCATGTTCAGCGAGGGTGGACAATCGATGAGGATGTAGTCGAAATTCTCTCTCACCGCAGCCAGGGCCCGACGCAGGCGCAGCTCGCGATCGTCCAGCTCCAGCAGGTGGACTTCGGCCGCGGTGAGATCGGCATTGCTGGGCAAGACGTGGAAACCGGCGGTCTCGGAGTATTCCAGCGCCTCGGTCAAGGGCAGGTTTTCCACCAGCACGTCGTAGCTGCTGCGTTCCACCTGGTGTTTGTCCACTCCGCTGCCCATGGTGGCATTGCCTTGGGGATCGAGGTCGATCAGCATCACCCGCCGCTTGGTGGCGGCCAGGGAGGCGCCCAGGTTGACGGTGGTGGTGGTCTTGCCCACGCCCCCTTTCTGGTTGGCTATGGCGATCACGCGTGCCATGTGGTTCTCCATCGCTAAGACTGCTCGGGTTGCACGATGACGAGGTTGCGCTCGGCCCGCAGACCGGGCACCTCGAGCCGGACGATCTTTTTATCATAATCGCCGCGCAATTGCTCCAGCTCTTGGCGCGCCTGGCGCGCCTTCATCAGCAACAGGCGGCCGCCGGGCGCCAGCAGGGGCCGGAGCCGGGCGACCGCTTCCGGCAGGGGCGCGAAGGCGCGCGCGGTGACACTGTCGAACTCACCGCAATGACCCAGATCCTGGCAGCGGCCATTGTAGATGGCCACGTTGTCCAGCCCCAGTTCGATCACGGCCTGGGTGAGAAAACGGGTTTTCTTGTTGTTGCTGTCGATCAGGGTATAGTGCCGCGCGGGATCCACCATGGCCAGAACCAGGCCGGGAAAACCGGCGCCGGTGCCCACATCGGCGATGCGTTGCCCGACCAGGTGGGAGTGGATGCTCAGACTGTCGGCCAGGTGCAGGCTGAGGATTTCCTCGCTGGAGGACTTGCCCACCAGATTGTAGACCCGGTTCCATTTCTGCAGCAGTCCCACGAAACGGACCAGGCGCCGAGGCGCCTCGGCGCCGGCATCGATTCCCAAACGGATGAGCAGGGTCTGCAAGCGGTCCTGCATCACGAGCCCGCCGCGCGCAGGCGCTTGAGATGCACCAGGAGCAGGGAAATGGCCGCCGGGGTCACGCCGGGTATGCGTCCCGCTTGCTCGATGGTGGCGGGTCTGACCCGTTGCAGTTTTTGCCTGACTTCCGCCGACAAGCCGGCAACCTGGTCATAGTCCAGATGTTGCGGGATGGGCGTGTCGGCCTGGCGCCGGTTGCGTTCGATTTCGTTCTTCTGGCGCTCGATGTAACCGGCGTACTTGGCGCGAATCTCCACCTGTTCGGCTACCTGGGCCTGGTCGACGGCTGGGCCAGCCTGTTCCAACGCCATCAGCTTGGAATAACTCATCTCCGGCCGGCGCAACAAATCCATGAGGCTGGCCTCGCGCGTCAGCGGCTGGCCCAGCAGGGTTTCCAGGCGTTGGGCCGCCGGAGTCTGCGGATGCAGCCAGGTGGCCCGCAGACGCTGTTCCTCGCGCTCGATGGCCTCGCGCTTTTGCTGCCAGGCCTGCCAGCGGCTCTCCGACACCAGCCCCAGGCGATAACCGATCTCGGTAAGGCGCTCATCGGCATTGTCCTCACGCAACAGCAGGCGGTATTCCGCGCGGCTGGTGAACATGCGATAGGGTTCCTGGGTGCCACGGGTGATGAGGTCGTCTATCAATACGCCCATATAGGCCTGTTCCCGGCCCGGCGACCAGGGTTCCTCATCCTTCACCTGCAGGGCGGCGTTGAGCCCGGCGATCAGCCCCTGGGCCGCGGCCTCCTCGTAGCCGGTGGTACCGTTGATCTGGCCGGCGAAATAGAGGCCGCCGATGTGCTTGGTCTCCAGCGAGGGCTTGAGATCGCGAGGGTCGAAAAAATCGTATTCGATGGCATAGCCGGGACGAATAATGTGGGCTTGCTCGAAACCGGCAATGCTGCGCACCAGACGATACTGGACATCGAAAGGCAGACTGGTGGAGATGCCATTGGGATAGACCTCGTGGGTTTCCAGACCCTCGGGTTCCACGAAGATCTGGTGGGAGTCCTTGTCGGCAAAACGCATCACCTTGTCTTCCACCGAGGGGCAATAGCGTGGCCCCACCCCCTCGATGACCCCGGTGTACATGGGCGAGCGTGACAGGCCTTCGCGGATGATGTCGTGGGTACGGGCATTGGTGGCGGTGATGTAACAATTGACCTGGCGTGGATGTTCCTCGCGCCGGCCCAGGTAGGAAAACACCGGCGTGGGTTCGTCGCCCGGCTGAACCTGCAGGCGGCTGTAGTTTATGCTGCGGCCATCGATGCGCGGCGGGGTACCGGTCTTGAGCCGCTCCACCGTGAAGGGCAGTTCACGCAGACGCCGGGCCAGGGCATTGGCCGGCGGGTCGCCGGCACGACCACCGGCGTAATTCTCCAGGCCGATGTGGATCTTGCCACCGAGGAAAGTACCCACTGTCAGTACCACCGTCGGGGCGGCGAATTTCAAGCCCATCTGGGTGATCACGCCACTGACCCGGCCATTCTCCACCAACAGATCGTCCACCGCCTGCTGAAACAGGCTGAGGTTGGGTTGGTTCTCCAGCGCCGCGCGCACTGCGGCCTTGTACAACACCCGGTCACACTGGGCCCGGGTGGCACGTACTGCCGGACCCTTGCGGGCATTGAGGATGCGAAACTGGATACCGGCACGGTCGGCTGCCCGCGCCATGATGCCATCGAGGGCATCCACCTCTTTCACCAGATGGCCCTTGCCTATGCCGCCAATGGCCGGGTTACAGCTCATCTGGCCCAGGGTTTCGATATTGTGGGTCAACAGCAGGGTGCGCCGGCCCATGCGGGCCGCGGCCAGGGCCGCCTCGGTACCGGCATGGCCGCCACCCACCACGATGACATCGAAACGCTGTTGATAGAACATGTTTATTTCCCGATGCAAAAGGATGCAAAAATACGCCCCAGCAAGGCTTCGTTGTCGAACTCGCCGGTGATTTCGTTGAGCGCCTGCTGGGCCTGACGCAACTCTTCCGCCAGCAACTCGCCGGCGCCGTGTTCGACCAGTTGCCGGCGGCCGCGTTCCACCGCCGCGCGGGCCCGCTCCAGCGCTTCCACATGGCGTCTTCGCGCCATGAACACATTGTCGCCACTGCCCTGGTAACCCATGACCTGCTTGAGATGCGCCTTCAGCACATCCAGCCCCAAGCCCTCCCTGGCGCTGATACCGATACTGGGACCGTGGTCGGTTTGCCGCCAGCGGCTGTCACCACCGCTGAGATCGATCTTGTTGCGTACCAGGGTAACCTCCAGGCCGGCCGGCAGTCGTCGCAGAATGGCTTTTTCCTGAGTACCGAAACCCGTGCTGTCGTCGAATACCAGCAACACACGATCGGCCCGGCCGACTTCCTCCCAGGCCCGGCGCATGCCCTCTCGTTCCACCTCGTCACCGCTGTCGCGCAGGCCGGCGGTGTCGATCACATTGACCGGCATGCCGTCGAGCTGGATCTGCTCGCGCAATACATCCCGCGTGGTGCCGGGAACTGCGGTGACGATGGCGCTGTCACGCCCGGCCAGGCGGTTGAGCAGGCTGGACTTGCCGGCATTGGGCCGTCCCAGGATCACCAGGTTCATGCCTTCCCTGAGCAGGCAACCCTGACCGGCGGCGGCCAGCACGTCCTGCAGCGAGTTTGCCAATCGATCCAGCCGCTGGCGCAACTGGGGATCGGCGAGAAAATCGATTTCCTCTTCGGGAAAATCGATCGCCGACTCCACGAACACGCGCAATTCGATCAACTGCTCCAGCAAAGCCTCTATGCGCCGGGAAAACTCGCCACGCAGGGACTTTAGCGCCGAGCGCGCCGCCGCCTCGGTACTGCTGTCGATGAGATCGGCAATGGCCTCGGCCTGGGCCAGATCCAGTTTGTCGTTGAGAAAGGCTCGCAGGGAAAATTCACCCGGCCGCGCCATGCGGGCCCCCAGCTCCTGCACCCGGCGCAGCAGCATGTCCATGATTACCGGCCCACCGTGACCCTGCAACTCCAGCACGTCCTCACCGGTGAAGGAATGGGGGCCAGCGAAAAACAGGGCAATGCCCTGATCCAGCACCTCGCCGCCAGAATCGAAAAACGGCAGGTACTCGGCCTGCCGTGGAGAAAGTTCCTTGCCGGTGACGGCGCGGGCAATGGCACCGGCCCGTGGACCGGATACCCGGATGATGCCCACGCCCCCGCGTCCCGGGGGCGTGGCCTGCGCAGCTATGGTGTCGCCATCATCCCCAGGACCGGCCGCCGTCAGCGGCCGGCCTGTTCGATCTTGCGGGTGATATACCATTGCTGCAGGATGGAAAGGATATTGTTGACCACCCAGTACAACACCAGTCCCGCCGGAAACAGCATGAAGAACAGGGTGAAGACAATGGGCAGAAACTGCAGGATCTTCTGCTGCATGGGATCGATGGACGGGTTGTGGCTCAGCTTCTGCTGCACATACATGGACGCGCCCATCAACAGGGGCAGTACATAATACGGGTCCTTGGCCGACAAATCCTTGATCCACAGAATGAATTCAGCCTGGCGCAATTCCACGCTCTCGAGCAACACCCAGTAGAGAGCGATGAACACCGGGATCTGCACCAGCATGGGCCAGCAACCGCTCATGGGGTTGATCTTTTCCTTCTTGTACAGCTCCATGGTGGCCTGGGTCATGCGCTGGCGATCGTCGCCATAACGTTCACGAATGGCCTGGAACTTGGGCGCCAGCTTGCGCATGTTGGCCATGGAACGGTAACTGGCCGCCGACAAGGGATAGAAGGCCAGCTTGATCAGGAAGGTCAGGATCACGATGGCCCAACCCCAATTGCCCACGAAAGCGTGGATGGTCTGCAACAACCAGAACAGCGGCTGGGCAATGAAGCTCAGCATGCCGTAGTCCACCGTGAGACGCAGATTGGGCTCGATCTGCGCCAGCCTGTCCTGATCCTTGGGACCTACATAGAGTTCGGCCACAAAATCATAATTCTCCCCGGGGGCAACACTCACTTCCTTGCCAGTCATGCCGAGAATATAACGCTCGTTGTTGACCGAACGGGTATAGAAATGGTTTACCTCGTCCTTGCCGGCAATCCAGGCTGCCACGAAATAATGCTGCAACATGGCCACCCAGCCACCTTTCACATAACTCTGCTCGGGTCGCCAATCGGCCATGTCCTCGAAAGGAATCTTCTCATAGGGCTTGCTGGGAGTGGACACTGCTCCACCAGTGAAGGTGTACAACAAGCGGGACTTGCCTACTTCGTCGTATTCGGTGCGCTGGAACTGGCGATACAGACGCCCGTTCCACTCTTGCTGGGACTGGTTGGAGACCTGGTGATCCAGCCGAATCAAATAATCTCCGCGACGGAAAGTATAGATCTTGGTAACCGTAATCCCCTCGGGACTGGTCCAGGTCAGGGGCACCTTGAGTTCATCCTGGCCGGGCGGCAGAACATATTCCGTCTTCTCCGCCCGATACACCGCATAGTGATCCGGCGCCGGACCATTGGCCAACAAGCCCGACTGGGCGATGAAAAGCTGGGGCAGGCGATCGTCCATCAACGGATAGGCCTCGTCCGGCTTGTCGGGACTGACCGGAAACTCTTCCAGGTAGGCCCGGCGCAGATCGCCGCCCAGAGTGTCGATATCCACGTCCAGCACATCGGTCACCACGCGAATGCGCTGTTTGCTGCCGAGCGCGGCTTTTTTCACCGCCTTGCGCTCCTTCTCCGCTGCCGGTACCACCGGCTCGGCCGGTGCCGCCTCGGGCAGATCACGGGAATCGGCGGGGACTTCGGCCGGCGCCGGGGCAACGGCCACTTCACCGGGCAACTCCGGCTGGGCCATTGTCTGCTGGGCCACAACATCCTGTTGCGGCGCCTGCTTTTCCTGCCAGGCCTCCCACAGGAACAAGATCACCAGGCTCAGCGCAAGAAAGAGGATTAATCGTTGGTTTTCCATGATCTTTTGTTTTCACTCTGTTCGGGAACCGGATCATAACCACCCTCGTGCCAAGGGTGACAACGGCTGATGCGCCTGAGCGACAGCCAGCCGCCGCGCAACACGCCGTGTTTCTCTACCGCTTCCTGGGCATAGGCGGAACAAGAGGGATAATACCGGCAATTGTTGCCGAGAAAAGGGCTGATGAAATAACGATAGACCCAGATGGGGCCGGTTATCAGCTTGCGCATCGTTTTTCCAGGCGCTTCCAGGCCAGATTCAATTGCTTGTTGAGCATCGTCCCGGAATGAGCCAGTATCTCCCTTCGGGCCAAGAACACGATATCGAGCGATGATAAATCGTTTTTATGATGACGGAAACTCTCGCGCACCAGCCGCCGAATACGGTTTCTGTCCACCGCCCGCCGCACGGCTTTCCTGCCCACGGCCATCCCCAGCCTGGCTCGACCCAATTCATTGCGCCGGGCAAACAGGGTGAAACCCGCCCCATGGATTTTGACGGCTTGCTGAAAAACCCGGCGGAAATCCGCCGGTTTGAGCAGACGAGAATCCTTGCCGAAGCGAAATTCACCCGTTAACAAGATCGTGTTCGAGTTCTGGAAAAACCCGCAACCACGCCCGGCGACCGCTGGGTCTATGCACCTCGTCTCAGGCAGAAAGCCGCGCCCGGCCACGCGAGCGACGCGCATTGAGAATCTGGCGGCCAGACTTGGTACTCATGCGTGCACGAAAGCCATGGGTGCGCTTGCGCTTGAGATTGCTTGGTTGAAACGTTCTTTTCATCGTGCTTTCCGCTATCTAAAAAGGCGCTAAAAGATACGCATGAGCCCTGTGAATGTCAATAAAAAAAATTGTGTTAACCCGGCCACAAAGCATTGGATTAGAATAGGCGCCGAAGCTAAACTGGAACGCTCACTGTTACCGGTAAACCCGCAAGAATCACCGTGCCCGACTCTCTCTGGAACAAGTGCCTCGATTGCCTGGAAAGCGAACTTTCCGCCCAGCAATACAATACTTGGATCCGACCGCTCACCGCCATCGACGACGAAGCGGCAGCGGAACTGCGCATCCTGGCCCCCAACCGTTTCGTGCTGGAGTGGGTATCCAGTCGCTTTCTGGATAAAATAGAAGCGATTTGTCGTCAAAATTCTCGATCTGTCGTTATCGAGATAGGAAAACCAACAAAAACGACCAACGACCGATCAGCATCGGCAAATACGACGACCCACGATCGCCACAACGGCCCCGCCACACCCAGGGGCCGACGACGAGACGACGTGCCCAGCGTGATCCAGAACCGTTCACTCAATCCTGCGTTCACCTTCGGCAACTTCGTCGAGGGCAAATCCAACCAACTCGCCCGTGCCGCCGCCGCCCAGGTAGCCGAGAATCCCGGGGGTTCCTACAACCCCTTGTTCATCTACGGTGGCGTTGGTCTGGGCAAGACCCATTTGATGCACGCCATCGGCAATGCCATCATCGCGCAAAATCCCCGCGCCAAGGCCGCCTACCTGCATTCGGAAAAATTCGTCCAGGATATGGTCAAGGCCCTGCAACAAAACGCCATCAACCGTTTCAAGAACCATTATCGCTCGCTGAATGTCTTGCTCATCGATGACATCCAGTTCTTTGCCGGCAAAGAGCGATCCCAGGAAGAATTCTTCCACACCTTCAATGCCCTGCTCGAAGGCCAACAGCAAGTGGTGCTCACCTGTGACCGCTTCCCAAAGGAAGTCAACGGCCTGGAAGAAAGGCTCAAGTCCCGCTTCGGGTGGGGCCTGACAGTAGCCATAGAACCACCGGATTTCGAGACCCGGGTGGCCATACTCATGAGCAAGGTCCAGTCACTGGACATGAAAGTACCCGATGAAGTGGCCTATTTCATCGCCAAGAAGATCCGTTCCAATATCCGCGAACTGGAAGGTGCCCTGCGACGAGTAGTGGCCCATGCGGGCTTCACCAACAGTGCCATCACCGTGGATTTCACCCGTGAGGCCTTGCGCGACCTGTTGGCATCGCAAGACAAACTGGTCACCATCGAAAACATCCAGAAAATCGTGGCAGAATATTTCAATATCCGCCGTAGCGACCTGTTGTCCAAGAGCCGATCACGTTCCGTGGCCCGTCCTCGCCAGATGGCCATGGCCCTGGCCAAGGAACTGACCAATCACAGCCTGCCCGAAATCGGCCAGGCCTTTGGCGGACGGGACCATACCACGGTACTTCATGCATGCAGGAAAATAAAACAATTGAAGCAATCCGATAGCAAGATCGACGAAGACTACAACAACCTGTTAAGAATACTGAGTAGTTGATGTCCACAAACTGTGGACAAAAGAAGAGAGTTTGAAACCAGCGTTTTTACAGACAAGTTATCCACAAGCCATACAGAAACAACTACCGTCTTCTTCGCCCCGAAAGCAAGCTATAACAATATGAAATAAAAACAATTTTTAAAATTGTTCACAAAAACGTACAAGTTAATAATAATAGTTAGTTTTAATACTTAGATATTATTAATAAAGGATAGAACCGATGAAGTTCACCACCCAGCGGGAAAATCTCTTGCGTCCGCTGCAACTGGTCAGTGGGGTCGTAGAGCGAAAGCAGACCTTGCCTATTTTGTCCAATGTTCTGCTTTCCCTGGACGAAGGGGTTCTTACATTCACCGCCACCGACCTGGAAACCGAAATCGTGGTGCGCACGACTGTGGATCAGGATCTTGGTGGCAAGACCACGGTTCCGGTGAGAAAATTCCAGGATACCTGCCGGGCCCTGCCGGAAGAAGCTTCGCTGGGTTTCGAGATGACCGACGACAAGGCGCAGATCCGCTCGGGTAAGACCCGTTTCAGTCTCACCACCCTGCCCGCCGATGAGTTTCCCTTGATCGAGGCTCGCCTCAACCAATCCAGTTTCAAGATTTCCCAGAAGGTGTTGAAACACATCATCGACAAGACAGCCTTTGCCATGGCAACCCAGGATGTGCGCTATTATCTCAACGGCCTGTTGCTGGAAACCACGCCGGAGAGAATTCGTGCCGTGGCCACCGATGGACATCGCCTGGCCATGTGCACCTGCGAGATGACACTGGAGATGGAAATCCCGCAGCAATCCATCATACCGCGCAAAGGCGTATTGGAATTGTCACGGTTGCTTGAAGACGTGGACGATGAAACCGAAGTCACCATAGGTGACAATTTTTTCCGCGTGGAGTTACCTGAGCTTACTTTTACCACCAAGCTGGTGGATGGCAAATATCCCAACTATGAGGCGGTGATTCCCCGCGATGGCGACAAGATAGTCCATGCCGACAAAAATGAGCTTCGGCAATGCCTGATCAGGACAGCCATTCTTTCCAATGAAAAGTACCGTGGTATTCGTATAGAAATTGCCCCCGGTGTATTGGTGGCTTCGGCCAACAATCCGGAACAGGAAGAAGCCCGGGACGAGATAACGGTGGACTACCAAGGTGAGCAGGTTGCCATCGGCTTCAACGTGAATTATCTCACCGACGCGGTGAATGCGGTTTCCGGTGACACAGTCAAGATAGCTTTTACCGATGCCAATGGCAGTGCCTTGATCAGCAGCAAGGACAGTGACGATTGTCTCTATGTCGTCATGCCCATGCGGCTGTGACGCAATGAATAATGCCCCTCACGGAGTTGCACATTCGCAATATACGAAATATTGCGGAAACCCGCCTGAATTTAAGTCCGGGGGTGACACTTTTTTCTGGTGTAAATGGTAGCGGAAAGACCAGCTTGCTGGAAGCGATCTACCTGTTGGGTACGGGAAAATCCTTCAGAACCCATAGGACGGAAAAGATCATCCGGCGAGGTGAACAGGAAAGCACGGTCTTTGGCCGACTCAGCCGAGAAAACGGTGGTGAGGACAGCCTGGGGGTAAAAAAAGATCGTACTGGACTGGAAATCAAAAAAAACCAAAAACCGATCACGAATCGGTCTATACTGGCCAGTTCCTTGCCCTTGATGGTAGTGACACCCAACAGCCACAATTTGTTGGAAGGTGGGCCACAGTGGCGCAGGCGCTTCGTGGATTGGGGTGTGTTTCACGTGGAACAAAGATTTTCTTCTCATTGGAACACGTTTCGCCGTTTATTGAAGCAACGAAATGCCCTGTTGGCCAGGCAAGAACTGGAACGAGCGGAACTGGAAGCCTGGGATTCGGCCTTTGTCGCGGTAGTAGAAGAGATTACTGCTCTGCGGCGAGCCTATCTCGAAGCCTTGGAGCCCCATGCGGTGTTTTTTTTGAAGGCTCTTGGGTTCGAGGAGGAGAGTTTTGATATGAGCTACCAACCGGGTTTTTCCCTGGGTTCATCTTTTGGGGAGCAACTGGCGCAGGGCTATGTTCGTGACAGGGCCATGAAAAGAACGCAATTGGGTCCTCATAGAGCAGATATACGCTTCAGTTTCGATGGTGTGGATGTGCGTCAATGGATTTCCCGTGGACAGCAGAAGCTTTTGGTCTATGCCCTTTTTCTGGCGCAGAACCGTTATCTGCGACAGACGAGGGGAAAGGAAGCCATTCTTTTGCTGGATGATCTATCAGCAGAACTGGATGAACACCGGTTGAACAAATTGTTGGTTCTTTTGGAGAAGGAATTCGCTCAAGTGCTGATAACCACTGCCAACAAGGAGAGCTTGCCCAAAGAGTTCGTGGATCATGCAAGGTTGTTTCACGTGGAACAGGGTCAGGTTTCATTGCTCGATCACTGAAGTTAAACGGTTGGATTAAATGACACAGGAAAACAATCAGTACGATTCGTCCAATATCAAGGTGCTCAAAGGTCTGGATGCTGTGAGAAAGCGTCCTGGAATGTATATCGGCGACACCGATGACGGGACGGGTCTACACCACATGGTGTTCGAGGTGGTGGACAATTCCATCGATGAAGCCCTGGCCGGTTATTGCAATGAAATCGAAGTGACCATCAATGGCAATGGTTCGGTCACTGTTTCCGATAATGGGCGTGGAATTCCCGTGGATATCCATCCTGAGGAACATCGCTCAGCCGCAGAAGTCATTATGACGGTGCTCCACGCCGGGGGGAAATTCGACGATAATTCCTACAAGGTGTCGGGTGGTTTGCACGGAGTCGGTGTTTCCGTGGTCAATGCCTTGTCCGAATATCTGGAACTGACTATCCACCGCGATGGTAAGATTCACTTCCAGCGTTATCACATGGGCGAACCGGAGGCACCACTCAAGGTGGTTGGTGAAACCGATCGCACGGGCACCATCATTACTTTCCTCCCCAGCAGCGAGATTTTTTCTAATCGGGAGTTTCACTACGACATCCTTGCCAAGCGGCTGAGAGAGCTTTCCTTTCTCAATTCCGGTGTGAAGATCGTTCTCACCGATCAGCGTAGTGGCAAGAGCGACACGTTTCAGTATGTAGGGGGGATCAAGGCTTTCGTTGAACATCTCAATGAAATGAAAACCCCTGTTCACGACAATGTCTTTTATTTCAATACCATGAAGGACGATGTAGGAGTCGAGATCGCCATGCAGTGGAACGATTCCTACCAGGAAAACATTTTCTGCTTCACTAACAATATTCCGCAGAAAGACGGTGGTACTCACCTGGCCGGTTTTCGCGCCGCCCTCACCCGGACGCTCAATCAATACATTGAACGAGAAGGACTGGCCAAGAAGGAAAAGGTGAACATGACCGGCGACGATGCCCGCGAGGGTTTGACAGCGGTATTGTCGGTCAAGGTGCCCGATCCCAAATTTTCCTCCCAAACCAAGGACAAGCTGGTGTCATCGGAGGTGAAAGGTATTGTGGAATCGTCCATGGCCGATCACTTGCAGAACTTTCTTCTGGAGAATCCACAAGATGCCAGGGCCGTGGTGTCCAAGATCATCGATGCGGCACGGGCCCGGGAAGCGGCTCGCAAGGCCAGGGAGATGACCCGGCGCAAAAGCGCCCTGGATGTTGCCGGCCTGCCTGGCAAACTGGCCGATTGCCAGGAAAAGGACCCTGCGCGTTCGGAATTGTTCCTGGTGGAAGGGGATTCCGCCGGCGGTTCGGCCAAACAGGGTCGCGATAGACGTTATCAGGCCATCCTGCCTCTGAAGGGCAAGATTCTCAATGTGGAAAAAGCCCGCTTCGACAAAATGTTATCCTCGGCCGAGGTAGGTACCCTGATCACTGCCCTGGGTTGTGGCATTGGCCGAGAAGAATTCAATCCTGACAAGCTGCGCTATCATCGCATCATCATCATGACCGATGCCGATGTGGACGGCTCCCACATTCGAACCTTGTTACTGACCTTTTTCTACCGCCAGATGGCCGAGATCATCGAGCGTGGCCACGTCTATATCGCCCAGCCTCCCCTGTACAAGGTGAAAAAAGGTAAACAGGAAACCTATGTGAAGGACGATGCCGAGCTCGCCAGTTATCTGTTGCAAACCGCCCTGCAGAATGCCCAGCTCTACATCAGTCCTGATGCCCCCCCTATCACGGGTCAGGCTCTGGAAGCCTTAGTCAATGAATATCAACAAGTTATGTCTACCATTCAGCGTTTGTCCAAACGTTTCGACGAGCGGGCGCTGGAGCAGTTGATCTATCTCGAACCCATCGAGCAACTGAATAACATGGATTCAGCCTGGCTGGAGGATTATGTGGGCAGGCTCAATGCTGTGGCGGATCGCCAGCGTTATTCGGCCCGTTTTGTGCCTGCCCAGGAAGATGCATCGGCCAAGGTGGTATTGATACTACAAAAACATGGTGTTTCAAGGGAAATAGAGTTTTCCGAGGATTTCTTCCGTTCCGCCGAATACCAGAGTTTCGTCAGGCTGGGTTCCAGTTTGCGTGATTTGCTGTCGGAGGGTGCCCATGTCAGGCGCGGCGAGCGTTCCCAACCGGTGAACAGTTTCAAGGAAGCCGTGGAATGGTTGATGAACGAGGCCAAGCGCGGACAACACATCCAGCGTTACAAGGGCTTGGGGGAAATGAATCCGGAGCAATTGTGGGAGACCACCATGAATGCCGAGAGCCGCCGTTTGTTGCAGGTGCGTATCGAGGACGCCATTGCCGCCGACAGTATTTTTACCACTTTGATGGGTGACCAGGTGGAGCCACGGCGTGAATTTATCGAGAAAAACGCCTTGTTGGTCAGTCAGTTGGATATATAGAGCCTATCATGTTGCGCTGGATTCGGTTTTTCATCGATCTCTGTCTGCTTAAGGCAGCGCCCCAGGACGCGCCCCAGTCACTGGTGATGCGCAACCTGAGCATTTTGGCCTTCTGGTCCGTGGGAGTGGTGATCACCCTGTTTGGCCAGAGCCTGTTTCAGTCGGTGCTGTTGGCCACGGTACAAACCGCTCTGCTGCTGTTTCTCACTCAGTTGGCGTTGTGGATCCGCAAGTTTCCGGAGCGCTCGGTGCAGACCATCACTGCCCTGATGGGAGCCGAAACCGTCATCACCCTGGTGGCCATTCCGGTACTGGTCTGGTTGGGTGATTCCCAGACCTCCTTGCAAACCCTGCTGAATGTGATCTGGGTATTGCTGATTGTGTGGGAGGCGGTAGTAACCGCCCACATCCTGCGGCATGCGCTGGAGCTGCCTTTTCTGGCGGGTGTGGGTATCGCCATGATCTTCATTTACATGTCGTTCGCCATCACACTGCGCATCATGCGGGTGATGGCCATGCCCGTGGGGTCTTGATGCATGTCCATATTCTCGGCATAGCCGGAACCTTCATGGCGGGGGTGGCCCTGCTCGCCCGCGAGGCGGGTTTCCGGGTCAGTGGTTGTGACCAGGGTGTCTATCCGCCCATGAGTACCCAGCTCGAGGCTCAGGGCATCGAGCTGATCGAGGGCTATGATCCGGCTCAACTTGATGCCTCGGTGGATCTGGTGATCGTTGGCAATGCGCTGTCTCGTGGCAATCCCCTGGTGGAACATGTGCTGGAGCACCAGCTTCCCTTCACTTCCGGGCCAGCCTTCGTGCACGATCACATCCTGCCCGGACGTTGGGTTCTGGCTGTGGCGGGAACCCATGGCAAGACCACCACCAGCAGCATGCTGGCCTGGATCCTGGAACAGGCAGGGTTTTCGCCGGGCTTTCTCATTGGTGGCATCCCCGGCAATTTCAGCACTTCCGCCCGCCTCGGTCAGGCACCTTTTTTCGTCATCGAAGCCGACGAGTACGATACGGCCTTTTTCGACAAGCGTTCCAAATTTGTCCACTACAGCCCAAGAAGCGTCGTTCTGAATAATCTCGAGTTCGATCATGCGGATATCTTCGATGATCTTGAAGCGATCAAGCGTCAATTTGAGCATTTTGTACGAATCATTCCCTCTTCTGGATTGATCGTCTCCCCTGCGGAGGACAAAAATCTTGCCCATGTATTGAGCCGGGGATGCTGGTCGCGGGAGGAGAAGTTTTCCCTTGGGCAGAGCAAAGCTCAGTGGTGGAAACAGGATTTGCGCGAGGACGCCAGCGCCTTCCAGGTGTTTTTCGGCGATCGCTGTCTGGGTACGGTGAATTGGTCCCTGTTTGGCCAGCACAATGCCCATAATGCCCTGGCGGCCATTGCCGCTGCACGCCATGCCGGGGTGCCGCCAGAGGTGGCCATAGAGGCCTTGGGGTCTTTCATCAATGCCCGTCGGCGCATGGAGTTGCGGGGAGAAGTGGCGGGTATTCGGATCTACGACGATTTTGCCCATCATCCCACGGCCATTGCCACCACCTTGTCCGGTTTGCGCAAACGGGTGGGCAAGGCACGCATCATTGCCGTGCTGGAACCGCGTTCCAATACCATGCGCATGGGGGTGCACGGCGAGGCGCTGGTGGAATCCCTGGTAGGGGCCGACCGGGTATACTGCTATCGTCCGAAGGATTTGACCTGGAATCCCGAGGAGTTGTTTTCCGGGCGAGTCCAAGGAGGCGTGTTCGATCAGGTACAAGACATCGTCGAGGCCGTGGTGGAGACCGCCAGTGAGGGCGATCATGTGGTGGTGATGTCCAACGGAGGGTTCGAAAATATTCACCCGCGTTTACTGGATGCTTTGGAGATGAAGCATGGGGCGTGATTCCGTCACTCTGGCCATCACCGGTGCTTCCGGCGTGCAATACGGTCTGCGCCTGCTAGAGTGTCTGCTCGGCAGCGGGCAAGAGGTGCGTCTGTTGATCTCTTCGCCGGCCCAGGTAGTGATCGCAACCGAGACCGATCTCAAATTACCCAGCCAACCCAAGGAAATGACAGCCTTCCTGGCCGAGCGCTTCGCTGCTTCACCGGACCAGCTTCGGGTCTATGGCAGGCAGCAGTGGAGCGCGCCGGTGGCCAGTGGGTCCAATGTTTCCCGCGCCATGGTGGTATGCCCCTGTTCCACCGGCACACTTTCTGCAATCGCCCATGGCAACAGCCGGAGTTTGATTGAGCGGGCCGCCGACGTGGTGCTCAAGGAACGCCGGCAATTGATCCTGGTGCCCAGGGAAGCACCCTTGTCGAGTATCCACCTGGAAAACATGCTGAAACTGTCGCGTTTAGGGGTCACCATTTTGCCGGCCAGTCCCGCTTTCTACCATAGGCCCAGCCAGATTTCCGAATTGGTGGATTATGTGGTGGCGCGCATACTCGATCATCTGGACATCGGGCATTCCCTGGTCCCGCGCTGGGGAGAGGACATTGAGCGATAGGCTGAAGATTCCCCTTTTTCCTCTCCATACCGTGCTTTTTCCTGACGGTTTGCTGCCGTTGAGGGTCTTCGAGCCCCGTTATACCGACATGATCAGCGCGTGTCTGCGCAACGATGCCCCCTTCGGTGTCTGTCTCATCCGCGAGGGCAGCGAAGTGGGAGATGCCGCCAGCATTCATCAGGTGGGTACTCTGGTGAAAATCGAAGATTGGCACACACGTCACGACGGTTTGCTGGGTATCACCGTGCTGGGACAACAGCGTTTCACCATTGCGAAAGAAGAGGTTCACGGCAATCAGTTGCTCACCGCGGAAGTGGAGTTGCAAGCACCGGAGCCGGAGATGCCGGTGCCGGCGGAATTTCTGTGCCTGGTGGATGTTCTTCGCGAGATCATCGAGCAGGTGGCCTATCGCTATCAGGATCGCCCCGTGCGTTATGACGATGCCAGTTGGCTGGGTTTCCGGTTAGCGGAGTTGTTGCCTATACGTCTGGCGCAGAAACAGTATTTCCTGCAGTTGAACGATCCCATCCTACGCCTGGAGCGCCTGGTAACGGTACTGGAACGTCTGGAATTGCGCTGAATCAGCCAAATGAGGTGAGGCACGCCTCCAGGCCGGCGAAGCCGGAACGGCCACACTTGTAGGCCGCCAGGCGGCTGGCGAAATCCAGGCTGGTATTCCAGTCCAGACCCTGACTGCGTGCGTGAATGATACCGGCATTGAAGGTGTCGCCGGCACCCAGGGTATCGACCACTTGTTCGACGGTTTCGGCCGGGCGGTGCAGCAGATCGCCTTCGGCGGGAGCCAACCAGGCTCCTTGCTCACCCCAGGTACACAGAAGATCGGCCCGGGGTGCGAGCTGGCGGAGCTGCTGCAGGGTTTCTCCGGCACTGCTGTAGCCCCGGGCCCGGGCATAGTGGCGGGAGACCAACAGTAATGGGCTGAGAGGAAAAAGCTGTTCTATGCCTGGGCGAGGTTTTTCTATTTCCAGGGAAATATCGATTTTTATCCCCGAATTGGCAACATATCGGAGCATTTTCTCGGTTTCTTCCAGGTTTCTACCTTCCAGGTGCAGCCATTGGAAGTCTGCCAGGGGTATTTGCCGGAAACGTTCGCAGGGGTATTCGGACAGGTTGCGGTAATGGACAATGGTACGAGAACCATTGCGGCGATTGAGGGTGACATAGGACGTGGGAGTGCTGCCTCCCGGTATTTCCTGGCAAGCCGTCGTGTCGATGTGGTAATGCGCCAGTTCATCGCGAATGAGCCTGGCCTGGGCATCGTCGGCCAGGGTTCCGGCCCAGGCGCAGGCGTGGCCGAGTTGGGCGAGCACCACTAGGGTGTTGGTGGCATTGCCACCACGGCGAACCTGCTGCGCCAGGGCGCGTACCTCGGTGTCTTCCTGGGGATAGCCGTCGACCTCGTTGATGATGTCCAAGGTGGCGATGCCGACGGCGAGGATCTTCGCCATGCCCTGCCCTATTCGCGGGCGAGGTCGGGTTTGGGTTTTTTCCGGCGTAGACGCACCAGGGGAATGTAGTAGATGAAGACTTCCAGAATGATGGCGCCGACGATCAGCAGGGCGGCATAGACCCAGCTGGATTCATACCAGGCCATGAAGCCGAAGAACAATACATTCCACACATAGACGAAGTACAACAGGGCCAGCACGATGGGTTGCATGGCGATGCGCCCTTCGCACCGGGGGCAGTAGATGTCCTTCCAGTGTCCGGCAATCCAGCGTGCCAGCGGTCGAATGGAATTCTCACTACAATGTGGACATTCGGTATCTTGCATCCATCCCCTCCTCGCGATATTGCTCGGATCGTTCATGATACCCCAAGTTCTCTCGCATTGTCGCCTGGCGTGTCCGTTGGGTTCAAGTAGGGGGAATATTCGCATTAAAGGCTGTGTCGCCACGGCCGATGCAATGCCAAGACAGGACAATGTCCGCAAACTCATCATCCATAGACAGTATAAGGATTCCATTATGAAGAGGCTTTTGCTCCTAGGTGGTCTGTTGGGTGCCATGATGCCAGTGTCGGCATCGCCGGTGTTTCAGCCCATGGGTTCCAATCTGACCTTCGGGTCCAGCAGCAACATGCAATCCCTGTTGGGTTATGTGAACAACCCGGCGGCACCGGCCATGAGCCTGCAGGCGCAAAAATGGAATTTCGGCATGGGTATCCTCAGCTCCATAGGAACCAGCGTGGAAGTGGGTCCGGTGGACAACTACGCCGATGAGATCGAGGCGCTGGGCGACGAGCTGGAAGCCTTCAATAATTCCACCACCAAGAGCCAGTCCCAGGCCAATGCCATTCGTGATCGTTTCAACAGTTTCCTGCAGGATGCGGGGGAAAACGGTTACATGAATCTGGGTATCGCTGCCGAGGTGCCCTTGTTTCCCTTGGTCTACAGTTCGCGCGCCTTTCTGGGCGGCAGCCTGGTATTCGATGCCAATGTCAGTGCCGTGGTAAAAATGAGTGTGCTCGACAGCCCCATAGAATACAACCAGTTGGCACCGGACGAAGCCAAACTGGAGACCAATACCGCGCTCTATTTGAAGACCGCCCAGGTGGGTGAGCTGTCGCTGGGTTACAGCCGTCAGCTCTGGACCGGCGATGCCGGCAGCCTGAGTGCCGGCCTGCGGGCCAGCTATTATCTGCTGGGACTGCGCAAGACCGTGGTGGGTGTCGCCGTGGCCGACAATGTCACCCAGCTGATGGAAGACGAGCGTGACAAATCCACCGATTACCAGTCTGGTTACGGGGTCGACCTGGGGCTTTTGTGGCAGGCGCGCAATTACCGCATCGGTACCACTCTGCGCAATGTGAATTCGCCCAGCTTCGACTACGATCCCATAGGGGTGGATTGCGGCGCATTGAGCGGTGCTTCGCAAGATTCCTGCCTCATCGCCCAGTCCTATGCCAATGAGATCGATCTGCGGGAAACCTATGTGATGGATCCCCAGGGCAATGTGGAATTGGCCTATTTCTCCGACAGCCGTAACTGGGTGATCTCCGCCACGGTGGATACCAATCCGGTGAACGATCCCCTGGCCAATCAATACCAGTGGGCTGTCATTGGTGCCGGTTACGCCACCTCCAGTTGGTGGATTCCCGGTTTCCGGGTGGGTTATCGCAAGAACCTGGCCGGCAGCCAGTTGAGTTATGCCACCCTGGGCCTGACCCTGTTCAAGATGTTGAACATCGATGCGGCCTATGGTCTGGAAACCATCGAAATCGATCAAAGCCAGGCGCCCCGCAGCGTGATGATCAATGCGGGCCTGGAAGTTCTGTTCTAAGGGGTTGGGAGAAGCGACGATGAAACGAAACGTATTGCATTTGATGATGGCCGCCAGCCTGGCCGGCTGCGGCGTCACCGTTCAGGACCAGGGCAGCGGTCTGGGCTCGGCGGTGGGCGGGCGCGCCATAGACGGTTATCTGGTCGGCAGCGTGGTTTTCGTGGACACCAACGAAAACGGTGTGTTGGAGGCCTGGGAACCACGGGCTATCACCGATGACGATGGCTATTTCTCCTATAATCCCGTCACCCAGGAAGATTACTGCGCGCTGGAAAAGGGTGCTTCGGGCAGCGAGCATTGTCTGCGAGTGCCCCAGGGTTATGACCAGGCCCTGATCAAGGTGGTGGCCGGTTATGACAGCACCTTTGCCACCCCCTTCAACGGGTCCATGACCCTGCGCGTGGCCGTGGGCGGTGATATGGCCCAGGAGGCCAATGGCAGCCCGTTGAGCACCTTGTTGAGTTACATGAGCGCCGAGCAACGCACGGCCTATCTCGCCGCCGAAAGTAATGCCGATGGTACGGATAATTTCACCGAGGCCGATTTTGCCAGTGATTTCCTGCAGGATTTCTCCGATCTGAACGACAGTGAAGACAGCAAGCGCCAGAAGCTGGTGCGTCTGGCCATCCAGTTGCACAAGGTGGCCGATCTGGCGGCCGACTATCTGGCCGGCAAATATGTCTTCGACGGAACCAAGGCGCTGTTTGGTGAGCACAAGGATTTCCCCGGCGAGGCCACCCAGTTCGTCTATCAGGCCATTGCCGAAGCATTGGCAAGCGATTCCAATGGCGGGCTCGGCGCCTTGCTGGCCGACAGCAGCCGCATGGCCAGCGTGATCCTGCAGGCGCAGACCCTGATCAACGACGCCATCGCGAATTACAACGCCAACAAGGCTGAAAGTGATCCGGCGGTCGATACGGTGGCCGCCACGGTGGCCAATGCCGATGAGCGGGTGAGCGAGTTTGCCAGCTTCGTGGCCTCGGTGTTCGATCCCGCCAGCGCGAGCATCGGCAGCAGCGACGAGCAAAACCTCAAGGCGCGCTTGCGGGCGGTGGAAGTGGTCACCCGCCTGCTGCGTGATCCGGTCAAGCTGGATGCCGCCAGCATGGATGCCAAGGCCCAGCGGGCCATGGATCTGGCCACCACCGATGCCGAGGCCGCCAGCTACTTGGCCAACCTGGCCGACCCCAAGGCTCACGTGGGTCTGATCGCCCAGCGTTTCACTGACAGCGCCGACCCTGCCAGCCTGGGCGCGGCTGTGGCCGATTTCAGCGCGCGCCAAACCGCGGCGGACCAGATTGCGGCAGCGGGTGCCACGGTGGTGGCGGACGAAAACGGCCTGATCAAGAGTGGTGAGATCAACATGGCCAAGGACGACCCCAACAGTAGCGACCAGGTAGCCCTGGTGCTCAACGAAGACGGTACCCTGAGTGCCGACATCGTGTTCGATGGTGGCGCCGACAGCCCGTTGAACATCGATACCCAGGAAACCCAGGAACCGCTCACCGGGAGCTGGACCCAGAACCCCGACGATCCCTACACCATCTATGCCAATGTGGAGGTGGCCGGTGTGTTGCAACCGGTGATCATAACCACCAATGAGGATGGCAGCGGTTACCAGTTCGACTTCGGTGGCGAGTTGGTGGACTGGGCGGCACAGTGATGGTTTTCACCACGACGAGGAGCCCGTGTGGACGACACGGGCTCCAAGCTCCCTATCAAAACATCAGGACCAGTCGGCTCTGGGCCAGATAGCTCCCCGTTTGCCGCGCCAGGGCGACATCCAGGCGCAGATGTCGCCATTCCGCTCCCATGCCCATGGCGGGCTGGGTCGTGCCGGTGCGCGTATCCAGTGTTGCCCCCATGCGCAGCCGCCCGTGTCGGCCCACGGCCAGATCGGCCCCCAGGGCCAATTGCTGGGTTTGCTGGCCGTCCTGACGGCGGGAAGAATTCAGATCCAGATCCAGGGCATAGTAGTGCGCCCCGCGACGATGGCTGATGCCGGCGCGCCAGTGGGTTTTCAGGGGCACGGTTTCACCCGAGGCATAGCGAGCGTCCAGGGGCAGCACATTGCGCACCAATAGCCCGGCCTTCCAGGTATAGGCGAACTCCTGGACCAGCCCCAGGTCCAGATTGAATCGGTTGTCGTCGCGCACCTGTTTGCCGAGGCGCTGGAGAGCCGTGTTGTCGCTGGCAGCGTCGTAGAAATAACTGCGTACCAGCATCAGCTTGGGTGCCATTCCCATTGCCAGCCGGTTGGAATTCCCCTGCCAGGGTCGCAGTGCCCGAGCCAGGGTGATCTGGCTCTCCACCACGGATAACCCCTTGAGGCGGATGCGGCTGTCTGCCGGTGTCGGTGCGTAGGCTTCGATATTCTCCAGATAATAACCGTACAGCGAGGCGCCCAGGGCAACGGGCAGGTTGGGCAGGCCCAGGCTGGCGCCGCCTTGCAGGATGCGTCTGCGGTGGCTGCCATTGAGAGCATCGCGCGCCATCGTCCGGGCGGGACCCGGCGGGGTCTCCTGAAAGGCCTGCAAGCGTTGTTCGAGGCGGGAGGAAAACGTATTGCGGCCCAGCATCGGGAGTTCGAGGAAGACATCCTGCGACTCCCCCAGCAAGGCCAGGGCCGCCGGATTGCTCCGGGCGCTGTAGCGGTCGGCCAGCGCGGTTGCAGCACCCCCCATGCCCAGGGTTCGGGGCTCGAGAACTTGGAAAGGAATGGCCAGGGCCGCGCCGTTGACCAGCAGCCCGGTTAACAGGGCCGTCGCGTAAAACAAGGGGAAAAAATGCCGGCTTGGGCTAACGGACTGACTCATGGCATCGGATGGATTGGACGGATGAGCGAGGGATTATAACGGGCCATGGCTCTGGTCGACAGTACGCAATCGCAGGGTCCCCGCCGCGCTTGGAGGACCGTTTGCCAAAGATCCGGGGCGCTTGACAGCGAAATTAAGCCATGGCATAAATGGCGCTTCCAATTTGGGCGTATAGCCCGAAAAGGGACTAAATAGACTTTTCCCTCGTTCCGCATTTTTGGCAATTGGATGCGGAAAGGGTTTTTGGGAGGGAGCGGTTTTCTTTGATCATTGGGAGGAAATAATGAAGAAACTGTTAGGTTTTACTGCAGCGGCTGCTTTGGTTCTGGGTGCTGCGCAAGCTCAGGCGGCTAGCATGCCTCCGTTGGCCAAGAAGAGCGGTTGCACCGCTTGCCACGCCATCGACCGCAAGATCGTTGGTCCGGGCTGGGCTGATGTCGCCAAGCGTTACAAGGGAGACAGCGGCGCCAAGGCGGCCTTGGTCAAGAAGGTCAAGACCGGCGGGAAGGGTAACTGGACCGAGGTTACCAAGGGTGTGCCCATGCCTCCCTACTCTCCGCGTGTTTCTGACGCCGACATCGAAAAGCTGGTCGATTTCATTCTGGGCCTCTAAGGCTTACGGAAACGACCGGCATGAAAAAGCCAGCATCACGCTGGCTTTTTCTTTGCCCGGTCGAAAAGTGCGTGTTACCAGCGGAACAGCACCCAGGAAGGAATGAGCAGGTTGGGCGCCAACTCGTTCTTGCGTGATTCCAGTTCGCCGTCGCCGTCGCTGTCGACCAGATAATACGGCGGTCCCTTCTTGGGTGTGACCTTGATCATGTAGACCCGGCCGTTGATGCGATATTCCTCGATCAGGCCCCGCTTGTCCTGCTTGATGACCACGTCGGGTTGCAGGGTATCGTCGACGCTTTCTTCGGCGAGCACCGGAGAACTCAGGGCCACAGCGGTGAGCAGGGCCCAGGCGGAAAGGTTTTTGTGCATGCTCATGCAGGGATTATAAACCCAAAGTCATCGGCATCACCAAAATATTAAGAATCCCTCGACAAAGCCGGAGGGTGATGCCCGGCTTAGAGATCCAGCATGGCCTCCTGTTCCTCGGCGTTGGGTTCGAAGCCGCTGTGCTCGTAGTGATTGAAAATGGCCTCGACGATTTGCCGGGGCTCGTCGATGAGCTGGATCAGTTGCATGTCCTCCGGGTCGATCATGCCTTCTTCCACCAGGGTTTGCTCGAACCAGCCCAACAAGCCTTCCCAGAAGGGTTTGTGTACCAGGATGATGGGGATGCGCCGGGTCTTGCCGGTTTGTACCAGGGTGAGGATTTCCGCCAGTTCGTCCAGGGTGCCGAAGCCACCGGGCATTACCACGTAGGCGGCGGCATATTTGACGAACATCACCTTGCGGGAGAAGAAGTGACGAAAACTCAGGGAGATATCCTGGTAGGGATTGCCCGATTGCTCGTGGGGAAGCTGGATGTTGAGACCGATACTGGGTGACTTGCCGGCATAGGCTCCCTTGTTGGCCGCTTCCATGATGCCGGGCCCACCCCCGCTGACCACGCTGAAACCCGCCTCGGAAAGAGCACGGGCTATTTCTTCGGTGCGCTTATAATAAGGATGGTCGGTGGGTGTTCGAGCCGAGCCGAAAATGCTGACCGAGGGCTTGATCTGGGCCAGGCGCTCGAAACCCTCGACGAATTCCGCCATGATCTGAAAAATCTTCCACGATTCCCGCGTGAGCATGGAATCATTGATGGGGCTGAGTCCCGGGTGGGAGGTTTTGTGCTTTTCGGTCATGCCATACCTTTTTGTTTAGTTCGAGAGACCTATGTCTAAAAAACCTTTGATTCTCGTCGATGGCTCCTCCTATCTCTATCGGGCCTTTCATGCCATGCCGGCCTTGAACAATTCCGCAGGCGAGCCCACCGGAGCCATCTATGGGGTGGTCAACATGATACGCCGCCTGCTCAAGGACTACGATCCCGACAGAATCGCGGTGGTGTTCGATGCCAAGGGCAAGACCTTCCGCGATGAACTCTACGACCAGTACAAGGCCCATAGACCCCCCATGCCCAATGAGCTGAAAGCACAAATCGAGCCGTTGCACGAAATTCTGCGGGCCATGGGCTTGCCGGTGCTGGTGATCGATGGCGTGGAAGCCGACGACGTCATCGGCACCCTGGCGCGCCAGGCCAGCGACGCTGGTCACGACAGCTTGATCTCCACGGGTGACAAGGATATGGCGCAATTGGTGAACGAGCACATCACCCTGGTCAATACCATGACCGGCAGTGTGCTCGATCGTGCCGGGGTAGAGGAGAAGTTCGGTATTCCGCCGGAGCGCATCATCGACTACCTCGCCCTGGTGGGCGACAGTTCGGACAATATCCCGGGGGTGCCCAAGGTGGGGCCCAAGACTGCAGTGAAATGGTTGCGCCAATACGGTTGCCTGGACGAGATCGTTCGCCATGCCGACGAGATCAAGGGCAAGGTGGGGGAGAACCTGCGCCAGTCCCTGGACCAGCTCCAGCTTTCGCGCACCCTGGCCACCATCAAGAGTGACCTGGACCTGCCCCTGGGCTGGGAGGCGCTGGAGCGGCGCCCTCCGGACCGGGAGCGGTTGCTGGACTGGTTCCGACGTTGTGAATTCAAGACCTGGATGGCGGAGCTGCTGGAAGAGGAGGAAGCAACGGACGCTGCCGCCGACACGCCGGCAGCGGATTATCACCTGATCACCGAGCAGAATGCGTTCGATCGATGGCTGGCGCGCCTGCAAGGCGCCGAATGTTTCGCCTTCGATACCGAAACCACCAGCCTGGACTACATGGCGGCCGAAATCGTCGGGGTTTCCTTTGCCGTGGAGCCTGGTCAGGCGGCCTATGTGCCTCTGGCCCACGATTACCCCGGGGTACCGTTGCAACTGGATCGCACACAGGTGCTGGATCGCCTGAAGCCCCTGCTGGAGGACGCCGGGCGGGCCAAGCTGGGACAAAACCTCAAATACGACATGAACGTGCTGGCTCGCCACGGTATCATCCTGCGGGGGGTGCGTTTCGATACCATGCTGGAGTCCTACGTGCTCGACAGCGTGGCCACCCGTCACGACCTGGATTCCCTGGCGCTCAAATACCTAGGGCACAAGACCATCCACTACGAAGAGGTGGCTGGCAAGGGGGCCAAGCAAAAGCGTTTCGACCAGGTGGAACTGGCCCAGGCGGGGCCCTATGCGGCGGAGGATGCCGACATCTGCCTGCGTCTGCACCATGTCCTGTGGCCGCGCTTGCAGGCCGAGCCGGGTCTGCGCCGGGTGTTCGAGGATATCGAGATTCCATTGCTGCCGGTGCTCTCGCGCATGGAACGCACCGGCGTGCTGGTGGATGCCGAGCAACTGCATCGGCTCAGCCGGGAGTTCGAGGCCCGTTTGGCCGAGATCGAGCGACAGGCTCACGCCGAGGCCGGAGAGGCGTTCAATCTCGGGTCACCCAAGCAGATCCAACACATCCTCTATGAAAAGCTGGGCCTGCCAGTGTTGAAGAAAACTCCCAAGGGTCAGCCTTCCACGGCGGAATCGGTGTTACAGGAACTGGCCCTAGACTATGTCCTGCCCCGCCTGATTCTGGAGCACCGCAGCCTGGCCAAGCTCAAGTCCACCTATACCGACAAGCTGCCGCAACAGATCAACCCGCTCACCGGCCGGGTACACACGTCCTATCACCAGGCGGTGGCGGCCACCGGTCGTCTGTCGTCCTCGGACCCCAATCTGCAGAACATTCCCATACGCCGCGCCGAGGGTCGGCGTATTCGTCAGGCCTTCGTGGCCTCGCCGGGCTATTGCATCCTGGCCGCCGACTATTCCCAGATCGAATTGCGTATCATGGCACACTTGTCCGGCGACCAGGGCTTGCTGCAGGCCTTTCGCCGCGGCGAAGACATTCATCGTGCCACCGCGGCGGAGATCTTCGCCGTGGCGCCGGAACAGGTCAGCGCCGAACAGCGGCGTCATGCCAAGGCGATCAACTTCGGCCTGATCTATGGCATGTCCGCCTTTGGCCTTGCGCGGCAACTGGGCATCGAGCGCACCGAGGCCCAGCGTTACATGGACCATTATTTCGAGCGCTATCCCGGGGTCCGGCGTTACATGGAAAAGACTCGCCAGCGTGCCCGCGAGCAGGGCTATGTGGAGACCCTGTTTGGTCGCCGCCTCTATCTGCCGGACATCAAATCGTCCAATGGCCAACGGCGCCAATATGCCGAGCGCACCGCCATCAATGCACCCATGCAGGGTAGTGCTGCAGACATTATCAAACGGGCCATGATTCAGGTCGATCGCTGGCTGCAGGATCTCGCCGGCGAGGTGCGCCTGGTGATGCAGGTTCACGACGAATTGGTGTTCGAGGTAGCCGAGACGCACCTGGCCCAGGCTCGTGAAAGCATCCGGGCACACATGGAGGGCGCGGCGGAACTGGCCGTACCCCTGCTGGTCGATATGGGTGTGGGCGCCAACTGGGACGAAGCGCATTGATGGGCGCGGGTGATGGCTGGAAATACTCGAGAGAAAAACTCAAAGATTTATTTGAACTATTTGTTTTCTTCCGGGTCTATCTTACCGAGTAGGCGCAAACCTCTACTCCCCGCTCCCCCCCTCCCTGAGCGGGCAACATGTCCGATGACCCAGAGTCGGGCATGTGTGAACCTTGGCCCTGGCATCCCCTGCCAGGGCTTTTTTTTCGGATCAGCACGCATGTTGCAGCCCCAACCACGTATCCAGGCGGGCCAGGGCCTGTTCCACCCCACTGTGTTTGAGCGCCGAGAAGGTTTGTATGCCACAGGCCGGGCGTCCCGCCAGGGCACGTTCCACCTGTTGGCGCTGGGCGGCGGCCGCGCCGCGGCTGAGCTTGTCGGCCTTGGTGAGCAGGATGTGCACCGGCGTGTCGCTGGCCTCGCACCAATCCAGCATCATCTGATCGAATTCCTTGAGCGGGTGACGGATATCCATTACCAGCACCAGTCCCCGCAGGCTGCGGCGGCGTTCGAAATAGGCCTGCATCAAACCCTGCCAGTGGCGTTTCATGCGTGCCGGCACCTTGGCATAACCGTAGCCGGGCAAGTCCACCAGGCGGCGCTGTTGGTCCAGGGTGAAAAAAACGATCTGTTGGGTGCGCCCCGGCGTCTTGCTGGTGCGGGCGAGAGATTTCTGGCCGGTGAGGGCATTGATGGCGCTGGACTTTCCGGCATTGGAGCGGCCGGCAAACGCCACCTCCACGCCCTGGTCGGCGGGAAGCTGGTGCAGGTGATTGGCGGCGATGGCGAAGCTTGCCTGGCGATAGAGCGGATGGCGGGGCTCGTTCACCTCTTGCCCTTGCCGTAGAGATAATTGGAATAGGTGGCCACGTCGGAACTGAGGCGACGGAACAGGTGATCCAGGCTGACGATGGCATGTTCCAGGATATTGGTGGCAATATAGGGATGTTCCACCCGCAGGCGGTTGTACATGGTGCGCGAGAGTTTCAACAACTGGGTGTCGTCAGCCATGGCGCGCATGCGTACCGAGCGTGGTTCCTGGTCGAAGAAGGACATCTCGCCCATCAGCTCGCCCTGATGAATCCGGCCCACCTCGGTTTCTCCACTGCCCTCGTCGTAGAACAGCCCCGCCTCGCCCTTGATGACGAAATACAGCGCTTCGCCCACCTCACCGATTTCGGCGATAATGTCGCCCTTGTTGAAAGTCACCACCTCGGTATAATCCAGCAACAATTGAATTTCTTTGACCGTGAGCGATTCGCACAGGTGTTGTTGATTGAGAAACTGCACCAGGTTGAGTTTTTCCGAGGTCATGGCGGCTCCTTGGCTGTTGCGGAAAACAAAGAATCGCCAAATGTTAGCAGACTTTCCGGGTCGCCATCTATGGCAGGAAAAGGAGAGAAACGATGAGCGTGATCAAACGGGTTGTGTTGCTTTGTGCCCTGGCCTTGTCGCCCCTGCTGTCCCAGGCGGCCCAGTATACCGAGGGCGTGCACTACCAGCGCCTGGCCCAGCCCCAGCCCACCAGCACCGGTGACAAGATCGAGGTGGTGGAAGTCTTCTGGTACGGCTGTCCCCACTGTTTCCGCATCGAACCCTATGTGGAGCGCTGGCTGCGCAAGAAACCCGAGAATGCCGAATTCGTGCGTATACCCGGTATTCTGCGGCCAAGCTGGGAGAATCATGGTCGGGCCTTTTATACCGCCAAGCTGCTGGGCGTATTCGACAAGGTCCACCGGCCCCTGTTCAATGCCATTCACCTGGAGAAGCGCCCCCTGAACACCGATGAGGCCTTGATGGACTTCTTCGCCCAGTTTGGAGTGGACAAGGAGAGATTCATCAAGACCTTCCGTTCCTTTGCCGTGGAAACCCGCATCCGTCGTGCCAAGACCATGGCCATGCGCTATGGCATCAATGGCGTGCCGGCCTTCGTGGTCAATGGCAAATACCTGGTCACCAACCGCATGACCGGGGGCAATGCCCAGACCATGAAGGTAATCAGCTACCTGGTGAAAAAAGAGAGTGGTTCATAGGTCGCGGTAAAGATCCGGCAGCTCCGGCGGCCGGCTCTTGAAGCGTCGATGCACCCAGAGGTATTGCCCCGGCGCTCGCGCGATCTGTTGTTCGATCAACCGGTGATAGCGCAGGGTGTCGGCTACGGCGTCCTCGCCTGGAAAATCCTGCAGTGGTGGCATAAGGCGAAGCAGATAGCCACGGGCATCGGCATCCCGCTGGACGAAGAAAGGTATCACGGCCACATCGCCCTGGCGGGCGATGCGCGACAGGGCGGTATTGCTGGCGGCGGGTTCACCACAAAAAGGCACCAGCGCAGCATTGCGCTTGTCGTGGCCATACGCCTGGTCGGCGGCATACCATACCACCTTCTTGGCGCGCAGGGCGCGGATCAACTGACGCACGTCGTTTTCCGGAATCATCTGCGCATGGGGACCACGGTTGTGCTGGATGATCCATTCCATGATGGGGTGCTTGTGACGTTGGTACATCATGCTCACCGGTTCGTCCACATGTAATGCCAACATGCGGTTGCCCAGTTCCAAGGAAACGAAATGCGCACTGAGCAACAGAACCCCCTGCCCCTGTTGCCGGGCCTGGTGAAGGTATTCCAGACCTTCGCTGCGGTGCAGCGTCATCAGACGCTCACCGGGCAGCCACCAGGCCATGCCGGTTTCCACCACGGCCATGCCCAGGGAACGGAAATGATCCCGCAACACCTGTTGCCGTTGTTGCTCGCTCCAGTGGGGGAAGCAGGCTTTCAGATTGATTTCGGCAATGGCGCGACGCTTTTTTCCCAGCTGGAAGAACAGCCAGCCGATGCCCCGACCGACAGCCATGCGTTGTTTCTGCGGCAGGACCACGACCAGCCGCAACAGCCCAAGACAGAGCCAGATGGGCCAATGGCGGGGGGCCAGGAAGCGCCGCTGAAAAGGTGGTTTGTGGGTCATGGGCCGTGGTTTGGTCCGGACGCTGTCGACCGGGATCAGTATGTTAAACTGCGCGCTATTGTAACCGGTTGAGAGGAATCACCAAATGTCATTGAGTCTGGAGGCGGCGCTGGAACAACACCGGCAGGCCATGGCCGGCGTGGCAGCACTGGCCGAGCCCGTGGCCCGGGCCCGCCAACGCCTGCAACAGACCTTTGCTGCCGGCGGCACGGTCTATGTGTGCGGTAACGGAGGCTCGGCGGCCGATGCCCAGCACTTCGCGGCCGAGCTGACCGGGCGCTACGAGAGTGACCGTCCCGGTCATCCTGCGGTGGCTCTGACCACCGACAGTTCCGCGCTCACCGCCATCGCCAACGACTACGGCTTCGAACGCATCTTTGCCCGGCAATTGGAGTCCCTGGGCCGGCCCGGCGATCTGGTGGTTTTGATTAGCACCTCGGGCAACTCCGCCAACCTGCTGGAAACCGCCCGCCAGGCGCGTAGCCAGAACATCGCCAGTATCGGCCTGCTGGGGCGTGACGGCGGCGCCCTGGCCGCGGAGGTGGACATCGCCCTGGTGGTGAAGGCCGAGCGTACCTCCCGCATTCAGGAGGCGCATATTTTCCTGCTGCACTATCTTTGCGAGGTCTTCGAACCTCCGCGGAGCTGAACTTGCGCCGGCTCTATACCTTGCTGCTCGTTCTGCTCGGCCCCTTCTGGTGGCTGCTGGTGATGACGCGCGATCCCGCCTATCGCCAGGGGCTGGTTCAGCGCCTGGGCTGGATTCCCCGACAGCGCCGGGACGTAATCTGGCTGCATGCGGCCTCGGTGGGCGAGGTGGCCGCGGCCCAGCCGTTGATCGAGGGCCTGCTGCGCCAGTATCCGGGGGAAATCTTAGTGGTGAGCACTTACACGCCCGGGGGGCGAGACATGCTGAAACGACGTTTCGGCACGCGCGTGCAGCACGTCTACCTGGCCCATGACCTACCGGGGATGGTGAAACGTTTTCTGGAGCGTCTGCGTCCCCGTCTCGGCATCATGCTGGAAACCGAGCTGTGGCCCAACCTCTACCACCAGGCGATACAGTGCGGGACGCCCCTGTTGCTGGTCAATGCGCGGCTGTCACCTCGATCCGCTCGGCGCTACGCCAGCGCTCCCGGTCGCGCCTTGTTCGGTCCCCTGTTGCGGGAGTTGAGCTGGGTCGGGGCTCAGACCCAGGCCGATGCCGGGCGCCTGCTGGCGGCGGGTGTGCGACCCGAGCGACTGGAAGTGATCGGCAACCTGAAATTCGATCTGGTCCTGCCAGCCGATACCGCGCTGCGGGCCGGACAACTCCGGCGCCTGTGGGGCGAGCGACCGGTGTGCCTGGCCGCCAGCACCCACGATGATGAGGAAACCCGCCTGTTGCGCGTGTTCCGGCAATTACGCGAGGCGTTTCCGGAACTGCTGCTGGTGTTGGTGCCCCGCCATGCACCCCGTTTCGATACGGTGGCCGATCTGGTGCGCCGCCAGGGCTGGGCGCTGGTGCGGCGCAGCGAACAACGCCCCTGCCCGGCTTCCTGTGCGGTGTTCCTGGGCGACTCCCTGGGTGAATTGCCGGCCTATTGCCAGGCTGCCGATGTGATTTTCATGGGTGGTAGCCTGGTGCCGGTGGGGGGGCACAATCCGCTGGAGCCGGCGGCCCTGGGCAAAGCAGTGATCACGGGGCCCCGGGTGACTAATTTCCAGGCCATTTACCAGGCCCTGGCCGAGCGTGATGCGGTGAGTCTGGTGGCCGACGAGGCGGCATTGGCCGATGAATTGCGCCATGCCCTGGAAGATCCTCAATGGCTGGCCGGGCGTGGGGAACGCGCCCGGGCCCTGGTGGAAGAACATCGAGGCGCCAGCGCCAAGACCCTGGCGGCCATCGGTCGTTATCTTCAGTAGCGGGGCATGTCGGGGTCTGCCTGCTGCGCCCAGGCGGCCACGCCCCCGGCCAGGTTGAGCACGGAAAAACCCATTCGATCCAGGTAAATACAGACTTGTTGGCTGCGCAGGCCATGGTGGCATATGACCACGATATCGCGTTCCCGGGGCAATTCATCGAGACGGGCGGGAATGTGCTCCATGGGAATGTGCCGACTGCCGGGGATATGGCAGATCTCGAATTCCCAGGTTTCCCGTACGTCGAGCAGAAAGGGCGGGTTCTCCCCGGCGAGGCGCTGTTGCAGCTCGCCGGGATTCAGGTGTTCAAAACTCAAAACGGGGTGGTGGCTGGGTGTTTTCCAGTAGATCGATCTCGGTTTCGAACAGGCTCTTGCGCTCCCAGGCCTGTTCTGCGGTGCGGGTGATCAGCCAGGCCTCCATCACGCCTTCCTCGCCGGCGATGACGAACAGGCGCCCGCCGATCTTCAATGCCCGTTCATAGCTCTCGGGAATGCTGGGAAAACCGCCGGTGATGGCGATGGCATCATAGGGTGCGTGTTTGTCCCAACCCTTGGAGGCATCGCCTTCTTCCAGGGTCACATTGTCGATGCCGTGGGCCTTGAGTTTTTCTGCGAGTTTTTCTGCGGCTTGTTGCACGAAAACCGGGTTGATGTCCACGCTGTAGACATGGCGGGCCAGCTTGGCCAGCAGGGCGGTGACGAAGCCGCTGCCGGTACCCACTTCCAGCACCACGTCCTCGGGCTGGATGTTCAGGGCCTGCAACAGATGAGCCTCGATCTTTGGATGCATCATCTTCTCGCCGTTCAGCGGAATGGCCATGTCGGCGTAGGCCAGCTTGCGGTAGGCTGCCGGCACGAAGTCTTCCCTGGGCATTTTCTTGAGCAGGTCCAATACCTTGGGGTCCAGAACCTCCCAGGTGCGGATCTGCTGTTCGACCATGTTGAAGCGGGCTTGATCCATGTTGAGTTCGGTCATTATCACGGCTCTGCTATGATCCAGTTTTCCACAATGACCGGCCATTATACATACCTGTGACGGGATTGCAGTACCTTGAACGAGCGATTTGTGGTACTTTTGCGCCTTGCTGGGGGTGCCGGCCCGGGGCCGGCTGAGAAATACCCTTTGAACCTGATCCGGGTCATACCGGCGTAGGGAAGCGATCGCAGACTTCCTTGCGTCCCACTGGCCGCCGCAAGCGGCCCCAAGCGAGGACGAGCACATGCATGCCATATCCGACAAGTTTCTGAGCAAGACCGCCAGGCTCAACCGGGCGGCGGTGGAACCCTTTCCCAATTCCCGCAAAATCTATGTACAGGGCAGCCGGCCCGATATCCGGGTACCCATGCGTGAAATCCGGCTTGGTAACACCCCGGCCGGTTTCGGCGCGGAAGAGAATCCGCCGGTGACGGTCTACGATACCTCCGGACCCTATACCGATCCGGAGGTGGAAATCGACATTCGTCGCGGTCTGCCCGATGTGCGCAGCGCCTGGATAGAGGAACGGGGCGATACGGAAGTATTGGAACAGCCTAGTTCGGCCTATGGCCGCCAGCGGGCCGAGGACGACAGCCTGGCCGCGTTGCGTTTCGAGGGTCACAGCCGCCAGCCGCGGCGGGCCAAGGCCGGCGCCACTGTCACCCAGATGCACTACGCCCGCAAGGGCATTATCACACCGGAAATGGAATACGTGGCCATTCGCGAGAACATGCGCCTGGAGTTGTACCGCGAACAACTGGCCCAGCAGCATCCGGGACAATCCTGGGGAGCCAGCCTGCCCGAGCGTATCACCCCCGAGTTCGTGCGCGACGAGGTGGCCCGCGGGCGGGCCATCATTCCGGCCAATATCAACCACACCGAGCTGGAGCCCATGATCATCGGGCGCAATTTCCTGGTCAAGATCAACGGCAACCTGGGCAATTCCGCCCTGGGTTCCTCCATCGAGGAGGAAGTGGACAAGATGACCTGGGGCATCCGCTGGGGCGCCGACACCATCATGGATCTTTCCACCGGTAAGAACATCCACGAGACCCGCGAATGGATCATTCGCAATTCGCCGGTGCCCATTGGTACCGTGCCCATCTACCAGGCATTGGAAAAGGTGGATGGCAAGGCCGAAGAACTCACCTGGGAGATCATGCGCGACACCCTCATCGAGCAGGCCGAACAGGGGGTGGACTATTTCACCATCCATGCTGGTGTGCTGCTGCGCTATGTGCCGCTCACCGCCAAGCGTCTCACCGGCATCGTCTCGCGCGGGGGCTCCATCATGGCCAAGTGGTGTCTGGCCCATCACCAGGAGAATTTCCTCTATACCCATTTCGAGGAAATCTGCGAAATCATGAAGGCCTACGACGTGGCCTTCTCCCTGGGTGACGGTCTGCGCCCCGGCTCCATCGCCGATGCCAACGATGCCGCCCAGTTCGCCGAGCTGGAGACCCTGGGCGAGCTGACCCGGATCGCCTGGAAACACGATGTGCAGACCATGATCGAGGGGCCGGGTCACGTGCCCATGCACATGATCAAGGAGAACATGGACAAGCAACTGGAACTGTGCGGCGAGGCACCTTTCTACACTTTGGGTCCCCTGACCACCGACATCGCCCCCGGCTACGACCACATCACCTCCGGCATCGGCGCAGCCATGATCGGCTGGTATGGCACCGCCATGCTCTGCTATGTCACGCCCAAGGAGCACCTGGGGCTGCCGGATCGCGACGACGTCAAGGAAGGCATCATCACCTACAAACTGGCGGCCCATGCCGCCGATCTGGCCAAGGGGCATCCCGGTGCCCAGATCCGTGATAATGCCTTGTCCAAGGCGCGCTTCGAATTTCGCTGGGAAGACCAGTTCAATCTCGGCCTGGATCCCGACCGCGCGCGGGCCTTTCACGACGAGACCCTGCCCAAGGAGGCCCACAAGGTGGCCCATTTCTGTTCCATGTGCGGGCCCAATTTCTGCTCCATGAAGATCACCCAGGACGTGCGCGACTATGCCGAGCAACAGGGGCTGGAAGCCGAGGAGGCCTTGCGACGCGGGCTGGAGGAAAAGGCGGTGGAATTCAAGCGTCGCGGCAGCGAACTCTACCGCAAGGTCTAGCCATGACCGACAAGGTGCGCATCGACCTGCGCCAGCGTGGTGATCTGCCGGCCCATACCCATGCCTATTACCGCCTGCGCGAGCTGCAGCCGGGGCAGGTATTCGAGCTGCTGGTGGACGAGCCGCCGCGGCTGCTGATGGAGAGCGTGTCGCTGCAATTGCGTCACGCCATCCACTGGCGCATCGTGCAACAGGGCCCGCCCTTGTGGACGGTGCGGGTGCAGGCACGCGAGGACGTGGCAGCGGAGAGTCTTACCGAGTTGTTGGAGCGCGACCACCTGGTACTCGACAGCCGCTTCGCCGATGCCCTGCATAAGGTCAATGCCGGCCGGCTGGACGAGGCCGGCGAGGATCTGCAAGCCTTCTCCCGTGGTCTGCGCCGGCACTTGCACGTGGAGAACGAAATCCTCGCCCAGGTTTTTCGCGCTCCGCGCGACCCCCTGGGCCAGGATCCCACATCGGTGATGATTCGCGAGCACGAACAGATCCTGCAGCAACTGGAGCTGATCGAAGGCTATTTCAGTGGCGAATTGGGGGACGTGGCCGAGGTGGCCCCCTTCATGGGCATGCTCTCGGGCCAGCTGGCCAAGCACGAGACCCGCGAAGAGCAAAACCTGTTTCCCAACTGGCAGGCGGCGTTGCGACACGCCGGTGCCGACAGCGAAGCCCAACTGATGGACAAGGTGATAGCCATCCTCGCCGGCGAGCGGGACGACAGCCTGGGCATGGGCTGAACGGGGCTCTGGCTCAGGATTCTTTCTGCTGGCGTGCCTTGCGTTCCTTTTCCTTCTGGCTGATGCGCACCGCCACCACCACCGGCAGGATCACCACGAACAAAATGGCCAGTCCCCCCACCATGCCGGGAGAGATGCTGTCGGATGTGGAAATGAACACCAGGCCGAGAATCACGGCCAGCGACAATCCGCCATAGATCAGCATGTTCTTGATGTCGTTCATCTGAAAAATCCTTGGCTGGGAATCCGACGAGAGGCCATTGTAGCGGGTTTGTCCGGCGAGTTGTAGCTTTTACAAAAAGGCATGAAAAATACATAACTTGTTGAATATATTTATTTTTTGAGGTTTCCGGGATGGAGATCAGGTTTCGGGCGGCGGAATACCAGGCCGATGGACGCTTTCGGGTGGTGGACTATGCCTATCGTGGCGGCCCGGCGCAGGGTTGGGAGATCCTGCGCCAGGGGCGTTGTATATTGCGGCTGGGGCCGGGTTACGTGGCCGTTGAATCCCGTCTGTGCGGGATCTGCGCCACCGATCTCGCCCGCCGTCACCTGCCCTTCCCCCTGCCTCAGATCACGGGCCACGAGGTAGTGGGGCGTTACCGGGGACAACGGGTGGTGGTGGAAATCAACGCTTCCCACCGGGCCCGGGGTCTGGACACGGTGGAGTGTCCCTATTGTAACCGGGGACTGGACAGCCACTGCCCCCAGCGACTCACCCTGGGCATCGACCGGCTGCCGGGCGGATTTGCTCCCTGGCTCCTGGCGCCGGTGGATGCGCTGCATGTGTTGCCGCCGGGCGTGAGCGACGAGATGGCCGTGCTGGTGGAGCCGCTGGCGGCGGCCATCCAGGCACTGCGGGCGACACCGCCACGTCGAGGCCAGCGCATCGCCGTACTGGGTCCGCGCCGGCTGGGTATGTTGTTACTGGTGGCGCTGCTGGATTACCGCGAGCATCGGCAACAGGATTTCGAGCTGACAGCCCTGGCCCGGCACCCGGAGCTGCGCCAGGCGGCACTGGCATTGGGTGTTGATCATGCCCTGGCTCCCGAGAAGGCACCCGCCGCCGCTTTCCAACAGGTTTTCGACACCACCGGCAGCATATCGGGTCTGACGCGGGCGCTGGAGCTGGCGAGCGAGACCGTGCACCTCAAATCCACCCATGGCCGGCCGGCCTTCGATCTGACCCAGCTCACCACCCTGGTGATCGACGAAATCGCCCTGCTGCCCTGGGATGGCGAAGACCGGTTCCCCGCCTGGGCCGACGAAGCGTTCTCCGACGGAGGGGAAATCTATGTGAGTCCGGATGTGCCGGCGGCCCGGGTGGTGGCTTGGCGTGCCCGTTATCCCCGGATGTCTTTCCGCCAGGCTTGCCCGGCGGAAGCCTCGTCCACTTCGCCGCTGGGTCGCTTCGATGCGGCGCTGGTGGACAGCCGCGCAGCGGCGGATGCGGTATTGCGCGCGGGCCTGGTGCGGCCCCGCGGGTGCATCCATTGGCTGGAGCCGGCCGGTGACGATGCCCTGGCGCGGGCCTTGGCCCGGGGCGTGGCCCTGCACAGCTCCCGCTGCGGGCCCTTCGAGGAGGCCATCGCCCTGCTGGAACGCGCCGGCGGGCGGGCCCGTCGCCTGGTGAACGAGCTCATCAGTCATTGCTTCGACAGTAGCCGCATCGAACAGGCCTTTGCCATGGCCGCGGATTCCCGCCGGGCGCGCAAGGTTCTGATAAAACCCCTCTGACGCCCTTGGTTACGGAACTCAAAAAAAACCGCTCGGCGCCGATAGCACGAAGACAGCGAAGCAGACAAGCGGGAGGGCGAGGTGCCAATCCAGGAATTCGATTTCAAGACCGGTAAGGTGGTCAGCTACGAACCACGCAAGGCCATCGTGGTGGACGAGGACGACACCACACGCGATACTCTGCAGTACACCCTCAAGCGGCGCATGGTCAACGTAGTGGCCAAGCTCAAAAACAGTAACGGCCTTCTGGAGCTGCTCGAGCGCAATCCGGTGGATGTGTTGTTCCTGCAGACCCGTTCGCCGGAAATGGACGAATTGCGCCAGATCCGCCAGGCCTGCCCCGGGCTGAAGGTGGTGGTGATGAGCGACGCGCTCACCCGCGAGAGCGTGGACCAGGCGGTGAGCCTGGGGGTGGCCGGGTTTCTGGCCAAGCCATTCAAGGCCGAGACTGTTCTGAGCCTGGTGGAACGTCTCAAATAGACCCGCGGTAGCGCAGTCCGTACCACAGGGCGCCCAGATATTCGTGCAGGGCGTGGCTGCTTTCCAGCAGGGCCTGGGCGGTGGGCAGGAAATCCTGCCAACGGCTGCCCGAAGGTGCCGGCCCCTCGAAGCCGGTGGGAGCGGCGATCACCGCCATGCCCTGTTGTTCGAACAAGGGCAGCACGCGGTACAGATGCCAGGCCTGGCTCACCAGAAGAATGCGTTTTATCCCGTCTTTTTGCAGCATTTCGCTGCTGAATGCTGCGTTTTCGGCACTGTTTCTGCTTTTTGTCTCCAGCCAGCGGGGTTCGATGCCATAGTCTTCCCGCAGCACCCGGGCCATCAACAGGGCTTCCTTCGGGCGCTGGGGGTCGGCATTGCCACCGGACAACAGGATGGGCAAGCCGCTGGCGCGGTGCAGGCGTACCCCGTAATTGAGCCGCAGCAGCGAATAGGCCGATGGTGTGGCGCCCCCGTACTCCGGTGCAAACTGGCGGTAGCCGCCGGCCAGCACCACGATGGCCTGGGCCTGCGAGGCGGCCAGGCTTGCGCTGTCCAGGGGTGGGTAGACTTCCAGCGAGCCCAGCAGGCGGGCGCTGAACCAGGGTGTGCTCAACAGCCACAGGCTCAGGGTGGCCGCCAGCAACAGCAAGCGGCCCAGGCGTCCGTGCCGGCGCAACAGGTACAGGCCGCTGCCCAGGGCCAGCAGCAAAATGCCCGGTGGCAGCAGCCAGGTTTTGATGAATTGTACCAGCGACAGCTCCATCAGCGCCGGCGTACCTGCCAGCGCGGTTGTTGCTGGTCATTGAGAATACCATGTTGTATCAGCCAGGCCAGGGCATCCTCGGCATCGTGTTGAAACCAGGCGGCGGCCGAGCCCAGGCGAAAGCTGTAACCCCAGGCGTCCATGTCGGCGAAAGCCTGTTGCCGGGTCAACCCTGGCAAATACTCTGTCAATACCACCTGCAGATAACAGACTCCGTTTTCCTCTGCATAGTCGCCGCCGGCATCGGTGTCCAGCGCCTGGCGCCGTCGGGGATCCATGCAGATGTAGTGACAAGCCTCGTGCAGGGCCGAATGCAAGGGGGTGTCGGCGCGCACATAGAGCCGGTCGCCGATCAGCCCGGCCTCGGGCTCGCCCCAGAAGCTGCCGGGAATGCTTTCTTCGGCGGCAACTTGCACCAGTTGTAGGCCGAAGCGTTGCAGCAGGCGGCTGAGCGGGGAAAGAACATCGCGACACAGGATCATGATGCGGTCATTATAGAATGTGGGGAGGAAAAGCCCATACCGGTGCGGTGTGCGGGAAGCCCTTCCTGTCATCGAGATGGCAAAGAATAATCTGGTAGACTACGCCGGTTGCGAAAACGACAGAGGTTGATTCCATGGCGAAGGCCACGGCCAAGAAAAAACACCGGCGACGCACACGAAGGACCCAGGCCCAACGGGCCGACCGCCACGAGCTGTACCAGAAATCGGTACAGTCGCCGGAAGTGGAGATCGAATTCTTCAGCGAGCGTTTCCGCGAGCTGCGAGGGCGAGAGCCGCTGACCCTGCGGGAGGATTTCAGTGGCACCGCCTATCTGTGCACCGAATGGTGCAAATCCCATCCCGAGCGTCGGGCCACCGGCGTGGATCTGTGTGCCGATACCCTGCAATGGGGCCGCGAGCACAACGTGGAGCCGGCCGGGCCCGAGGTGGCGCGTCGCATAGAACTGATCAACGAGGATGTGTTGACGGTCAGGACGCGCAAGCACGACATCGTTTGCGCCATGAACTTCAGCTATTGTCTGTTCGAGACTCGCGAACGCATGCGGGCTTATTTCAAGAACGTGCGCCGGGGATTGAAACGGGACGGTCTGTTCTTCCTCGACCTGCTCGGTGGCACCGCCACCTACGACGTGTGTGAGGAAGAGCGCGAGATCGAGGATGAGGATTTCACCTATATCTGGGAACAGGCCAGCTTCAACCCCATCGATCACCACATGCAGTGCTATATTCATTTCGCTTTTCCCGACGGATCCCGCCTGGACCGTGCCTTCGAATATGCCTGGCGCCTGTGGACCATTCCCGAGATCCGCGAATTGCTGCAGGAGGCCGGTTTCTCCCGGGTGCGCATCTACTGGGAGGAATTCGAGGAAGACGAAGACGATCCCGACAGCGACTATTTGGTGGGGACCGGGATCTACCATGAGGTGGAAGAAGTGGAACAGCAAGAATCCTGGCTGTGTTATTTCGTGGCCGAGCCATGACGGAGCGCATGATTCGTGTGGGAGAGCGCCTGCCGGCGGTAAAACTGCAAATGATGCAAGGGGGGCGCATCGTGAGCCGGCCGGCCAGTGAATTATTTGCCGGGCAGCGTGCTGTCGTGTTCGCCGTGCCGGCGGCCTTCAGTCCCAGTTGTTCGGAGCAACACCTGCCGGGCTATGTGAGCACCTTGTTCGAATTTCGTCAAAAGGGCATTGAAAAGCTGTTTTGCCTGGCGGTGAACGATATTTTCGTGATGCAGGCCTGGGCGCGGGAGCGCGACATCGTCGACGAGGTGACCATGCTGGCCGATGGCAATGGGGAATTCACCCGCGCCATCGGCATGGAAATGGACATGCGCCGCTTCGGTCTCGGCCTGCGCTCGCGCCGCTACGCCATGGTGCTGGAAGATGCCCGGGTGACCCACTTGCTGGTGGAGAAACAAGGTGGGGAGGTGAAGCGTAGCCGGGCCGAGAATGTGCTGGAAGTCCTGGAGCATGACTGACGAGCGGAAAAAAATCCTCAAGACCGAGCAACAATGGCGTGAGCAACTGAGCGAGGCGCAGTTCGAGGTCTGCCGCCTGAAGGGTACCGAGCGACCCTTCAGCGGCAAATACGTGCATTTCGATCAGCCTGGCGAGTACCGTTGCGTGGCCTGCGGCCAACCGTTGTTCGCTTCCAAAACCAAGTACGACGCTGGCTGTGGTTGGCCCAGTTTCTGGGCGCCACTGGGTGAGGAAGTCGTCGTCCACCGGCCCGATCTCAGCCATGGCATGCGTCGTATCGAGGTAGTCTGTGCCCGCTGTGATTCCCACTTGGGCCACGTCTTCGACGACGGTCCGCCACCCACGGGGCTGCGCTATTGCATCAACTCGGTGGCACTGGATTTCGTGCCGGCGGCATGAGCCCATCGGTGGAGGAATTCTTCGCCACCGGGCCTTCGCCCGTGCAACGGCTGCATCACCCCCTGTTGATGCGCAAGAGGGTGGCCCTGTTCATCAAGCGCGACGACTTGCTGCATCCCCTGGTTTCCGGCAACAAATGGCGCAAGCTCAAGTACAATCTGCTGCAGGCCCGGCAACAGGGTCGGCGGCGCCTGCTGAGTTTCGGAGGCGCCCATTCCAATCATATCCACGCCCTGGCCCATGCCGGCCGCCTGTTGGGGTTCGACACCATCGGCGTCATTCGGGGAGGTCCCTTCGCCGAGCCCAGCTCCACCCTGCGCCAGGCCACCGCCTGCGGCATGTATCTGCACCATGTCTCCCGGCAGGATTACCGCCTGCGCCACGACGCACATTTCCTACAGGATCTGGCGTATCGTTTTGGTGATTTCCAGCTTCTGCCAGAGGGAGGAAGCAATACCCTGGCATTGCGCGGTTGTGCCGAGCTGATCCACGAGCTGGACCGGCAACTGGGCCACTACCACGCCGTATGCCTGCCCTGTGGCACGGGAGGCAGCCTGGCCGGAGTCGCCGCGGCCCTGGCGCCGGGGCGCCGGGCACTGGGTTTTGCCGTGCTCAAGGGGGCGGGGTTTCTTCACCGGCAGGTAGCCATGCTGCAACGGGCAGCGGGCGTGCGGGGCGATTATGAACTGCTGTTGGACTATCATTTCGGCGGCTATGCCAAGGCCGATGAGCGGCTGCGGAAATTCATCGCCCGCTGGCGGCCGGTGCCGCTGGATCCTGTGTATACCGCCAAGATGATGTATGGTGTGATCGACCTGATCGACAAGGGCG
>WFPC01000040.1 GCA_015487785.1 Gammaproteobacteria bacterium | reverse complement strand
GAAGGCGCGGATTTGCTCCATGGTCTGGAGCCCTTGGGTCTTGATGGTCACGATCATCCTCCGATGATCCCAGAACCCGACCCCGTTCAGGCTCACTTCTCGTTGGAATCACGCCCGCCCTTCAGGCTCATGTGTCATTGGAAGAGGCTAGTCATGGACACCCGGGGTGTTCCCGAGTACAATTCCTCCACGATAATTTTGCCTGTTACCTTAGGAAGCGGGGGGCTCCTCATCGGTGCCTCCCGTTTTTGCACGTCTGAATGGGGGAGATTTTGAGGCAGCCAGCCATACTAGCCCTGGAAAATGGTAGTGTTTTCCGCGGGGAAAATATCGGTGCCGAAGGTATTACCGTCGGTGAGGTGGTGTTCAATACCGCCTTGACCGGCTATCAGGAGATTCTCACCGATCCCTCCTACGCCCGTCAGATCGTCACCCTGACCTATCCCCACATCGGCAATGTGGGGGTCAATCCCGAGGACGCGGAGTCTGCCGGAGTGATGGCCAGCGGGCTGGTGATTCGTGACCTGCCCTTGCGGGCCAGCAACTGGCGCAGCCACCAGGGCCTGGACGATTACCTGCGCCAGCAGGGCATCGTGGCCATCGCCGGCATCGATACCCGCCGACTGACCCGTATATTGCGCGAGCAGGGTGCCCAGAACGGCTGCATCATGGCCGGTAGCGGGGCCAGTGAACAGATCGCGCTGGAGCAGGCGCGGGCCTGGGGCGGGCTCAAGGGCATGGATCTGGCCCGGGAAGTGACCACCGACAGCCGGTATGAATGGCGCGAGGGCGTGTGGTCGCTGGAGGGCGGACATCCGGTCCGGCGCGACGAGGATTTGCCCCGCCACGTGGTGGCCTACGATTTTGGGGTCAAGCGCAACATCCTGCGTCTGCTGGTGGACCGCGGTTGTCGTGTCAGCGTGGTACCGGCCACCACGCCGGCCGCAGAGGTGCTGGCCATGGCGCCCGACGGCGTCTTCCTGTCCAATGGGCCGGGCGATCCCGAACCCTGTGACTATGCCATCGAAGCCATCCAGGCCGTCCTGGCCCGTGGGGTACCGGTGTTCGGTATTTGCCTGGGGCATCAGTTACTGGCCCTGGCCAGCGGCGCGCGCACGGTGAAGATGAAATTCGGGCATCACGGTGCCAACCATCCGGTGATCGACCTGGATACACAACAGGTGATGATCACCAGCCAGAACCATGGCTTCGCGGTGGACGAGGCCAGCCTGCCAGCGCAGCTCAGGGCCACTCATCGTTCCTTGTTCGACGGCTCGTTGCAGGGTATCGAACGCACCGATGTGCCGGCCTTCGGTTTCCAGGGTCATCCCGAGGCCAGCCCCGGTCCCCATGACGTGGAAGCCCTGTTCGACCGCTTCGTGGACATGATCGAGCAGCGTCGTTAAAACCGACTTCCAGCAGGAACCCTTAACCCTTATGCCAAAACGCACCGACCTCAGCAGCATCTTGATCATAGGCGCGGGCCCCATCGTGATTGGGCAGGCCTGCGAATTCGACTATTCCGGCGCCCAGGCCTGCAAGGCCCTGCGCGAGGAAGGCTACCGGGTGATCCTGATCAATTCCAACCCGGCCACCATCATGACCGACCCGGAAATGGCCGATGCCATCTATATCGAACCCATCCAATGGCGCACCGTGGCCCGTATCATCGAGCAGGAGCGGCCCGATGCCTTGTTGCCCACCATGGGCGGCCAGACCGCGCTCAACTGTGCCCTGGACCTGGTGCGCGAAGGGGTGTTGGAGCGCCACGGTGTGGAGCTGATCGGTGCCAGCAGCGACGCCATCGACAAGGCCGAGGACAGGGAGCGTTTTCGCGAGGCGATGAAACGCATCGGCCTGTCCACGCCGCGCTCGTCCATCGCCCACAGTATGGAAGAGGCCGAACAGGTGATTGCCGCGATCGGCTTCCCGGCCATCATCCGGCCCTCCTTCACCATGGGAGGCACCGGCGGTGGTATTGCCTACAACCATGACGAATACCGCGAGATCTGTCAGCGTGGCCTGGACTTGTCGCCCACCAACGAATTGCTGATCGAGGAATCGGTGCTGGGCTGGAAGGAATACGAAATGGAGGTGGTGCGTGACCGCAAGGACAATTGCATCATCGTCTGTTCCATTGAAAACTTCGATCCCATGGGGGTGCATACCGGCGACTCCATCACCGTGGCACCGGCCCAGACCCTCACCGACAAGGAATACCAGATCATGCGCGATGCCTCCCTGGCGGTGCTGCGCGAGATCGGGGTGGACACCGGTGGTTCCAATGTGCAGTTTGCCGTCAATCCGGAAAACGGCCGCATGATCGTGATCGAGATGAATCCACGGGTGTCACGTTCCTCGGCCCTGGCCTCCAAGGCCACCGGTTTCCCCATCGCCAAGGTGGCGGCCAAGCTGGCGGTGGGCTATACCCTGGACGAGTTGAAGAACGATATTACCGGTGGTGCCACGCCGGCTTCTTTCGAGCCCAGCATAGATTATGTGGTCACCAAGGTGCCGCGCTTCACCTTCGAGAAATTTCCCCAGGCCGATGCTCGCCTGACCACCCAGATGAAATCGGTGGGCGAGGTAATGGCCATCGGGCGCAGTTTCCAGGAATCGTTGCAGAAAGCCCTGCGTGGCCTGGAGACCGGCAACGACGGGCTGGATGAAAAAGTAGATCTGCAGCGGGACGATGCGCGGGAAATCATTCGTCGGGAACTGGCGGTGCCGGGGGCCGAGCGCATCTGGTACGTGGCCGACGCCTTTCGCGCCGGCTTCAGTCTGGACGAAGTGTACGAGTCGTCGCGTATCGATCCCTGGTTCCTGGTGCAACTGGCCGAGCTGGTGCAATTGGAGCGGGGTCTCGAGGGAAAAAGCCTGCAAGATCTCTCCGGCGAACAGTTGTGGCGGCTCAAGCGCAAGGGGTTTTCCGACCGTCGCCTGGCCTGCTTGCTGGATTGTGACGAACATGCGGTGCGTGAATATCGGCATCACCTGAATATCCACCCGGTCTACAAGCGGGTGGACTCCTGTGCCGCCGAGTTCGCCACCGCAACCGCCTACATGTATTCCACCTACGAGGAGGAGTGCGAGGCCGAGCCCAGCACGCGCGACAAGATCATGGTGCTGGGCGGCGGGCCCAACCGCATCGGCCAGGGCATCGAATTCGACTACTGCTGCGTGCACGCCGCCCTGGCCTTGCGCGAGGACGGTTTCGAGACCATCATGGTCAACTGCAACCCGGAAACCGTGTCCACTGACTACGACACCTCCGACCGGCTCTATTTCGAGCCGCTGACCCTCGAAGACGTGCTGGAGATCGTGGCCAAGGAACGCCCCAAGGGGCTGATCGTGCAATACGGTGGACAGACGCCGTTGAAGCTGGCCCGTGAGCTGGAACGGGCGGGCGCGCCCATCATCGGGACCTCCACCGAGGCCATCGACCGCGCCGAGGATCGCGAGCGTTTCCAGCACATGGTGCAGAAACTGGGTCTGTTGCAGCCCCCCAACACCACGGCGCGCAACCCCGCCGAGGCCCTGGAACTGGCCCGTGAAATCGGTTTTCCGCTGGTGGTGAGGCCTTCCTATGTGCTGGGGGGGCGGGCGATGGAAATCGTCTACAACGAGGCCGATCTCGAGCGCTACATGCGCGAGGCGGTCACTGTGTCCCACGACTCGCCGGTATTGTTGGACCGTTTCCTCGACGATGCCATCGAGGTAGACGTGGATGCCATCTGCGATGGCGAACAGGTCTTCATCGGCGGCATCATGGAACACATCGAGCAGGCCGGTGTGCACTCCGGCGACTCCGCCTGTTCCCTGCCGCCGTACAACCTTTCGGCCTCGGTGCAGGAGCGCATTCGGGAGCAGATGCGCATGTTGGCCATGGAGCTGGGGGTGTGCGGCCTGATGAATACCCAGTTCGCGGTCAAGGACGACGAGGTCTATCTCATCGAGGTCAATCCGCGCGCCTCGCGCACGGTACCCTTCGTATCCAAGGCCATCGGCCTGCCGCTGGCCAAGATCGCCGCTCGTTGCATGGTGGGCAAGACGCTGGCCGAACAGGGTGTGGGCGAGGAACGGGTGCCTTCTTTCTATGCGGTAAAAGAAGCTGTGTTCCCCTTCGTCAAGTTTCCCGGTGTCGACCCGGTGCTGGGCCCGGAAATGAAGTCCACCGGCGAGGTGATGGGCGTGGGGCGCAGTTTCGGCGAGGCCTTCGCCAAGGCGCAGATGGGCGCCGGGGTGGACCTGCCCGTTGGGGGCACCGCATTCGTCAGCGTGCGCGACGCCGACAAGCAAGCTGCGGTGGGGGTGGGCCGCGAGCTGGTGGAGCTGGGTTTTCGCATTGTTGCCACCGCCGGTACCGCTGCGGTGCTGGAGCGGGCAGGCATTCCCAACGAACGGGTCAAGAAAGTGACCGAGGGCCGGCCCAATATCGTCGACATGATCAAGAACCAGCAGATCAGCCTGATCGTCAATACGGCGCAGACCAAGCAGGCGGTGGCCGACTCTTTCGAGATCCGCCGCGCGGCCTTGCAGCACAAAGTGTGCTATACCACCACCATTGCCGGTGCCAAGGCCACCTGCCAGGCCCTGCGGCGACTGGACGATACGGCGGTTAACCGCTTGCAGGACTTGCACAAGGAGCTAGCCACATGAACAAGATTCCCCTCACCGTGCGCGGCGCCGAGAAACTGCGCGCCGAGCTTCACGAACTCAAGACCGTGGCCCGGCCCAGGGTCATCGAGGCCATCGCCGAGGCGCGTGAACACGGCGACCTGAAAGAAAACGCCGAATATCACGCCGCGCGTGAACAGCAAGGCTTCATCGAGGGGCGCATACGCGAGATCGAGGCCAAGCTGTCCAATGCCCAGATCATCGACGTCAAGGACATCGATGCCGGCGGCAAGGTGGTGTTCGGTGCCACCGTGGACCTGATCGACGAAGACAGCGGGCAGGAAGTCACCTATCAGATCGTGGGTGACGATGAGGCCGACATCAAGGCCGGCCTGATCTCCGTCAATGCCCCCATCGCCCGTGCCCTCATCGGTAAGGAAGAAGGCGATGTGGTCACCGTGGCCACTCCCGGTGGCGAGAAGGAATACGAAATCGTCGCCGTGCGCTACGAATGATCGTCCCTGGCCCCGTCGTTCCGGCAGGGCCGTTGTTTTCTGTCAGTGATAGTCTCCGTAGAGTGCCTCGATGCGCTCGGCGAACTGCTCCATGATCCTGGCGCGCTTGAGCTTGAGGGTGGGAGTGAGCAGGCCGTTGCTATCGGTCCAGGGCTCCAGGGTGAGAATGAAGCGGCGGATCTGGGCATAGCCGGGGAAGCTGCGGGTGCATTCGGCGATCTGGTTGCGCACGGCCTTGATGACCTGCTCGTGTTCCAGGCTGGCGGGGTCGTCGGGATCCAGCTCGTTGGCTTGGGCGAAGCGTTGCCATTGTTCCGGGTTGAGCACCAGCAGGGCGGCCAGGAAGGGGCGTCCCTCGCCGATGACCAGGGCCTGATCGAACCAGGGATCGAGGGTGAGCGCCATTTCCATGTCCACCGGCGCGATCTTTTCCCCGTTGCCCAGCACCAGGATTTCCTTCTTGCGCCCGGTGATGTAGATATAACCTTCCTCGTCGATGCGGGCGAGATCACCGGTCTTGAGCCAGCCGTCCTCGGTGAAGGCATCGCGGGTGGCCTGTTCGTTCTTCCAGTAACCCTGCATCACACAGGTGCTGCGGGTCTGCAATTCGCCGTCCTCGGCCAGGCGCACCTCCACGCCCTCGATGGGGTGGCCGATGCTGTCGGGTCGATTGGCTTTCAGGCTGTTGACGCTGATCACCGGGCTGGCCTCGGTGAGGCCATAGCCTTGCAGCAGGGGCAGACCCAGGCCGATGAAGGTGCGCGCCACGCTGGGGGGCAGCGGCGCGCCGCCACTGATGGCGAAACGCATGCGGCCACCGAACTTGGCCAGTATCTTGGCTCCCACCAGTTTGTGGAACAGCGGATACAGGGCCAGCCTCGGGCTGGCGGGCGCGCGCCCCTGTTGATGCTCGAAACGCTGCCAGCCGATGTCCACTGCCGTCTTGAACAGCCAGCGGGCGATGGCCGGTTTCTGCTGAAGTTGTTGCTGGATCACCCCGTACACCCGCTCGAAGGTACGGGGTACCGAGATGATCAAGGTGGGTCTGACGGCCAGCAGATCTTCGGCCAGATAGGGGATGGCGCGGCAGAAGGCCACGGTGGCGCCACTGAGCATGGGAATGTAGAGACCGGCGGTGCGTTCCAGGGTGTGCGACAGGGGCAGGAAAGACAGGAACACATCGTCGGTATAGACGGTTTCACTGGCCAGGCTGGCACGGGCATTGTCGAGAATATTGCGGTGACTGAGCATGACCCCCTTGGGCAGGCCGGTGGTGCCGGAAGTGTAGACGATGGTGGCCAGCTCGTCGGGCCCGGCTCCGCGCTCGGCGGGCAGAGGGTCCTGCGCGGCGGCCAGCAACCAGTCGTCGGCGGTTTCCCGGGGCAGGCGTGGGTCGTCTATGGGGATGCTGTCGAGACTGATGACCTTGAGCGGGTGATCCAGCTTCTCCGCCGCGCTGCAGAGTGTCAGCCATTGCTCCCGGTTTTCGATCAACATCAGTTTTATTTCGGCCTGGTTGACGATGTGACTGACGTTGTCGGGGCGGTCGTTGACGAACAGGGGAACCACCACCAGACCCAGGCGGAAGGCGGCGTGTTCACAGATCACCCACTCGGGGCAGTTGCGCAGCATGATGCCCAGCTTGTCGCCGGCCTGCAGGCCCTCACGTTGCAAGGCGCGCTGCCATTGCTGGATGCGGTGTTCCACGCTGTGCCAGCTCAGATCTTCCCATTGCCGGGTGAGGTTGGAGTAGAAACGGTAGGCGATGGCCTCGGGACTGCGTTTCACCCGGGCCTGGAGGAGTTCCGTCAAGGTGTGGGCGTCCGATGCAGGGATGATGTCGAGCCTATGCTGGTCCATGTGCATTCCTCCGGGCGATGCTCATTGTACTTGCCCTGCTACTATAGCATTCGCCATGGGGGAGGCAACGCCCCGGTCGATGGGTACCTTGGGTCAAGGCAGGGCAATGCTGGTGGTGCTGAGGCTGGCGGTGAACTCCAGGGACTCTTCGGTGGTGATGCGGTTGAACACGAACTTGACGACGCCCAGGCGGGGGTGGTACCAGCGCGTGCCGCTAACGGTGGCGATGGGGTCGTTGTCGAAACGGGTGGGGTCGAGGCTCTCGGTGCTGAAACGGTAACCGTAGCGATAGGCCTCGAAATCGGCATAGGGGGTGGTTTGTTGCTCTATGCCTTCGTAGACCTGTTCCTGCTCACCACGGCCCACCCGAAAGCAATTGTTCTGTTCGCACAGATAGACGTCGAAGGCGACGTTGAAGGGACTTTCGCCCGGCAGGGGTGAACGGAGCAATTCAACTCCCGGTGTATCGCCGCCGGCGGGCATGATCCAGAACAAGCTGCCACCGAGACCGATGGCATAGAGATACAGGCTGCCCTGTTCGTCCTGCCAGTAGTGGTAGTCGATGCTCTCGCTGGCTCTTCCGGCGCCGAGGTCGAACTGTTCCCGCGCCAGCAGTCCTTCATCGGTGATGCTCTGGTTGCTGCCGGGGTAGACGGTTTCGCTGGAGCTGGACCAGGTGATGCTGGCACTGCCCTCGATGTCTTGCACAAAGGTGGTGGTGCGCCTGCCCACTGTCGCATAGACGAGGCGGTCGCCAGGCTGGAAGGCGCGTAGAAGGGAGGTGTCGAGCAGGTAGACCGGCTTCTGGGTGATCGTGCCGCAATGGCTGAGCAGGGGGATGGCGAGCGCCGCCAGCACCCGGGTAAAAAGGCGCCGCATCATGTCAGGGTGTGCGCATGCGTCGGGCCAGTTGGCGCTTGCGCCAGTTTTTTACCACCATGAAACGCCACAGCAGCCGGCTGGCCAGGTTGCCGGCGATGGCCGACAGGCTGCCCAGGATCAGGCATCCCAGCAGGAAGGGTTGCCAGATCTGTAACAAGGTGGTCTTCAGCCAGTGCCAGTTGAGGGCGAACTCGATGGACTCGGGCGTCAGGCCCAGCACCCAGGCGCCCGTCACATAGGCGAAATAGAATATGGGCGGCATGGTGATGGGATTGGTGATCCATACCAGGGCCACCGAGACCGGCAGATTGACCCGGAACAGCAAGGCACCACCCGCGGCCAGCAGCATCTGGAAGGGCACCGGGATAAAGGCGCAGAACAGTCCCACGCTGAAGGCGCCACTGACGGATCGCTTGTTCAAATGCCACAGATTGGGCTCGAGAATGAGCTGGCCGAACACGCGCAGGGACTTGTGTTCTTTCAGTGTGGCGTGGTCGGGCAGATACCGTTTGATCAGTCGTCTGGGCATGCAGGCTCAGGGTTTTCGTCTTAGCAACACATAGACCGCGCCGGTGCCGCCATCCTGGCGCCGGGCACTGCAGAAGGCGAGCACGTCACGGTGCTGGCGCAGCCAGTGGTCCACCCGGGCCTTGAGTACCGGCAGGCGGTTGGGCGAACCCAGTCCTTTGCCATGGATTATGCGTACGCAGTAACCGGGGCCGTGGCGGGCCTGCCGCAGAAAATGTTCCAGGGTTTCGCGGGCCTGTTCCACGGTGAGTCCGTGCAGGTCCAGTTCTGCGCTGATGCTGTAGGCGCCGCGGCGCAGTTTCCTGAAAGTGCGGGCCTGCACGCCGGGGCGGCAGAAAAGCAGTTCCTCGCCGGTCTCCAGGTCTTCCGGATGCAGGGGGTCGGACAACAGGCTCTGGATGACGTCGCGTTCGTCGAGTTCCCGTTGGCGGGCGCGGGGCGGTGGCGGGGGGCTGCGACGGACGATGCGCGTTTCGTGCCGCAGCGGCTTGACGTCGCCGACCGCGCGCCGAAACAGTTCGAACTCTGCCATGTCCTGGGGATCGTGTTTAGCCATTGCAATGCCATCGCCAGCCGTCCGTTACGACGGCAAGTCGTTCGAGTATACGGACAAGGCCGGAATAGCGCAAAAACTTTGACCTTGCACCCGGGCATGCCTGGCACGGAGCCGTGATCGACGTGGGTCGTCGTGGCAAAACGCGGTATACTCTCGCCTTTTTACAGGTGGCCGGACGAAACAGGCAGTATGAAGATTCTGGTGAGTAACGATGACGGCTACAGGGCAGCGGGCATCCGGTGTCTGGCCGAGAGTCTCGAGACCCTGGGCGAGGTCACGGTGGTGGCGCCGGATCGCAACAAGAGCGGCGCCAGCAGTTCACTGACCCTGGATTTGCCCATCCGGGCCGACGAGGTGGCGCCCGGGGTGATCCGGGTGGAAGGCACACCTTCGGATTGCGTGCACCTGGCCATCACCGGTTTGTTGCCGGAGGAACCGGACATCGTGGTCTCGGGTATCAACAATGGTGCCAACCTGGGGGACGACGTCATCTATTCCGGCACCGTGGCGGCGGCCATCGAGGGGCGTTTCCTGGGCCTGCCGGCGGTGGCGGTATCGCTGGTGGGGCACGAGGGCAAGCACTATGAAACCGCCGCCCGGGTGGCGTTGGCGGTGGTTCGCCGCCTGGCCCAGGGCAGCCTGGCGCCGGACACCATTCTCAATATCAATGTGCCGGATATTCCCCTGGACCGGCTCAAGGGTATCCGGGCCACCCGTCTGGGCAATCGCCACAAGGCCGAGCCGGTGATCCGGCAGCTCGATCCCCGTGGCCAGCCGGTCTATTGGGTGGGCCCGGCGGGGCCGGAGCAGGATGCCGGCCCGGGCACCGACTTTCACGCCGTTGCCCAAGGGTATGCCTCGGTGACTCCGATCCAGGTGGATCTTACCCGGCATGAACGGTTGGACGAGCTGGGCCGCTGGCTGAGCGATCTGGAACCATGAAACACGAGCGCCTGCAAGGTATCGGCATGACTTCGCGGCGTACCCGCGAGCGCATGGTGCGGCGTCTGGTCGAACAGGGCATTCGCGATGCGCGCGTGCTCGAGGTGATGCGCGAGACGCCCCGGCACATTTTCGTCGACGAGGCCCTGGCCAGCCGGGCCTACGAGGACACCGCCCTGCCCATCAGCTTCGGCCAGACCATTTCCCAGCCCTACAGTGTGGCCCTGATGACCGAGGCCCTGCTGTGTGGCGAGAATGTGCACAAGGTATTGGAGATCGGTACCGGTTCCGGCTATCAGACCGCGGTCCTGGCACAATTGGTGGATGAGGTCTACAGCGTGGAGCGCATCCAGGCCCTGCAGCAACGGGCCCGGCGTTGCCTGCGTGAGCTGAGACTGGCCAATGTGCGCTTCAAGCACGACGATGGCAATCTGGGTTGGCCGGAACAGGCACCCTTCGACGCCATCATGGTCACCGCCGCCGCGGTGGGTGTTCCGCGTTCCCTGTTGGAGCAATTGCGCGTGGGAGGACGCTTGGTGATTCCCTGCGAGGAGGCAGGGCAGCAGATGCTCAAGCTGATCGAGCGCGAGGATGAACAGAAATTCCACCAACAGGTGTTGAGTGCGGTGAAATTCGTGCCACTTTTGGGAGGGACGTGCTAGTGCGATTGTTCGCCGGGTTGTATGAAAAAGCACTGTACTATGCCCGGCACCCCAAGGCGGAACGTTACCTCGCCGGTCTGAGCTTCGCCGAGTCGTCCTTCTTTCCCATACCACCGGATGTGATGCTGGCGCCCATGTGTCTGGCGCGGGTCTCCCGGGCCTGGCGCTATGCCTTTCTCACCACCGTGTTTTCGGTCCTGGGGGGTGTGTTCGGTTACCTGATTGGCATGTTCGCCTTCGAACTGATCCAGCCGGCCTTGCAACAGACCCACTATTGGACATATTACCTGCAAGCCCGCGACTGGTTCGATCACTATGGAGTGTGGGTGGTATTCATCGCCGGTTTCTCGCCCGTGCCCTACAAGATCATCACTATCACCGCCGGCGTCACCGGCATGGCTTTCCTGCCCTTTGTGCTGGCCTCCATCATCGGCCGGGGGCTGCGTTTCTACCTGGTGGCAGGCTTGATCCGCTGGGGGGGTGAACGCATGGAAGCCGCCTTGCATCGTTATGTGGAACCCCTGGGCTGGTTGCTGGTGGTGTTGGCGGTGGTGGCCTATCTGCTGGCCTGAGTGCGATGAAGCGGTATCTGCGCCAGGTTCTCGCAAGCCTTCCGGTTCTCGGCCTGGCGTTGTTGTTGTCGGCCTGTGGCGGGCTGGTCAACCACCGGGTGGAAAAGGGTGAAACCCTCTATGCCATTGGTTGGCGCTATGGCCAGGACTACCGTGACATTGCCCGCTGGAACAATCTCAAACCACCCTACACCATCTACGAGGGTCAGTGGTTGCGCGTGGCGCCGCCGGTGACGCCCTGGTGGCAGGACGATTATCCCGAGCGGGCCGAGGCACATCGGCGCCAGGGCGCGCGCGCGAACAATGAGAAAAAGTCGTCTCCGCGGCAGGCACGCAAAACACCCCCCAGGGTGGCGAGGTCGGCTGTGCCGCGTGAGCAAGTGGCCATGCCGCGCGGCCGCTGGCGCTGGCCGGTGAGCAAGGTCGATGGGGCAAAGATTCATCGCGTCAGCAAGCATCGCAAGGGGATTGCCATTCGCGGGCGTCTGCGTGAACCTGTTCTGGCCGCCGCCGATGGTAAGGTGGTCTATCGTGGCAGTGGACTTGTCGGCCTGGGAAAGCTTATCATCGTCAAGCATAACAGGACGTTTCTGAGCGCCTATGCGCACAATGCCGAGTTCCTGGTGAAAGAGGGCGACAGCGTCAGGCAAGGACAGCCCATAGCACGAATGGGGCGTACCGATGCCGGCGAGGTCTTGTTATATTTCGAAATCAGGAAAAACGGCAAGCCGGTCGATCCATTGAGTTACTTGCCGCGCCTGCGGCAGGGCTGATGGATGGGGCTGGACGGGGATGCCTGGCCATTGCCACTGGAGGACGGTCTATGACGCAGCAGGACAAGGGCTCGGACGAGAGGCACAAATCCCGTTCTCGCCACCGTGCGCGGGGTGGGCATGATGTCTCCGTTGCTCGCGCGGACAGTAGCGAAGGGCACGAGGTGTCCGACGGCCAGCTCGATGCCACCCAGCTCTATCTGCAGGAGATCGGTTATTCCCCGCTGCTCAGTGCCGAGGAAGAAGTGCACTATGCCCGCCTGGCGCAAAAGGGCGACGAAAGCGCCCGCAAGCGCATGATAGAAAGCAACCTGCGCCTGGTGGTGAAGATCGCCCGGCGTTATCTCAATCGCGGCCTGGCCTTTCTGGACCTGATCGAGGAAGGCAATCTCGGCCTGATCCACGCGGTGGAAAAATTCGACCCCGAGCGGGGGTTCCGCTTTTCCACCTATGCCACCTGGTGGATTCGCCAGACCATCGAACGAGCCCTGATGAACCAGACCCGCACCATTCGCCTGCCCATCCACGTGGTCAAGGAACTCAACAGCTATCTCAAGGCTGCCCGTCAATATGCCCAGACCCTGGATCATGAACCCACCCCGGAAGAAGTGGCGCGTTTCCTGAACAAGTCGCCCCAGGAGGTCAAGCGGGTTATGGGGTTGAACGAAAAGGTGACCTCGGTGGACGTGCCCATGCACAAGGAGTCGGAGCGCTCGGTGCTCGACGGCATCGCCGACGAGAACAATACCGATCCGGTCACCCTGCTGGAGGACGAGGACCTCAATCAACGCATTTCATTGTGGTTGCGCCAGCTCAACGACAAGCAGCGCCAGGTGGTCATCGGCCGTTTTGGCCTCAATGGTCAAAACATGGCTACACTGGAGGAAGTGGGCAACCAGATCGGCGTGACCCGGGAGCGGGTGCGCCAGATCCAGGTGGAAGCACTGCACAAACTGCGCGAAATCATGGAGCGGGAAGGTTTTTCGGCCGACGCGGTGTTTCGCAGCTAGGAGAGCATCGTAGTCAGCGGGTCGAACTGTTCAGGGCGGGCAAGCTGGGAACGGCCCACGGCTTTTTTTGGGCAGGCATAAGCTAAACTTAACCTTGTTGTCATACGCTTTCCAAATGTTCGCATAAAAGCGCGGTGAACCGGGTTCCTTCGTGGCGGCAGCGAAAAGGGCAGGGAACCGGTTGATGAAGGGATTTTCATGTTTGAGACGAGGGATGTGTCCAGAGGAAAGCCGATGAAAAGTTTTCAACCGCCCTTAAGGAAATTCTCTCATAGCGCGATATAGGAAATATTCATTCGCGTTACGTTGGCGAAAACCTGTCGAGAGGATGGTCATGAAACTGAGGGCGGAGCATATTGCGTCGGAGGTGTCGGATCTGGCGTCCCTGCCGGATGTGTGTATGCGCCTCAACGAAATGGTCGACGACCCCACGGTGTCGGTATTGGCGCTGGAGGAGGTCATCGCCCAGGATCCCGCGCTCACCGCCCGTCTGCTCAAAGTGGCCAACAGCAGTATCTTCGGTCAGCGTGGTGGTGTCGATTCACTTTCCCGGGCGGTCATGCTGATCGGCACCAATGCGGTGCGCGACATCGTGCTGGCCACCTCCAGCATCCAGGTTTTCGCCAGGCTGAGCAGTGACCTGGTGGACATGCATACCTTCTGGAAACACAGTCTCTACAATGCCATCGTGGCGCGTACCCTGGCAGCCAAGCGCCGCATTCTCAACAAGGAACGTCTCTTTCTCATGGGGCTGTTGCACGATATCGGCCAGTTGGCCATGTTTCACACCATTCCGGACAAGATGTCGGCCATCTTCAAATACGCCAAGCAGCAGGACATGAGCGTGGCCGAGGTGGAGAAGCGGGCACTGGGTTTCGACCACGGTGAAGTGGGTTGCCAATTGCTGAAACGCTGGAATCTGCCGGAAGGCGTGGCCACCACCACCTGCTATCATCATTGGCCATGGCGGGCCGAAGCCTACATGCTGGAAACCGCGATTATACATTTGGCCGATTATATTGCTAATATTGCAGGACATAGCGAAGGCAAGCATGTGTCCACCTCGACCGTCGACAGTCAGGTGTGGCATGCCACCGGTTTCTCCGAAAGCGTGATCGATTCGGTGATCACTATTTCGGACGAGCATTTTCAGGAAGCCAAGGCCCTGTTGCTGGAGCCGCTCGATATCCAGGCCGCCTAGCAGGCAGCCGAAAACCCCGTTTTTCGGCCCTGTGCCAGGTGTGGCGGCGAAACCGGCGGCGGGCATGGGTCCGAAGCGGATTTACAGGCGGGTTGGTTACGTGGACAGAAGACACTTTTTGCAGTCATGCCTTTTGGGAGGTGCCCTGCTGGGTGCGGCGTCCGCCAGCCGGGCCGCCAGCCTGCAACTGGCCAAGCTGGATACCGCCGATCCCGTGCGGGACTACCTCACCAAGATTCGCAACTACAATCATCATTTCGCCGACGACGTGGTGCTCACCGGGCCGGCCTACCGCCTGTTGCTGAGTACCACCAAGCGCCTGCGGCGGCTGCAGTCCACCGTGGGGCATGCCAATTTCGCCTTGATCAGTTTCGACTACGCCTTGCGCTTTGCGCGTAACTATTCCCGCGTGGGTCGCTTCACGCCGGAAGAGATCGCCTTCCTGGAAGAAATCTTCTACACCGATGCCAGTAAATACGGTTTCTACGGTGAGAAAGTTTCTACCAATCTCACCGAGCGCATCGCCCGCAAGGACACCATCAAGATTCCCCGCACCGGACAATATCTGTTCCGGGGTGACTCGGAACGTCTCTATCACAAGATCCGCAAGGACATCGGCGACAGTATCACCCTCACCTCCGGGGTGCGCGGGGTGGTCAAGCAGATGTACCTGTTTCTCAACAAGGCGGTGGCCTCCAAGGGCAATCTGTCCATGGCCTCACGCTCGCTGGCCCCTCCCGGCCATTCCTTCCATGGCATCGGTGATTTCGACGTGGGTAAGAAAGGCTTCGGCTATCGCAATTTTACCGAGGACTTCGCCGAGACGGCGGAATTCCATCGCCTGGAAGACCTGGGCTACATCAGCATTCGCTATCATCCCGTCAACCCCTTTGGGGTACGCTTCGAGCCCTGGCACATCAAGGTCGTTTAGCCGGCCGTGCCGCGATGAGTCAAGGCTTTCCCGACGGCCTGTTCGATGCCGCCCATCATTGCTTGATGCAGACCGCGGTGGCGCAAAAGCTGCTCGCCACCGAGGCCGTGGCTCGCGCCTGGGAAGCGGGGGAACTGGCGCTGGCCGGTGACAGCCGGGTGGAGACCATCGAGGCACCGGGGCGGCCGTCACGGCCCGAGCTGGTGGAGAGTTTCCGGCTTCCGGCGCGCAACATTGGCCGTCGCGAGGGGCACGCGGCTTTCATCCATGCCTTGGCGCACATCGAGTTCAATGCCATCAATCTAGCCTGGGATGCGGTGTACCGGTTTCGGGACCTGCCCCGGGGCTTCTACGACGACTGGGTGCGCATCGCCCGCGAGGAAGCCTTGCATTTTCGCCTGTTGCAAGGCTATCTCGCCGAGCTGGGTCATGCCTATGGGGATTTTCCCGCGCACGACAATCTCTGGCGCATGGCGCGAGACACCGCCGCCGATGCCCTCATGCGCATGGCCCTGGTGCCCCGGGTGCTGGAGGCGCGGGGATTGGATGTGACCCCGGGCATGATCGAGCGGCTGGCGAACCAGGGGCAGCGGCAGGCGGTGGAGATCCTGCAGGTGATCTATCGCGACGAGATCGGTCATGTCCAGGCCGGCAGTCGCTGGTTCCACTTTCTCTGCCGGCAGCGGGGGCTTGACCCCGAGGCACACTTTCAAGAATTGATCGAGCAATATGCCCGTCAGCGTATCCGCCCGCCGTTCAATCGTCAGGGGCGGGACGCGGCCGGTTTCAGCCAGGCGGAGTTGGACTATCTCGAGGCCCTGTTGTGAGAAAAAGCGTGTTTCATTTGTTGTTGGTCATTTTGCTTCTGGCGGCTTGTGCCAGCCGCCCGCCCACACCGTTGCCAACGGAGCAGGAGTTTTTGCCGGGCACTCTGCTGCGTTTTACCCTGGGACAAAACGACGAGCTGCGCCTGCTGGCCGTGGAGAACATGTTGCGGGTGGAAGATTCGCGCCAGCCGGATCGCTACTGGCTCTACCGGGCAGACGAAGAGCAGTTGTTCGAAATCGACCGGCGGCAGCGGGTGATCCGCACATACTCCCGGCGTGATCCGCCACCTCGCTCCCCATTGGCCTGGCAGATCGAGACCGAGCCCAGCCAGGCGCTGATTCATTCCTCGGCGCGCGAGCAGGCCCGTGCCATGCATTACCGCTTTTTGCTCCAGGGCCGGCCCTGCTACGACATGGTGGTATTGCAAGGGCGTCTGGAGCCGATGCTCGATTTGTTGCGCGCCTATCGCCAGGCGCGGGCGGCGGTGGACTTTGCCGGACTCGACGGCGATGACCGTCAGCGTCTGTGCGGGGAGGCCTTTGTCTATTACCAGCCGCAACAGAGCTTGCAATACGGTTTTCCCATCCGCGAGTGGTCGGCCTCGGGTTACAGCCTGTTCTTGAGTGACTACCGTCCCCAGGTGATGTTGCCGGCGCAGCGCTTCCGCTTGCCGGAGGATTATCGCCGCGTGGTTGACGATTGATCCATCGTGCGGCCGGAAGCATCACGCGATACCGCGGGTTCCAGATGGTCGAGGATGAGCTGCAGTGAACGCTGGCCGCGGAACTCGTTGACATCGAGCTTGTAGACCAGGCGGGCGTGCTGGCCGCGCACCAGCGGTGGTTCGTCGCCGTCCACCGCGTTGAAGGCGATGGCGTCCAGGGGCGGTTGGCCGGCTGGGCCCGCCAGACTCAGTTTGAGGTGATTCTGGCCGACGATGCGGTGCGCCAGAACCTGGAACTCGCCATCGAATACCGGCTCGGGGAACCCCTGACCCCAGGGCCCTTGTGCGCGCAGCAGCTCGGCCAGGGAAAGATCGAGTTCGTCGCCATGCAGTTCGCCGTCGGTATATAGCACGCCCTGCAGAGCCTCTTCCGGTGCAACTTCGCGCACCGCTTGGTCGAACAGCTCGGCGAAGCGGGGGTAATCGTCGCGCCCGATACTCAAGCCGGCGGCCATGGCATGGCCGCCGAACTTGGTCAGCAGGCCGGGGTTATTGGTGGCGATACGGTCGAGCAGGTCGCGAATGTGGATGCCTTCCACCGAGCGGGCGGAGCCTTTCAACTGGCCATCGCCGTCGTCGGCGAAGGTGATCACCGGGCGGTGATAACGATCCTTGAGGCGCGAGGCGAGGATACCGATCACTCCCTGGTGCCAGTCGGGTTGCCACAGGCACAGGCCCAGGGGCAGTGTGCTTTCGTCCCAATGTTGCTGCTCCAAGCTGGCCAGGGCCTGGTTCTGCATGTCCTGTTCGATGGCCTTGCGTTCCTGGTTGAGCCGGTCCAGTTCGCGGGCGAGTTCCCGCGCCTGGTCCAGGGATTCGCTGAGCAGACAACGGATGCCGATGCTCATGTCTTCCAGCCGGCCGGCGGCATTGAGGCGCGGTCCCAGGGCAAAGCCGAGGTCGGCGCTGGTGAGGCGCTGCGGGTTGCGCTTGGCGATCTCGATCAGGGCCTGGATGCCGGGGCAGGCCTGGCCGGCGCGAATGCGCCGCAGGCCCTGGGCCACCAGGATTCGGTTGTTGTGATCCAGCGGCACCACGTCGGCCACCGTGCCCAGGGCCACAAGGTCCAGCAATCGGGCCATGTTGGGCACGGCCATGCCACGTTGCCCGAACCAGTCGCTCTCGCGCAGCCGTGCGCGCAGGGCCAGCATCAGGTAGAAGATCACGCCGACGCCGGCCAGGGCCTTGCTGGGGAAATCGTCGCCCGGCTGGTTGGGATTGACAATGGCATCGGCCGCCGGTAACTGGCCGCCCGCCAGGTGATGGTCGGTCACCAGTACCCGGATGCCGGCCGCGCGGGCGCGGGCAACACCCTCGAGACTGGAGATGCCGTTGTCCACCGTGATCAACAGGTCCGGGCGCAGGGGAATGATTTCCTCCACGATCTCCGGCGTCAGCCCGTAGCCGTACTCGAACCGGTTGGGCACCTTGAAGTCCACTTCGCGGGCGCCCAGCAGGCGCAGGGCCTTCACCGCCAGTGCGCTGCTGGTGGCGCCATCGGCGTCGAAGTCACCCACCACCAGCAGGCGCCAGCCTTGGCGCAGCCCCTGCTCCAGCAGATCCACCGCCTGCCCGATACCCTTGAGACGATCGAAGGGCAACAGTTTGGCCAGGGAATGGTCCAGTTCTTCCAGCGAGCGGATGCCGCGGCGTTGATAGATGCGCCGCAACACCGGGTGCAGGTCGTCGGGCCAGTGATTCAGGGGCGAGGTGACGGGGCGTTGCTGAATACGTTTTTTCATGTTGGGCTGGCATTGTACACCATGCCTCCGGGGCAACGTAGGGGGCATCTCGCCTGGTTCGCCAGTGGTGGAATTCGTGTTCGCTGTTGCGCCGGGTTGAGAGCCCGGATCGAGCGCTGCTCGCCGTCTGTCACACCTCGAAGAAGCGGCGCGCCAGCTTGATGGCCTGGCCGTTGACAAAGGCGTCCACCACCATGGGGTCGAACAGCCGGCCGGCCTGCTGCTGTAGTTCTTCCACCGCCTGGTGGTAGCCCACGCAAGCATGATAGGGGCGATCGTGGGTCATGCCGTCGAAGCTGTCGGCCACGGCGATGATGCGGGCAATCAGGGGGATGTCGGTGCCGGCCAGGCGATGGGGGCCGCTGCCGTCGTAATGCTCGTGATGGTAGCGAATGGCCGGCAGTATGGGCTGCAGGTGTTTGACGTCCTTGAGGATGTCGCAGCCGATGTAGATGTGGGTCATCATCTTCGCCCGTTCCTTGCTGCGCATCTGGTCGGGAGTTTTCTGCAGGCGATCGGGCAGGCCCAGCATGCCGATGTCGTGCAGCAGAGCGGCCACCTTGAGGTTGGACAGGCTTTTTTTCGACAATCCCAGTGCCTTGCCGATGGAAACACTGTAGTTGGCTACCCGTTTGGCATGACCTGCGGCAAAGGGGTCGCGCTTTTCGATGGCTTCGGCCAGCACGGTGATCACCGAATGCAGCGATTCCTTGAGTTCCACATACAGGCGCGAGTTCTCCAGCGCGATACCGATTTGATGGGCCAGGGTGCTGAGCAGTTGCAAATCGATTTCGCTGAAGGTTCCATGGCGCTTGTTGATGGCCTGCAACACGCCGATCAGGGTGTTCTTGCGAGTAACCGGCACGCAGAGCATGTTGCGGGTCTTGAAACCGCTGTGCTGGTCGGCCTGGCGGTAGAGGCGGGGATCGCTCTGGGCATCGGTGATGATGATGGGCTGGCGGTGCTCGGCCACCCAGCCGGCGATGCCTTCGCCCGGGGCTAGGTGCATGGGCTTGACCTTGTTGCCGCGGCTGCCGATGGCGGCATCGAAATACAGGCCGCCGGTCTTGTTGTCCACCAGCAGCAGGCTGCTGGCCTCGCAACCCAGTAGAGAGCGGGCGGCATCGATGGCACGCTGGCGCACCTGGTCCACGTCCAGTGAGGAGTTGAGCAGGGAGGTGAGCGTGATCATGGCCTCCAGTTGGCTGGAGGCCGGGCTGTGCGACTCTGCTGTGCGCTTGGGTGCCAGGGTGCTGCTCATATTTGCCTCGCGGGGTTGTCCATGCCCTGTATAGCGGCCGCGAGGGACGGCTTTTTTTTGAACCGGTTCAAAGTTTCAGGCTTTGATGTATACCGGCGTGTAGGGAGGGACCAGGTCGAAAAGCTCGACGATGTCGTGGTTGCGCATCTTGATGCAGCCGTGGGAGCTGGGAATACCCATGGGGTGGCTGTCGGGGCAGCCATGGATGTAGATGTAGCGGCGCATGGTGTCGCAGGCACCGAGGCGATTGAAGCCGGGCTCCGTGCCGCTGAGCCAGAGGATGCGAGTGAGTATCCAGTCGCGCCCGGGAAAACGCCGGCCCAGCTCAGGGGTGTAGATCTCGCCGCTGGGGCGGCGGCCCACGAAGACCGTGTTGAGGGGCTGGCCGGCACCGATCTTGGCGCGGATGATATGGCGTCCGCGCGGGGTGCATTCGCTGCCGTGGCGTTCGCCGGGGCCGTTGCGGGCTGTGGCCACCCGCCAGTGGCGCAGCCGCTCGTTGCCGCGCCAGAGGCTCAGCCATTGCCCGCCGATATCGACCTCGATACGCAGGTTCATGATTTCAGCTCCACTTCCAGCAGGCCGTCGTAGTTGCCGTCGGGCCCCAGCCAGTAGCCGCGCAGGCGCTGACGCACGATGGCCACGTGATCTTCGTACCACAAGGGTACATAGGGCAATACCTGCAGCAGGCGTGCCTGCAGGCGACGGTAGATCTCGGCCTGGGTATCCCGTTGTTCGCTGGCCTCGGCGGCTTCGATCAGGGCGTCCACCTCGGGATCGCTGAAGTGGCCGCGATTGGCCCCGTTGGGAGGCACGGCGCTGGAGTGGAACACGTAGCGGAAGATGTCGGGGCTCTTGATGCCGATCCAGGCCAGGCTGTAGAGCTGGAAACGCCCGGCCTTGATGTCGCCGTAGAAAGTGCCCCAGTCGTAGCTGCGAATATCGAGCTGGATGCCGGCCCGGGCCAGTTGGCTTTGCAGGATAGTGGCAATGCGTACCCGGAAGGGGTCGGAGGACGTCTTGTAGACCAGGTGCACGGGCAAGGTGAAGCCGGCCTGTTGCAGCAGTCGGCGGGCCTTGACCGGGTCGTAGGCATAGCCCTGCAGCGAGGGATTGCCGGCCCAGTGGTCGGGAGGCAACAGGGCATTGGCCGGGCGGGCGGTGCCGGCGAACACGTATTTCACGATGGCCTGGCGATCGATGGCGTGAGCGATGGCGCGGCGCAGCGCCAGCCTGCCGGTGAGGGGATCGCGCAGATTGAAGCCCAGGTAGGCGAAGTTGGATCCGCGCGCGCGCAACACCTGCAAGCCGGCGTGGCCTTCCAGATAACCCACCAGTTCCCGGGGCAGGTCGTTCTGGGCGATGTCCACCTCGCCGCGCAACAGCTTGAGGCTGCGCACGGTGGGGTTGGGCACATGCACGAATTCCACTATTTGACCGTCGCGTAGTCGTTGCAGGCGCAGCCGATTCTCGTCCGGATAGGAGAGGAAGCGGAACGGCCCGCTACCCACGGGTTGGCGCTCGAAGCGGTGGTTTGTGGCGATCAGTGTGCGTGGCAGGATGCCGATCACCAGATAGCCGGGAAACAGGGGATCGGCGCGTCGTAGGAAAAAATCTATGGTGTGTTCATCGGGGGTGGCGATGCGCTCGATCATGCTCAGCGAGGCCCGGTGGGGCGAGGCGGTGGCCGGGTCCAGCACCGACTCCAGGGTGGCGCGCACATCGGCGCTGGTCAGCGGACTACCATCGTGGAAACGCAGTCCTGCCTGCAGATGAAAGCGGTAATGACGGGGCCCGGGCCGGCTCCAGCGGGCGATGCCGGGCACCGGCCGCTGTCGGGCGTCGAATTCCACCAGGCGCTGGAACAACAGGCGGCCGATGCGGCTGGCCGCGGCATCGGTGGCGAAACGGGGGTCCAGGTTCACCGGCATCGCCGCCAGGGCGAAGCGGATGGTGTCGTCGGGTGGGCGGGTGCAGCCGGCCAGGCCCAGCGCCAGGGCACTCAGCAGCAACAGCGCCAGCAGGCGTCTACCAATCCTTGTAAGGATGCTTGACCAGGCAGACATTGTAATAACGCGGGTCGTCGGAGACATCCTCGCCGACCCAGGGGGGCAGGTCGATGACCTCGTTGGCATTGTCCAGCTCCACCTCGGCCACCACCAGGCCTGCGTTGTCGCCGTGAAACACATCCACCTCCCAGGTTTTGCCGCCATAATCGACGAAATAACGGGTTTTCTCGATGATGGGCTTGGCGCACAAGCCGGCCAGCATTTCCTCGGCATCGGCCAGGGGCAGGGGGTATTCGTATTCGTGGCGTTCGATGCCCAGGGTGGCGCTCTTGATGTTGAGATTGGCCCGTTCGCCATCGATGCGAATGCGCACCGAGGCATTCTCGTCGGTGGCCAGGTAACCCTGGCGGTATTCGCGTTGCGCGCGGGCCTGCTGGCGCCACTGGTCGCCCACGACGGTGAATTTGCGTTCGATTTCGGTGGCCATGTTCGTGTGTGGATCGGGTATGTGCTTAGTGTACCATTTCCCATAGCCGGTTTGGCGGACGGGTCTGCGTGATCGCTGATTTCCGTGCCGTTTGCCCATGGGATCGTGGTGGAGGAGTTTGCATGAGCCGGGAAGACCAGCAAGATGTTGCCGTGCGCCTGGACAAGTGGCTGTGGGCGGCGCGTTTTTTCAAGACCCGCGGGCTGGCCAGCGAGGCCATCAAGGGGGGTAAGGTGCATGTCAATGGACAGCGGACCAAGCCGAGCAAGAAGGTGCAACTGGGTGACTGCCTGGAGATCCGGCGTCATCACGAGGCCATGACGGTGCAGGTTACCGGGCTTTCGGAGCGGCGCGGGCCGGCCAGGGAGGCGGCCCTGTTGTACCGGGAGACGCCGCAGAGCATCGCCCGGCGCGAGGACATGGCGCGTCAGCGCAAGCTGGTTTCGGCCATGCTGGCGCCGGCGCAGCGGCCCAGCAAGAAGGACCGGCGCGATCTGCGCCGGCTGAAGGGGCGTGGGGAATGAGGCTCAGTAGCTGTAGCCCGCCGACAGGAAGGCGGCAAAGTTGAGGACCTCGATATCCTGGATGCGGGGGCTGTTGTTGATCACCTGGCCCTGGCCACGGCCCCTGGCGGCGGCCAGACCTAGGGTGATGGACGAGCTGCGAGTGAAATGGGTGAGACTGAAACTGGCACCTCGCAGATTGACGTGCTCCGCCTGGTTGAGGTCGCCGCTGCGTGGCTCGGGGGTGTTGGCCTGGTTGCTGTAGGCCCCCAGGCGCAGGGCGAAGCGACCACTGAGATAGTATTCCAGGCCCAGGGCGTAGTTGACCACGGGGCTGGTCTGGCCGTTCATGCCCTGGTAGAGCCAGGCCGCGCCGCTGAGCAGCAGACGTTCGCTGGCGAAGTAGGCCGCGCCCAGGTTGGCGGCCCAGGGGAAGCTGCGCCTGGTGCTGGAATCTACCGTGGTCTTGCTGATCTCCCGGGGGCGGCAGGTGCCCAGGGGGTTGTCGTTCTCATCCAGCCGCATGCCGTCGTAGTCGGTGGAATAACAGCTCACCTGCTGGCTGCTGCGGGCATACAGGAGCTGGATCCGGGATACTGCCAGGCCCAGGGAGAGTTTATCCACCGGTGACCACATCAGGCCCAGCAGGGGCCGTACACCGTATTCTTCCGTTTGCAGGTACTGGTTTTCCCACTGCTCGGTGGACTGGGTGAGCACCTCGCCGCTGGCCGGGTCGGTTTCCACCTGGTAGCCGTAGGGGCTGGTGGGGTCGGGGATGCGTTTGCCGTCGTTGTCGAGCACATACACCGGATCGCTCAGTCCCTGGAAGATCTGATTGAAGATCATCTGGCGTTGGCGAATGAAGCCGTACAGGGTCAGGCCTAGCGACAGGCGGGGCGTGAGCGCCAGGGCATAGGAGGGACCGAGGTTGTAGCTGGTGTCCTGGTTGTTGAAATTGATGGTGAACTCGGCGCCAGGACTGGGGATATTGGGAAAACTCTGGTCTTGATCTTCCAGCACGGCGTCGGTCACCGCGTAGGAAAAACCCACCGTACCCGGTCCCAGGGGCTGGCTGACGCCGAAGAAGTTGGGGATCAGGGCCGAGGAAGTACGGATCCAGTCGTTGTTGCCCAGCACATTCTTGTATTCGGTGCGGCTGATGTTGATGGCATTCATGCTCGCCGAGAGACTGCTCTTGCCGGAATAGACGATACCGGCGGGGTTGTAATACAACCCGGTGGGGTCGTCCGCCACTGCCACGTAGGCACCGCCCATGCCGGCGGCACGGTCGCCGATGAGCATTTCGTTGTAATGGTATTGATCGGCCAGGGCCAGGGCCGGGATGGCGAGGGCGCCGGCCAGGGCCAGGCAGCGGAGGCGATCAGAGTGTCTGGACATGTTGCTGAAAACGCTGTGTGGCGTGACTTCCGGTAAGCGCCGATAGGCCCTCTTCCTCCATGAACTGCGCGATGGCCGAGAGTCGCTGGGCTGTGGCGGGATGGCTGCTGGAGACATGCACGGGGTCTTGCGACAAGGCCTGGGCACGTTGCAGGAAACGTGGCAGGGCCTGGGGATCGTAACCGCTGGCGGCCAGCAGCATCAGGGCCAGGCGGTCGGCCTCCAGTTCGTCCTGGTGCCGGTAACCGGTTTCGAACAGCAGTTTCACTGCGTTGTCCACCGCCTGGAAAAAGGCCACTCGGCCGGTGTCTTGGCCTGCGCCCACCAGCCGTGCCACGCCCGACAGGGCGGCATCGTCGTTGCCACGGATATTGAATGCCTTGACGATGTGGCGCGCGCTCACATGGGCGATTTCGTGGGCCAGTACCGCGGCCAGTTCGGCCTCGTCGGTCATGGCGTCCAGTGCCGCGCTGGTGACGAATACATAGCCGCCCGGGGTGGAATAGGCGGTGATGGCCTCGGAGCGCACGATGGCGAAGCGGAATTCCAGCTCGGGGCGGTTGGCGAAGCCCGCCAGGGAACGGCCCACCAGGTTCACATAGCGATGGCGGGGACTTTCGGGGGACTCTATCTGCAAGCGTCCCAGAATGCGGGCGGCGATGTCGCGGCCGAAGCGGATCTCGGCCTGGATGTCGCTCTCGTCGGCGGCTTCGTGCTGTAGTTGATGGGCACGCCGGTGAAATTGCTCAGGCGCTGCCGCCGCTTCCACGGCGAACAGCCCAAGCCAGGCGCAGAACAGGGTGCGGGACAGAGTGCGCATCATTAATCGTCACGGGTGACCAGAAAATGCGAGAGTTCGGCATCGCTGTAATGCTCGGCCTCCAGCAGGGCCAGGCTATGGTAGTCCTGCCGGTTGTCGGCCTGGCCCAGGCGTGAACGGCTGTCGTCGCGCAGGCCGCGCACCGCGGCGGTGGTGGCCACGCTGGAGGCGCGGCGACGGGCATTGTTGAGCAGGCGCTCGTCATCGAGGCCGGCCAGGCGGGTGGCGCGCCGCACCGGCGGGTGGGCGGATACCGCCAGGCGTGAGATCCAGCCCTGCTTGCCCTTGTATTCCACCTTGAACCAACGGTTGTTGCGTTTTTCCAGGGTCAACAGACGCTCGCCCTTGGACACTTGCCCGATGGTGGCAGAATTGAACGAGGGCGCGGCCATCAATTTGGCCTTGGCGCTGAGAATGTAGAGGTATTGCTCGGCGCTGGCGCCGGTGGTGGTCAGCAACAGGCCCAGTAACAGTACGAATCGTTTCATGTTTGGCTCTCCTGCGTGTGTTGCAGACGATGCGTGTATTGATTGCATCGGCGATTGGTGGCAATTCTTTACTTGCTGCGCATGATGCAAACGCCATCCCAGGAGGCGCCGGGATCTTCCTGGCGATAGTGCCGGCAGCGTTGCAGCAAGAGGCGGCTGGCGGCATCGTCGGGCAGGCGTTCGAAAGCACGTATGGCCTCGTCCCAGTCGCGTTGCAGATAGGCCTCGAAGGCATGCCGGGCGGTTTGTTCAATGGCGCGCAGGCGGTGTCGTTCCTCTTCGTCGTCGGCCACTCCCAGGGGTTGGTAGATGCGAATGGGGCGGTGTTTGCCCTTGACCCGCACCAAGTCCAGCAGGCGGCAGGGCAGGGTGTCGGGCAGGCGGCTGCGGGTGCTCTCGGTGATCAGCAGGCGACTCTGGTAGTGCTTGGTCAGTCCTTCGATGCGCGAGGCCAGGTTCACGCTGTCACCGATGATGGTGTAGTCGAGTTTGTGTTCCGAGCCGATGTTGCCCAGTACCGCCGGGCCGGTATGGATGCCTACGCCGATGTCGAGAGGGGCGAAACCTTTCCCATGCAACCAGAGGTTGACCGCTTGCAGTGCCTGTTGCATCTCCAGTGCCGCCAGGGTGGCCTGGGTGGCGTGATCCTCGGTTTTTATGGGGGCCCCCCAGAAGGCCATGATGGCATCGCCGATGAACTTGTCTATGGTGCCCTGGTGGCGGAAGATGACCTCGGTCATGTGGGAGAAATAGTGGTTGAGAATCTCCACCACCTGTTGCGGGGGCAGGTTTTCCGACAACTGGGTGAAACCGCGAATATCGGAGAACAGGATGCTGATCTCCTCCTGGGTACCGATCTCGGCCTGGGCGAATTCCTGGTGGCGGGCCACTACGGTGTTGAGTACCGCCGGCGAAAGGTATTGCGCCATCATGCGCTTGAAGCGACGTTTCTCCATGCCTTCGGTGAGCAGCAGGGTGGAGGCCGAACCGAACCAGGCCAGGACGATGGCTAGCAAGGGGGGAACCAGCTCGACCACTACTCCCTGACCGAAGGCCCACAGGGCGCCATAGACGGTGCCCGCTGCCAGGAGGATTGGTAACAGGGTCTGGCCCAGCAGATTGCCCAGGGCGAAGATGCCCAGCACGCAGACCAGACCGAGGCCGGCCACCAGTGCCACTTGCCAGAGACGCCCCAGTGGGGTGAGGAAATCTCCTTGCAGGATGTTGCTGGCGATGCTGGCGTGCAGCAACACCCCCGGCAGGCGGCCGTCCAGCGGGGTGGTCTTGAGATCCTGCAGGCCGGCGGCGCTGGCGCCGATGAACACCAGTTTGTCTTCGAATTCGTAGGGATCCACCAGGAGCCGATCCAGTTCGCCGCGGCGGATCTGTTGCAGGGAGGCCAGCAGGCCACTGAAGGAATAAAGCGCGAAATGCCGGTAGAAATTGATGGCATATTTTTCTTCCCCGTCCACTGGAATGGCGAGTTGGTCGAACAGCACATGACCGTCGCGGCGCTGGATGGTCGTGGGCTGGGATTGATCCAGCAGAGCGGTGGTGGACAGGGCAGGAAAGTGCAGGCCCTGGTAGCGGTGCAACAGGCGCGCGCGCCGATAGACACCATCGGCGTCGGCATCCACATCGACAATACCCAGGCCAGGGCTGGCTTGCCACAGGCCGTCGAAGGGCAGGTAATAAGCGTTGTTGTCCAGCGGGGCGAAGCCCGGCAGGCTACCGGAGATGTTCAGCAGTCGCTGGTTGACCGAGAAACGGGCGGCGAATTCCGCTGGCAGGGGACGGTTCAACAGCGCGCTATTGGCCTCGTCGGGGTGGTCCAACAGCAGGCGCGCGGCATGGTAGACGAAGGGATAGTCGGCAGTGGCTTGCACCAGTGCCTGGTCGTCGGCCAGGGCCTGGTCGTCGCGCCCCTGGCGCTCGCTGAAGGTGATATCGAACAACACCGCGCGTGGCTGGCCAAGAGCGAGAAAATCCAGCAGTTCGGCATAGATGGAGCGGGGCCAGGGCCAGCGCCCCACCACGGGATCCAGCGCCTTGAGCGAGGCGTCGTCGATCAGGATCACGGCGATGCGGGGATCGGCCTCGGCATGGCCCCGGCTCTGCTGCATGCGCCAGTCGTAACTCTGCCATTCCAGCCGTTGCAGCCAGCCCAGCTCGCCCAGTGCCAGCGTCGTGGCAGTCACGCCCAGTACCAGGGCCAGGATGGCGCGACGGTGACTTTTCAGGCGTTCTGGCATGAGGTTCGGGTGTTCTGGTTCGGATTCATGCAAGGCTATCGAGTGGTGACGCCAAAGCTTGAGCGGATGACGCGCACCGGTGGAGTTGCTAGGATGACGGCAAGGTCGCAGGCTCAAGGGACGGTGCGGGTGGCCGCTATCGATTCCAATCCCGGGGCGCAATACGGTTATGCGAAGGAAAATCTTGTCGGCAGGGGTGGTGGTGGTACGCAAGTGTGATGGGCGCTTCGTCTATCTGCTGTTGCGTGCCTATCAGCACTGGGATTTTCCCAAGGGCGTGGTGGAGCCGGGCGAGCAACCACTGGAAGGGGCGCTGCGCGAAGTGCGGGAGGAATCCACCATTACCCAATTGGCATTCAACTGGGGTTACGACTTCATCGAAACCGGTCCCTATGGTCATGGCAAGGTGGCGCGCTATTATCTGGCCGAAACCCAACAGACACACATCGAGTTGCCGGTGAATCCCGAACTCGGCCATCCCGAGCACGAGGAATACCGCTGGCTGCGCTACGAGGAAGCCAAGAACCTGGTGACACCCCGCGTGCGTACGGTGCTGGAGTGGGCCCAGGCCCAATTGATCTATTCCGAAAGCTGAGTCGCGGCTGCAGAAAATCCGGCCGGATGCCGTTAATGGCTGCATGATGGACCAGCACACTACCACCCAGATCTCCGCCGAGGGACAGAGTCTGCTCGTGTTTCGGGTCGGCCGCGTCGACTGCGCGGTGCCGGTGCGCACGGTGGATTCCATCATCATGCCACAACCGCTTACCCCACTGCCCCGGCAGGGCGAGGACTATCTGGGCGTATTGCAGTACCGCGATCATGCGGTGCCAGTGGTGAGTCTGCAGCGCAAGTTCGGTCAGACCTTGCCCGCTTTCGACCAGGGGCGCTTCATCATGGCCGATGTGGGTGGCCAGGTCACCGGCTTCTGGGTGGACGAGATTCTCGAGATCATCGAGCCCGAGGACTACCAGTGGTCCGATTCGCCGCGCTTCTGTCCCGACGACAGCTTTCCACGAACCCTCTTGTGGGGCGAGCGGATCGTGCTCTACAGCGATTTTTCGCGCCTGTTGTCCCTGCACGAATCAGCCGCGCTGGAGCAGTGGCTCGACCAGGACAAGGCGGCCGAGGAGGATGAGTCCCTTGATGAAGCCACGCCTCTCGATGACACCAAGGAAGACCAGGTTTCATCCGTGCATGACGAGGGTGTGCACACCGTGGCCCAGCAAGCGGCGACCACGACGCAAGTCGATGACAGTCCACCCGTGGCGGCGGCCGAGTCACAGAGCGAAGTGGAACAGACGGAGGCTGTGCCGGCGGGCGCTATCGAAACCGACACCGATACGACGACACATGGGGAAGCCATCGAGCTGTCTTCCTTCCTCGATCCGGCCGCCCCTCCGCTGGACCCCGATGTGGTGGCCTCCGATCTGTCGGTCGCCGACACGCGCTTCGAGCTGTTGAGCGGGCCAGAACAGGCCGAGGCAGCCTTGGAGACAGCAGCCCCTGAAGAAAGCGAGCCTGACCTGGGAGTGGCACCGCTGACGGAGGTGGACAGCCTGCCCCGGCCTGCCTCTCGGTCCGTGTCCCCACAAGCTTCTCCGGTAGCGCGCGGGACGGCGTCAAAGGCACGACCGGTGAAAGCCGGCCGGCGTCGGGCGCCCGTCTCACAGCGAGCACAGCCCGGCCACGTAGCGAAGAAACCATCGCGCAGTTCCGTGGCATCGGCGCGGGGGGCGCGCGTTCCCTGGCCGGCAGTGGCCTGCCTCAGCCTGTTGCTGGCCATTTTGCTGACCCAGGCCGCGCACCTGATCGGCGAACGGTTGGAATGGCGACGCCTGGCTCAGGCCGAGCCCTTGCGCCTGTTGTCCGAGCAGGTCGTGCCACTCTCCCCGGAGCATGCGTCATCGCTCCCCGCGCCGCAACCCGTTCCTGGCCCGGCCCGGGAGGCGCCGTCTATGCAGGCCGTGACGAAGATGCCCGGACAGGCCGCCTCGCTGCGTGGAGGACCGCCCTGGAACGTGCACTTCGTGGTTCCCGGTGACACCCTTTGGGCACTTTCTGCGCGTTATCTCGACGATCCCTTTCGTTATCCCGATCTGGCGCGTTGGAGCCGGATCAGGAACCCGGATCGCATCTATCCCGACGACAAGGTGCTCTATCCCTATCCGCTGCCCGTGACTGGCCGCATCCAGCCCTTTTGAAGCTCAGTCCACCCGGTTGCGGCGCTCGCCGCACAGGAAGGCCTGGATATTGGCCACCAGTTCGTCCACCAGGCGCTGGCGTGCCTGGCGACTGGCCCAGGCGACATGGGGGGTGACGATGAGATTGGGTAGTCGGGCCTGTAGCAAGGGGTGATCCGGTGCTGGCGGCTCGTCTTCCAATACGTCCAGGGCGGCGCCGCCCAGTCGCCCGCTGCACAGGGCCTGCAACAGCGCGGAACTGTCCACCAGGCCGCCGCGGGCGGTATTGATGAGCAGGGCGCCAGGTTTCATTCGTGCCAGCTCCGCCGCGCCGATGAGGTTGCGGGTTTCAGGCGTGAGCGGGCAATGCAGGCTGACGATATCGGCGCACTCCAGCAGTCGGGGCAGGGGCAGGCGCGGTCCTTCCGTACCTCGGCCCTTGGCCACCACCACCTCCAGCCCGAAGGCGCTTCCGGCCGCAGCCACCGCCCGGCCCAATTCGCCGTAGCCGATGATGCCCAGGGTCTTACCGGCGATTTCCTCGATGGGATGATCCAACAGGCAGAAATGTTCGCTGCGGCTCCAGTCACCGTCTTGTACTGCTTTTCGGTAGTGGCACAGACGAGTGGCCAGGGCCAGGATCAGGGCATAGACGTGCTGCACCACCGAGGGTGTGGCATAGCCGGTGACGTTGCACACCGCGATCCCCCGACGACGGGCGGCCTCCAGGTCCACGTTGTCGACGCCGGTGGCGGCCACGCAGATCAATTCGAGCGCATCGGTGGTGCGCAATGCCGTTTCGTCCAGCATCACCTTGTTGCTGATCACCACCTGGCAGCCGGCCAGGCGCTCGGCCACCTGTGCGGGCGAGGTATGGGCGAAATGCCGCCAGCGGGGTAGAGTGGCCCACAAGGGATCCAGCCGCAAGTCGCCGCGATCCAGGCTGTCCAGATCGAGAAAAACGCCGTTCATTGAGGTCACTTATGAAATCAGAGCTGTTACCATAGCGCCATGATGCCGAGGCGGATGCAAAACGACAAGCCGCGGGTGGCGGTCAGCCGCTGCCTGCTGGGTGAGCCCGTGCGCTACGACGGTGCCGCCAAGCCACATCCCCAGGTGTTGCATGTTCTGGCGCGGTGCTGTGAGCTGGTGGGCCTGTGTCCCGAGCTGGAAGCCGGCCTGGGCGTGCCCCGGCCGCCGGTGCAACTGGTCGAGGACAGCCAGCGCCTGCGGGCGTTGGGGCGGGACGACCCCGAGCTGGACGTGAGCGCGGCCTTGCGGGGCAGCGTTGAACATCTGCTGCCCGTGTTGCGCCAGTGTGCCGGCGTGGTACTGAAGAGCCGCTCGCCCAGTTGTGGAGTGACTAGCACACCGGTGTTCGATGCCGCGGGGCGTTTGCTGCGCCACGACAGCGGCCTGTTCGCGCAGGCCCTGGCCCGGTACCTGCCCGAGTTGCCGCTGATCGAGGAAAGCGCTCTGGAGGACGCTGCCACCCGGCGGCATTTCCTGCAACAGGTTCGGCGGCGCCACGTGTGCCTGTCCGCGTCATGCTGCACTACCTGCTGAGTCGTCTATTCGCCGCCTCGCTGGTGTTGTTGGGCGTGGTCTGCCTGGTGTTTTTTCTTATCCACCTAGTGCCGGGTGACCCGGTGGACATGATGCTGGGCGAGGCGGCCCGGCCCGCCGACCGCGAGGCCTTGCGTCAGGCGCTGGGGCTTGACCAGCCCCTGCTGGCCCAGTTGGGCCAGTATCTGGCCGGCCTGCTGCGGCTGGATCTGGGACATTCCCTGCACGATCAGCGTGCCATCGCCGACATCCTGGCCGAACGCATTCCCGCCACCGTGGAGCTGGCGCTGGCGGCGCTGCTGGTGGCCCTGCTCATTGCCGTGCCCCTGGGCATCTTGGCCGCGGTGCGCAAGGGTAGCCTGTGGGACCACCTGGCCATGGGTTTTTCCCTGGCCGGCGTTTCTATCCCCAATTTCTGGATGGGGCCGTTGTTGATCCTGGTATTCTCCCTCTGGCTGGGCTGGTTCCCGGTGAGCGGCCGTGAAGGCCCGGCCTCGGTGGTGTTGCCGGCGCTCACCCTGGGCAGCGCCATGGCGGCCATTCTCGCGCGCATGATTCGCAGCACCTTGCTGGAGGTGTTGCATGAGGACTATGTGCGCACCGCCCGTGCCAAGGGACTGTCCGAATTCCAGGTGGTGGTGCGCCACGCCCTGCGCAATGCCCTGCTGCCGGTGATCACCCTGTTGGGCCTGCAACTGGGCACCCTGCTGGGCGGTGCGGTGATCACCGAGACCATTTTTTCCTGGCCGGGGGTGGGCCTGCTTACCATCGACGCCATCCACAGTCGTGACTATCCGGTGGTACAGGCTTGCGTGTTGCTGATTTCGGTGAGCTATGTGGTGGTCAACGTGCTCACCGACCTGGTCTATGCCTGGGCCGATCCACGAATCCGCCTGGGAGAGGGCGACTGATGCGGTTGCTGCACGTCTTTCCCCTGCTGGTGGTGACGGGATGGCTGTTGCTGGCCCTGTTCGGTGGCTGGCTGCCTCTGCAACCGGATGCCATCGCCCTGGACAAGATTCTGCAGGGGCCGGAACGTGAGGCCTGGCTGGGTTACGACGACCTCGGTCGGCCGGTATGGGATCGTCTGGTGATGGGTGCACAGACCTCGTTTTTCGTGGCCCTGTGGGTGATGCTGATCTCCTTTGTGTTGGGTACTGCCATCGGTACCCTCAGTGCCTGGCTGGGTGGCTGGGTCGACCTCGTGGTGGTGCGCTTGATCGATGTGTTTCTGGCCGTGCCCGGCATTCTCCTGGCCATTGCCCTGGCCGGGGTGATGGGGCCGGGACTGGAAAACGTGATCATCGCCCTGTCGATGGTGGGCTGGGTGGGCTATGCGCGTCTGGCGCGGGCGCAGACCCTCAGCCTCAAGCACCGCGACCACGTCACCGCGGCGGTGTCGCTGGGCGTGCGCGATGCGCACATCGTGCGCCGCCATCTGCTGCCCTTGCTGAGCGCGCCGCTGATCGTGGAGGCCACCTTCGGCATCGCCGGTACCGTGATCGCCGAGGCGGGGCTGTCCTTTCTCGGCCTGGGGGTGCAGCCGCCGGAGGCCTCATGGGGCAGCATGATACGCGATGGCACCCGCTACATGCTGGTGGCGCCACATCTGGTACTGGCGCCGGGGCTGGCCATCATGCTGGTGGTGTTGTCGGTCAACCTGCTGGGCGATCGCCTGCGCGACCATCTGGATGTTAGATCCCGTGGTACATGAGGAGTCGGTGATATGAACCTGGGTCCCGTCATTCTCGATCTCGAGGGCACCGAGTTGAGCGCCGAGGAAGGCGAACTGCTGCGTCATCCCCTGGTGGGCGGAGTGATCCTGTTCAGCCGCAACTACCATGATCAGGACCAATTGCGCACACTGCTCCACGCCATCGCCGCGGTGCGTGCCGAGTTGCTCACCTGCGTGGACCAGGAGGGTGGCCGGGTGCAGCGTTTCCGACAAGGCTTCACCCGCCTGCCCGCCTGCGGGCGACTGGGGGAGGCGTATGCGCATGATGCCCGCGGGGCAGTGGATGCCGCTCGCCGCCTGGGCTGGCTGATGGCGGCGGAATTGCGCGAGGTGGGTATCGATTTCAGTTTCGCTCCGGTGCTGGATCTGGACCGCGGCATCAGCGAAGTGATCGGCGATCGCGCCTTCCATTCCGATCCCGAGGTGGTGACGGCACTGGCCAGGGCCTATGTGGAAGGGCAGCGCCAGGCCGGCATGGCAGCGGTGGGTAAGCACTTCCCCGGCCATGGCCAGGTGGCGGCGGATTCCCACACCGAACTGCCAGTCGACCGGCGCAGCCTGGACGAGATCGAGAACGAGGACCTGCGCCCCTTCGCCGGACTGATCGCCGCGGGCTGCCTGGCGGGCATCATGCCGGCCCATGTAATCTATACGGCGCTGGACTCGCGTCCGGCGGGTTTTTCCCGGCGCTGGATCGGGCAGGTGTTGCGCCAGCGCCTGGGTTTTCGTGGCGTGGTGTTCTCCGACGATCTCAACATGGCCGCTGCTGCCGCGGCCGGTGATTTCGTCGCCCGCGCCACGGCCGCCTGGGAGGCCGGCTGCAATGCCCTGCTGGTGTGCAACAACCGCCCTGGCCTGATCCAGGTGCTGGAGGGATTCCGCCCCCGCTCCGACGCTGGCGCAGCCGCCGCTCTGCTAGACTTGAAGGCACGGCCCTGGCCGGGTGCAGACGCCCGCGAACTGGCCCGGGCCCGGCGGTTGGCCGGCGAGCTGGCTTGAGTTCTGGGCAGCCTGTGGGGACTTCACAGCATGGGCTTTTCGTATTGCCGGATCGATAAATTTTATGGGCATTCGGTTGAGGATTAGAATTTACTAATATATAGTGTCCAGCGTGTCGCGTGAGTCCGACGGCCCGACCAGATGGCCTGCCGAGCGCCGGCCGCAACGAATTTCACTGAATCACTGGAGAACGATCATGGCAGACAAGCTGTTGATTATCATGGTTAACACCGACCCAAAGAACCCTTCCGAGCTGGGCGCGCCGTTTTTTCAGGCCACCGTGGCCGCGGCGATGGAATTCGACGTGGAAGTGGTGCTGACCGGCCGGGCCGGCGAACTGGCCAAAAAGGGTGTGGCCGAGAAGCTTTTCGTTCAGGAAGGCAGTCCCAAGAGCGTCTACGAGTTCATCAAGGATGCCCACGAGGCCGGCGCGGTCTTCAAGGTCTGCACGCCCACCCTGGACCTGTGGGGGGATGACCTGATTCCCGAAATCGACGAAACCGTGGGCGGTGCCTACGTGATCAGCGAGGCGATGGACGACGACACCGTCACCTTTACCTACTGATCGCGCACGCAAGCGTTTATACCTATTACCCCGGCCTCGTGCCGGGGTTTTTGTTTCGCGATCCTGGCGGTGTATACTGCGGCCACTTTTTCGTTTATAGCACGGGGGCGTGATGGCCATCACGGCGGAACAGGCGGACCAGGTATTGCAGCGGGCGGAATGTCTGTATGATCGTGCGCAGGTGGAAGCGGCGTTGGCACGCATGGCTGATGAAATCGGATCCACCCTGGCCGGTACCGATCCGTTGTTGCTGGTGGTGATGACCGGTGGTTTCGTCACCGCCAGCGAACTGGCCCTGCGGCTGGATTTTCCCCTGCAAGTCGATTATCTGCACGCCACCCGCTATGGTGATCTCACCACGGGGACCACCTTGCGCTGGGTGGCCGAGCCCCACAGCGAGCTGGCTGGGCGAACGGTGCTGGTGGTGGACGATATTCTCGACGAGGGCCAGACCCTGGAGGCCATTCTGGATTTCTGTCGCCGGCAGGGCGCCGGGGCGGTATACAGTGCGGTCCTGGTGGACAAGCGACACAACCGCCGCCAGGGCCTGCAACGGGCGGATTTCACCGCCTTGACGGTTCCCGACCGCTATGTGTTCGGTTACGGGATGGATTACAAGGGCTATTGGCGCAATTGCCCGGCAATCTACGCGGCACACCAAGACGATGAGTGAACTCGGCATCATAGGCGGCACCGGCCTGACCAACCTGGAAAACCTGGAGATCCTCAACCGGGAGATCGTGCAGACACCCTATGGCGAGCCGTCCGGCCCTCTCACCCATGGCCGTCTCGGCGGCAAGGAAGTGTTGTTCCTGCCCCGCCACGGTTACGGGCACACCATCCCGCCACACAAGGTCAACTACCGCGCCAACATCTATGCACTGCGCGATGCCGGTGCCCGCCAGATCGTCGCGGTGGCGGCTGTGGGCGGCATACGTGTCGACATGCTGCCGGGACGCATCGTGGTGCCGGACCAGATCATCGACTATACCTGGTCACGGGTGAACACTTTCTTCGAGGAAGGCCTTAGCCATGTCACCCATATCGACTTCACCGAGCCCTACGACGCCGGCCTGCGCCAGGTGTTGTTGGCCAGTTGCCGGGCACTGGACATCGACGTGGTGGACGGGGCCACCTACGCCGCGACCCAGGGGCCCCGGCTGGAGACCGCCGCCGAGATCGATCGCCTGGAACGCGACGGTTGCGATATCGTCGGCATGACCGGTATGCCTGAGGCGGCCCTGGCGCGGGAGCTGGAGCTGGCCTATGCCACCCTGGCGGTGGTGGCCAACGAGGCCGCCGGCCGCAGCGCGCAGCCCTTGACCATGGAAATGATCGAACAAAACCTCAATGCCGGCATGGCCAAGGTGCGACGCATCCTGGCCGAGGCCATCCCTCGTCTCTAGTCGGTTGTTGGGGCGGAGGAGGTCGGGGTTTCGAGGGGTTTCACCCGCACCAATACCCCGAACAGGGGATGGTCGAAATAATACAGGGTATTGGTGCGAATGCGGCGTGATTCGCGCAGACGAAACTGGCCGGCAGGCTCCCCTGGGGGTGCCGTCGGGCGCTTGTCCAGCGTTCCACTTTCCGCGGTGGCTTGTTGTGCCGTTGTGGTTTCGGCCAGGGGAAAGAGTTGCGCCAGTTCCAGATTCGCCAGATGCCGTTCTTCCCGTTGTGAGCGATACACCAGGTTCAGCGCCAGGTGCAGGAAACGGTTCCAGCGCAGGCTCACGGTGCCGAACAGGATGCTCTGGGGTGGGCCATCCTCGATCACCGGGATGCTGCTGAGCACGTCCAGGTCCAGATTGGGGGTGGCGCTGGTGGCCATTTCTTCTTCCAGCAGGGCCTGGCGCAACAGGGCCTGCGGGCTCATCAAGGCCTTGAAGCCGATGGCGCCAGCGCCGGGGCGGTCCAGGGGGTGATCGGGGGTCTGCAGGGTGTCGTCGATGAATACCGCCAGGGGCGGATCGAGATTCTGCACCACCGGTTGGCGCCAGCCGATGTGCAACAACAGGTTGTAGTGGGGGCTGCGGGCGATGCGATGGGCCTGGGGCAGCAATTCCAGTTCCCCGTGGCGCAGCAGGCCGAAGGCCAGGGGCGCCTCGCTGGTCGTCTGGTCTTCTTGCGCAAGTGATGGAGCCAGGTCTTCGTTCTCGGCGTCTTCCGGCAACAGCAGGTTGACCGCCGGCGCGAAATCCGGTGGGCCTTCCAGGCGGGGCCACAGTTCCTCGTTCACCGCTTCCGCGCGATTGTTGGAAAAAGCGATCATTTCGATCTGGTACCAGCGCACCTGCGCCGGCTCATCGTCCTCGCTGGCCTGCGCCGGCAAGGCGCCCAGCAGCCCGACCAGCAGCCAGAGAACCAAGAAACGATGACGGGGGAGGCGATGCACGGTGATGATCTGCTCAAAAGCGGGACGTCTTGCTGACCGAACAAGGGTATCATTATTGAGTATGCCATTCTACGACGAGCCAAGCTGGCAAACCGAGACCGGGTTCAAGAAACGGGGAAGGGGATGATCGGGCAGATAGGGGTATTTGCGGGCCTGTACCGAGGGATTGGCTGGTGAGCGTGCGAGCGGTATTGCGCATGGGCCACCCCCTGTTGAACCAGGTGGCGGCGGAAATTGCACCCGATGATCCAGTTTTGCCGGGTCTGGTGGCGGATTTGCGCGATACCATGCTCGCTTGCGGGGGCATGGGCCTGGCGGCGCCGCAGATCGGGGTGAGTGTGCGGGTGGTGGTGTTTGGTACCGGCGCGGTGAACCCTCGTTATCCCGAGCAGGCGCCCATCCCCTTCACCGTGCTGGTCAATCCGGTGATCACGCCGCTGGGGGAGGCGATGGAGAGCGCCTGGGAGGGCTGTCTCAGCCTGCCCGGTTTGCGTGGACGGGTAGCGCGCTGCTGCCGCATTCACTACCGTGCCTGGAACGAGCATGGTGAGCCGGTGAATGGCGAGGCCGAGGGCTTCCATGCGCGGGTGATTCAGCACGAGTGCGATCATCTCAACGGTGTGCTCTATTCCCAGCGCATGGACGATTTGCGCCAGTTCGGTTTCATCGAGGAATTGGAACAGGCGGGGCGTATCGCGCCGGTTCCGAGTTAGTATTTCACTCGCCGAACCGAACCGGCCATGCAGCGGGTTGATGTGCGGATGATATCGCAGGGGATGACGGAGCTTTGGCGCTGTATCCCGATTGCGGCGGTTCTCCGCCCGCTGTGACTGGAGAATCCACGTTTCCCCGGGTGTAGATGAATCTGTTCAGGCGTCTGGCAGGCGGTGTTGCTCCAGCCAGTGGAGCAGTTCGGTGATGAGCTGGATGCGGTCTTCGGCCTCGGGCATGGCGTGGCGCAGGCGCAGTGTGTTCTGGCCGTCGAACTGGTAGCGCTGGGGCTGGCCCTGGATCAACTGGATGATGGCCATGGGATCGATGGCCGCCTGTTCCTCGAAGCGGATACGGGCGCCGCTGGGGCCGGCCTCGATCTTGGTGATGCCCAGGCGGTTGGCCTTGAGCTTGAGTTCGGTGATGCGGATCAGGGTCTTGAGGGGGTCGGGCAGCAGGCCGAAGCGGTCGATCATTTCCACTTGCAGTTCGTCCAGGGCGGCGGCGTCGGCGGCGCTGGCGATACGTTTATAGAGGGTGAGCCGGGTATGTACGTCGGGCAGGTAGTCGGCGGGAATCAGCGCCGGTACCCGCAGGTCGATCTCGGCGCCGTGATCCAGGGGGCGGTCCAGTTCCGGTTGCCTGCCCTGTTTGAGGGCGTCCACCGCGCGCTTGAGCAATTCGTTGTAGAGGGTGAAGCCGATTTCCTGGATCTGGCCGCTTTGCTCGTCGCCCAGCAATTCGCCGGCGCCACGGATTTCCAGGTCGTGGGTGGCGAGCATGAAGCCGGCGCCCAGATCTTCCAGCGATTCGATAGCCTCCAGACGCTTGATGGCGTCGGCGGTCATGGTTTTTCGGGGGGGTACCAGCAGGTAGGCGTAGGCGCGGTGATGGGAGCGGCCCACACGGCCGCGTAACTGGTGCAGTTGCGCCAGGCCGAGCTTGTCGGCACGGTTGATGACGATGGTGTTGGCGCTGGGAACGTCGATACCTGATTCGATGATGGTTGTGCATACCAGCAGGTTGAAGCGGCGATGGTAGAAGTCGCTCATCACCTGTTCCAGTTGACGTTCGCGCATCTGGCCATGGGCGATCTCCACCGTGGCCTGGGGCACTAGCTCGGCCAGCTCGCGGGCGATACGCTCGATGCTGGCGACATCGTTGTGCAGGAAATACACCTGGCCACCGCGCTTGATTTCCCGCTCGATGGCCTCCTTGAGCAGGTTGTCGTCCCACTGGCTGACGAAGGTCTTGACCGCCAGGCGCTGGGCTGGCGGGGTGGCGATGATGGAGAGGTCGCGCAGGCCGGCCAGAGACATGTTGAGGGTGCGCGGGATCGGCGTGGCGGTGAGGGTGAGCAGGTTGACCTGGGTGCACAGGGCCTTGAGGCGCTCCTTTTGGCGCACGCCGAAGCGTTGTTCCTCGTCTACGATCACCAGGCCGAGGTCGGCGAAGGCAATGTCGTTGGCCAGCAATTTGTGGGTGCCGATGAGTATGTCGACCTTGCCGGCTGTGAGCTGGGCGAGGATCTCCGCTTGTTGTTTCTTGCTGCGGAAGCGGGAGATCAGCTCGATATTCACCGGCCAGTCGGCGAAGCGGTCGCGGAAGTTGTCGAAATGTTGTTGGGCCAGCAGGGTGGTGGGGGTGAGCACGGCCACCTGCTTGCCGTCGTTGACTGCGACGAAGGCGGCGCGCATGGCCACCTCGGTCTTGCCGAAGCCCACATCGCCGCAGACCACCCGGTCCATGGGGCGCTCGCTTTGCATGTCGGCGATCACCGCCTCGATGGCGCTGCGCTGGTCCGGCGTTTCCTCGAAGGGAAAGCGGGCGGCAAAAGCGGCGTATTCTTCCTCGTTGAGGCGGCAGCTCACGCCACGGGCGGCTTCGCGCCGGGCATAGATGTCGAGCAGTTCGGCGGCCACGTCGTGGGCCTTCCTCGCCGCGCGGCGCTTGGCCTTTTCCCACTGGTCGGTGCCCAGGCGGTGCAGCGGCGCGCTGTCCGGCGAGGAGCCGGTGTAGCGGCTGATCAGATGCAGCGAGGCGACCGGTACGTAGAGTTTGTCGCCCCCGGCGTATTCCAGGGTGAGGTATTCGGCCTGACGGCCTTCCAGGTCCAGGGTCTGCAGGCCCAGGTAACGGCCGACACCGTGGTCCTGGTGCACCACCGGCGCGCCGATGGTGAGTTCGGTGAGGTTCTTGACAATGGCATCGGCATCGCGCGCGCCGCTCTTGCGCCGGCGGCGTTGCTGTACCCGTTCGCCGAACAATTGCTGTTCGGTGATGACGCAAAGGGGCGGTTGATCCAGCAGCAGGCCGCGCTCTAGGGGGGCGACACAGATGGCCAGGCGTTCCTCGCCGCACAGGAAATCCTGCCAGTGTTCCACCGTGCGGGGATGGATGTCCTGGTCGCGCAGCATTTGCAACAGCACTTCGCGCCGGCCTTCGCTTTCGGCGGTGAACAGGATGCGGCCTTCGAAACCGGCGAGAAACTGTTTCAATGCCGCCGAAGGTTCCTTGAGGCGGGGGTTGAACAGCAGCGAGGGCGGGCGGCGGCTGTTGAAGTTGCGCGCGCGCCCACCACTCACGGCGTCCTGGTCGGTCTTGAAACTTTGCAGTTCGATGCGGGGAAAGGCATTGATCGCCCGCAGGGTGTCGCTGCTGTCCAGGTAGAGGCGTTCGGGTGGCAGCAGGGGGCGTTCGATATCGTGGCGGCGCTGTTCGTAGCGTTGTCGGATTTCCTGCCAGACCTGCCCGGCGGCCTCGGCGCTGCCCTGGGGGGTGATGAACAGGGTCTGCCCGGGCAGGTAGTCGAACAGGGTGTCGAGTCGATCGAAGAACAGGGGCAGGTAGTATTCTATGCCACCGGGCATCACGCCCTGGCTGATATCGCGATAGATACTGCTGCGCTGGGGATCGCCCTCGAACTGGTGTCGATAGGCCTGGCGGAAGCGGGCGATGTCGTCCTCGGTGAAGGGGAATTCCCGTGCTGGCAACAGCTTGACCTGCCTGGTCTTGGCTACGGTACGCTGGCTTTCCGGGTCGAACAGGCGCAGGCTCTCGATTTCGTCGTCGAACAGGTCGATGCGGATGGGCTGCGCGTTGCCGCTGGGGAAGAGGTCCAGCAGGGCGCCGCGCACGGCGAATTCGCCGTGTTCCATTACCTGGGGCACGCGCCGGTAGCCACTGGCCTCCAAGCGCCGGACGAGGGCTTCCAGATCCAGCCGCTGGCCCTGTTCCAGCAGCAGCGAGTGGCGCTGCAGGAAATCGCGCGGGCAGATCCGCTGCATCAGGGTGGCCATGGGCAGCAACAGGATGCCCTGCTCGATGTCGGGCAGGCGGTAGAGGGTTTCCAGGCGCTGGGCGATGATGTCCTGGTGTGGCGAGAATACATCGTAGGGCAAAGTTTCCCAGTCGGGGAAGGCGAGCAGGGGCAAATCCTCGCCGGCGAGATAGAAGCGCAGTTCGCTCTCCAGCGCCATCACCGTGTTCATGTCTTCGCACACCACTATCACCGGTCGCGGATGGCGCCGGGCCAGTCGTGCAATCAGCAAGGCACTGGCGCTGCCATAGAGTTTGCCGTAGATCAGGCGCCGATCCCCGGCCCGGGGCAGGGGCGGGGCCAGCAGCTCGTATTCCTGGT
>WFPC01000039.1 GCA_015487785.1 Gammaproteobacteria bacterium | reverse complement strand
GTTTGATTGATCCGGACACCGAGTTAAGGCTGTAAAATGCCATAACGAGGTGAACGATGACAACAGAGAAACGAACGAGAAGGAAGTACACAGAGGATTTCAAGCGGGAAGCCGTGGCGCTGGTGACCGAGCAGGGCTACAAGGTGTCTGAGGCGGCCCGGGTGGCGGGCCCGTCCCGACGCGCATCGTCATCGACTGGGGAGATGATGGGTGAGCTGCGAGACTTCTCCGTCGCCGGCGAACCAGAACTGGTCGTTCCGCGAGGGGTCAAATTCAGATATATGGGTTTCAGCAAGTCTGATACTGGATACCGCGTTATGCAGGAGGTTGCGGTGAGCAAAAAGGTTAAGAAAGAAAGGCAATTTGCGGCAGCTTCCGACGAAGAGCTGATCAATCAAATGGTTGCTGACGGATGGCGCAGGGAACATGCAATCGAAGTCATCGAAGACATGCACAGAAAACTCAAGCAGTGGAAAGAAGATCGCGCCAAGCCCATCGACCCAAAGCGCCTCAAGGCCCAAAAGGCCATCTTCCAGCGAATGCAGAACGAGGTGGTCGCTGGCTACGAAGAAGAATAGAAGTCCACAGCCTGATGAACACCATCAACCCAGCCTGAGGCTGGGGTTTTTTGTGCTTAATGAGATTGTCTTGCATGGCTGCTTCAGGCCAGGGGATGGAGCGCGACAGCGATCGAAATGGCCCACCGAGGTAGCCCATAGGTAGCCCATAGGTAGCCCAGCAAGAAAATATGCTGGTCTTCTCGGGACAAGAAACGATGTAACTAGCTGATTTGAAATGGTGGGCCTGGAAGGACTCGAACCTTCGACCAATGGATTATGAGTCCACTGCTCTAACCAACTGAGCTACAGGCCCGCAGAAAACGGCCCGCGGGGAAGGCGGGCCGTGCAGGAAGGGCTTACTCGAGGAAGCTGCGCAGTTGTTCCGAGCGGCTGGGATGGCGCAGCTTGCGCAGGGCCTTGGCCTCGATCTGGCGAATGCGCTCGCGGGTAACATCGAACTGCTTGCCTACCTCTTCCAGGGTGTGGTCGGTGTTCATGTCGATGCCGAAGCGCATGCGCAACACCTTGGCCTCGCGCGCGGTCAGGCCCTCCAGCACGCTGAGAGTAGATTCGCGCAAGCCCTCGAAGGTGGCGGAATCGCTGGGTGACAACATATTCTGGTCTTCGATGAAGTCGCCCAGATGGGAATCTTCGTCGTCGCCGATGGGAGTTTCCATGGAAATGGGCTCCTTGGCGATCTTGAGCACCTTGCGGATCTTCTCCTCGGGCATGTCCATGCGCTCGGCCAGCTCCTCCGGGGTGGCCTCGCGCCCCATCTCCTGCAGCATCTGCCGCGACACGCGGTTGAGCTTGTTGATGGTCTCGATCATGTGCACCGGAATGCGAATGGTGCGCGCCTGATCGGCAATGGAGCGGGTGATGGCCTGCCGGATCCACCAGGTGGCATAGGTGGAGAACTTGTAGCCACGCCGGTATTCGAACTTGTCCACCGCCTTCATCAGGCCGATGTTGCCTTCCTGGATCAGGTCCAGGAACTGCAAGCCGCGGTTGGTGTATTTCTTGGCAATGGCAATCACCAGGCGCAGATTGGCCTCCACCATTTCCTTCTTGGCCCGGCGGGCCTTGGCCTCGCCAATGGACATGTGCCGATTGATGGCCTTGAGTTCGCTGATGAGCAGGCCGGTTTCCTCCTCGATCTGGGCCAGCTTCTGCTGCGCGCGACGAATCTCCTCGGCATGTTCGACCAACACCTTGGCATAGGGCTCGTCACTGTCGATATAGGCATCCACCCAGGCGAGATTGGTTTCGTTGTCGGGGAAGGAGTTGATGAATTCCTTGCGCGGCATTTTCGCCTGGCGCACGCAGATATTCATGATGGCGCGCTCGTGGGTGCGCACGTTGTCCACCACTTGGCGCAACTCGGCCACCACGCGGTCGACGAAACGCGGCGCCAGCTTAAATTCAAGAAAACATTCGCTGACGGCCTGCGATGCCTTCTTGGTCTTCTTGTCGTGCGGCCCGTATTTTTCGCGGGTCTTGAGATATTTCTTATAGAGCTTGTCCAATCTGGCGAAGCGTTCGCGCGCTTCCTCGGGGTCGGGGCCGGTATCCACCACCTCGGCCTCGTCGCTGTCGTCGCTGGCGGCCGCGCCGCCCACCGGGGGCAGCTCGTCGCTGGCCTCGGGGTCGTGGAAGCTGACGATGAGATCGCTCAGGCGAGCCTCCTCGTCCTGGATCTTCTGCGCCAGTTCGAGAAAGGCGCTGATAGTGGCCGGGTTGGAAGACAGGGCACTGAGCACTTGGTTGAGCCCTTCCTCGATGCGTTTGGCCAGGGCAATCTCGCCTTCGCGGGTGAGCAGTTCCACCGTGCCCATTTCGCGCATGTACATGCGCACGGGGTCGGTGGTGCGACCAAAGTCGCTGTCGACGGTAGCCAGGGCGGCGGCGGCCTCCTCGGCCACGTCCTCGTCGGCCACCGAGGCGTCGGTCATGAGAATGGCGTCGGCGTCCGGCGCCACCTCATGCACGGGAATCCCCATGTCGTTGATCATGGCAACGATGTCTTCGATCTGCTCCGGATCGACGATTTCGTCGGGAAGATGGTCGTTGACCTCGCGGTAGGTCAAAAAGCCCTGCTCTTTCCCCTTTGCAATCAAAAGCTTAATTTGTGACTGCTGTTCTGAGTTCATGTCCAATGATCGGTACCGGTTCTGATGCCTGAAAAAATAGCGGGGTAGTATACACTAAAAATATTTTATGTCCTAACCCGAATCCTGTGCGCTTTCTGCTGTCTTGGCCTGCCCCTGCAGGGCCAGCAACAACGTATTCAAACGCTGTTTCTCCTCGCTGCTGAGATTGCCGTGACGGGATTTCTGCAACAGGCGTTCCGCCTGCTGTTCCAGGGTGCGTTTTTCCAGATGTTCCAGGATATGCTGGAACTGGGCCTGCACACCGTCCTCGGGAACCAGGAATTCCTGCCGCAGCAGCTTACCGAGATATCGGCCCTCTTCTCGCGCTCTCCAGTGTTCCAGGATAGCGCCAGTAGTAAGATTGGGGTTTTGCTGCAAAAGTTCAAGTAATTCCTGCAATAGCTGGATACCGGGCAATTCCAGCTCGGCAAAGCGAGCCGGCTCGCCAGCGCTCTGGGCCAGTTCCGGATGGGCCAGCAGCAAAGCAATCGCTGTGCGCACCGCCGAGGGCTTGCGCTGTCCCGCCGCCGCGCTCCGGCCTCGCGGACGGGCCACGGTAGAAGACCCGGCCAAGCCGAGCTGGCGCGCCAGGTTCCGCGGATCGAGCTGTATCCGCTCGGCCAGGCGCTGCACGATCAGCTCCCGCAGACTGCCCGCAGGCATCTGGCGCAGCAGGGGCGTGGCCAGCCGGATCAGGCGGGCCTGCCCGTCCAGGGTGCGCAGATCGGCCTGGCTGCTGAGTTTGTCGATGAAAAATGTGCCTAGGGACCGAGCCTCCTCCAGCAGTCGCTCAAACCCCTCCGCCCCGGATCGACGAATCATGCTGTCGGGGTCCTCGCCCTGCGGCAGAAACAGAAAACGCAATTCCAGGCCGTCCTGCACCAGGGGCAGGGCCGTCTCCACCGCCCGCCAGGCGGCCTCCTCGCCGGCGCGATCACCATCGAAACAAAAAGTGATGCGGGGAGTATGACGGATCAACTCGCGCAAGTGATCCCCGGTGATGGCCGTGCCCAGGGTGGCCACGGCATTGGTCATGCCATGCTGGGCCAGGGAAATGACATCCATGTAACCCTCCACCACCAGGATACCTCGCTCACGGGCGGACTGGCGGGCCTGGTAGAGCCCATAGAGTTCCCGTCCCTTGTGGAAAAGCTCGGTTTCCGGTGAATTGAGGTACTTGGGCTGCTCGTCGCCCAACACGCGCCCCCCGAAGCCGATGACCTGGCCACGCCGGTTGCGAATGGGAAACATGATGCGATCCCGGAAGCGATCATAGCGGGACTGACGTTCGGATTCGACCAACATGCCGGTGGCCAAAAGTCCGCGCGGCTCGAAATATCGCTCGAGATTGTTCCAGCCCGGCGGCGCATAGCCCAGCTCGTAGCGGGCGGCGATTTCACCGCTCAAGCCCCGCCGCTTGAGATAGGCCACCGCCCGTTCACGCTGGGGATGGTTCTTGAGTTGCTGCCGATACCAGCGCGCCACCTGCTCCAGCAGTTCGAAGAGGTTTTTGTCCACCACCGGCGTGGCGGCAGGTGCAGCATCCTGAGGCACTTCCAGCCCCAGTTCCCTGGCCAGTTCGCGCACCGCCTCGGGGAAACTGAGGCGCTCGTACTCCATCAGAAAACCGATGGCGGAACCGTGCGCGCCACATCCGAAACAATGGTAAAACTGCTTGCTCTGGCTGACGGTAAAGGAGGGCGTCTTTTCCTGGTGGAAAGGACAGCAGGCCTTGTACTCCTTGCCGGCCTTCTTCAGCGGCACTCGGCTGTCGATGACATCGACGATATCCACCCGCGCCAGCAGGTCGTCGATGAAGCTGCGAGGTATCTGTCCGCCCATGTCACCCCTGGGCGCCCGTCGGGTTTGTCGGGTTTAGGGCAAATCTCCCGCGGTGGCGGGAAAAAGCTCCGTTTTTCCGTTCTTTTTCGTCAAATAGCCCCACTATTCACCTCAAAAGATCGAAAAATACGGGATATTTTCCCACTCGCCTTGCCAGGATTGTCTAAATCCGGCAGGTATCCGTTGATGCTGCCGGTTCGCTCAGTATAGCGGGCAATGGGCGGCGGGACTCAACCCAGGCGGGTCTTCACCTTCTGACTGACCCGGCTCATGTCGGCGCGTCCCTTGAGCTTGGACTGCAACAGCCCCATGACCTTGCCCATGTCCTTCATGCTGCTGGCACCGCTGTCGGCCAGGGCTTGCTCGATGGCCTGGTCGATCTCGGCCTCGTCAAGGGGAGCCGGCATGAACTCGGCTATGATGTCGATTTCGGCGGCTTCCTTTGCGACCAGTTCGTCGCGGCCGGCCTTCTGGTACTGACTGATGGACTCACGGCGCTGCTTGACCATTTTCTCCAGCACCGCCAGCACTTGGTCATCGTCCAGCTCGATGCGCTCGTCTACCTCGCGTTGCTTGATCGCCGCCATGATCAGGCGAATGACGCCCAGGCGCTCTTTTTGTTTGGCGCGCATGGCATCCTTCACCGCCTCCTGCAGGCGTTCCTTCAGACTGCTGAACTTGCCTCCGGTCATGGCAGATAGGAGGAGAAACCGGCTTCAGCGTGCCCCCGGACGGCCACGGGACGGGCCTCGACCGGGCCGACCGGCACCACGCATGGCCTCGCGCAGGGTGCGCTTCATCTGCCGCTTGATGGCCGCGGCCTGCTTGCGCTTGCGCACCTGGGTCGGCTTCTCGTAGTACTCGCGGCGGCGCACCTCGGAGAGGATACCGGCCTTCTCGCAGGAACGCTTGAAACGGCGCAGGGCAATATCGAAGGGCTCGTTTTCTCTGACTTTAACGGATGGCATTAATCGTCTTACCTGTAATTTTGCTGAATTCGGTTACGTCATACCGCGCCCGCAGACCGCAACAGCCATGGCCAGAAAAGGGAAAAACCCTTAGAATCCGGACGATTGACCCAGGGAACCAGCCTACTTGCGACGGCAAGGAACCGCGAATTCTAGCGCGTTGCCCCAGCGAACGCAACCAAGCCCGGAGAGGCACACATGAATGTTTTGGGAATCGAAACCTCCTGCGACGAGACCGGCGTGGCGATCTACGGCGAGCATGGCCTGCTGGCCCACGCCCTCTACAGCCAGGCGGCGCTGCACGCCGAGTATGGCGGCGTGGTGCCCGAACTGGCCTCGCGGGATCATGTGCGCAAACTGCTGCCGTTGATCCGCCAGGTGCTGGACGAGGCGAATCTCGCCGCGCACGCCATCGATGGCGTGGCCTATACCGCCGGGCCCGGCTTGGCCGGTGCCCTGCTGGTGGGAGCCGCCCTGGGACGCAGCCTGGCCTGGGGATGGCAGGTGCCGGCGGTGGCCGTGCACCACATGGAGGGGCATTTGCTGGCGCCGCTGCTGGAACGACCGGCCCCCGAGTTTCCTTTCGTGGCCCTATTGGTCTCCGGCGGCCATACCCAGTTGGTACAGGTGGACGGCGTTGGCCGCTACCGGCTACTGGGCCAATCGTTGGACGACGCCGCCGGCGAGGCCTTCGACAAGACGGCCAAGCTGCTGGGCCTGGGCTATCCCGGCGGCCCGGCCCTGGCCCGCCTGGCCGAACGGGGCAACCCCGGGCGCTTCCGGTTCCCCCGCCCCATGACCGACCGCCCCGGCCTGGACTTCAGCTTCAGCGGTCTCAAGACCTTTGCCCTCAACACACTGCAGCAAGCCGGCAACGACCCGGCCAGCCTGGCCGACATCGCCCGCGCCTTCGAGGACGCCGTGGTCGACACCCTGGTCATCAAATGCCGCCGCGCCCTGGAACAGACCGCCTGCCCCCGTCTGGTGGTGGCCGGCGGAGTAAGCGCCAACCAGCGACTACGGAGCCGGCTGCAGGAAATGGCCGCAAAACGCCGGGCGCGGGTTTTTTTCCCCCGCCTGGAATTCTGCACCGACAATGGCGCCATGATCGCCTTCGCCGGTCACCGGCGCCTGTGTGCCGGCCAGCACGAGCCCCTGGCCTTCGAGGCCAGGCCGCGCTGGGATCTGACCGACTTGCCACCGCTCAACTGAGATCCTGTGGATCCACGTCGATGCTCCAGCGCACCCGTCGTGCCAGCTTTTCCTGTTCGATGTAATCGAGCAAGCGCGCCACCGTGCGGTGCAAGAGCTGGCGCCGCTCGGCCAGTAACAATACTTGCGCACGGTAACGCCCGGCCCGGCGCTCCATGGGCGAGGGCGCGGGCCCCAGACAATCCACCGTCGGTGAAATCCGCCGGCAAAACCCGGCCAGGCGCTCGAGAAAAGCCTGGGGCAAGACCGCCTCGGGTGCCTCGGCCCGAAACAGGGCGGCATGCCGAAACGGCGGCAAACCGGCCAGCCGACGCTCCTCCAGCGCGCTACGGGCAAAGGCTTGATAGCCTTGTTCCACCAGGGTTTCCAGCAGCGGATGATCCGGGTGATGGGTCTGGATCACCACCCGGCCCCGCTTGTGTCCGCGACCGGCACGGCCAGCGACCTGCACGATCAACTGGGCCAGGCGTTCCGTGGCCCGGAAATCGGTGCTGAACAATCCCTGATCGGCATCCAGGATAGCCACCAGGGTTACATTGGGAAAATCGTGTCCCTTGGCCAGCATCTGGGTCCCCAACAGGATCTGTCCTTCTCCATTGCGCACCTGCGCCAACAGTGCCTGCAGGCTGCCCTTGCGGCGAGTGGTGTCTCGATCGATGCGAATCACCGGATGGCTGGGGAAATACTCGCGCAGGGCCGCCTCGATGCGCTCGGTGCCAAACCCCCGCGGCCGGATATCGGGATTGCCGCACTGCGGACATTGCCGGGGCACCGGACATTCTGCGCCACAATGGTGGCAGCGCAGGCGCCCGGCCTCCTGGTGCAGGGTCAGGTGGCTGTCACAGCGCCGGCATTGCCCCACCCAACCACACTGGTGGCAAATCAAGGTGGGCGCATAACCCCGCCGGTTGAGAAACAACAAAACCTGCTCACCCCGCTCCAGATGCTCGGCGGCCTGTCGCAACAGAGGCTCGGCCAGGCTTTCTCGCAGCGTCTGATGCTTGAGATCCAGGCGTTCGATACGCGGTGGCGAGGCACCACCGGCCCGGCGTGACAGACGCAGCAGGTGAAATCGCCCGGCGAGCGCATTGGCCATGCTCTCCAGCGAGGGCGTGGCCGACCCCAGCACGACGGGGATGCCCAGGCGATGAGCCCGGGCCACGGCGATATCACGGGCGTGATAGCGCAAACCTTCCTGCTGCTTGAGCGAAGCATCATGCTCCTCATCGACAATGATCACGCCC